>JAFIFV010000072.1 GCA_020831845.1 Ectothiorhodospiraceae bacterium
ATCCGAGAGCGGGCGGTGTGGCGTAGGGGGGTAATCGCCGCAGGCGATTGCCACCGATGCGGCCGCAGGCCGGACAGGGCGGTGGAAAGGCATTCCCCTTCCGCATTCGGGCTTTCGCCCGACGGTAGCAACCGCTGCGCGGTTACTCCCCTACGGCGGGGTGTGATCCGAGAGCGGGCGGTGTGGCGTAGGGGGGTAATCGCCGCAGGCGATTGCCACCGATCCGGCCGCGGGCCGGACAGGGAGGGC
Organism: Ectothiorhodospiraceae bacterium; assembly: GCA_020831845.1. Lineage (GTDB taxonomy): Bacteria > Pseudomonadota > Gammaproteobacteria > Nitrococcales > Aquisalimonadaceae > LSCE01. The sequence continues at coordinate 250 of JAFIFV010000072.1, forward strand.
GGGTGTGGCTCAGTCCTCCGGCTCATAGCCCAGGTTTGGGGCGAGCCATTTCTCCGCTTCCCGCCGGCTCATGCCTTTGCGTCTGGCGTAGTCCTCCACCTGGTCCTGGTAGATCTTGCCCAGGCCGAAATAGCGCGAGTCCGGGTGCGCAAAATAGAGGCCACTGACCGCCGCAGTGGGGACCATGGCCTTGCTTTCCGTCAGGTGCAGGCCAATGCGATTCTCCACGTCCAGCAGCTCCCAGATCAAATCCTTCTCCGTGTGATCCGGGCAGGCCGGATAGCCTGCTGCGGGGCGGATGCCCTGGTAGCGTTCCTTGATCAGGTCTTCGTTGCTCAGCGCCTCGTCCGGCTGGTACGCCCAGAACTCCTTGCGTATCCGCTCGTGCAGGTGCTCCGCGAAGGCCTCGGCCAGGCGGTCGGCCAGTGCCTTGAGCAGGATGCTGTTGTAGTCGTCGTGGTCCGCCTCGAAGCGCGCCAGGTGCTCGTCGATGCCGATGCCCGCGGTCACGGCGAAGGCGCCGATGTAGTCCGCCTTGCCGGTGTCCTTCGGCGCCACGAAATCGCCCAGGCTCTGGTGCGGCCGGCCAGCGGGCTTTTCCGTCTGCTGGCGCAGGTGGTGCAGCGTCAACAGCTCCCGCTGCCGCTCCTCGTCGGTGTACACCACGGTGTCGTCGCCTTCGCCGTTGGCCGGGAAGATGCCGTAGACCCCACGGGCCGTCAGCCAGCGTTCGTCGACGATCCGGCGCAGCATGTCTTTCGCGTCCTCGAACAGCCTGCGGGCCTGCTCTCCCACCACCTCATCGTCCAGAATCCTGGGGTAGCTGCCGGCCAGTTCCCAGGACTTGAAGAACGGTGTCCAGTCGATGTAGTCCACCAGCGCGTCCAGCGGGTAGTCGTCCAGCACCTGCACGCCCAGCTGCTTCGGCCGTACGGGTTCGAACGCATCCCAGTCGATCGGGGTGCGGTTGGCCCGGGCGACATCGATCTTCAGCCACTTCTGTTTCTTCTGCCGCGAGGCGTGCTGCTGGCGCACTTTCTCGTATTCCTCGCGGATGCCCGCAACGTAGTCCACGCGGCGTGTTTCACTGACCAGGTTGGACGCCACGCCCACGGCACGGGAGGCGTCCTTCACGTAGATCACCTCGTTGGCGTAGGCAGGGGCGATCTTCACCGCGGTGTGGACGCGGGAGGTGGTGGCGCCGCCGATCAGCAACGGCTGTTCCATGCCGCGGCGCTCCATTTCCTTGGCGACGTTCACCATTTCCTCCAGCGACGGGGTGATCAGCCCGGACAGGCCGATGATATCCACGTCCTCGTCGATGGCGGTCTGCAGGATCTTCTCCGCCGGCACCATCACGCCAATGTCGGTAACCTTGAAGTTGTTGCACTGGAGCACGACGCCGACGATGTTCTTGCCGATGTCGTGCACGTCGCCCTTCACCGTGGCCATCAGTATGTGGCCGGCCGGCTTGTTGTCGCCGCCCTGCTTTTCCGCCTCGATGTAGGGCAGCAGGTAGGCCACGGCCTTTTTCATCACGCGGGCGGATTTCACCACCTGCGGCAGGAACATCTTGCCCTCGCCGAACAGGTCCCCGACCACGTTCATGCCGTCCATCAGCGGGCCTTCGATCACCTCGATCGGGCGATCGAACTGCTGGCGGGCTTCCTCGGTATCCTCGTCGATGTAATCGACAATGCCCTTGACCAGGGCATGTTCCAGCCGTTTGGCCACCGGCTGCTCACGCCATGCCAGGTCTTCAACACGAACCTTGCCGCCGCCGTCGCCCTTCACCGATTCGGCGAGTTCCAGCAAGCGCTCGGTGGCGTCCTCGCGGCGGTTCAGGATCACGTCCTCGACGTGCTCCAGCAGATCTTTCGGGATGTCGTCGTAGACCTCGATCTGGCCGGCGTTGACGATGGCCATGTCCATGCCGGCCTTGATCGCGTGGTAGAGGAAGGCCGAGTGCATGGCCTCGCGCACCACGTTGTTGCCGCGGAACGAGAATGACAGGTTGGACAGCCCGCCGGAGACCCGCGCATAAGGCAGGTTTTTCTTGATCCACTTGGTGGCCTCGATGAAATCGACGCCGTAGTTGTTGTGCTCCGGGATACCGGTCGCCACCGGGAACACGTTGGGGTCGAAGATGATGTCTTCCGGCGGAAAGCCGGCCTTGTCCACCAGCAGGCGGTAGGCACGTTCGCAGATCTCGATGCGGCGCGAGTAGGTGTCCGCCTGGCCGTCCTCGTCGAAGGCCATGACCACGGCGGCGGCGCCATAGCGCTTGATCTTCTCCGCCTGGGCCAGGAACGGTTCCTCGCCTTCCTTCAGCGAGATGGAATTCACCACCGCCTTGCCTTGCACGCACTGCAGGCCCGCTTCCAGTGCCTCCCACTTGGATGAGTCGATCATCACCGGCACCCGCGCGATATCCGGCTCGGCGGCGATCAGGTTGAGGAAGTCCACCATGCACTGGCGGGCATCCAGCATCCCCTCGTCCATGTTCACGTCGATGATCTGGCCGCCGCCTTCCACCTGGTCCCGGGCCACTTCCAGCGCGGTATCGAAATCGCCTTCCTTGATCAGCCGCTTGAAGCGGGCGGAGCCGGTGACGTTGGTGCGCTCGCCGACGTTGACGAACAGACTGTCCTTGCCGATGTTGAACGGCTCCAGCCCGGACAGCCGCATGGCTCGCTCCCGCTCGGGGATTTCACGCGGGGCGCAGTCCTTCACCGCCTCGCGGATGGCGGCGATGTGTTCCGGCGTGGTGCCGCAGCAGCCGCCGACGATATTCACGAAGCCGCTCTCGGCGAAATCCCTGACCAGTTTCGCCATGTACTCCGGCGACTGATCGTATTCGCCGAACTCGTTGGGCAGACCGGCGTTGGGGTAGATGGTGACGAAGGTATCCGCCACCCGGCTGATTTCCTGCACGAAAGGGCGCATCTGCTCGGCGCCCAGCGCACAGTTCAGCCCCACCGTGAACGGCTGGGCGTGGCGTACCGAGTTCCAGAACGCCTCGGTGGTCTGGCCGGACAACGTGCGGCCGGAGGCATCGGTGATGGTACCGGAAATCATCACCGGCAGGCGCCGGCCCAGTTCCTCGAACAGCTCCTCCAGCGCGTAGATGGCCGCCTTGGCGTTCAGCGTGTCGAAGATGGTTTCGATCAGCAGAATGTCCGAGCCGCCGTCCACCAGGCCGCGGGCGGCTTCCAGATAGGCCGCCCGCAACTGGTCGAAACTGGTGTTGCGGTAGCCGGGGTTGTTCACGTCCGGCGAAATGGAGGCCGTGCGGTTGGTCGGGCCCAGTGCGCCGGCCACGAAGCGGGGCCAGTTCGGCTCTTCGGCCATCGCCGCCAGGCAGGATTCCTTGGCCAGCCGCGCGGCTTCCACGTTCAGCTCGTAGGCCAGGTGTTCCATCTGGTAATCGGCCTGGGCGATCGTGGTGGAACTGAACGTGTTGGTTTCCAGGATATCCGCGCCCGCGGCCAGGTTGCGGTCGTGAATCTCACGGATAATCTCCGGCCGGGTCAGCACCAGCAGGTCATTGTTGCCCTTGAGATCGCAGGGGTGATCGGCAAAGCGCTCGCCGCGGAAATCCGCCTCGGTGAGCGGATACTGCTGGATCATGGTCCCCATGCCGGAGTCCAGGATCATGATGCGGCGGGACAGCGTCTCACGCAGGCTGGTGAAGGTGTCGGTCATTGCGTCTCAACGGTGGCGGCGAAAATCGGACCGCGCATTATATAACGCGTTGAGGCGGAATGTCCTTGGGACGTCGCGAGTCGGCGACCGGGGACGCGAAGCGACCGGGGCCCTCGGCCCCGGTTTTCGGTCACTTCAGAGGCATTCGAAGTCCCAGTCCTCGTCGTCGATGTCATCGTCGATGTCTTCCAACTCCTGCCAGCTGTAGAAGGTGCTGTTGACGTAGACGCCTGAATCCGTGTATTCGACGTTGAACTCCTCGCCGTTCACGACGACTTTCATTTCACCGCTATAAGGGTAGTCGTACTGCGGGAAATGAATGCTGGAGATCGTTTCCACCGCCCAGGAGCCTCCCTGGACGCCGTCGAAGGAGTAGCTGCCGCTCATCTCCATTTCAGCGTCACCCGGGTTCATGCTGCTTGGCTGCGTGGTGACATGGAGGTCTTCGAAATCGAACGTCCCGCCGAAGCTGCTCCCGTCGCAACTCATGCTCATCTCGACGGATTGGTTCGCTTCGAGTATGTAATCGTTCCAGGCCGTGTAATGCTCGGTCGCCTGGCCGTCCATTTTGAAGGACATGGCAAAGGAGGACCCGTCCCAGGTCGAATCGACCTCAACTGCATAGTTGTCCAGGCTGGCCGTCAGCAGGTGGGTGTGGGTGGGGCTGCTTCCCGTTTTCGTCTCCACGGCACCGTCAATGCTGTATGACATGGAGTAGCCGTCACCGTGTTCGCTGGCCTGGCAGTTGTCGAACTGGGCGTGGAAATGATTTGCCGTGTTGGCCAGGATGTTGTAGCTGCCCGTATCACACAGATCATTGCCCCAGGACTGCGTGCCTGCCTGGATGTCCATGCGCATTGCAGCGGCACCGGCATCGGGATCTCGAGGGTCCTCGTAGTTGCTCTCGTTGCCGGTCATGCCCAGCGCCATGTCGCCCATCTCGCCCAAGCCGGTGACCAGTTCGTCGAGTTCGAGTGCCATCATGGCGACGCTGGCTTCTTTCTGTTCTTGCGGTAGCGAGCTGAAATCACACACACCAAAACCAACCCCCCCCCCAACCCCCACCACAAAAAAACCCCACACCCACCAAAAGACACCCCACACACAA
>JAFIFV010000079.1 GCA_020831845.1 Ectothiorhodospiraceae bacterium
TGAGCAACAGGACCAGCAGGCGGTTTTCCAGCGACCAGGAAATGATGCGATCAATCATGGCTGTGCCCCCCGTGATCGCTTTCAGCGGGCTCGATGGCAGTGATCTCGTAGACGAAGTCCTCGCGCTCCACCATGCGGAACCGCACCGCCATGCCGGCTTGCAGGCCGTCGAGCGTCACCGTCGGGCTCACGTTGAAATCCATGGTCATGGCCGGCCAGCCGACCTCTGGAATGGGGGCATGGTCGAGGTTCAGCCCCCCGGCTTCCGCATCCACCGAATTCAGTCGCCCATCGGCCCAGACGCCGTCTTCCGCCACCGCGTCATCGGCCTTGGTCATGCGGTTGAGCTCGGCGCCGGCAGCGGCCTCGGAATCCAGCAGAAAGTGGCCTGACAGCACCACCCGCTCGCCCTCCTCCACACCCTCGATAAGCTCAAGGGCACCATTGGCGCGACGCCCCACCAGGACCTCGCGCGCCTGGAAACGGCCTTCACCCAGCGCCAGGATCACCCGATCCTGGCGCCCGGTGCGGATAACGGCTTCTGCGGGCAGATGGAGCACGTCTTCCAGCGACCGCGCCGCCAGATGCACATCGGCATACATGCCCGGCTTGAGCCGTTCGCCGGGATTATCGAAGGCAAGCCGCACGCGAACGGTACGCGTCGGGCTGCTCAGGCTCGGGTAGATGTAATCCACCCGGCCCTCCAGCACCTCCCCCGGCCGAAACGGCAGCTTGACGTGCGCTGCCCCGCCAGTGGTCACGGCATCCACCTGATGTTCGAACAGATCAGCGATCACCCAGACAGTGGACAGGTCGGCAATGGTCATGACCTCGGTGCCGGGGGTGACGTACATACCCTGCCGCACGTTGAGGCTCTCCACCACGCCGTCGCCCCCCGCGCGTACTGCGATCAGTCGCCGCGGTTCACCGCCACGCTCAATCTCGGCAATCTCCGCGGCGCCAACGCCCAGCGCCCGCAGCCGCTCTCGCGCGGGCTCGGCGGTAACGCCACGCCTGAGCGCGTGCAACAGCTCCTCCTGTGCATTGATCAACTGCGGCGAATACATGCGGAACAGCAACTGCCCGCGCTCCACCCGCTCGCCGGTGGTCCGCACGCGCAGATCTTCAATCCACCCTTCGGTCCGCAGGTGCACATGAGTGAGGCCGGACTCGTCGTAGTCAACAAAGCCCACCGTCTCCACCGTGCGCTGCAAATCCCCCCGGGCGACAGCACCGATGCGCACGTTCATGTTCTGCTGAACCACCGGACTGATCTGGACCACGCCTCGCTCGGCATCTGCCCCGCCGCCGGCATAGATGGGAATGAAGTCCATGCCCATTTCGTCCTTGCGCGGCACTTCCGACGTCACCGATGGGTTGTGGGGGTGGCGATAGTAGAGAACCTCGCGGTCACCACCTTTGGCGCTCGCCGCCTGGTGGGTATGCGAATCCTGCAGATACGGCACGGCAAGCACGCCGAGCACCAGGCCAGCAGCCAGAAAGACAATGGCAATCAGGGTTTTCATGCGTCTTCCCCCATCAGATAGAGCAGATCGGCCTGCTCCAGGCGGCGATCAGTGGCAATGCGCAAGGCCTCAAGCCGTGTATCCAGCTCGGTGAGGCGGGCGCGAACGTAGGCGGCAAAATCCGTGGTGCGGGCGCGGTACGCCTGCTCGGCGGCTTCGGCGTTAGCCAGCGCCTGCGGCACCAGCCGCTGCTCATAGCGCTGTTCGCGGGCCATCAACTGCCGCCAGCGGCCCTCGGCTTGGGCAAGCTGCATCTGCAATTCGCGTTGCCGCTCCAGCCAGGCGTGTTCGGCCGCGTCGCGCCGGTGCATGCTGGCAGCCAGGTCACGGTCCTGGCGGTGACGGGTGAACACGGGAAGATCGAACATCACCATGGCAGATAGCCGGTCCGGGGCATCCATCCCGCTGCCGGATGCGGTCGGCCGACCGTACGTCACCTCCACACTCCACTGCGGCCGATACCCCTGGCGGGCTAGCTCCACCTCCTTTCGCCCGGCCCTCAGGGCCGCCTGTTCGGCCATCAACAAGGGGTGCGCCTGCAATTCGTCCGCAGGCAGCCCAAGCGTGGGGAACTCCGCTGCCAGCGGCCGCAAGGCGTGGTCATCCCCCAGCCACCGGGCCAGCTGCCCCTCGGCTGCGGACTGCCGCCCACGGGTGTCGAGCACGCGGTCGTGTAGCCGCTCCAGCTCCAGTTCGGCGCGCAGCACATCCTGCTGTGTGGCCCGTCCGGCGGCGAACTCGCGTTCGGTTACCTCCAGCAAGTCCTCGAAAAGCGGCTGGCTTTGTTCCAGTACACCCAGCGCAGCGCGCTGGAAGTACAGCTCCAGGTAGGCCCGGCGCACCGCTCTGAGCGCCGTGCGCTCGGCGTTCCAGGCGCGCGCCTGCTCCGCACCGGCCAATGCCTGCTCCCGCTCACCGCTCAGGCCGCGGGTCTGGCCGCGCGGGAATGTCTGGCGCACGCCAATCCGCGCCTGGGTCATGCCATCCTCGTCCAGCCGCCGGCTGTCCGCCGGCACATCCATCAGTTCCAGGATCACCATGGGGTCGGGCAGCCGCCCGGCCGCGATAGCGGCGTCCTCCCGTGCGGCGGCGAGTGCCTGGAAACGCAGCACGGAGGGGTCCTCGGTCAAAGCGAGGCGTTCAGCCTCGTACAGCGCCAGGGGCTGGCTGGCGCCCGCGAGCAGGGGCACGGCCAGCAGTCCGCCAATCACCAGACGGCAAAGCCTGGCTCGGGTAAAGGGGTGCATAACGATCATCCTCGTCAGCGGCGCGAAGTGGCACGCCTGCAATGGGCTCCGCTCAGCGGGAGCGGGCGTCAGGCGGCCCGAAGCCGCCCACGATCAGACGAGGAAAACGCGTGGAGGGCGAAGCTCGAGGGATGATTGGTTATCTGGAGAGGCAGACACCTGTGCGGGATACGCGCTAGTCGCGATGACGGGAAGCGCATCAGGCTCGGTAGCAGGCACAGGGGCACAGCTCACGCAATCCGGGCACGGCTGCGAGGCATGGACGTGGTCAGCGCCATGACTGGTCTCTGAACAGTCTGCAGCAGCCCACTCGGAGGCCGTGTCACCGCTCCGTGCGTCACCGCCATAAGCGGAGACAGCCGGGAAGGAGGCCAGCAGGAGGGCCATCACGACAAACGTGACGATGAGACGGGAATGCAGTCCATTCATGGCCGAGACAGTACCAGCTTTCCTGGCGGCGAAGACTTGATGCAGGTCAGATTCCTGGGCCTTCAGCTCTTCCTTGCGCCAGTTCAGACATCGGCAACCACGGATTGGGCTTTCAGAGTGGAGGAGCGAATAGGCGAAGCAGAGGGGACGTCAATTCGCCCTTGAAGTGAATAACACCAGACGCCAGCGGGAACTCGGCCTCTGATCCAGCCTTGTACCAACCAACAGGCCGGTACAAGGCTGTACCATCAAGCTTCCCGGCTAACGTTGCCGTTGCGGGAGAAAGCGTTCTCGAGCATGCCGCTTACCCAGACACGGGCGCGGGAGAAACCGGAACGCACACAGGCAGCAATGTATTCATCGCGAAGCCGGCGGGCTTCCAGTTCCATCAGCACGATGCTTTCCGGGGCGACATACGGGACTTGTTCCCGAGACTGTTCGTTGCGTGCCATAATATGGAACTCCTGCATCGATAAGTGGATCGTTAACCCTTGATGCAGAAGTGTATCAATCGTGCTGCGCCGCAACATCCGGAAAAAAGGAAAATCACTTGTTCCTGAATGGAAAAAATAAACGGCAAGCCGTTTCCAGCGGGTGACACCGCCGCTCAAACCTGCAAGAGTACGCGCCGGGAACTCTCACAGCCAACCCGGGACGGCATCCGACCTGTTCATCTTGCGGGACACTGCATGCCGAATCCGATCCACAGCGCTGAATTCATCCACCACCTGGGTACCTCCGCCGGCCGCAAACTGGTCATTGACCTGTGGCAGCACTTTCCGGAACACATGTTCCTGATCCGGGTCGAGGGCCCGGACTCTTTCGTTGTGGAGGCAATCAATCCTGCCCAACAGGCAACCATCGGTGCCGACGTGATCGCGACTGGGAAGCGCATCGACGAATTGCTGCCGCAACAGATCGCGGACCAGGTGATCGCCCGGTATGCCGAGTGCGTCCGCTCCGGCGAGCCAATGCGCTACGAGGAGGAAGGCATATTCAGGAACCAGGACGGCTTCGAACGCCACGGGCATTGGCTGACCTTGCTCGTCCCGATTCACGATGGCGGTCGGCTGAGCCACCTGTTCGGCATCTCCCAGGATCTGACGGAACTCTATCTCGCCAGGGCGGCGCTGGAAGATCAGAAGCGGGAACTGGAGAAAGAGGTGGGTCGGCGTACCGCGGAACTGACCGAACTGAACCGGCAACTGAGCGACCTGGCCAGCAAGGATCCACTCACCGGCGTGTACAATCGGCGCCACCTTCACGCCGTTGCGGGTCATGAGATCCAGCGGGCACGACGACGCGGCAGCCCGCTGTCGTTACTCATGATGGACCTGAACGACTTCAAGACCATCAACGACCATTTCGGCCATGCCGCGGGTGATGACGTGCTCAGGGCTGTCGCCCGCATCCTGCTGGCACGGCTCCGAGAAACAGACGTGCTGGCGCGGTACGGCGGAGACGAGTTTGTTGTCCTGCTCCCGGATACCGCTCAGGACCACGCAGCAACGCTCGGCCGCAGGATCAGCGAAGCTATCCGGCAGGAGACACCCGGCAACGTCGGCATTTCCTTTGGCCTGGCATCTCTGGAAACCAGGGAGGATACCCTGGACCGCCTGATAGAGCGGGCAGACAGCGCGCTGCTGGATATCAAACAGAAGAAGAATCCCGCGGGCCTGAGGCACAACAACGCGTTCTGACAGACCGGGAACCGCCGACGGCGGCGCAATGTTGCGGACCAGGAGGAAATCTGGTGCCGGTGAGAGGAATCGAACCCCCGACCTACTGATTACGAATCAGTTGCTCTACCGACTGAGCTACACCGGCTTTTTGGTGGCCGCAGAGTATACTGTATATCCTCGACTACCAGCAATCCGCTTGGGCAGCGTTGCGCTGGCCGTTATGGGCCAGCGTCAGCGTTCCGCAGCGATGACCCACCTGGGGCCCAGCGGGCGTGGCGTTCAGCGTATACGAGTTGGCACCAGCGTTGGTAATGGTCAGGTTGTATGCCACCACGTTTCCTTCCCGCGGTGATTCGTTGAACCACGGAGCCTGGCTCAGGTCCGGAGCGTTACCGTTCACCAGATAGGTGTTGTTGATGGAATAGTGGCGCTCCAGACGCTGGGCGAGTTCCATCAGTTCCCCCTGAGCAGTTGCCATCCGGGTGTTCTGGACATGTACCTGATATCGCGGATACGCGATCGCAGCGATAATTCCGATAATCATCACCGTTATCATCAGTTCGATCAGAGTAAAGCCGCTCTGCTGAGAAGGGCCTTGGTCGTGATGGCGTCTCATTGTCTGCCCCCCCCGGTTTCCTCGGGCTGTACATGAGCCCGGATCACCTGGCCATCGTAGATCTCCAGGTAAACCGGAGTCCCCCACGGCGGAGCACCGGTCATCTGATTGCCGTCCGCGTCAAACAGGCGAAACATTGCGGCCAACGGATATCGTACGTCGTCCGCAACCAGAAACCCCCGGCTTTGATCAAGCGTGTGCAATGTTGCCCGGAACTCCCGATCCGGCGCCGGCTCAGCATGCAGCACAAGGCTCGCAGCCATCAGCAAACCGGCGGCCAGGACCCCGACTCCTCGCAATTTCCTTAAGATCCACATTTCTCGCCCCTCACCGAATCTGCATCCAGGACTGCCTTCCCGCTGGTCCCGCATTGTTCAGGCCCTGCAAATTTCTGCCTCGCCCGTCGTACATGTTGTCCAGGTTCGTGCCGCCATCCCGGATGATGGTGATCCGTTCACCCTGCCCCATTCCGACGCCACTGATCGGTCTGCCGTCGACATCGTCATCGCCATCCACCTGACCATCCTGGTTCAGGTCGAAGACGGCGTCGCCGGTCGTTCCGCCTGTCACCAGATCCACATCCATGATGAAGCCCCGGCGACCGGCTCCGCAGGGATCCTCGTCCGGGATCAACGTGCTGAAACGCACACGGTCCTGCACGGAGCCAGACGGGAACGTGGGCTCGCTGATCACCCGTTCTCCCTCGGCATTGCCGTCGTACACCAGATCCAGGAACCAGCCGTCCTCGTCATTGAGAGGATTCTCGGAAATCTCGCGCAACTCGTAACTGATGGCGCCATTGTCGGTATTGAAGGTGTGCGAGCCTTGCCATTCAATGCTCTGCTCAAGCAGATCACCGCGTCCGCCGATGGCACTGCCGCTATCCACCAGGCCGTACAAGGTCTGTATCTGCGGACTATCCATGTCTCCATCCTGGGTACGGAAGTAGCTGCCAGTCCCGAACAACACCATCAACGCCTGGGCGTCAGTCGGATGGGCCGCGATCGCCGGCCGCGAGGTGATCGGCTGCGGGGTGCCGCCGGGATCCCGGGCCTGGAACAGCACCGAGCGGTTGTTGTTATTGGTCCACTGCCCCGTATTCGTGGATGACACGTCGAACTTCCACACCCTGCCCTCCAGGTCACCGGCATAGATACGCCGCGCACTCAGATCGCCCGAAGGCCAGTCGGTTACACGCGGAGAAGCCAGACCGTTCGGATTGGAGGCATCGCCCTCGCCCGTATTTATGAAGGTGTAGGCGTCGGGATCGTGCAACGGCACGATGAACAGACCGGCCCGGTGGTTGTCGCTGTTGTAGCCGTTACCAAACACGGCGGCCCAGCTTCCGTCCCGCATGCGAGAGATGGTGGGCTCGCTCACGTTGTAGCCCAGATCCGGATGCGTGAACTCCCAGAGCACGTTGGACGCATTGAAGTTATCGGGATCGGTCACATCCAGGGCGAACACGGTCCGCCCGCCAGCCCCCATCGTGCCCACGGCCACCGTTCTCCAGTTGCCCCCGACGTACGCATCGCCCACCGCGGCCGTGCCGTCGACGAAATAGCGGTGCGTGTAATCCGGATCCATGAGGCGATTGATTCGGGCTGGCCCGCCGGCAGTGGCCGGGAGCAGCAGTTCCGAGGGCATATACGCGAACAACTCCTCTCCGTTCTCCGCGTTGAAAGCATGGAACAGGCCGTTGTTGGATCCCACATAAAGCACGTCGGACCTGTCGTTATAACTTGCCTGGGACCGGAAGGTGATGTAACTGCTGCCTTCCGTACCCGCGAACATGCTGTAACCGAAATCGATCTTGCCGGAATACTGAGGGGTGGAATGGATGATATCGCCCAACAGCCGGCGGGATCCTGCGTCTGTCCGGCTACGGAACCCATCCACGCTGCCACCCCGCAGCCACTCGATGCGGTCTGCCGCCAGGTTGTCCGTCGAACCGGTCAGATCGGTATTCAACGCGGTGAGCTGCGCGGGGCTTAACTGACCCGACAGCAATTCCGCGCCAGCTTCGTTGGCACTGTTCGTGGTGAGGATACGCCGGGCGGCGGGCGCCATGGTGGCGAGCCCCGTTTCGGCATCCCAGTACAGTTCCCCTTGGGTACCGTCGTCATTCAGCTCGTAAGCCTTCATCTCCCCGGACCAGTCCCCACTGCGGAACCCGGCGACATACAACAAGGTATCGCTCTGGAGGATGGCCGCGCTTGCCGCCGAGGAGGTGGCCGATTCCTCCACGCGCGCGATGATGTCGTCCAGCACGCCGCCCAGTTCCCGCGCGAACACTTCGGGGTCGCTCGCGCTGAAGAAGCCACCACGGCTGTTGACGGCCGCGTGCAGCATGTCGTCGATCTTCTCGGGATTCCCGTCGGTGGGATTCGGCCAGTCGATGGTTGCGCCGGTGGTTATGGCATTCAGCGCTGTCTGAGGATCAATACGCCCACTCACCCCCAGGCCCACCATATAGCTCACCATGTGCTGCCAGAACGCCGGGTTCCGGCCACTGTGCGGAACCATGTTGTCCAGATCGGGGCGAAGGTCATTCATCCAGTAGTACAGGGCCACGTCAGCCAGGGTATTGCTGTACGAGTCCTCGAAAGGGGGCCCCGCCACATAGCCGCCGACCAGCGAGCCATCCGGACTGGTATGCACCGGCCCGTCGCTGTTGTCCACATTCCCGACGTTTGGAGAGTTGCCATTCCAGTAGCCATCGGACATCAATATGGTAAAGCTCTGTCGGCAGGCGAAATCCTCTCCTCCCTCCAGCCCAGGCGTGGAACTCCAAGGGCCGCGATCATCATCCCGCATGAAGTAGTTGCCTGCCGCCTGCAGCGATTGCCTCAACGGCGTACCGGAGGCCGGAATGTCGCGGTCATACAGCAGATCGAAGAACTGGCCCCGGTCGTTGCCAGCGAATCGACGTACGCCGCGCACTATCTTCTGGGTAGACTCCCCATCAATGCTGGAGGAACCGGCGTTGATGGTGCCGTAACCCACCCGCATGCCTTCCGCCTGCTGGGCAAAGGCGCTGGCAATCCCGCCCCGGGCCGCAAGTATCCGGGAGCGATAGTAGGTGTACCAGTTGGCGAAATTCTGGATTTCCTCGTCGTAAGTGCAGACGCCGTTCGAACAATCGGAGCGATGCTCGCGGCCATGGCCCGAGTAGCTGGTGGTTCCGGAACGGATTTCCACCCGCTCGTAGTTGCCGTAAGCGAAATCGTCGCTTCCATCGTGCCAGAAATAGACGGCCGGCCAGAAAGTCTGCGTCTCGGTATTATTGCCGCAACCGCTAAAACTGAAAGATCCCTCGGCATCTTGCGTGATGGTGTTACAGCGCCGCCAACTCCCATTACGCGAGTTCTCCGCGGTCAGGTCACGGGTGCCACGGTCAGGTCGCAAAGGGTTGTGGTAGGCGGCTTCCGGATCTGCGTCATCCATCAACTCGTCGTTGTTATCCGCCTGCGGCCAGGGCCGATAGGTAACCGACGGGTTATAGTAGATGGAGTTGAACTGCGGGGAACGCGAGAAAGCATTGTATGCATTTTCAGCGAACGTCGGAGCCCTGTCCGTGTAGTTGCCGCTGCTGTACAGGTTGTCGATCCGGCCGTAAACGTAATAGGCATTACTGTTGATATGCTCGTCCGGCATGATCTCCCAATGCATGGAACCGGAGTCATCGAGAATAAAGAGCACATTCGGTTCGATGCTGGTGGTGAGGAACAGCGGAGAATTGGCAATATCCACGCTGGCATGCGAAACAGCCGAGAATGCCGCCGAGAAACCGAAGAGGGCTCCCAAACCAACCCCGCGCGCAGAGCGTCGTAAAGCCGTATATCCGCCAGTCATCATCGTTATTCCCTCTACTTGCACCGCCCCGCCACACGGCGAACCGGGAAATTCGGTGTCGTTTTTCGATCAACCGGCCACCACTGAAACGCCAGGCAGTTCCCACGCCAGTATCAGTGGCAACAAACCCACCCGCGTTCGCATGCTCAATGTCGTGGCGGTTGAACGCACCGTTGGCACGAAGCCATGCGAATTGCGGGAGGCCCTCTAGGGTTCCACGGTCGTCCTCAGAATGATCACCGTGGTGGTTCTGCCACCCTCGCCCCGAGATGTCACTGGATAGAAATAACGCCACTCAGGCGGCACCGTGACACCGACTCGCGCCCGACGCGGAGGCCCTGCATGAAACACGGCAGGCCCAGCCAATTGCGCCGCATCCACATTCAACGAGCCGGTGAAATCGGAACCGTCCCAGGCGGCGGGATTGTCCAGGCGATCCGCGGTATCCAGGCCTGCGAAGTTCGCCATCACCCAGTCTTCGCCCTCCCGGAGCGCCGCCTCACTGGACTGGAATGCCAGGCTGCGGTCGCGGCTGTTTCCTGCCATACGCTCCTGAAGCGTACTGGTCTGCATTGCGGTAACACCGATCAAGGTCATGATCAGCAACAGCATCAGCGAGATGATCAGGGCCGCGCCACGCTGGCGCTGGTAGTTCGTTCGCATGCCGCGCATCTCCATCAGGGAAGCCTGTTTCTCAAACCGATAGTCGTGGTGACCACCTGCCGAAGGCGGCGGTCATCCGGGTCGACGGCGGCCCCGTCAAAGGTGATGGTCTGCTGCTGGTCCAGCACGTTGTCGTCCGCGCTGACCAGAAGCAGGCTGACCCGAACCGTGACCACGTCATCCCAGCCACTGGCCGCTTCCACCTGCTGGGCATTGAGATAGCGATCAACGGTGCGGTTGCCATTGTCATCAACGCCGAAACGCACTCGCATCCGCTCGACGCCTTCCACCAGTTCCTCGGCAGCCCGCCCATTCACACGCTGAAACAGCGCAGGCTGCCCGGATGCGCCCTGGGCAACGAAGAACGCCCGCGAGCGAAACAGCATGACCTCGCCTTCCGACTCGAAATCCCGTCCCAGCGCAGTGGTCCAGTTGCCCGGCGGAAGCGAGGTGGTTCCCGTGTTATGGGCCAGCGTGCCGGATGTATTCGGATTGGCGCTGGTGATCTGGAAAACAGCCCCGGCATTGCAATCACCCACCATCACGATATCGTTCTGGGACAAACCGTTATCCACTGTGATCTGAATGTTCGCAGACCCCGGCGGCGTGCCCCCGGGATGAGTCACCACCGGCATGGCGCCGCCCTCGGCACCCCGCACGATCAGCACATCGCTGTCGTTGAACGCTGCAGGGAACCCGGCGGGCAACGCAGGCGAAAACCCGCCACCGGTGCCGAAGAAGCCCTCCACGGGCCGGCTCATGTCCCAATCCCAATCCTGAGGGTTGTTCAGGGTCACCCTGAGAAATCCGTTGCTGATCTCGTCATTTCGGGGAGGATCCTCAAGGCGGAAATCCTGGGAACAGCCCAGGTTTCCCGCCTGCCGGATGTCGCGCGTCAGGGTATCGACAACGAACCTGGCGTTTTCCTGCACTCGGGAATACTGCTCGTTCAGCCGATAAGTCTGGCTGGTACCGAGGAAAATGTTGATGACACCGATGGTGAGAATCAGCGCTATTACCAGCGCAACCATCAGCTCCACCAGGGACAGACCACTCTGGCGCTGTTGTGCGTTACGGGGCAAAGCGTTCATATCAAAGCCTCGTCCGGAATTCCAGGGTCTGTAACTGGCCATCACGCTCCTCGTCCCATTGCACCCGGATGATGGCCACGTCACCGTTCCGCTGCACCGCGCCGTTACCTCGGGGCAGCAGGCAGGCCAGCATGTTCAACCAGTCTCCCAGATCTTCGTCGGCAATATTGGCCCCGCCGGGGTCCAACTGCGGGTCACAGGCAGCCGGCGGCGCGGCAAAACCGAGGTCATAGGCGCCACCGAGAGCTGCATTGCGGTTTGCTCTCATACGGTCGCCGATATCGTAAGCGAGCAGTATTGCCTGGGAGCGTAGGTGGGCGTCCTGGTTGTAGCGCAGCGAAGCACCTTGCAGACCAGCCAGCCCCAGCAACCCGATCGCCAGTACCAACACGGCAACCAGCACTTCCAGCAGGGTAAAGCCCCGCTGACTCCTGGCATGCCGTAAACCGCGTGTCGCGAATGCCTTCATATCAACAATCCACCCGCTCTACGGAAACGCGCCCGGTATTGGAAATCTGAAGCTGTCTGGCTCGGGGCGAGCCTGCGGCACATTCCGGAGGTGCAAGCTGTATGTTTTCCACACCGGCCGGGGCGCTCTTGAAGCCTCGCCCATCGAATACCAGCGCCGAGGCGCCCCCCGTCATGACGATGCCGCCCATATCCGGAAACTGCCGCAGAATGTTGTTACCGTTGCAGCCACCGCCAACGTAGACGCACGTGCCAGCGGCAAAACTGCCCCCCATGGGCTCCACCGTCACCGTATCGCCACGCCGCACCGCCTCGCTGCGAGCCAGGTTGATGGCCGTGACCAGTTCGTTGGTGCGGGTTGTCGTCCGATTGTCCCGCATCAGGTTCTGGAAGTTGGGAAACGCAATGCCGGCAATAATCGCCAGCACGACCAGCGCCACCATCAACTCGATCAATGTCACACCGCGTTGGGTTTTCATGACGCTGAGTCTATGAGCGCACCCTCGCCAGTACAGAGGGCACACGACGAGCGGCAGGGTTTCGGCCGACGATCGGTCACTCGCAGGCGCTGCGCTCAATGCGCGGGCGTCCGGTGCGGCTCACGACAATGCGCCGGGCGCTTTGTCCATCGCACAGGCGTAAGGTGCCCATCTGCAATGCCCCGTTAAGCTGACGGGTACTCCCGGTACTGACGTAGGAAACGTAGTCCCGCATTGACCCGTTGCCGGTAATCAGTAGTTGCGGTGAGGCCGTCGCCACGAACAGTGGAGCTTCGCCGCCGGGGGTGGAAAGGTTGGCATCCGGAGGGCCGACGAAAACGATGTACCCGTCGTGATAGCCAGCGGAGGAAGCGCAAGTCTGACCGTCCGTGCTGGCACAAAGGGTCACCCGCTCACCTCGCCGTACCGCCTCGGATCTGGCCAGGTGAATGGCGGTTAGCAATTGATTGCTGGCAGTGACCAGGCGTTGCTCGGACGCCAGCCTGCCGAACGAAGGCAAGGCTACGGCGGCAAGCACGGTGACGACTAGCAGGACAACAACGAGTTCGATCAGGCTCAGGCCTGTATTCCTGTCCATGGCATGAGGCTCCTCGGTCCGTGAGGAATAGTGGATTGTCTTACCGGAGCAATACTAGCGGCGCTTCCTCAAACGGGCAAGGCTCGCTTGCTAGTCGCGCGGACGGCCGCTAGCCTATGCTGCCGTAGAGCCATCCGGAAACCCACTCGGCAGCAAGGACCGCCCATGTCCCTGATTGAAATCTTCGTCCTGTCCATCGTGCAGGGCCTGACCGAATTTCTGCCCATATCCAGCGCTGGTCACCTGATTCTGGTCCCCCTGCTCACCGCGTGGGAAGACCAGGGCCTGGCGTTCGATCTTGCGGTTCACGCCGGCAGCCTGGCTGCCGTGGTGTTGTACTTCCGCAAGGATATCCTGCTGATGACGCAGGACTGGACCAGATCCGTGATCACCCGCCGCCAGACCGACAATTCCAGGCTCGCATGGGCTGTACTCTGGGGCACGATTCCAGTGGGCATCGCCGGGCTGGTGTTCAAGGACGTGGTGGAGACCACCATGCGCACGCCGGAAGTGGGCGCTATCGTGATTGCCTGCTCGCTGATCGGTTTCGGGCTGCTGCTAGGGCTGGCCGACTGGCGTTTCCGGGGCGAGCGCACCGAACGCCAGATGCGGTGGACCGATGTGCTGGTGATCGGCGTGGCCCAGGCCATCGCACTGATCCCGGGCACGTCCCGCTCCGGCATCACCATGACGGCGGCGCTGTTCATGGGGCTCAGCCGCGAGGCCGCCGCCCGCTTCTCGTTCCTGCTCTCCATTCCGGTGATCGTGCTGGCCAGTGGACTGCAACTCATCGAGCTGCTGCAGCCCGGCACCGACGTGGACTGGTGGGCCATGAGCCTGGGCGCCGTGCTCTCCGGTATCAGCGCCTACCTGTGCATCCATTACTTCCTGGTGTTCATCAAGCGCATCGGCATGCAGCCGTTCGTGGCCTACCGGATCATTCTCGGCATGGTGCTGCTGATCATTTTCCTGTAGCGGTGGCGGAGGCGGGAAGCGGCCGGCCGGTATTCGGCGCGCGCACCCTACCTTCCCGACGCTCGGTCAATCAGCTCCCGGAACGTCTCCCGATCGCGCTCCCGGTCCACGGACAGGCTCAGCGTCTCGATGTCCGCGGGCTCGCCGTCGGACGGCGGAATGATCCGGTAGGTGAACACGTGCGGGCGCTCGTCCCGCAGCCACTCGAACGCCTGGCCGTAGCGTAGATCGCGGAAATAGAGCGCGCCGCCGTCCTCCACCACCTGGTAGTAGCCGTCGGACACCTTCAGCAGATCACGGATCACCGACTCCCCCATGTAGGGAATCAGGTAATGCGCGTTGCGTGGGAAATAGACGAAATCATCCGGCGGCGCCTCGTCCAGTCTGGAATGGAAAGCCACCTGATAACCCGTTTCCGTTTCCGCTATGCCCCGCCAGAGCACGTTATTGAAGAACGTGGGCTTGACGAAGACGCGCTGCGCCTCGACGCCCTCGGCCTCGAATGCCTGCTCGAACACTTGCTGCACCTGCCATTTGTTCACCAGTGTCGCGGCCAGGTACAGGCTGCTGATGCCGATCCCGGCCCAGGCCAGCACCCGGCGTGCCCGCCGGTCACGGTGCAGCCAGACCAGTGCCGGCACTGTCAGCAGCAACGGCAGCGTGTACAGGGGATCGATCACCGAGATGCTGGCAATGGCATAGGCACGTTCAGAGAATGGCAGCAGCAACTGGATACCGTAGGACGTGAACGCATCGATGGCCAGATGGCTCAGCAACACCAGCCACAGCATGAAAGCCCAGGGCTTCCACCCCACGCCCGCCTGGTGATGGACGCGGTCCGCAAGCCACCCCAGGAGTGGGGCAATGAGTGTCACGAACAGCAACGAGTGGGTTATGCCGCGATGGAAAGTCAGCGCCGCTGCATCCCCCATCAGCGCACCCAGGGGCACGTCGATGTCCGGCAACAGCGCCACCGCAGCGCCCCAGGCCACTGCCCGGTTCCCGACCTTCCGCCCCAGGCCGAGCTGCCCGATGGCGCCGCCCAACAGCGCATGCGACAAGGTGTCCATCGTCGTTCGCTACCCCCCTGCCAGCAAGCCGGAAAGGAAGATGGTCGCCAGCCCCAGGTAGATGCTGACCCCGGTGATATCGGTGATCGTGGTCAGCACCGGCCCGGTCATCATGGCGGGATCCTTGCCGAGCCGTTTGATCAGGAACGGAATGGTGCCGCCCACCACCCCTGCAACCAGCACGTTCACCGCCAGCGCCGTCCCGGCCACGAGACCCAGCACCATATTGCCCTGCATGATCAGGGCAACCACCGTGAACAACGCCCCCAGGGCGATACCGTTGAAGATACCGACAATCAATTCCTTGCGCATGGCAACCCAGAAGTCGCGAACCCGGACTTCTCCCAGGGCAATACTGCGAATCGAGACCGAAAGCGCCTGGATGCCGACGTTTCCGCCCATGTCGGTGATCATGGGCAGGAACGCTGCCAGGATGGCAACGGCCACCAGCGTCTCCTCGAACGAGGCGATGACGGCCACCGCCCCCAGGTTGAGGAAAATATTCGCCGCCATCCAGGGGAGGCGCTTGCGCACGGCCTGCTGCGGAGGCGTGAAAAAGGATTCATCCGCCGAACCCGCATTGAGCGCCACGAACCCGTCGGCCAACTCCGACGCCAGCAGGTCCATGGCCACGGTCATGGGAATCACGCCCACCAGCACGTCCTTGTCGTCCACCACCGGCAGCAGCTTCAGCCGGCGCGTGCGGATCCGGCGCGCCGCATCCACGGCGCTGTCGCTGGTGCGGGCTGCGAGCACATCCCGATGCATGGCCTCGGAAATCACCGTTTCCGGTCGGCTCAGCATCAGATCCCGCAGGGAAATCACCCCGGTGGGTCTTCCCCCTCCATCCACCACGTAGATATAGGCCCCGCGCTCCAGCTCGGCGGGAGCCTCCCGTACCGCTTCCACCGCCTGTTTCACCTTCGCGGTCTCAGGGACGGACATGAAATAGGGCGTCATCACGGCGCCGGCGCTGCCGGCCGGGTACTGCGTGAGCTGACTGACCTGAATGAGAAAGTCCGGGTCGAACTGGTCCAGCAGCTCCCTCGACCGCGACTCGGGCAAGCGCTCGATGACATCGGCAATCGCCTCCGGCGCCATGGCGGCCAGCAACGAACCGGCATCATCCACGGAGCATTCCTCCAGCACGCGGGCAGCAAATTCCACAGGCAGGTGCTCCACGATACGCCCTGCGCGCTCCCAGCCGATCATCTGGAAGAAAGGCAGCAGCGACTGCCTGGGCGCCTCTGCGAGTATCCGAGCACTGCGGGCCGCGGAGACACGCCGGGCATTCACCGCCGCCTCGCGGTATTGCCCGCGCTCCAGCGATTCAGCCATATCCTGCGCAAACCCCTCCAGCGTCTCGGTAACGAGCAGCATTCCCGACTCCTTCTGTCGTGTGGCGGGCGGCGATGCAACTCCACGGGCGTGCGTATAATGCCTCGCTCTACAGCCCTGGCAGCATCCGGAGTCTACCTTGCCCCAATCCGCCACGAGCAGACAACTGGCCGGCGTGTTGTTGCTGGTCGCTTGCGCCGCAACCATTCTGGCGGGTGTGATGGATGGGTCGGGGAGGCTGCTGGGAGGCGCAGCAGCCTGGGGGGCTGCGATACTGCTCTGGCCCCAGACGACCCGGCGCAGCCGCTGGCAGACGCTGATTCTGGCCGGCCTCGGATTCGCCGGCGTGGGCTACGGCGTCTCGCGAGGGGTGAGTCCGGACGTGGCACGCATCATCAGCGGCAACATGGGCCTGATTGCGCTGCTGATCGGCATCACGTTCCTGCAACTGGTGACCAGCGCCGACAGCGACGACGACGCAGGCAGACCGGGCCCCCGGGCCTTCCGCACCACGTCGCTGGGCGTGCATCTGTTCGGTGCGGTGATCAACATGTCCGCGGTGTTTATCGTCGGTGACCGGATGCGGCGCTACGGCCCGCTGCGAAGGCTGCACGGCATCCTGCTGACGCGCAGCTTCTCCACCGCCGGCCTGTGGTCACCCTTCTTTGCGGCCATGGGGGCCGCACTCAGCTTTGCACCCGGAGCGCAGATACTGGTGCTGATCGCCATCGGTACCAGCCTCACTCTCGTGGCCCTGGGAACCACATGGTTCACCATGGCCCGCCAAGCAGACCACGCCTTCCACGGCTATCCGCTCAAATACGCCAACCTGCGCGTTCCCGCCATCATGGCCGTGCTGGTCATCATCGCCCATCTGCTGCTGCCGGATGTGCCGATACTGATCATCGTCACCGCCACGGCGCCACTGATTGCCCTGGCGTACCTGCTACCCCGGGGCCGGACTGGCCGCAGGACACTGATCGACCATATCCGCTTCAATCTGCCGGGCATCAACAACGAGGTTTGGCTGTTCATTTCAGCCGGCGTGCTCGCGGCCGGCATTGCCAGCGTGCTGGCCGCAACCGGGGACTGGCAGCCATTCTCCCGGGTCACGGCGCTGGAAGCCTGGCTGGTGGCAGGAGGAATTACCGCCATCGCAGCCATCGGCATTCATCCGATCATCACCGTGGCAGCTGCCGCGACGTTGCTGGATGGCCTGCCTACGAACGAAAACCTGCTGGCCATGGCCTTCCTGTTCGGCTGGACCATGGGTATGTGCATCAACCCGCTCTCCGGCCTGAATCTGTCGCTGCAGGCACGCTACGGCATTCAGGGGATAGACATGATGCGTGCCAACGCCCGCTACGTGATGGGTATGCTGCTGGTTTTCGGCGCCTTGCTGTGGCTGGCGGAACACCTGCTCGGCGGTTACTGAAAAATGGAGATCAGATACGGCAGGTAGACGACGACGAGTACCAGGGCAGCAATCAGTTCCGAGCGAATCACCACGCGCAGCTGCTGCTGGCGCTCCCCGCTTGCGCCGTCCATCAGAACCCGCGACATCAGGGCATCCAGCAGCAGCCCGGAAAGGAACAAGGGCGCCATGACGGGAACCACAATGGTGAAAAAGAAGCCCGTGCCCTCGTACTCCGGCACGGTGTCACCGCCGGGCGCAAGCACAATCACAACCGCGGTGAACAGCAACAGCGCCGCTCGCAGCGGGCCGAGTGCACGCAGGTAGCCGCCGAGCACAGTGGCCAGCGCCCCTGCAAAGCCTTGACTGTCGCTGGAATCCGTCATCATGGGGTGCCTCTTGAGGAAAAACGGGCGCATTATACGCACCGGAAGGATGCCATGTCAGGCGCCGCACTGCGCGCCGCCGCATTCATAATTTCCATTCAACCCCGCGCATTGGGTAGCATAACCAGCCCGGATACCGCAAATGGAACGCAACATGACGGCAAGTGACAATCAGAAGCGCGAGCGTGCGCAGCGCACCCGCGAATTTCTCGACCTCCTGATCAGCCGCTATCCGGACTGCTTCAGCAAGAACCCCGAGAAGATACGGCCGCTGGCCATCGGCATACAGAAGCCCCTGCGCGCCGAACTGGCGGACGACGAAGACCTGAAGGAGACGCCGGGCTGGCTGGTACGCCAGGCCCTGGCACTCTACACCCGCTCCCCCGCCTATCTGGAAGCCACGCTGTCCGGTCGCCAGCGGGTCAACCTGGACGGTTCCGACGCTGGGGAAATCACCGAGGAAGCCAAGCGCTTCGCGGGCGAGCGTCGCGAGGAGCAGAAGCAGCGGCAGGCCGCCCGACGCAAGGCCAAGGCGCCGAAGAAACCGGCCAAGCCGCGTCGCCCCAACCCCGAGGAGCAGAAACAGCGCAAGCTGGAAGCGCTGGCCCGGAAATTCAACAGCCGGTAGACCCGGCAACGGAAAAAAGACCCGACCCCCGATGATCTACTGGCTGGACCTGTTCGGTACCGCCGTGTTCGCCGTATCCGGTGCACTGGCCGCCGGCAGGAAGAATCTCGATCTGTTCGGCGTGCTGGTGCTGGCCGTGGTCACCGCCATCGGCGGCGGCACGCTGCGTGATCTGACGCTGGGGGCGACGCCGGTGTTCTGGGTGACCGACCCCGTCTACCTGTGGCTGGCCTCCGCCGCCGGCCTGGTCACCATCTACCTGGCCCGTCATGATTTCCTGCAACGTCGCTTCCTGCCCATTGCCGACGCGCTGGGCCTTGCCACCTTCTGCGTGATCGGGGCGGAAAGAGCGCTGAGCCTGGGAGTGAACCCCTCCATCGCAGTGCTGATGGGGGTGATGACTGGCGTCTTCGGCGGCATGATCCGCGACGTGTTGTGCGGCGAGGTGCCACTGGTGCTGCGCCGGGAACTCTACGCCACCGCCGCCCTGCTCGGCGCCACCGTCACGGTGGTACTGGCCTTGGTGCTGCCGGGCATTGCGCTGGCTACCTGGGCTGGGCTGCTCTCGGCACTGGCGCTACGGCTGGCCGCGATTCGCTGGAACCTGTCGTTGCCTGTCTTCGTTCATCACTCCCGCCACTGAGCCGCTGAAGGAAGCACCGTTTGCTTCCTTCAAGCCATGTAAAGAAGTGCAAAACTGTGCCGGGGGTGACCGTCGCCGCACAAACGCTGTGGCATGATCGTCCCTGCGCGACACACGCCCCTGGCCTTTGGGTGAACCCGGCATGGGATGGTGTGTCCATGGGGAACATGTAACGGTGGCGAGCCAGAATGAACAAACTCGGGTGGATTGCGGCAATTGCGGTCATCGGCGCCGGCACGGCGCTCTGGTGGTGGCAACAGGGGGAGACGCCCTCCCCGGGTTCGGCCAGAGGCCCCGGGGGCGAGCGATCCATTGCGGTGGAGGCCGCCCCCGTCTCCCAGGGTTCCATCCAGTCATGGACCACCTTCACCGGTTCCCTGACCGCGGCGGCACAGTTTGACGTTGCCGCACGCATTGCGGGCCGACTGGAAGTGCTGGAAGCCGACCTGGGCGATACCGTCGAGCAAGGCCAGGTCATCGCCCGGCTGGATGACGAGGAGCCCATCCAGGAGTTGGAACAGGCGCGCGCAGAACTCGCCGTGGCGCGCGCCAACGTACTGGAAACACAAGCCTCGCTGGAAGCCGCCGAACGGGCCCTGCAACGCACACGGGAACTGCGCGAACAACGCGTGGCCTCGCAAAGCGAGCTGGACACGGCCACCACCGAGGCGCAGGCCCAGCAGGCACGGGTCGAGCTGGCGAAGTCACAGGTCATGCAGCGGGAAGCAGCGGTGCGCAGCGCCGAGATCCGCCTGTCCTACACCACCGTACGCGCCATATGGCAGGGGCCGGATGTCTCGCGGGTGGTCGGTGAGCGCTACGCCGACGAAGGCACGCTGCTGCAAGCCAACTCCCCCATATTGTCCCTGGTCTCCCTGAATCCAGTGCGAGCGGTGGTGTTCACCACCGAATCCGACTACGCCCAGCTACGCATCGGTCAGGAAGTAGCCATCCGCAGCGACGCGTTGCCGGGCCGCACCTTCGAAGGCGAAATCCAGCGGCTGGCGCCAGTATTCCGCGAGGCGTCCCGCCAGGCACGGGTGGAAATCCGGGTGCCGAACCCGGACGGACAGCTCAAACCCGGCATGTTCGTACGAGCGAGAGTGTTGGTGGATGCCCGCGACGACGCCACCCTCATTCCTACGGACGCGCTGGTGGAACGCAACGGCCGTCCCGGCGTGTTCCTGATCGACGAGGACAGCCGGGCCCGCTTCCAGGAAGTGGAAACGGGCATCGAGGAAGGCGAGTTCGTGGAGATCCGCCGGCCGGCGATTTCCGGCAAGGTCGTGACCCTCGGCCAGCATCTGCTCAGTGACGGGCTGCGCGTTATCGTCAGCGAGGACGAGGACGCACTCAGCAACGTCGGGGCTCGTCGATGAACGCTGCCGGCTTCACGGTCGACCGGCCGGTGCTGACCGCGATGGTCACGCTGATCGTCGTGACGCTGGGCCTGATGTCCCTGACCCGATTGCCCATCGATCTGCTGCCGGACATCACCTACCCCACGATTACCGTCACCACCAATTACCAGAACGCCGGGCCGGAAGAGGTGGAGCAACTGGTCACCCGACCGGTGGAGGAAGCGGTATCGGCGGTGCCGGGAGTGGAGGAAGTCAGCTCCACCTCCACAGAAGGCAACAGCAATGTGCGCGTCTCGTTCAGCTGGGGCACCAACCTGGACGAGGCCACCAACGAGATTCGCGACCGCCTGGACCGCATCGCCAACGCCCTGCCGGACGATGCCGACCGGCCGCAGGTGCGCAAGTTCGACACCGGCAGCTCACCCATCCTGCTGCTCGGCGCCTCCAGCCGCCTGGACCCGATCGAGGCCCGGCAGATCATCGACGACCGCATCCGCCCGCGGCTGGAACGGGTGCCGGGCGTGGCCGCGGTGGACGTCTGGGGCGGCCTGGAGCGCGAAATCCGGGTGGAGGTGGACATGGACCGGCTGCTGGCCTTCGGCCTCGGCCTGGACGCGATCCAGCAATCCATCCGCGACGCCAACGTGGTGGTCCCTGCCGGCGAGATCCAGCGCGGCCGTTTCGACATACGCCTGCGCACACCGGCCGAGTTCCGCTCCCTGGACGAACTCCGCGCCACCGTACTGGACGTGCGCGACGGCGCCCCCATCTACCTGCACCAGGTCGCGGAGGTTCGCGACACCCACCAGCGCATCACCCGGCTGATACGCATCAACGAGGATGCCGGCGTGCGCCTGGCCATCCGCAAGCAGTCGGACGCCAACACCGTGCAGGTGGCGGATGCGGTCAAGCGCGAGCTGGGCAGCCTGAACCGCGATTTCCCACAGTTCAATCTCGTGCCCGCGATCGACAATGCCCGCTTCATCGAACGCTCCATCGCGAACGTCAGCCGTTCGATACTCTACGGCGGCAGCCTGGCCATACTGGTGCTGCTGTTCTTCCTGCGCAATATCCGCAGCACCCTGGTGGCGGCAACCGCCATTCCGGTCTCGGTCATTGCCACCTTCATGCTGATCTACTTCGGTGGCTTCACGCTGAACCTGATGACGCTGGGCGGACTGGCCCTCGGCGTCGGCCTGATGGTGGACAACGCCATTGTCGTGATCGAGAACATTTCCAGGCACCAGCAGGAGTACGGCAGCGATTCGCGGAAGGCCGCCATCATCGGCACCGGCGAGGTCTCCCCCGCCATCATCGCCAGCACTCTGACCACCATGGCCATCTTCCTGCCCATGTTCTTCGCCCAGGAACTGGGGGGTGTGCTGTTCCGGCAGCTGGCCTTCGTGGTGGCCTTTGCATTGTTCTGCTCGCTGCTGGTGGCGCTGACCCTGGTTCCCACCCTGATGGGCCTGATGCGCAACCAGCAAAAGCCGGCCACCGGCGCCGTCCGCCGGCTCAGCGACGGCTGCGGGAGGATGGTGCAGGGGCTGGAGAACGCGCAGCTGCGCGCGCTGAACTGGACCTTGTCCCACCGGGCAATCGCGATCTCCATTGCCGGGCTGACCTTTATCCTGGCAGTTGCGCTGGTCCCGAGGCTCGGCACCGAATTCATGCCGCCCACCGATGAAGGCGAGCTGCGTGTTTCCATCGAAATGGAACCCGGCACCCGCCTGGAGGTGCTCGACCGGCGCGTGCGGCAGGTGGAACGGATACTGGCAGACGCCGTGCCGGAAGCATCCAACATCATCGTCAGCGTCGGCGCCTCCGGGTTCCGCGCCTCGTCGCCGGCCACCGCCTCCATCCAGATCCAGCTGGCGGATCTGGCCGAGCGCGGCCGCTCCAGCGAGCAGATCGCCGCCGAGCTCCGGCCCGCGCTCGCCAACCTGCCGGGCACCACGGTCCGTGTACGCGCCAGCCAGGGCATGATCATGCGCGGCCTCGGCACGGAAGAAGGCGAGCGGCTGTCAGTGGAAATCCGGGGTTTCGAGCTGGACGTGCTGGACCAGTTGGGCCGCGAGGTGGAACGGCTGCTGCGCGACGTGGACGGGATCACCGACGTACGCATGGGACGCGAGGAGGGCATGCCGCAACAGGTCTTGCGCATCGACCGCCAGCGGGCCGCTGACCAGGGGGTGAACGTGGCCCAGGTGGCCCGGGCCGTGGAAACCGCCATGGCGGGAAGCAGCGCCGGACAGTTCCGGGACGGCGGCACCGAACACCGGATCTGGGTACAACTGCGCGATGCGGAACAGATGGGACTGGACGACATCCTCAACCTGACGCTGCCGGGCTCCAACGGCGAGGCTGTCGCCCTGCGCAACCTGGTGCGCTTCGAACCCAGCACCGGCCCGATCCAGATTTTCCGCAAGGAACAGCAACGCCTGAACACGGTCTCCGCCAACATTGCCGGCCGGGACCTGGGCTCCGTGGTGGCGGAAGCGCAGCAACGGCTGGATGAACTGCCTCTGCCCCGCAACGTGGATATCACCTTCGCCGGCGATTTCGAGGAGCAGCAGGCGGCGTTCTCCGAGCTGTTCATCAACCTGCTGCTGGCGGTGGCACTGGTGTACATGGTCATGGCCAGCCTGTACGAATCGTTCCGAGACCCGCTCATCGTCATGTGTGCGGTACCGCTGGCAGCCATCGGCGTGATCTCGGCGCTGCTGCTTACCGACACCACACTGAACGTGCAATCGTTCATCGGCTGCATCATGCTGGTGGGTATTGCCGTGAACAACGCGATTCTCCTGGTGGATCAGAGCGCCCGTCTGCACCGTAAGGAAGGCCTCGCGGTGCGTGAAGCCGTCACCGAAGCCTCCCGTCGGCGCCTGCGCCCCATCCTGATGACCTCGCTCACCACCATTCTGGCGCTGCTGCCGCTGGCGCTGGGCTGGGGTGAAGGCGGTGAGGCGCAGGCACCGATGGCGCGGGCGGTGATCGGCGGACTGCTCAGCTCCACCATCATCACGCTGCTGATCATTCCGGCGCTGTACACGCTGTTCCACCGGGACACGGCGGTACAGACGCAGCCGCAGGGAGCCACAACGTGAGAGGCCACACGTCCGTACTGATTGCCACGCTGCTGCTCTGCCCGTTTGCCGCCGCAGCGCAACAGCAGAGCCCGCCGCCTTCGCTGGACCCGGAGCTGCAGACCGCGCGGGATGAAGACCGCATCCGTCATCTGCAACCGGAAGTGCCCGGCATGGGCCGCGGACCCACGGGCCTGGATCTCAGCCTGCCCATGGAGTGGGATCCGGGCACCGACCCCGACCCGGTGGAGCCTCTCAGCATCACCGTGGAGAACGCGGTGTTTCTCAGCTTGCGCAACAACCAGTCTCTGAGCGTGGAGCAACTGCAGCCGCTGATCACCGGCACCTTCGAGGCCATCGAGCGGGCGCAGTTCGACCCCACGGTTTTCGCGGAACTGGCGGTGGCCAGGGACCGGATCGTGCGCCAGCCGGAGGAAGTGGAACAATCGCCGTTCGAACTCCGTGGAGAGCGCGACACGGCCGAACTGGGCATCCGCCAAGTACTTCCCACCGGCACCGAACTGCAGCTCAGCCTGGGCGGTGTGCGGCAGGAATCCAACCGCGCCCCGGAGCAATTCGAGACGCGCGCCGGCATCACGCTCACCCAGGCCCTGCTGCGCGGGGCCAGCATCGAGTCCAACCTGGCCCGGCTGCGGCAGAGCCAGCTGGACACCCAGGCGTCCATGTACGAGCTGCGCGGTTTCGCCGAAGCTCTGGTCTCCGATGTCGAAACCGCATACTGGAACTACGTGCTGGCCGCGGAACGCATGAACATCTTCGAAGAGGCGCTGAGCGTTGCCGAGCAACAGCTCTCCGATACGCTGCGCCGCATCGACGTGGGGCAGCTGGCGGAAACCGAAGAGGCCGCCGCGCGCGCCGAAGTGGCCTTACGCCGCCAGGGTCTCATTGACGCCCGCAGCACCCGCGAACAGCGGCGACTGCAGCTGTTGCGGCTGATGAATCCGCCGGACAGCGACTGGGACCGGCAGGTGGAAACGCTGGACGAACCAGTGATGCCGGAGATGCCCCAGGACGACGTCCGCGCCTACCTGCAGCTGGCGCAACGCCTGCGGCCGGATCTGAACGAGGCCCGGTTGCGGGTGCAGCGCGGTGAACTGGAGGTGGTGCGCACGCGCAACGGCGTGTTGCCGCGACTTGACCTGTTCGTGACGCTGGGCAAATCCGGCTACGCGGATTCCTTTGGCAGCGCTGGACGCGATATCGACGGCCCGGGCTACGACCTGCAGGCCGGGGTCCGGATGGAGGCGCCGCTGGGCAACCGCGGCCCGCGGGCCGAACGCCGGCACGCGGAGCTGAGCCGCCAGCAGGCGGTGGAAAGCGTTGCCAACCTGGCGCAGCTGGCAGCGCTGGATGTGCGCGTGGCCTGGCTGGAAGTGGACCGCAGCCGGGAGCTGATCAGTGCCACCGCGGCCACCCGTGAACTGCAGGAGGAAGTCCTGCGCGCCGAGCAGGCACGGTTCGGCGTCGGCAGCGCCACCGCGCTGACTGTGGCCCAGGCCCAGCGCGACCTGGTGGAAAGCCAGCTGGAGGAAGTGGAGGCGACGATTGCCTACCGGCTGGCGTTGATCGATCTCTACTGGCAGAGCGGCACCCTGCTGCTGCGCAGGGGCATTGCTGCGCCGGGAAACCAGGAAGTGGTCCTGCGCTAAGGAAAAGCTGTCGGAATGCCGGTGCGCCGGGATCCGACTTCGGCCAACCACACCTCGCATCAAGGGGAGCGCTGATTAACTCCCGCGCTCGCCTCTGGATTCGCGATCCCGCTGCTCCATGCGTTCCACCCGCTCGCTGACCTCGCGCAGCAGGTTCAGCATTTCCTCGCGCTCGGCATGAGCCCGGGCTTCTGTTTCGGAGCGCTTGGCATCTTCCAATTCATAATGCCGTTCCTGCATGGTGCTGACGATAATCCCGATGAACAGGTTCAGCACGGTGAAGGCCGTCACCAGAATGAAAGTCACGAAGTATACCCACGCATACGGATACTGCTGCATGACCGGCCGGGCGATTTCCTGGGACCAGCTCTCCAGCGTCATGATCTGGAACAGCGAGAACATGGTCCGGCCCAGGTGACCGAAGTTCGCCGGGAAACTCTCGCCGAACAGCTTGGTGCCCATGACCGCGAAGACGTAGAACACCAGCAGTAACAGCAGGGCTATCCAGGCGATGCTGGGAATGGCCTTCAACAGCGACTCGATGATCTCCCGCAGCCGCCGGATCTTGGTCAGGAGGCGCAGCACGCGCAGGATGCGGAGCGCACGCAGGATGGAGAACGGCCCCGAGTCGGGCACCAGCGCGATGGCCACGATGAAGAAATCGAACACGTTCCAGGGCTCGCGGAAGAAACGCGGCCCGAAGGCGTAGAGCTTCAGGGAGATCTCGATCACGAAAACAGCCAGAATCGCCTGCTCGACCGGATAAAGAAGCCAGCCCGCCTCCCGCTGGATCACCTCGAAGGTTTCCAGGCCCAGCGTAATGGCGTTGATCACGATCAGTCCGATGATCAGGTTCTGTATGCGCTGGCTTTCCACCCAGTCGCCGACCCGCTGACGCAGGCCGCGTTGTGCAACATTATCCATGGAGTCGGACGTCAACCTCTTCTTGTACGCTGGGAGAAAACGGAGGTGATCGCGGGCATGAATCATGCGATTCCCTAATCGCGAATCCCGGCATTATACGGCGTTCGCACTATCCGAAAACCAGCCGCGTGGAAATGAACAGCACCATGCCCACCATGGCTCCGACCAGCGTCCCGTTGACCCGGATGAACTGCAGATCACGGCCGATCGCCAGTTCCAGCCGGTCGCTCAGGCTGTCGGTATCCCAGTCCCGCACCACATCGGCAATGAACCCGCCGATGGTTTCCCGGAATGGCAGGATAATCTCCCGCAGCAACAAGGTCATGCGTTCATCCAGGCGCTCACGCGCTTCTTCGTCCTCGAGCAGGGTCTGGCCAAACCGCTGCAAGCTGTTCACCAACGAGTGCCGGAAGCGGGAATGAGGGTCCTGGATGCCGGACAAGGCGCTTTCCCGCAAGTCATCCCAGGCCGTCTCCAGCAACTGTTGCAGTTCCGGGCTCGCCAGCAGGCCGTCGCGGAAGCCTTCCAGTCGCTCGCGAATCACCGGCGAGTCCTTCAGGTGGATCACCAGGTTCCAGGCCACCCGGTCGAATTCCTCACGTGCCGGATGGCCGGACCGGGACAAATCGCCAAGCCATTCCTCCACACCCTGGATGATGGCCTCGGCCAGCCGGCGGTCGAAACGCCGGGGAATCCACCAACTGCTGCGCTCCTCCACCCGCTGGTAGATCAGGTGCTTGTTCCGCAGCAGCAGCTCGCGCGC
Source organism: Ectothiorhodospiraceae bacterium (assembly GCA_020831845.1). GTDB lineage: Bacteria > Pseudomonadota > Gammaproteobacteria > Nitrococcales > Aquisalimonadaceae > LSCE01. The sequence goes on from JAFIFV010000079.1 coordinate 26,916, forward strand.
CACCCGCAGGGAGCGATCGAACAGCTGCTGATGCTGGCCGCCTTCCATCAGCGTGCGCAGGAAACGCTCGGCCAGCGGTACCGGGTCGACCCTGCCTACCTGGTCCCGGAACGTGTCCCGGTAGAAGGCGCGTACCTCCCTGTCATTGAAGGCATTCAGCACATCCGGAGCCATGGCCAGCAGGCGGTCCGCCATCAAGGCGCTGTTCTCTCGCCGGGCCAGCCAGCCGCCGATACGCTCGGCAGGCTTGGATTCCCGCAGCCGCCCCTGGACCACATCGGGGGCCAGGAAATGCCGTGCCACGAAACGCCCCAGCCCCAGGCCGAGCCTGTCCTTGTTGCGTGGCAGGATGGCGGTATGCGGAATGGGCAAGCCCCAGGGGCGGCGGAACAACGCGGTCACCGCGAACCAGTCGGCGATACCGCCGATCAGCCCTGCCTCGGCCCCGGCGCGGATCAGCAGCAGCCAGAAACCGGGCTCGTCCACGAACTGCGTTGCCAGGTAGAGCAGGCCCGCCACAACCAGGCAGGCCGACGCGAAACGCTGATGGCGTCTGAGCACGCGTCGCTGTTCGTGCTCCAGGTCCGCCTCCGCCCGGAGTCCGGAATCATTGGTCATCGCACTGGTCTACCAGACGTGCAGGAGGTATTGCCAGGCTTCGATGGCACGACGTCCTGCAAGGCTGGTAGCGGAGCGGGTTCTACACTGGATAGGAAAGACATTGTGACGCGGTCGATTGATCGCAAGTTCATCACCCCGGATGATCATAGAGCCAATCATGGCTGGACACGGTAACACTTCAAGTACTCCATGCGATTACTTTCCCTTCTGACGATTCTGATGCTGGGTACGCTGCTCGGCATCGCGGCATGCGGCAAGCCCGCCGTTCAGGAAAGCGGGGATGCCAGCCAGGCCGCGCGCCTGGAGGCGGATGCGGCCTACATGCCCGACGGCACGCGGCTGCCCATTCGCCGATGGGTGCCGGAGCAGGAAGCGCTCGCCGTGGTGCTGGCCTTGCACGGCTTCAACGATTACAGCAAATCCTTCGATCAACTGGCGCATACGTTGACCGCGGACGGCATCCTGGTATACGCCTATGACCAGCGGGGTTTCGGTGATACCGAAAACCGCGGCATCTGGGCCGGCGCCAACCGTTTGATCGAAGACGCGCGCACCGTCACCGGCCTGCTGCGCGAAGCGCATCCCGACAAGCCGCTGTACATACTCGGCAAGAGCATGGGCGGCGCCGTGACGCTGGCCGGCCTGGCCCGGGACCCCATCCCGGACGTGGACGGCGCGGTCATGGTGGCACCGGCCGTCTGGGCGCGCAGCACGATGCCCTGGTACCAGCGGGCGGCCCTCTGGGTTGGCAACAAGGTGGCCCCGGGCCGCAAGGTCACCGGCCGGGGTCTTGGCATCCGGCCGACGGACAACATTCCCATGCTGCGGGAATGGGGCCGGGACCCGCTGATAATCCGGGAAACCCGCATCGATGCGGTACACGGCCTGACCAACCTGATGGACGAAGCGCTGGCGGCCACCCACCACCTCTCCGTGCCCAGCCTGATCCTGTACGGCGAACACGATCAGATCGTGCCGCGTCGCCCCACTTGCCGCATGCTGTCGCAATTGCCGGATAACGGCATCTGGCGCTTTGCCCTCTACCAGGACGGCTACCATATGTTGACGCGGGACCTGCAGGCGGAGGTGGTGCATGCCGACATCGTGGCCTGGCTGCTGGACCGTAACGGGCAGCTCCCCTCCGGACAGGAACAGCGGATGGAAGCACGCACCTCCCGCTTCTGCGAGCAGAAACCGGAAACGGAAGAGCGCGAGGACACCTATCCGCCCATCGTGGGCTGAACCGCCCGGGCATCAGGGCAGCGTCCGCGGAACGCAGGGCTGTTCGCGGGAGGGCGGAAGGGCTCGCTAGCCGTTGCTGACCCACGGCATGGCCGGACGCGCATCCGGGGGAAAGCCCAGCAACTCGCGGACGCTGGCGCTGTCACTCGCTGCCTGCACCGCCATGGCCAGCTGCCTCGCCTCCTCCAGTCGGGTTTCGCGCACCACTCCGGCCAGCGCGGGGATCAGCCGCGGCGACATGGAAAACTGCCGGTAGCCCAGGCCGAGCAATATCGAAAGCACCCCCGGAAGTTGCTGCAGCAGACCGCATAGCTGCACCTGGTCCATGTGCTCCGCCGCGGCGTCGGCCACCAGTTGCAGGAAGCGGAAAAGGTACGGCGAATAGGGGTCCAGGTAGCCGGCCACCTCCGGAATATCCCTGTCCGCTCCGAACAGGCACTGCATGAGATCGTTGCATCCGATGGATACGCGGGTGCCGTCCCGCCGCCATTCGGGCATGGCCAGCGCGGCCGCCGGAGTCTCCGCCATGGCCCCGATCGCAATCCTGTCCGGCAGCCACATGCGGATACGGTGTTTCCAGTGCCGGAACTCGTCCGGGCTGGCCACATAGGGCATCAGCACTCGCAGGTCATGCACCGCCGATACCCTGGCCAGCGCCGATAGCTGCGCTTCCAGCACCGAGGACACCGGTCGGATGCCGAACAGCCGCGAGCCCTGCAGGCCCAGCAGCCCGGTCATGCCACGCATCTCGCCCAGCCACGGCGGCTTCTTGTCCACCGAGATATCCAGTAGCCGGAAGGTGACCGGCAAAGGAGCGGCAGCCTCGCAGATGGCGGCAAAGGTCTTTTCATAGTAAGCCACGTCCGGCATGCGGCCGTGGGGCGGCGTGAGGTATTCGGTACGGACCATACCCACCGCGCTGGCGCCTGCGCGCAAGGCTTCCTCGGCGCCGGACACCCCCGTAATGCTGGCTCGCAACTCCACGGCGACCCCGTCTGCCGTCAAGACAGGCTCCCCCGCTTTGGGCAGCTCGCAGCCGGTTGTTGCATCGGGAGCGGACTCGCCCTTGCCCATCAGCCGCAGCGTACCGTCGTTACCGTCCAGCAGCAGGCACATGCCCTCGCTCAGTTCCTGAGCCTGACGCCGGCTGACGATCACGGTGGGGATCCCCAGGCCCTGCAGCTGGGTCATCGGATGGGACAACGGCGCGCCACCCGAGACGATCAGGCCGGCAGGCGCATGTTCCAGCTCCATCACGCCGTCGTAGTCCATCAGCAGAAGGCTGGAGGCGCCGCCGGGTTCGAGGCGGGTGGTGAGCGTGCCCTGCACACGGCCGGGCACAAAAGGCATGGCCTGGATGATCATGCCACCAGTGTATTCCCCGGTGGGGTCAGTCCGCCATACCATCCAGCCTGGGCCGGTCCACCGGCAGCAGCATCAGCAGCCGGACGTCCAGCGCGGCACGGGGCGGGTCCACCATGACTGTATCGCGCAGCTGTCCCAATGGCCTGGGCTCATCAGGCTCCAGTTCCAGGCGGATAGTCTCGGCCCCCGCAAGAAATAGCCGCAGGGCGCGAACGCTGGCGTCCAACCGCTCGTCATCGAACGCAGCGGCCGACCATTCCATTTCGGCAAGAATATTGGCCGCCAGCGTTTCCGGCCGCATGCCCTGGCCGGCCGCAGCCCGCCCGAGCACCCGCCGGACCAGGCCCTCGTCATGGTAGGTGGCCTGGAACGATTCCAGGGCAACGCTATCGACGATGCGCCAGTCCATCAGCGGCACCCCCTCGGGCACGACCTGTGGCCAGCTTCCCCTGAGCTCCAGCTCGCCGATCTCATCGAAACCGGTGCTGAACCGTTCCAGCTCCAGGCGTCGGCGATCCGGCAGATAGCGGTAATGCAGGAACGCCGAGCCCGCCAGACGATCGTAGCCGTGTCGTCGTAACCAGGCGGCGTACGGCAGGCTGCTTTCGACGAGATTCTTCTCGATGCCGCGGAGTTCCAGCATCAGTTCGTGCGGAACGGGGTTGTCACGGTCGATTCGGTGAATGACGAGGCTGGCGATCCGGAACGGTGGCTCCTGCGGGCTGAGCCGGATTGCCAGCCCATCCACATAGGCGGTCCGCCGGAACAGGCTGACCCGGATGCTGTCGTATTCCACCTGGACCGCCCCCGGCAGCAGGGCCAGTTGCCGCTCCACCGCCTGCGTTGCGCGGTGATTGACCCAGGCCTGAAGTCCGAAATAGGCCAGCAATGCAAGGATCAACACCCCGACCATCCACCAGGCGATTCCCCGCAGCCTCATCATCCCCCCATGAATGCCAGAAGAAGGTGAATCAGCACCAGTGCGAACAGGCCGGCAATCAGATCATCCACCATGATTCCGAAACCACCGTGCACATGCCGATCCAGCCAGCGTATCGGCCAGGGCTTCAGTATGTCGAACAGGCGGAACAGCACGAAGCCCAGCAGCACCCATCCGATACCGGCTGGCACCGCGATCATGGTCACCAGGAAGCCCGCGATTTCGTCCCAGACGATGGCCGGGTGATCATGGACGCCGAAATCCCTGGCCGCCCGGTCACAGATCCAGACTCCGGCTGCGCAGACCAGCGCGGTGGCCAGCAGGTACCAGGCCAGCGGCAACCAGCTCAGCGCCAGGAAAACCGGGATCGCGGCGATCGTCCCCACGGTGCCGGGTGCTCGCGGGGCCAGCCCGCTGCCGAAGCCGAGCGCAAGAAAATGCACCGGGTTGGCGAGATTCGCCTTGCCTTTGAGGGATTGCGTCATGCGTGTGCCGTCTTCCATCCTGTGCAAGGCCCGCGAATCACACGCCAGACCTTACACCAGGCCCCCTCAGGAAGTGAAATGCCTGTACCCCGGCACCTGCAAGCCAGCCGGGGTTCCGTCACCGTGCACGAGGCGCAACCCCTGGCCCGGCTCGATGGTGCCGATCCGAGTCAATCGCACCCCGGTCCGGCTGGCAATGGCGTCCAGCCGGTGAAGCCGGGTGCGCGGCACGGTGAAACACAGTTCGTAGTCATCGCCTCCGGCCGCCGCGGCTTCAAGGCAACGGCGAGCCACGGCGTAGTGACGCGCCGGCTCGGAGACCGGCAGGCGATCCACATCCACAACGGCACCAACGCCGCTGCCCTGCAGGATATGGCCGAGATCCTGGGCGAGGCCGTCGGAGAGATCGATCGCGGCAGTTGCACAGCCGCGCAGTTCACGCCCCAGGCTGACCCGGGGCGTGGGCTGGTGCAGCCTTGCGATCAACCAGGCGCTATCGGCATCGAGGGTAGCGCGTTGCTCCTGCCACAAGGCAAGCCCCAGCGCGGCATCGCCCAACGTGCCGCTGACGAAGACCGCATCGCCAGGCCGCGCCCTCCGCCGGCGCAATGCCCTGCCCCGCGGCACGAACCCCGCCGCCTGCACCGAGACGCTCAGCGGTCCGCGCGACAGATCCCCGCCCACCAGCGCGACGTTGTGATAGCGCGCCAGGTCGCCAAAGCCGTGGGTGAAAGACGCGATCCAGCGCTCATCCGCATCGGGTAGCGTCAACGACAGCGTCGCCCAGGCGGGCTCCGCGCCCATGGCGGCCAGGTCGCTGAGATTCACCGCCAGCGCCTTGTGGCCCACTGACGCCGCCGGCGCATCGCCCGGGAAGTGGACACCGGCAACCATGGTGTCCACGCACAGCGCCACCGCCTGACCCTCCGGTGGCTGCAACAAGGCGGCGTCATCCCCTACACCCAGCAGCACGTCCTCCCGACGAGAGCCCAGCCCGGTGAAGTAATCACGGATAAGATCGAATTCGGAAGCAGCCATGACGCCTCCTGCTCAGGAGATGATTTCAGGGTGCGCTAACGCAGCGGAGCACAGCGAGCCTTTGGATCAGGCCGCGGTGGACCGGATACTGGCCCGAGCAGGACGCAAGGCCGGCAATGCTCCCATAGCGGGAAAGGGCGGGCATCGCTGCGCCCCCTGCAAGCAACGCTCAACGGTTGCGCGTCTTCATCTCCGCAGCGCGGAAACGATTGCCACGGGCAACCTTGTCGAGAACACCGTTGATGTACTTGAAGCCGTCCTCGCCACCGAACAGCTTGGCCAGTTCCACGTATTCGTTGATGACCACGCGATACGGCACCTGCAGGCGCTCGTTCAGTTCGAAGGTACCCATACGCAGGATCACGCGTTCCACCGGATCAAGGCTCTGCATCGCCCGGTCCAGGTGCGGGACGATCTGGGCGTCCCAGTCCTCAAGGCGATCCAGTACGCCGTAGAGCAGTTCCCGGAAGAGTCCCTTGTCCACCGATGCCATGTCGGTGGCATCCTCCAGCTCGGTATCGGGCTCCACCGCCGGCGGCTCCGCGGGAACCTCGTCCGGCTCCTCGGGCAGGAACTGCAATTCGATCTCGCCCGGCGAGTGGCCGGTGGCCTCCCATTGGTACAGGGCCTGCAGCGCCCGGTGGCGCGCCAGCGTCAGGCGGCGGCCTGCCTGCGGATTTCTAGGGTTGCGGGACATCAGCGGGACCGTACCTCAGTAGAAAGCGGCGCCTACTGGCCGAGCTTGTTCAGCAGATCGACCATCTCCAGCGCGGACAACGCCGCCTCGGCACCCTTGTTGCCGGCCTTGGTGCCCGCACGCTCGATGGCCTGCTCGATGGTATCCACCGTGAGCACGCCGAAGGCCACGGGCACATCGTGCTCCATGGATGCCTGGGCCAGGCCCTTGGTGCACTCGCCGGCCACGTATTCGAAGTGCGGCGTGCCACCACGGATCACGGCGCCCAGCGCGACTATCGCATCATAGTTGCCGGTGCGCGCGAGGCGGTCCACCACCAGCGGCAGCTCCCAGGCGCCGGGGGCTCGAACCACGGTGATCTGGTCATCCTTCACGCCGTGACGCTGCAGGACATCCACGGCGCCGCCCAGCAGGCTCTCCACCACGAAACTGTTGAAACGCGCCACGACGATGGCATAACGGCCGGACGTGTGGGTAAACGTGCCTTCAATCGTCTTCATGCTGTTATCCGATGCGTTCTCTGTGCAGGGTCAACGATCAGGGCTTGTCCTGATCCACATATTCTACGACTTCCATTCCGAAGCCGGACAGCGCATGCATGCGCTTGGGCGAGCTGAGCACCCGCATCTTGGTGACGCCCAGGTCGGTGAGTACCTGCGCGCCCAGGCCGTAGGTGCGAAGCTCCGCCGTGTCATGCCCTGACTGGTCGGGCTTCCCGCCCGCGGCCAGCCGCTGATAATCGCGCATGCGGGCGAGGATGGCGTTATCGTCCTCGTTGTTGCGCAGGACGAGCACGACTCCGGCGCCGGTCTCGGCGACCTGCCTCAATGCAGCGCGCAACGGCCAGCCGCACAGGGGACCGGTACTGGCGAACAGATCGCCCAGGGAGTTCTGCAGGTGGACACGGACCAGCGCCGGCTCCTCCGGACCCACCTGCCCCATCACCAGCGCAAAATGCAGCCGGTTGTCGACGTTGTCCTGGTAGGCGTAGAGGTGGAAGTTACCGAACTCCGTCGGCAGTTCGCAATCGGCCACGCGCTCCACGGTACGTTCGTTCCGGATGCGGTAGGCAATCAGGTCGGCAACCGTCCCGATCTTGAGGCCGTGCTGGTGGGCGAACTCGATCAGATCGTCCCGGCGCGCCATGGTGCCGTCCTCGTTAAGGATCTCCACGATCACGGACGAGGGTTCGAAACCGGCCAGCCGCGCCAGATCGCAACCGGCCTCGGTATGCCCCGCACGCGTCAGCACGCCGCCTGGCTGGGCCATCAGCGGGAAAATATGTCCTGGCTGCACCAGGTCCTGGGGCCGGGCGTCCGGCGCCACAGCCGCCTGCACGGTACGCGCGCGATCGGCGGCGCTGATGCCCGTTGTGACCCCGGTGGCTGCTTCGATGGACACGGTGAAATTGGTGGAGTGGTGCGCGTCGGTGTCATTGACCATCAGCGGCAAGCGCAGCTGTTCGCAGCGCTCGCGGGTCATGGTCATGCAGATCAGGCCGCGACCGTAGCGGGCCATGAAGTTGATGTCGTCGGGGCGCACCATGCTGGACGCCATGACCAGGTCGCCTTCGTTTTCCCGGTCCTCATCATCCATGATGATCACCATGCGGCCCTGCCGCATGTCCTCGATGATCTCGTCTACGGTATTCATGGCCATATGCAGTTCACTCTTCTCGTGTGCCCCCGGCACACTCCTAGTCAGCCCGGAAACCATGCCGGGCGAGGAACTCCCTGGTAATACCGGGGCTCTCTCCGCTGACCGCGGCGCCATCCCCGAGCATCAGCCGCTCCAGGTAGCGGGCGATCAGATCCACTTCCAGGTTCACCTGCCGTCCCGGACGATACTCCCCCATGATGGTGGCGTCCATGGTGTGCGGGACGATGTTGACATGAAACCGGGCACCGTCCACGCCGTTCACCGTCAGGCTGGTGCCATCGATGCAGATGGACCCCTTTTCGGCGATGTAGCGGGCCAGGCGGTCCGGCGCCTGGAACAGGAAGCGCCAGCTGCGTCCGTCCCGACGGCTCTCCAGCACCTCGCCAAGCCCGTCCACGTGGCCGCTCACCAGATGGCCGCCCAGCGGCGTATTCAGGCTAAGCGCCTTTTCCAGATTCACTCGGCTGCCCTGGGACAACCCGCCAAGGCTGCTGCGCTCCATGGTTTCCCGCGAGACATCGGCGGAGAAACTGTCCGCGCCCAGTTCCACCGCGGTGAGGCACACGCCGTTGACCGCAATGCTGTCGCCCAGCGCCACATCATCCATGGGCAAGCCCCCGGTCGCCACGGTGAGCCGAACGTCATCGCCGCGGGCCTCGCTGGCCCGGATGCTGCCCAGGGCCTGTACGATACCGGTAAACATCAGCCAGCCTCCGTCGTCGGTCGTAATATCAGCCGCATGTCATCGCCGATGGCGCGCACGTCCAGCAAACGCAATGCCCTGCGCTGCTCCATGCGGTCCAGCCCTGGCAGCCGCAGCAGGGGGCGGGCGGCGTCGCCCATCAGATGCATGGCCTGGTACAACCAGAGTTCATCCACCAGGCCTTCGGCAATGAAAGCGCCGGCCAGCGTGGGGCCCGCCTCCACCAGCACCTCGTTGATCTGGCTGCTGCCCAGCAATTCCAGCACCCGTCGCAGCGGCATCCGCCCCTCGCGGACGATGCTTTCCACCCGCGCGCCCCGCCGGATCAGCGGCTCGGCCCTGGCCGGGTCCCGCGAGGCGGTGTAGATCACCACCGGGCCACCGCCCTGGAGCATCTGCGCCTCTGGACTGATGCGCAACCCGCTGTCCAGCACGACGCGCAAGGGGGGCGGTACCTGCTCCGTCCCGGCCACGTCCCTGACGGTCAGCGCCGGGTCGTCGGCGAGCACGGTGCCTGCTCCGGTGATCACGGCGCAACTGCGTGCCCGCAGGCGATGCACATCCGCCCGGGATTCGGCGCCGGTGATCCAGCGGCTCTCCCCGCTGGCCATGGCGGTCCGGCCGTCCAGGCTGGCGGCGAGCTTTACCCGCACATAGGGCATGCCCGATGTCATGCGCCGGCAGAAGCCGGCATTCAACCGGCGGGCCTGCTCCTGCATGAGCCCGGAAGCGGTCTGGATGCCGGCGGCCTGCAGGCGCTGCAAGCCACGACCCGCGACCTGCGGGTTGGGGTCTTCCATGGCCACCACCACGCGCGACACCCCGGCCTGCACCAACGCCTCGGCGCATGGCGGCGTGCGGCCATGATGGGAACAGGGCTCCAGAGTGACATAGGCGGTGGCGCCGCGTGCCCGCTCGCCCGCCTGACGCAGGGCGTGGGGTTCCGCGTGGGGCTCGCCGGCGCGCAGGTGCCAGCCTTCTCCCACGACCCGGCCCTGGCTCACCAGTACGCAGCCAACACGCGGGTTCGGGCGCGTAGTCCACAACCCGCGCTCGGCGAGCTGCAGTGCCCTTGCCATGTGGCGATGATCTTCCGGGCTGAAAACGTGTGCGGCCGTCACCTGTGCTGCCCTCGTCAGGAACGGTCGCCGGAGCCGGGCGTGTGCTTCTCCAGGCCTTCGATCACTTCGCGGAAGGCGCTGACATCCTCGAAACTGCGGTATACGGAGGCAAAGCGCACGAAAGCCACCTGGTCCAGCTCGCGCAGCTCCTCCATGACCCACTCGCCCAGCTGGCGCGTGGGCACCTCGCGCTCGCCCTGGGAACGCAACCGCTTGGTGATGCGGTGCAGGGAGGCCTCGACACGATCCGTGTCCACCGGGCGCTTCTCCAGCGCCCGCAGCATGCCTGTACGCAGCTTGCGTTCGTCGAAAGGCTCGCGCGTCCCGTCCTGCTTCACCATACGGGGAAGCATCAGCTCCGCCACTTCAAAGGTGGTGAAACGCTCGCCACAACTGGTGCACTCACGGCGCCGGCGCACCTGGTCACCCTCCCTGCCCAGGCGGGAGTCGATGACCCTTGTATCCTGCGCCTGACAGAACGGACAACGCATGGTGCGCCCCAGGGAAGCGGAGGGAACCGACTGCTAGAGTCGGTTCTCCTCATAGACGGGCAGCCGCTTGCAGATCTCCAGGACCTGCTGCTTCACCCGCTGAATGGTGTCCTGGTTGCCGATGTCATCCAGAACGTCGCAGATCCAGTGCGCCAGCTGCCGGGCATCGTCCTCGGTGAAACCGCGGGTGGTGATGGCCGGGGTACCGATACGCAGGCCGGACGTGACGAACGGCGATTGCGGATCATTGGGCACGGTGTTCTTGTTCACGGTGATGTTGGCGCTGCCCAGGGCCGCGTCCGCGTCCTTGCCGGTGATGCCCTGCTTGACCAGGCTGATCAGGAACAGATGATTGTCGGTGCCGTCGGACACCACATCGAAACCGCGTTCCTGAATGACCTTGGCCATGGCCCGGGCGTTGTCCACCACCTTCTGCTGGTAGTCCTTGAAGCCGGGCTCCAGCGCTTCCCTGAAGGCAACCGCCTTGGCGGCGATCACGTGCATCAGCGGCCCGCCCTGGGTACCGGGAAAGACCAGGGAGTTGAACTTCTTGGTCAGCTCCGGGTTTTCCCGGGCGAGGATCAGCCCCCCACGGGGGCCGCGCAGCGTCTTGTGCGTGGTGGTGGTGCAGACATCGGCATAAGGCACCGGGCTGGGGTAGACGCCCGCGGCGACCAGACCCGCCACATGGGCCATGTCCACCATCAGGTAGGCACCCACCTTGTCGGCGATTTCCCGGAAGCGCTTCCAGTCCACGATGCGCGAATAGGCGGAGAACCCCGCCACGATCATGCGCGGGCGGTGTTCCTGGGCGAGCTGATCAACCTGCTCGTAGTCGATCTCGCCGGTGTCGGCATTAAGACCGTACTGCACGGCATTGAAGATCTTGCCGGAGAAATTCACCTTGGCGCCGTGGGTCAGATGGCCGCCATGGTCCAGGCTCATGCCCAGGATGGTGTCGCCCGGCTTGCACAGGGCCAGGTACACGGCGGCGTTCGCCTGGGAGCCGGAGTGTGGCTGTACGTTGGCATAGGCGGCGCCGAACAGTTCGCAGGCGCGGTCGATGGCCAGGCGCTCCGCTTCGTCCACGTACTCGCAACCGCCGTAGTAGCGCTTGCCGGGATAGCCCTCGGCGTACTTGTTCGTCAGCACCGTGCCCTGCGCCTGCATCACGCGCGGGCTGGCATAGTTCTCGGAGGCGATGAGCTCGATATGCTCTTCCTGGCGACGCGTCTCCTGCTGGATGGCGTCCCAGAGCTCCGGGTCGAAACTGGCAATGGTCATGTCGCTGGCGAACATGCGGCTTCCTCAGCGTGGTCGGATATGGATTCGGTTGGGGGAAACGCCCAGTTGTCGACGCAGCCGCGCATCCTGCTTCCCCGGGGCAATGTCAGTGCAAGAGCCGGCGCTGGCCGGTCTGCCAAGGGCGCATAGCATACATTAATTGTATGCTGCAATGCACTCCCGGCGGGTCCTGCAGCGGCCAGACCCGCCGGGTTGGCGCCTGACACTCCTAGCCCTAGTGTTCTTGCCACCCGACGACAAAACGTATTGAGACGATGCCGGGGCTCTGGTACTTTTTCCTCGTTGTCATGTCTCTGTCACGCATGACGCCCGGCGCAACGGAACGCGCCATTGTTTCCCGCACCAACAGCAAAGGACTGCAGCCATGGCCAAGGACACCGGCAAACCCGCCGCCCGACTCACCGACATGGGCGACAAGCACGACGGCTTCCCCGCCACCCCCATCATGGAGGGCAGCCCGGACGTGCTGATCAACGGCCGCCCGGCGGCTCGCCAGGGCGATGCCCTGGTGCCCCACACCAAACCGAAGAAGTCCTCGCATCCACGCAACATCGCCGAGGGCAGCGCCAGCGTATTCATCAACGGCAAGCCCGCGGCCCGCCTGGGCGATGCCATCAGCTGCGGCGGCGTGATCATCGGCGGCTCCGGCGATGTCTTCATCGGTGACCGGCCGAAGAACCCCAACCCCATCCTGCCCGAGGAATGGGATGCATTCATGCAGACCATCCTCAAGGATCGGGAGGGCCGGATC
>JAFIFV010000085.1 GCA_020831845.1 Ectothiorhodospiraceae bacterium
CCCGCCCCCCCCCCCCCCCCCCCCCCCCCCCCCCCCCCCCCCCCCCGGGCCGCCCCCCCCGGGGCCAACGACACGGACAGCACTTGGCCACCGCAACAGACAAGGACCAGCGCATGGAAGCCGCCCCGACGAGCAACGTACCGCGGGAGACGACGGTCAAGCAGACACGTCGGAAGCGTTCCGGCGGGCACGGCCGCCGACCCGCCGTCACTCGCCGTTCGACGGAGCAGGCGCGGGCAAGCGTCGAACGTCTGCTGGTTCACCTGGACCGCGTCATTGGCCGCCAGCTCGATGAAATCCTGCACCATCCCCGGTTCCAGAAACTGGAGGCGTCATGGCGCGGCGTGGACATGCTGGTAAATGCCGAGGCGGATTACGACGAATTGCTCGCGGTCAAGGTGCGCGTCCTCAATGTCAGTTGGCAGGAACTCGGCCGTGATCTGACACGGGCGCTGGAGTTCGACCAGAGCCAGATCTTCCGTCGCATCTACAGTGACGAGTTCGGAACTCCAGGAGGGGAGCCGTTCGGCGTTCTGCTTGGCGACTACGCCGTCTCCCACCGACCGCGTCGGGGTATTGCCGCCAGTGACATCCAGGTGCTGCGGGAAATGGCCAGAATCGCCACCGCCGCGCTGTGCCCCTTCATCACCAACGCGGACGGCACATTGTTCGGCATGGACAGCTTCCGGGAACTGGCTCAGCCTGCCGGGCTCGACGCCCTTTTCCGCCAGCGCGAGTACGCCAGTTGGCGGCGGTTGCGGGAAGACGAGCACACCCGCTTCCTCGGCCTTACCCTGCCCCGCATCCTGATGCGTGAACCCTACCGCGACGACGGCACCCGGTTGGACGGCTTCCGCTACCGGGAGGGTGTCACCACCAGCACCGACCACTACCTGTGGGGAAACGCCTGCTACGCCTTCGGTACGGTGCTGATCCGGGCTTTCGGCAATACCGGATGGTTCGCGGACATACGCGGCGGCGAGCACAGCTTCGGCGAGGGCGGCATGGTCGGTGACATGATCTACAGCCACCTGGACCAGGATCGGCTTGGGCACGCACCCAGAACAGCTGCAGAACTGCAGATCGAAGATCACACCGAACGCGAACTCAGCGAGTTCGGCTTCATTCCCTTGTGCAGCCACCACGGGAAAAGAACGTCGGTGTTCTACAGCAACAGCTCGGTGCATGAACCACCCTGCTACGGTTCCGAGCTAGCCACCCTCAACGCCCGGCTGTCGGCGATGATCCAGTACATGCTGTGCGTCTCCCGCTTCGGGCATTACATCAAGGTGATGGGCCGCGACCGTATCGGCAGCTTCGTCAATGCCGACGACTGCCAGAAACTGTTCCAGGACTGGCTGAACCGCTACACCACCTCCAACAGCGGTGCCTCTGCCGAATTGAAGGCCCGATACCCGCTGGCGGCCAGCAGGGTGGAAGTCCGCGAACAGGCGGGCCGGCCTGGCCATTTCACCTGCGTGATTCACATGCAGCCGCATTTCCAGCTGGATCAACTTGTTTCCAGCATCCGACTGGTTACGGAACTGGCGATCGGCCCGACAGGCACCGGACAGTAATTCTCACAGACGGCGACGGAAGCGCACCATGACCCAAGCGATGGAACATTACCGGCAAGGCAACCTCAGACAGGCGCTGACCACGGTGGCGAAGGAACTGCGCCAGCGTCCCAGCGATACCGCCAAACGCGCCTTCTACGCGGAGCTGCTCTGCCTGAACGGGGAGTTCGAGAAAGCTGACAGCCAGTTGATCACGCTGCAGGCATTGGAGCCGGAAGCCTTGCTGACGGTGGGGACCTGGCGCCGCCTGCTCAAGGCTGCGCAGGCCAGAAATGACGTCCACGCCAATGGCCGCGCACCAGACCTGCTGGCCGACGCGAACGAACAGATGCGGCTCCGGCTCGACGTGCTGATGGCAATCAGGGATGAGGACTGGCAACGAGCAGCCTTGCATGCGCAACGCCTGGAGCAACAACGGGATTCGGTCCCCGCGGTGGTAAACGGCAAGGCGGTGGACGACGTCCGGGATCTCGACGACGTCGCCGCAGGCGTGCTCGAGGTACTGGCCAGCAACGGCAAATACTACTGGGTGGACGTGACGGAGGTGGAATTCCTCACGCTGCATCCCCCCGCCCGACCGCTGGATCTCCTGTGGCGCAAGGCGGATCTCAGGCTGCACACGGGGACGGAAGGGCATGTGTTCATTCCGATGATCTACCCCACCATCTGCGATAGCGAGCAGGCCCTGCTCGGGCGTGCAACTCAGTGGCAGGAGCGGGCCGGCCTCGTGCGCGGTATTGGCCAGAGCACGTGGCTGGTGGGAGAGGACGCATTGCCACTGTCCAGGCTCGAAACCCTGGAGATCATTCCTGCAAGCAATACCCTCCCAAGCGAGGCGCGGGCGTAGCCATGGCGAGATCGCAGGTGTATCAACCGGTGTTGCCATCGCTGCTGGACCGGCTGCTGGACGACGAACCGGGGCAGCACCTGGAGAGCGTGCGTTCATCGACGGAACTGTTGCAGCAGATGCGCGCCGGGGTCCGTCGCGACCTGGAGAACCTGCTGAACACCCGCCTGATCCGGCAGATCGATCCGAAGCAGAAGCCGGAACTGGTCCAGTCGGTCGTGAACTACGGCCTGCCCGATTTCAGCACGGTGCAACTCGGATCCGCAGAGCACAGGGAACGCCTGCGGGATGTGATTCGGCAGACCATCGAGCGTTTCGAATGCCGGCTGCGGCAGGTGTCGGTGGAACTGGTGGACACCGGTGACGACCAGGAGCACGAGAGAACGCTGCACCTGAAGATCTCCGCACTGCTGATGGTGGAGCCGGATCCCATTCCGCTGATGTTCGATTCCCGCATCCATGCGCTGGACCGCATGGTGCGGCTGAGGGAGCGACGTCATGGATGACGAGATACTGTCCTACTACAACCGCGAACTGGCCTATCTGCGACAGATGGGAGCCGAGTTCGCCGAGAAACACCCGAAGATCGCGGGCCGGCTCCGGCTGGAAAAGGATGTCGTGGAAGACCCCCACGTGTCGCGGCTGATCGAGTCCTTCGCCTTCCTTACGGCGCGTATACGGCACCAGCTGGACCAGGGATTTCCCGAAGTCACACAAGCGCTGATGGGCGTGCTCTACCCGGACTTTCACGCGCCGATGCCATCCTTCAGCATACTTCAGGTGAACCCTCGGCCGACGCGGCTGGAAACGCACCGCCTCCCCAGGGGTACAGAACTCTACACCGCGTCGAACCCCCACGGCACTTGCTACTACCGCACCTGTTCCGATGCCGAGATACTGCCTTTGAAGGTTGCCGAGGCACGCTTTTCGCCACGCCCTTTCCGGGCCCCTTCCCTGCCTTGCGGACCGGCAGGCGAGGAGCACCAGGCAGTGCTCCAGCTGAAGCTGGAAGCGTTCCAGGGAACCACCCTCGCGGAACTCCGGCCCGACAGACTGCGCTTCTTCCTCAACGGCCAGCCGCAGCTGAGTTTCCGCCTCTACGAGTTCCTGCTGCGACACAGCTCCGCGATCGCCATCGCCCGCCACCCCCTCGACCCCGAGCCGGTTGTGCTAGGTCGGGAGCACCTTCGGGCCTGCGGGTTCGGCGATTCGGAAGCGGCCCTGCCGGAAGACGGCCGCAGTTCCAGCGGTCACCGATTGCTGATGGAATACTTCGCGTTTCCGGAGAAATTCCTGTTCATCGAGCTTTCCAGCCTGGAAGAGCCGCTTCGCGGCTTCGAGGAAACCGCCACCATCTACATTTATTTCGACCGCAGTCATCCGGAGCTGATTCAAGGTGTCGGCCCTGACAGTCTGCTGCTGGGCTGTACGCCCATCGTTAACCTGTTCGGCAGAAGGCTGGAGCCACTGGACGCCTCCGCGCTGGGACACGAAACGCGTCTGTCGGTGGACGCCGGTCAGGCGGGCTTCGCTGATATCCACACGCTGCAATCGCTGCACGCGCGCAGCGCCGACGGAGAAACGGTACCCCTCCAGCCGTTCTACGGCTCACACCGCAACGGCGCCGGCAGCAAGCCGCAACCCTTCTGGACGGTCCGGCGGGAACACAGCCACTGGCAGAACGGGCGCCCAAGCCCCGGGGTCGATACCTACCTGGGGCTGGTCGACCAGGACTTCCGCATCACCGCGCCTGAGGCCGGCTGGAGTATTTCAGGCCAGGCACTCTGCACCAACAGGGATCTGCCGGACAAACTCCCGTTCGGCCCAGGCTTGCCGCTGATGCAGTTCATGGAGGGCGGTTCGGGCATGCTTCTGCGCTGCGTCACTGCCCCTACTCCGAGCCGCAGACCGACGCTGGGGCATGCCACGCGCCGGCACCTGGCCAGCAGCATCTCGCTTCAACACCTCACCGGCGAAGACGGCCTGGAAGTGCTGAAACAGACACTCAAGCTGCACGATTTCAGGCAGGACGCCGACGCGCGTTCCGTGATCGACGGAATGACAGCCATGCAGACGCGGCTGACCACCGCCCGCATTCGTCGCGACGGACGCGCCGCGCTATGCCCGGGCACGGAGATCCGTCTGGAACTGGACGAATCGCGGTACAGCGGTTCCGGGCTGTTCCTGTTCACCGCGGTCCTCAACCGCTTCCTGGCCCAGCTGTGCACCGTCAATACCTTCACGCGCCTGGCGGTACACCTCCGCCAGCAGCCGAACAACGAGATTCTATGGCCACCGAGCAGCGGCGAACAGAGCCTGATCTAGCCGACGCACTGCAACGGCAGTTTCCCGGCCAGGATGACCTCTTCCAGCTGATCCGCATCGCGGAGCGGCTGCGTGGCCTGGACGACAGCACCGGGGGCCTTGCCCGTGTAGGGGATGACGGGCCACCGTCGCGGGAGGCGGTTCGTTTCGAGACGGCAAATTCCTCCGCCTTCCAGGCCGGCGCCGTGCACCGAATCCGGCCGGGAAGCGAGAGCGGGAGTCAGGCGATACTGACGGTGAATCTGCTGGGGCTTACCGGACCAGCCGGCGTGCTGCCCCAGCACTACACCACACTGGTCCAGCAGCGTTTGAGGAACAAGGACACAGCCCTGTCCGACTTTCTGAACATCTTCAATCATCGGCTGATGTCCCTGTACTACAGGGCCTGGGCGAAACACCGGCCGGCCATCGCGGAGGAGCATCACAACCGCGGCACACCCTCCCCGTTCACCGATACGGTCCGGGCACTGGCAGGACAACATACGGATGCAAACGAGGATGCCGGCCTCTACTACAGCGGCCATTTCTCCCGACCGACCCGTTCGGTTGCGGCCGTGCGCAGGATGCTCGAGGACTTTCTCCAGCATCCCGTCACGGTGGAACCGTTCGTGGGGCAGTGGCTGGGAATTCCCCGCGCGCAACGATTCCGGCTGGGGCGCCCTGCGGCGGCGCGCGGAGAACGGCTGGGAGGGGGACTGCTGCTGGGTCAGAGGGTGTGGGACGCACAGAGCCGCATCCGTATTCACATAGGGCCGGTCAGCAGCGCAGATCACGAGGCGTTGTTACCGCCCGAGCCCCGCTACCGGGCATTGCTCAGCTTGCTGCGGGCCTATCTCCCGCCGCACCTGTCCGTGGAACTGCGCTTCACCATCCGCGAGGAGGAGGACGCGTCCGCCGGGCGCGCCCTCGGAAACGGCATGCGGCTGGGCTGGACAGCCTGGGCGCGCAGCAAGGGCGCTGGAACCCGCCACGCATCGCACATGCTGCCGGACAGCTCATTCGCCGGCAGCAACAGTTCGTTCAACAGGGAAGCCTGACCACATCATGGAATTCGATCAACTCATCAAGAAGATGTCGCCCGCCTGCCGCAACCTGTTCGAGTCCGCCGTCGCCGGCGCCTCCTCGCGGACCCACTACGCGGTGGATCTGGAACACCTGCTGCAGCAACTGGCCTCACCAAGCGACCAAGGGCTGGCGCAACTGCTGCGGCACAGCGGCCTGGAAGCAGGTGCACTTGCGGACGATATACAGCGCACGCTCGACGCGATGAAAACAGGCAATGGCGGTTTCCCGAAGATCGCCCCCGACATCGCGCGCCTGCTCTTCGAATCCTGGATGGTGGCCTCCACGCAGTGCGGCTCGCTGGAAATCCGCCCGGAGCACCTGCTGCTGGCCATCGCCGAGACGGAGAGCCTGCGGCTGCGCGCCCAGGCGGCCTCCGGGCAGTTCCAGCGGCTTGACGCCGAATCCATCAGAACCCTGATCGCCGCCGGAGCGGCAGAACCTGTCGGCGGCGTGAACGAGCGTAACGGCGGCCGGGCATTGGAGCAGTTCACCATCGACCTGACCGCGGCAGCCCGGGCCGGCCGCCTGGATCCGGTACTGGGCCGCGAGAACGAGGTGCGGCAGATGATCGACATACTCTGTCGCAGGCGGCAGAACAACCCGATTCTCACCGGTGAAGCGGGCGTTGGAAAAACCGCCGTGGTAGAAGGACTGGCCCAGCGCATTGCAGACGGCGATGTCCCCCTGCCCCTGCAGGATGTCGCTCTCCGCACGCTGGATCTCGGCCTGCTGCAGGCTGGGGCCGGCGTCAAAGGCGAATTCGAAAATCGGCTGAAGAACGTCATCAGCGAGGTGCAATCCTCTGCCCGACCAGTGATCCTTTTCATCGACGAGGCGCATACCCTGATCGGCGCCGGCAACCAGGCCGGCTCCGGCGACGCCGCAAACCTGTTGAAGCCGGCACTGGCGCGTGGAGAGCTTCGCACCATCGCCGCAACCACCTGGGCCGAGTACAAGAAATACTTCGAAACCGATGCCGCCCTGACTCGCCGTTTTCAGGTGATCAAGGTTGAGGAACCCTCCGAGGAACAAGCGACCGTCATGCTCCGCGGCTTCGCGGCGGCACTGGAAAAACACCACCGCGTTGCCATCCTGGACGAGGCGGTGACCGCAGCGGTCCGTCTCTCCAAGCGCTATATTCCCGGACGCCAGTTGCCCGACAAATCCGTAAGCCTGCTGGATACGGCCTGCGCCAGGGTGCGCCTGAGCCTGGACACCGTTCCGGCCAGGTTGGAAGCAGACCAGCAGGCGCTGCGGCATATCGGTACCGAGCGCGAGCGCTTGTGCCGGGAGCAGGATCTTGGGATCGATCATGGTCCGGCACTGGAGGAACTGGCGGCGCGCGAGGCGGCATTGACCGCCAGCCAGGAATCGCTCCAGGAACGCTGGCAGGCAGCACGGCAACTCGCGGAACGCATCTTCGCACTGACCGTGGAACTCGCCGAAACCCGGGGAAGCGAAAAGCACGGCCCGCGACAGGCGCTGGCCGATACCCGCAAGGAACTGCGTGCCCTGCAGGGCAAGGAAGCGCTGATCTTCGATTGTGTGGACGCTGACGTGGTTGCCCAGGTGGTTGCAGACTGGACCGGTATCCCGGTGGGCCGCATGCAGGCGGACGACATCGACCAGGCGCTGACGCTGGAACAGAGCCTGTCGCAGCGCGTGGTCGGACAGCCCCACGCGCTGACGATGATTGCGCGCACGATGCGCATCGCCAGAACCCGGCTCGGGGACCCCCGGCGGCCTCTGGCCGTTTTCATGCTGGTCGGACCCAGCGGCATCGGCAAGACGGAAACCGCGCTGGCGCTGGCGGAGCAGTTGTATGGGTCGGACGAAGCTATAACGACGATCAACATGTCCGAGTTCAAGGAGGAGCACAAGGTTTCCCTGCTGATGGGCTCGCCGCCTGGCTATGTGGGCTACGGCGAGGGCGGCGTACTCACCGAAGCGGTCCGCCGCAAGCCGTACAGCGTGGTATTGCTGGACGAAATGGAAAAGGCCCACCCCGGTGTGCAGGACATCTTCTATCAGGTCTTCGACAAAGGCGTGTTAAAGGATGGTGAAGGGAGGAATATCGATTTCCGTAATACCGTCATCATCATGACGAGCAATACCGCCAGCGATGAAATATCAGGACTCGCGACTGACCCGGAAACGCGACCGGAACCCGAGGCACTGATCGACGCCATTTCGCCGGCACTCAAGAAAAGTTACAAGCCTGCATTTCTCGGTCGCGTACAGTTGATTCCCTACTACCCCCTGGAGAAGGAAACCCTCGCGCGCATCGCGGAACTGCAACTGAACGCCATCCGGCAGCGCATAGCATCCCATTACGGCGCCACCGTGCACTTCGGCAAAGCCCTGCTGGACCACATCACAGAGCGGTGCATCGAGTCGGACACCGGCGCGCGCCAGGTAGCTGCCATGCTCAACAACGGCCTGTTGCCGCAGCTTTCCAGCCGGCTACTGGAGCATCTTGCCAGGGATCTTCCGGTTGCCGCCATCCACACCGACATGGATGCAACAGGATTCAGGATCTCCATCGACTCCGGAACCGGAGCCGGAAGCAGGAAAAAGAGGAGCAGGAAAAAACCTGCTTCCGTGGGAATATCGGCTTGAACATGAAATGAAACATTTACACTAGATAACAAACGAAAAGGCAATGATAAAAATTGCTCAGCATGCCTGCATGAAGAATCATGATATGTAACCAGAATCATCTTCAAAAATTCTGGTTTTTTTCATATCATTGACCGTGAGCTTTACAGCTCTTTTCCAAGGGAAGTTCGACAACAAAGGAAGGAAATCATGTCCATCTTCATGAAGTATGACGGCATCACCGGCGAGTCCTCCGACAGCAACCACGGCGGCTGGATGGACATCCAGTCACTGCAGTGGGGCGTGCAGCGCCGGATCACCTCCAATTCCTCCACGCAGAACGACCGCGAGTCGTCGAATGCGGAAATCGGCGATCTGCAGATCGTCCGCACCATGGACAGCGCCACTCCGAGCCTGTTCGTGGAGTCGTGCTGCGGCAAGGGCAAGGATGTCGTGATTCACCTGACCAAGACCGGTAGCGGTTCCGGGACGGACGTGTACATGGAGTACACATTGAAGAACGCACTGATCACCAACTACACCGTCAACGCCAACGCTCAGAGCAACGAGCGTCCGACGGAGAATCTGACGATCAGCTTCATCGACATCGAGGTGAAGTACACCCCGTACAAGGACGACGGCAGCGCCGATGCGTCCATTGCGGTGGGTTACGACACGGCGACCAACACCAAACGGTAGAGGCTGCCGGGTACGTCATAGGTGCCGCGTCCGCGCGGCACCTATCCGCGACCGGCAGCGCGTTCTTTCGATACCAGGTGGAAACGCTCGCGTTGGCTTGCCTGCTCCAGCAGGTACAGTGACCCCCGCTCCTGGCCCATCACGAACTCCATACGCCCACCCATGGGCACCGTCATGCGGACGCTGGTTCCCAGCTCTGTCTTCAGGATCAACTCGACAGGCTTTCCCCTGTCGTTGATGAACTCGAAAGCCTCTCCCACCTGCAGACGGCGAATACTGGCACTGTTGGGCATGGCTTAGACCCCCCACGAGGACACGGACTCACCGGAAGGGCTGGTTCCCCGGTTCCTGACGGATAAAGAACCCGGCCGCTCTCCGGTTGCTACAAGCATAGATCAGCATTGCCGGGAAGCGCGCGGATCTCCTTACCAGCCCCGGAATGGACGTTTCAGCTTCACTTTGATGTCCTGGCGGCGTCACGATCCGCCAGAGTGACCAGCAGCAATCCCATCAGTATGAGCACGAGACCCACCATGTTGGTGGCGGTCAGTGTTTCGCCCAAAGCCACGGACGAGGCGAACACGCCGAAGGCAGGCACACCCAGGGAAGCCACCGAGGTGGTTGTGGCAGGCAATGCACGGGTGAGCGTGATCATCGCCCAGAAGCACAGCGCAGTGGCCAACGGACCGTTGTAGAACAGTACCCAGCCCAGTTCCACACCCCAGTGCCAGACGCCGCCGCCTTCCACGAGCCAGGCCACCGGCAACAGCGCCATGGCGGCCACCATGAACTGCCACGGCGCAAGCGACAGGGGGGTTCCCATCATGCGCGTCCCGCGCACCTGGATGATCAGCAGCGCCCAGGCGAAGGCACCGAGCAGCAATAGCCCGTTACCCAGCACCACCTCCGGATCGCTCCAGTCGAAGCCAAACGGGTTGAACATCACCAGTACCCCAGCCAGCCCGGTGCCGAAACCCGACAACTTGCGCAGGCTTACCGATTCGCCGAGAAGCAGCACCGCGAGGGGGATCACCCAGAGGGAGGTGGTATAGGCGAGAATCGCAGAGCGCCCTGCAGGCACAAACTGCAGCCCCACCGTTACCAACCCCAGGAAGGCGGCCATCTGTATGAGACCGATGGACAAGACCAGCTTCCAGTCCTGGCGGACGGGCACGCGCAGCTGCCCGGCGAGCCCGGCCACCAGCACCATGGTCGCCGCGCCCAACACCATCCGGATGGCGGCAAACCACAACGGGCTGATGTAATCCAGCCCGTATTTCATGACCGGCCAGTTAGCGCCCCAGAGGACGATCACCATGAGCAGCAGAGACCAGGCCACCGAACGGCTGACGATAACGCTGGATGCGGCGGTTGCGTTCAAGCTCCCCTCTCCGTAACAGGCAAAGGAAACGCAGAAGCATTCACCTCGTCGGACTACGGTCGGATTTTCCCCGGTGCCAGGAGCAGCGTGGAAAAACCCAGCGTGCCCCCTTGAAACCAGCCAGTTCCTTCCGCGGTCACGAGCAAAGCACAGCGAAAACCTGACGCGAGCGCGACGAGGTGAATGCTTCTGCGCTTCGGAGGCGGTTACGGTAGTCGCCTGCATCGAAGCTGTCCACCGTCTACCGCCCGAGAATCAGTGCAGCAGCTCGTTGTACATCAGCGCCTGGAGAGTTGCTCCCTCGCGGACCGGGGCCCCAGCCGGAACAAGTACCAGACCATTGGCCCACGTGGTGGAGCTCATCACACCCGAGCCCTGGTGCGGAAACAGCTCGGCCTGCAGGGTGTCCCCGAGCGTGTTCAGACGCGCCCGCAGATAACGGGCCCGCTTGTCGGCATCCAGCGCGAAGGCGGCCCGGACGGGAAGATACTGAGGCCGGGGCTCCCGCACGCCCTGGAGCCGAAGCACTACGGGGCGGGCGAACAGGCAGAACGTCACGAACAGCGAAACGGGATTCCCGGGCAGACCCAGGAAGGGCGTCCTGCCGACTCGCCCCATGGCCAGTGGCTTGCCCGGCTTGATCGCCACCCGCCACAGGTCCACGGAGCCGAGACGCTCCACTGCCGCCTTGACGTGATCCTCGTCACCCACCGAAACACCACCGGAACTGATGATCAGGTCCGCGGCGTCAGCCGCGGATTCCAGTGCGCGCACGGTCTCCGACAAGGTATCCTCCACCATGCGACACACCGTCACCTGGCAGCCCAGCCCCTGCAGCAATCCGAGTAGCGCGAAACTGTTGGAATTGTAGATCTGGCCCGGGGCCAGCGGCTGGCCGGGATCCACCAGTTCGTCTCCGGTGGCCAGCACCGCAACCCGCAACCGCCGCCGTACGGTCAACGCCGGATGACCGCCGGTGGCCGCCAGGGCAAGATCCTGGGGCCGCAACCGCTCTCCGGCCTGCAGCATGAGCTGACCTGCGTACATGTCTTCCCCGGCCGGGCGGATGTGGCTCCCTGATTTCAGCGAGGCAGGAACCACGACCTCGTCGCCCAGCCGTTCGCACAGCTCCTGCGGCACCACGGTATCGGCGCCATCCGGCACCGGAGCGCCCGTAAAGATGCGTACCGCCGTGCCGGCAAGCAAGCGGCCCGGGGCACATCCGGCGGGAATGGTGGCACTGATCGACAGCGCCTGGCCCAGCGCATCTTCGGCACGCAGCGCGTAACCATCCATGGCGGCGTTGTCCGCCGGCGGCACTGTCACCAGGGAGTGGATGTCCTCGGCGAGCACCCTGCCCAGGGCTTCGGCCAGCGGCACGGATTCCTCCGCCGACAGCGGGGATACGGCTTCCAGTACGCGCTCCAGTGCATCCGACACCGAGAGCAAGGTCTGGCCCACAGTGCAATCACCCATCGCTGGCGGCTCCTGTCACCGCAAGGCGGACAGGGCTGCCGGCCCGGTCGAACACTGCGTAGCGGGACAAGTCCTCCCCCTGGATCACGGCTTCCGCCATCTGCTGCAGGTAGGGCGCTGCCTCTTCACTGGTCGCCAGCCCGCCGCTACGGCTGGACAGGCTGGACACAAGCACCAGGTCCCAGGGATGGCCGAGGCTGTCGGCCTCCTCCGCGATCACATCCAGCCGCGTATCGGGCGTCAACTCGATATCGGTGGCCATGACCGGTGTCAAGGTGCCCGACCCGCGCACAACATCATTGCCGGACCCGAGGCCGGCGTCGGCATCGGCCTCAGCCTCCGCACGAAGCAGGACCAGCAGCAGACGCTGTGGTGTGGGCTGTGCCAGTCCGGCTGTCTTGAGGTCGTCAAAGCTCTTGATCTGCATGGCTTACCTACTGGATCAACAGTGATTCGGAGGCGTCCAGGTCGATGCCCTTGATATGCGCTTCCCCTGCCAACAGGCGGATGTACTGGCTAAGCGCACGTCGCCGCGAGCGCTCCTCCAGGTATTCCGCGATGCGCGGGCGGACGGTTTCAAAGGGCAGGCGCTGCCCCTCCACGCGCTGGAGAATCTCCACCACGTGGAAACCGTAACGGGTCTTGATGGGCTGGGGAGCCAGCCCGACAGACAGTCGGCGCACGGCATCCTCGAATTCCGGAATGGTCTCCCCTCGGCTCACCTGCCCAAGCAGGCCGCCGTTCTCCGCTGAGGGGCAGCGCGAATGCTCCCGGGCCAGGCGTGGAAAAGCGTCCGGGTCCTGCTGGAGCCGCTGGATCAGCTCTTCCGCCAGGCTTCGTGCGGCATCCCGCTCTTCCAGGATGTCGGGCGGTGCGGCCAGCAGGATGTGCCGCACCTCGGACAAATCCGGGGTACGGAAATGCTCCGGATTCTGTTCATACCAGCGCCGGCATGTTTCCTCGTTCGCCGCCGGCACCTCCACTTCCCGCTCGATCAATGCCTCGATAAGCGCATCGTCCGAGGCCGAGTCATCGCCAAGGCCCAATTCCTGCGCGCGCTGCAGCAGCAATTCACGCACCGCCAGGGCCACCGCGGCACGCCGCAAGGCGTACCGCGGATCCGCCCCCGCCTCCTGGTGATGGGCGGATTCGATATTGATGGCGCGGGAGTCGATCGTCGTCCCGTTGATCTGAATGCTCATGAACACCTCCCGCTAGACGGCCCGACGCCGCACCACCTGGTATGCCCGGCCAATGTAGCCGTAGGGAACACTCCAGATATGCACCAGGCGGGTGAACGGAAACACCAGGAACATCAGCATGCCCAGGAACACATGGGTCTTGTAGATCCAGTGGACATCCATCAGATAGGTGGCAGCATCCGGCCGGAACGTCACCAGGGACTGCGCCCACATGGTGATACGCACCATGACCTCGCCATCAAGATGTCCGGTGGACACCGGAATGGAAGCCAGGCCGGTGAGCAACTGCGCGAACAGCAGGTACAGGATGAACATGTCCATCTTGCTGCCGGTCCGGCGCACACGCGGGTTGAAGGTCCGTCGATAGGCGAGGATGAGGATACCGGCCAGGCAGATCAGCCCGAAGAAGCCACCGGCGAAAATGGCAATCACCTGTTTCGCCCCCGTGGTCATGCCGATGGAGGTATAGACGAAGGTGGGCGTCAGCAAGCCGAACAGATGCCCGAAGAACAGCGCGATGATCCCGATATGGAACAGATTGTTGCCGATCAGGAAGAGCCGGTCATTGGACAGCATCTGGCTTGAACCCGTGCGCCACGTGTACTGGCTCTTGTCGTAGCGCACCAGGCTGCCCAACAGGAACACCGCCCCCGCGATATACGGAAACACGCCGAATAACAGCTCGTTGATATAGGTCATGGCCTTGCTCCTTCACGTGATCTGCGAAGCTGGCTGGTGTCCACCGGCACTGCCTGCCCGGTATGCGTTCTGGCGCCGCCGCAGCCTTCGGTGGGGCCGAATATCACCGGCTCCTCGGCCCAGACGGCATCGAGCGCTTCCGGCGTGTCATCCCGCTGCTCGTCCAGGATCTGCTGCTCCAGCCCCACGTCTGCACCCTCGATCTCACCCAGTTCCAGCAACGCCTGGAATACCATGGCGTAATCGCTTTCCCGTTGGCGCAATCTGCCATGCAACAGCTGCAGCAGATGGGCGCTTTGCTGTAGCCAGTCCCTGGCCTCCTCTTCCGGCAGCATGGAGCAGAACTCCAGGAACATCGGCAAGTAGTCCGGCAGTTCATTGGCCGCGATGTGGAAGCCGTGCTCGCGGTAGATGTTGCTGAGTTCCACCATGGCCTGCCCGCGATCCCGCGACTCGCCATGGAGGTGCTCGAACAGGTGCAGCGAAAGGGCACGGCTGCGATCGAACAGGCCGACATACTCCGCCTGGACGTCCAGCAGGTCGGCTCGTCCAAGCCGGTGGAGCAGATCCGCCAGTGCTCGCCGGGTCGCGGAGCCGATGCGGCCGTCCTGGCCGATCATGTCCTCCACTTCATGCGCGTGCTCCAAAAGCTCCTCGGTCGGGTAATGCAGCAGGACTGCCAGCGCCTTCAGCGTCCTCATGACTGCTCCTCCGTCTTGCGTACCTTGAACTCCACCTTGGCGGGAAAGGCGCGGCGCCGTGCCGGCTTGCCGCCGAAGATATCGGTGCCGGTCGACCCCCCGCTTTGCGTGTGGCAGCCGTCACCAAAGCTGAAGCCGCAGCCGGCGCGTTCACCGTACGGGTCATCGGTGGACAGTTCCCGGTGACCGGTGGGGATGTCGAAACGGTCCTCGTAGTTGGCGATGGCCATGATCTTGTACATGTCTTCCACCATCGCCTCGTCCAGCCCCACCTGCTCGAGCACGGCATAGTCCGGCTTGCCCTCGATGGTCTGGCTGCGTTTGAAGCGCCGCATGGCCAGCATGCGTTCCAGCGCCCGGATCACCGGCCGCTCGTCGCCGGCGGTGAGCATGTTGGCGAGGTACTTCACCGGAATGCGCAGGTTCTTCACATTGGGGATCAGGCCATCGTTCTCCAGCGCCCCGGCATCAGCGGCCGACTGGATCGGGGACAGCGGCGGGATGTACCAGACCATCGGCAGGGTGCGGTATTCCGGATGCAGCGGGAAGGCCACCTTCCAGTCCATGGCCATCTTGTAGACCGGCGAACGCTTGGCCGCTTCCAGCCAGCTCTCCGGGATGCCCTCGGCCCGAGCGGCCTTGATCACCTCCGGATCGTGCGGGTCCAGGAACACCCGCATCTGCTGCTCGTAGAGATCCTGCTCGGAGGCGGTGGAAGCCGCTTCCTTGATGCGGTCGGCGTCATACAGGATCACGCCCAGGTACCGGATGCGACCAACGCAGGTTTCCGAACAGACCGTGGGCTCGCCCACCTCGATCCGAGGGAAGCAGAAGGTGCATTTCTCGGATTTTCCCGCCTGCCAGTTGTAGTAGATTTTCTTGTACGGGCAGCCGCTGATGCACATGCGCCAGCCGCGGCACTTGTCCTGGTCGATCAGGACGATGCCGTCCTCTTCCCGCTTGTAGATCGCGCCCGAAGGACAGGACGCCACGCACGTGGGGTTCAGGCAGTGCTCGCAGAGACGGGGCAGGTACATCATGAAGGTGTTTTCGAACTGCCCGTACATCTCCTTCTCGACGTTCTGGAAGTTGTAGTCCTTCGAACGCTTCTCGAACTCGCCGCCGAGGATTTCCTCCCAGTTCGGCCCCCATACGATCTTGTCCATGGGCTGGCCGGTGAGTGCCGAGAAGGGCTTGGCCACCGGCTGATGCTTGGAGTCCGGCGCATTGTGCAGGCGCTGGTAGTCGTAGTTGAACGGCTCGTAGTACTCGTCGATACCCGGCAGGTCGGGGTTGGCGAAGATCTTCGCCAGCAGCCGCCACTTGCCGCCCGCCTTCGGCTGCAGCTTGCCGGATTTCACCGACCAGCCGCCGTTCCATCGCTCCTGGTTTTCCCAGTCCTTCGGGTAACCGATGCCCGGCTTGGTTTCCACGTTGTTGAACCAGGCGTATTCCATACCCTCGCGGGAAGTCCACACGTTCTTGCAGGTGACAGAACAGGTGTGGCACCCGATGCACTTGTCCAGATTGAGGACTTTTCCGATTTGCGCGCGCACTTTCATGCCTGTTCCTCCGCCCGATAGATGCTCTCGTCGTCACCCTCCAGCCAGTCCACATGGTCCATCTTGCGAAGAACCACGAACTCATCCCGGGTGGAGCCGACGGTGCCGTAGTAGTTGAAGCCGTAACTGAGCTGTGCGTAGCCGCCGATCATGTGGGTGGGCTTGAGCACGGCCCGGGTGACGGAGTTGTGAATACCGCCACGCTCGCCGCTGATCTCCGACCCCGGGGTATTCACCAGTTTCTCCTGGGCGTGGTACATCATCACCATGCCTTCGGGAACCCGCTGGCTCACCA
The DNA here is from genome assembly GCA_020831845.1 of Ectothiorhodospiraceae bacterium. GTDB lineage: Bacteria > Pseudomonadota > Gammaproteobacteria > Nitrococcales > Aquisalimonadaceae > LSCE01. The sequence continues at coordinate 16,428 of JAFIFV010000085.1, forward strand.
CCGCCCGGGCCACCAGAGCGCCGTTGGTGTTGAAGCACTCGATCCAGTCGTTATCGACGATGCCGGCCTTTTTCGCGTCGGTTTCGCTCATCCACACGCAGGGGCCGCCGCGGGACAGCGTCAGCATCAACAGGTTCTCGCTGTAGGTGCTGTGTATGCCCCACTTCTGGTGCGGGGTGATCCAGTTCAGCACCAGTTCCTCGTTGCCGTTGCCACGCACACCCTGGATGCTCTGTGTGGTGCGCATGTTCACCGGCGGCTTGTAGCTGACGAAGCCCTCGCCGAAGGCGCGCATCCAGCTGTGATCCTGGTAAAGCTGCTGGCGGCCGGTCAGCGTGCGCCAGGGGATCAGTTCGTGGACGTTGGTGTAGCCGGCGTTGTAGGAGACGTGCTCCGACTCAAGCCCCGACCAGGTGGGGGAGGAGATGATCTTGCGCGGCTGGGCGACCACATCCCGGAAACGGATCTTGTCGTCCTCGCGGGGCAGCGCCAGGTGGGTGTGATCCCGCCCGGTCTGCTCGGACAAGGCCGCCCAGGCCTTCACTGCCACCTCGCCGTTGGTCTCCGGCGCCAGGCTCAGGATCACCTCGGCCGCGTCGATGGCCGTTTCGATCTTCGCCAGCCCCTTGTTTACCCCCTCCTTCAGGTGGCGACCGTTGAGATCCCCCAGCAGCTTCACCTCGTGTTCGGTGTTCCAGGCGATGCCCTTGCCACCGTTGCCCACCTTCTCCATCAGCGGTCCCAGGGCGGTGAAGCGGGCGTACACGTTGGGGTAATCCCGTTCCACGGCGACCAGGTTGGGCATCGTCTTGCCGGGGATGGGCTCGCAGTCGCCCTTGCGCCATTCCTGCACATCGAAGGGCTGTGCCAGTTCCGCCGGACTGTCGTGCAGGATCGGCAGCGCCACGATGTCGGTTTCCTTGCCCAGGTGCCCCTGCACCAGTTCGGAGAAGGTCTTGGCGAGCCCCTTGTAGATGTCCCAGTCGGAGCGGGACTCCCAGCACGGGTTAACCGCCGCACACAGTGGATGAATGAACGGATGCATGTCCGAGGTGTTGAGGTCGTTCTTCTCGTACCAGGTCGCGGTGGGCAACACCACGTCCGAGTACAGGCAGGTGGTGGACATGCGGAAGTCCAGCGTCACCAGCAGGTCGAGCTTGCCGTCGGTGGTCTCGTCGCGCCAGACCACTTCCTGCGGCTTCTCGGCACCCTCCTCGCCCAGATCCTTGCCCTGCACGCCGTGTCTGGTTCCCAACAGATGCTTCAGGAAGTATTCGTGGCCCTTGCCGCTGGAGCCCAGCAGGTTCGAACGCCAGATGAACATGTTGCGCGGGAAGTTCACCGGGTTGTCCGGGTCTTCACAGGCCATTGCCAAGTGCCCGCTCTTGAGCTGCTCCACCACGTAGTCCTTGGGCTCCTTGCCGGCCTCCGCGGCATCCCGGGCCACCTGCAGCGGGTTGGCCCCGAGCTGCGGCGCGGATGGCAACCAGCCCATGCGCTCGGCGCGCACGTTGTAGTCGATCATGCTGCCGCCGAACTGGGATGCATCCGCCAGCGGGGACAGCATGTCGGCCACGTTGAGTTTCTCGTAACGCCACTGGTCCGTGTGTGCGTAGAAGAACGAGGTGGAATTCATGTGCCGCGGCGGCCGCGCCCAGTCCAGCGCGAAGGCCAGCGGCTGCCAGCCGGTCTGCGGCCGCAGCTTCTCCTGGCCCACGTAGTGCGCCCAGCCACCACCGCTCTGCCCAACACAGCCACAGAACACCAGCATGTTGATGATGCCGCGGTAGTTCATGTCCATGTGGTACCAGTGGTTCAGACCGGCCCCCAGGATGACCATGGACTTGCCCTGGGTCTTGTCTGCGTTCTCGGCGAACTGACGGGCCACGGCGATCACGCGGTCCCGCTTCACGCCGGTGATCTGTTCCTGCCAGGCGGGCGTATAGGGCTTGTTGTCGTCGTAGCTGGTGGGCGTATTCGGGCAATCAAGACCGCGGTCCACGCCGTAATGCGCGGTGATGAGGTCGAACACGGAGGCCACCAGCGCCTCTTCCCCGCTCGCCAGCGTCACCTTGCGCACCGGCACCTTGCGGTAGATGACCTCGTCCTGCGGGTTCGGCGTAAACCGCCCCAGCTCGTGCTCCAGGCCGCCGAAGTACGGGAAGCCGACGTCGGCCACCTCGTCGCGGCTATCGAGCAGGCTCAGACTGAGCCGTGTGTCCGTGCCGCCTGCTTCCTTCTCCTCCAGGTTCCAGCGACCGTTTTCCCCCCAGCGGAAACCGATCGAACCGTTGGGAACAACGATGCTGTTGCTGGTCTCGTCGAACGCCACGGTTTTCCAGTCGGGATTGTTCTCCTGCCCCAGCGCCTGCTCGAAATCGGAGGCGCGGAGGAAACGCCCGGCCTGGTAGCCCTTGTCCGTCTTGTCCAGCCGCACCAGGCACGGCATGTCGGTGTACTTGCGCACGTAGTCGGTGAAATAGGCACTGGGCCGGTCGATATGGAATTCCTTGAGAATCACGTGACCGAAGGCCATGGCCAGCGCGGCATCGGTGCCCTGCTTCGGGTTCAACCAGATATCGCCAAACTTGGAAGCCTCCGAGTAGTCCGGCGTCACGGTGACGATCTTCGCGCCCTTGTAGCGGACCTCGGTCATGAAGTGGGCGTCCGGCGTGCGGGTCTGCGGCACGTTGGACCCCCACATCATGATGAAACCGGAGTTGTACCAGTCAGCGGACTCGGGTACGTCCGTCTGCTCGCCCCAGGTCTGCGGTGAGCTCGGCGGCAGATCGCAGTACCAGTCGTAGAAGCTCATGCACACGCCGCCCAGCAGGGAGAGATAACGCGAACCGGCGGCGTAGCTGACCATGGACATGGCCGGTATCGGCGAGAAGCCGATCACCCGGTCCGGGCCGTACTTGCGCACTGTGTGGATGTTGGCCGCGGCGATCAGCTCGTTGACCTCGTCCCAGGTGCTGCGCACCAGACCACCCAGGCCGCGGCGGGACTTGTAGTGTCTGGCAAGCTCCCGGTCCTCGACAATGGAGGCCCAGGCCTCCACCGGATCCTTGTGCTTCTGCCGCGCCTGACGCCAGATGCGCAGCAGGGCACCGCGGATCATCGGGTACTTCAGCCGGTTGGCACTGTAGATATACCAGGAATAACTGGCGCCCCGGGCGCAGCCACGCGGCTCGTGGTTCGGCAGGTCCGGACGGGTTCGAGGATAGTCGGTCTGCTGAGTTTCCCAGGTCACCAGGCCATTCTTGACGTAGATCTTCCAACTGCACGAACCGGTGCAGTTCACGCCATGGGTGGATCGCACCACCTTGTCATGCTGCCAGCGATGCCGGTAGGCGTCCTCCCAGCGCCGGGTGTCGCCGGTGGTCACGCCATGACCATCGGAAAACTCCCCTTCCACGCGCTGGAAGAAAGTCAGTCTGTCGAGAAAGTAACTCATGCTCGTCTCCTCGCTTCCGGGTTAACGAACGCTCAGCAGGGCACTTCCGCGAAACGGCGGGAGTAGTACCACCAAGTCAGCCCGATACAGGTAAAGTAGAAAAGGGTGAACACCCACAAGGCGCTGACCGGGCTCCCGGTCACGCCAATGGATGCGCCATAGCCCTGTGGAATGACAAAGGCGCCATAGGCGGCAAAGGCCGAGGAAAACCCCAGCACCGTCCCCGCCTGCTTGCTGGCCTGAAGCTCCGCCTGGCGCCGCGCCTCCTCGCCCGACGCCTCGCGCAGACGTTGAACCAGAAAAATTGAAGGGATCATCCGGAAGGTGGAGCCGTTGCCCACCCCGGCGGTGATGAACAGCACCATGAACATCAGGAAGAACCCCCAGAAACTGCCACTTCCCGCTGCCCCGGGGATGAATCCGATCAGGCCCAACAGCGCCAGCGTCATGACCAGGAAGGTCCAGAACGTGACCCGGGCCCCGCCCCAGCGATCCGCCATCCAGCCGCCCACCGGGCGCATCAGCGCGCCCACCAAAGGCCCCAGAAACACATACTGACCGGGATCCACGGTCGGAAACTGCTCGCTCATCAATAGCGGAAACCCGGCGGAGTAGCCCACGAACGAACCGAACGTCCCGAGATAGAGCCAGGACATGATCCAGCTGTGCTTGTCGCGCAACACCCGGGCCTGTTCCGCCACTGACGCACGCACATCGACGATATCGTCCATCCAGAACCAGGCCGCCAGCGCCGCCACAAGCACAAAGGGCACCCAGACCAGGCCGGCATTCTGCAACCAGAGCTGTTTGTCCTGTCCGGGGCCGGTCGTGGGCGCCCCGCCGAAGACTCCGAAGACACCCACTGTGATCACGATTGGGACCACGAATTGGGCCACACTGACCCCGAGGTTTCCCAGACCCGCATTCAGCCCCATGGCTGTGCCCTTTTCCGAGCGCGGGAAAAAGAAGGAGATATTGGCGATGCTGGAAGCGAAGTTGCCCGCACCGAGGCCGCACAGGATGGCCAGGCACCCCATCACCCAGTAGGGCGTCTCCGGGTTGCGGGCGAAGATGCCGATGCCCAGGGCCGGAATCAGCAATGCGGCGGTGCTCAACGTGGTCCAGCGTCGGCCCCCGAACAGCGGCACCATGAACGAAAACACCAGGCGTAGCGTCGCGCCGGACAGGCCCGGCAAGGCGGCAAGCCAGAATAGCTGGCTGGTGGTGTAATTGAAGCCCGCCTGGGGGAGGTGGACGACGATCACGCTCCAGACCATCCAGACGGCGAACGCCAGCATCAGACAGGGGATGGAGACCCAGAGATTCCGATAGGCCACGTCTCGCCCGAAGGATTCCCATTGGGCCCGATTCTCCGGATTCCAGCCACGCAGCGCTGTCCCGGGGCCCGGGTTGCCGCCGCGTCTGACCGTGTGCCACCTTAAGGTCATGATGCTGTCGCTCTTGGGTTCTCACGCGGTAACCTTAGGCAGCCGCTGCCCCTCTCTTCTTGACCCGCATCAAGAAATGCCTGGCAAAAACTGTATATCTTTCAGCAAGATACCTCTAAAGTGGTAGAGCCGATTCTGCGCTATCATGCTGTAACAGAACGGATTTATAAAAATCCCGGGCCGTGCGGCGAATGTCGGCCACCACCGGGGGTTATTCGAGGTAGTGGGGGTATTCTCCGGGGTGGACCCACACAGGAGGGCGCCGCGCCGCGGGCCAGACCATGACTACTCAACGTGAACAATCCGTGCTGTTGCGAACTGGCGGGATTCTGGCCGGAATCGCCCTCCTCGCCCTGGTCAGCATGGTCAGCACCATCGTTATCGCGGAAACCGCCCGCGGGGACGCCGCTGCCATCAACATGGCCGGCTCCTTGCGGATGCAGCTTTTCCGGATCACAACCTCATTGATGCAACACGAGGCTGCGCCGGATCGCGCACTGCTGGCGGAGGGCGAAATCCGGGAATTCAACCGCCGACTCCAGTCACCGGCGCTGCTGGGCGCCATTCCGAGTCGAACCGGTCATCCGTTCCGGGTGGCCTATTCCGAGGTGGAACGCCGCTGGGATCAGCGCATGAGGTCCACCTTCACACAGGCGCTGAACCAACCGGACCGTCTGCGGACGCCCGAATTCCTCCAGGAAGTGGAGCAGTTCTACGTCGAGATCGACGCGCTGGTGATTCAGCTTCAGCAGGGCGCCGAGACCCGCATTCTGATGCTGCGGCTGGTCCAGGGCATGGCCATCTTCTTTACTTTCGGTCTGATCTTCTTCGCCATGCACCTGATCTACACGCGGGTTGTCATGCCATTGCGCGAGCTGCTCGAGGCCGCCCGCCACGCCCAGAACGGCGACCTCACCGCCCGCGTCTCCTATACCAGCGCCGACGAGATCGGCCTGCTCGCTTCCACCTTCAACACCATGGCCGGCAACCTGGAGGAGCATCAGCGACACCTTAAGCGCGAGGTACAGGAAAAAACCTCCAGCCTGCAACAGAGCAATCAGGCCTTGCGGCTCGTGTTCGAGACGTCTCAGAACCTCGGTGCAGAGAACCTGAGCCAGGCGACGGTGGAGAAGGTGCTGGAGGATCTTGCCCGGGCAAGCTCGGCTGACCGGGTACGCTTGGTGTTGAACCGCGCGACCGTACACCAGTTGCTTGGGCTCACTGACCTGAACCACGGCTCCCAGGAGCACGCCGAGCTCTGTGTGGAAGGCGCGACAGAGGACTCCGACGCAAGCAGACGCTGCTGGCAGGGCGCCGCCCATGAGCCTGCCCTGGCCACTGTTCCAGTCCAGGAAGACGGGCATGAATACGGCACGCTGATCGTGGAGTATGATCGTCGCCTGACACCATCGCCCTGGCTGGTACGGCTCGTCGAAGCGGTCGCCGATCAGTTGGGTGCAGCGTTGGCCCGCGCCGCCAGGTACCGGCAGGAACGGCGTCTCGCGTTGATGGAGGAGCGATCCGTTATTGCCAGGGAACTGCACGACTCCCTCGCCCAGTCCCTGTCTTATCTCAAGATCCAGGCCATGCGCCTGCAGCGGCTCAACGAGAGCAACCCCGAGGGCGAGGCCATGGCACCGGTGCTGGCGGATCTCCGCGAGGGGCTAAATGAATCCTATAGTCATCTCCGGCAGCTGCTATCCAGTTTCCGGCTGCAGATGAACGACCGGGGTCTGGAAGTGGCGCTACAGGATGCCGCATCGGAGTTCGGTAAACGCGGGGGGATCACCGTGGATCTGGATCTAACGCTCAAACGGGGGCCGCTGGACTCCAATGCGGAGCTCCATGTCCTGCAGGTCACCCGCGAAGCCCTGACCAATGTGGTTCAGCACGCCCGCGCCACACGGGCCCGTGTCTGCTTCCGCCAGGAGCGTGACGGCAGCTGTCGGCTGACCGTGGACGACGACGGCATCGGCATCCCGGATCAGTTCGAGAAAGTGAATCACTACGGCACCCGTATCATGCAGGAGCGGGCCGCCAGCCTGGATGGCCGGATCACCATCGGAGCCAGCCCGCTGGGAGGCACCCAAGTGGACATGCAGTTCAGCTGCTTGAAACCAGACATCACCACACAGGCTTCGTCATGAGCACCACACGCGTATTGATCGTCGACGACCATCCCCTGCTGCGCCGGGGCGTCAAGCAGCTCCTGGAGCTGGAACCCGAGTTCACCTGCATTGGCGAAGCGAACTCCGGTCAGGAGGCCCTGCAACTCGCCGAGGCCGAGCAACCGGACCTGATCCTGCTGGACCTGAACATGAACGGCATGGACGGACTGGAGACCTTGCGGGCGCTGCGGGGAAAGGCGGTGGAATCCCGGATCATCATCCTGACCGTCTCTGACAGCGATACGGATGTGGTCCAGGCCATGCGCGACGGCGCCGACGGCTACCTGCTGAAAGACACGGAGCCGGAGGAGCTGGTATCCCAGCTAAGACAGGCTAATGACGGCCGGCTGGTTGTCAGCGAGAGCCTCACGCCGGCGCTGGCCCGCGCTCTGGGACGCCCCAGCAAGAACGAGAAGGCATCCCTGGCGAATCTGACTGCCCGGGAGCGGGAGATCCTGAAGCTGATCGCACGGGGGAAAAGCAACAAGATGATCGCCAAACAGCTGGATATCGCCGAGGGCACCATCAAGGTACATGTGCGCAGCATACTGAAAAAGCTAGGCCTGCGTTCGCGGGTGGAAGCGGCGATCTGGGCTGTGAATCAGGGGATTCGGTAAACGGCCGGCTGCCGGTGTCGCAGCCGGCCGTTCCGTATCAGGCTTTCCGCCGCGCGAGCTCCTCCTGGGCAGCGATTTCCCGGTCCACGGACGAGATGTAGTAATCCTCGTCAAAGGCCCCTTCCGGCTCCTGCAGCCACAGGTAACACACCACCCAGCTAATGAAGGCGCCGGCCGCGATGATGTAGAAGAACTGCGTTGGTGTGACGAAGGTGAAGACGAACAGGTAGAACACCGCACCGACATTGCCGTACGCCCCGGCCATTCCCGATATCTGCCCGGTCAACCGGCGCTTGATGGACGGGATGATGCCAAAGGTCGCCCCTTCTGCTCCCTGGACGAAGACCGAGCAACCAATGGTGATGGCAATGGCCACGATCAGCGGCCAACTCTCGTTCAGCATGCCCATGAAGATGAAACCGAGGCCGATGCCGAACATGTAGCTGAGCATGACGAAGCGTCGATTCCCCATCCGGTCCGAGACCAGGCCGCCCGCCGGACGCGCCACCAGATTGACGAAGGCAAAAGACGCGGCGATCAGGCCGGCCGCGGCGGCGGTCAGCCCCCAGGTCTCTTCAAAGAACATGGGCAGCATGGAGACCACGGCCAGTTCCGCGCCAAAGTTGGCGAAGTAGGTGGAATTCAGCGCCGCCACGCTCTTGAACGGGTATTTGTCATCTTCGGGAACGCCTTGGCGCAGAATCGGAACGTTGACCCGCAACACCTGAACAATCTGGTAGATCACCGCCAGCACGATCAGCCCGTAGCAGATCAACGCCCCGGTCTGCCCGATGTAGCCCATGTTCTGCACGCGCCAGACCAGCAAGCCGAGAATCCCCATGAGCGGGATGGTCATGATGATCAGCATGAACATGGCACCCCAGCTGCTCACCTCCAGAGCCAGCGCCTTGCGGGGCTTCCTGTGAGCATGGATATCCGGGCCGTCGGTAATCGCAAACCAGTAGAACACCCCGTACCCGGCCATGATGATGGCGCTAAGACCGATGGCGTAACGCCATCCCTCATCGCCTCCGAACATCACCAGGGCGATGGTGGGCAGGGTCATCGCGGCGGCAGCGGAGCCGAAGTTGCCCCAACCCGCATAGAAACCCTCGGCGAAACCGATGTCCCTGGGCTTGAACCACAGCGCCGTCATGTGGATACCGACCACGAAGCCGGCGCCGATGGAGCTCAGCACAAGCCGCGAGACCAGCAACTGCATCATGCTGGTACCGAAGGCGAACACCAGCGCCGGTATGGCCATGGTGACCATCAGGACGGAGAACACCCGGCGTGGGCCGTAGCGGTCCAGTGCCATTCCCACCAGGATCCGCGCGGGAATGGTCAGGGCGACGTTCGCGATGGCAAATAGTCGTATGTCATCCCGCGTCAGCCAGTCCACGCTACGTAGCATGCTCGAGGCCAACGGCGCCATGTTGAACCAGACGTAGAAGCAGATGAAAAACGCGATCCATGTCAGGTGGAGAGCGCGTATCTCCCTGTTCTTGAACTTGAAAACCTCCGAGACTTTCATCTTACCGACCTCGAATGCCCAACAAAGAATGTTGCGATGCAGCAATTCTCGGGCGCGACTTTCCCGTCATCGCCTTGTTGCGGCGCGCTCCGGAATCGGACCCCCTCACCGACTTGGCAGGATGAGCAGCGGGCATTCCACGCGTTTGGCAAGAAACGCGCTCACGCTGCCGAAGGTCATGTAATCAATCTCGTCCACCAGGGCGTTCAATGCCCGTCCGATCAGACCGGTATCGCTCTCGTTGCTATGGCGGGCAATCACCAGCATGTCGGGCGCGCGCTCCTTGGTGGCGCGCAGGATCATCTTGCGGGCGTCCCCCTCGGCCATGATCAGCTCCGGGCTGAAGCCCTCCTCGCTCAACGCCTGGGCCGCACGATCGGCGCCTGCCTTCAATTCCCGGTAGGCCTCGATGAACTTTTCCTCGTTGGAGTCGGTGGCGTCCCGCGGTTCCTCTACCACGCAGACCAGGATGATGTTGGGCTTGAGCGGACGAAACAGCGTGACTATCTGCGCGATCGCCAGCTTTGCGTTTCGCGAATCGTCATAGGCAACCATGATGTTCATTGCGGTTTCCTCAGCGGTTTCGGGGCAGGTCGAGGGCCCGCGCGGCGCTCGCACCGCGCGGGCCCTCCATCACGGGTTTTTCACATAGGCATTGGGGCGCAGATAAAACCACCAGTTGAGAATCAGGCACAGGGCATAGAACACGGCGAAGCCATAGAAAGCGTACTGGGGGGTACCGGCGCGCAGTTGTTCACCAATGACCTGGGGCGCCACAAAGGAACCGTAGGCGGCGACAGCGGACGTCCAGCCCAGCACCGGCCCTTTCTGTTCCTGGTTGAAGATCACGCCGATGGTGCGGAACGTGGAGCCGTTACCGATCCCGGTTGCGGCGAAGATCACGATGATCAGCACCAGGAACAGCACGAAGTAGCCTTCCGGCGACGGCGATGCGTAAGCCAGTGTGAGTACGTAGCCCACGGCAGCCGACGCGATCACCATCACCACGGCGATAGCCTGGGTCACGATGGACCCACCCCATTTGTCCGACATCCAGCCGCCGATGGGGCGGATGAGGGCGCCCACGAACGGCCCGATCCAGGCGAACATGAAGGCCGCCGGGGCGTTCGGATTATCGGTGTGCCCCACCACTTCGCCATTCTCGATGATGGCGCTCTGGCCGAAGATCACAGTGATGGCCAGCGGCAGCGCCATGGAGAAACCGATGAACGAGCCGAAGGTGAGGATATACAGAATCGTCATCGACCAGGTGTGCTTGTCCTTGAAGATGGCGAACTGCCGCTTGAGGTTGGTCTGGATGGGGCCGGGGATCATGCGCATCATTCCGAGCGTGAGCCCGATGATCAGCAGCATGGTGAACCAGATGTTCAGGATGCCAAGCCCCACCGGCTGCGGCAGATAGAGGAACATGCCGATCCCGGCCGCGACGAAACCGACGCCGTACAGCCCCAGGATCTTGCCGAAGGCGGCCATTGGCTGGCCGGGGTCTGGCGTGATGGGACGCAAGTTGTTCATTCCGAACCAGCCCAGGAAGGCCAACGGAATGAGAAAAACCAGCCAGATAAAGCCGGCATTGGGAATGAAGGTTTCCGTTCCGGCCGGGATGCGCCCGATCAGGGTTCCGCTGGTACGCTCCAGAATCATCGGATCTCCGGCCAGGGCGCCGAAGATGCCCACAGTCATCACCAGAGGGATCAGGATCTGCATGGTGGTAACACCGAAGTTACCAAGGCCGGCATTGATGCCGAGGGCAAGCCCCTGCTGATTCTTCGGGAAGAAAGTACTGATGTTGCTCATGGAGCAGGCGAAGTTGCCACCCCCTACCCCCGACACGAACGCCAGCAGTTGGAATACCCAGAGGGGTGTCTCCGGGCTGCGCAGGGCCAGACCGGCCCCCAACGCCGGAATCATCAGCAGAGCGGTGGAGAAGAAGATGGTGTTGCGCCCGCCGGCGATACGGATGAAGAACGAGGCCGGTATCCGCAGCGTGGCTCCGGTCAAGCCGGCAATGGCGGTCAGCGTGAACAGTTCCGCTTCGGTGAAGGGGAACCCCAGATTGTACATCTGGACTGTGATGATCCCCCACATCAGCCAGATGGCGAACCCCATGAGCAGGCTCGGAACAGAGATCCACAGGTTCCGGTTGGCTATACGCTTGCCTTCCCGCTCCCAGAACTCCTTATCCTCGACATCCCAGTGCTCGATATCCGCGTTTAGCTTGGTCATAGCAGGGTCCAGTCCTAATCAGCCAGGTGTTCAGAAAGTGCTTGTCGCCGCGAGGAAAATCGGGCTTTCTTGACGCTGAACCTACACAGCGCCCTGGACAGCAAACTTGACCGAGAGCAAGTTTTTTCCTGAGGCATAGCGCCGGCCATCACCGGACTACCCACAAAGCGGTAGCCACCAGGTGTAGCTTTATATGATTGTTATAATTAATATTTCTACACGCTCAACTGGGGTGCCTGTGGTCAGTGACCCCGAACTCGACAACTTCGAGGTAGTTCCGGCCGGCAGACCGACCCGGGCTTGGCCATGGACCGAAAAGCAGCCAGAATCATGTCACCGAAAGGAGCCGGAGGTAGCGGAGAGACGGGCGTGTACGAACATTACCTGACCATCAAGACCGTGCATCAGGCCAGCGCCGGCCTGAGTCTCGCTCTGTTCATTCTTCGGGGTATCTGGATGCTCGGCTGGCCGGCCTTGCTGCAGTGGAAGCCCGCGCGCATCGTGCCGCACGTGGTGGACACGGTGCTGCTGGTCAGCGCCGTGATGCTGGCCTGGATGGCGCAGCAGTATCCATTCGTTCATGGCTGGCTCACCGCAAAGGTGGTGGCGCTGGTGATCTACATCCTGCTCGGCACCATCGCGCTGAAGCGCGGTCCGAACAAGCTCGTCCGCCTGCTGGCCGGGATCGCGGCCATCGCCACGTTCGGCTACATCCTGGCCGTGGCCTTCAGCAAGCAGGTCGTTCCGTTCTGACACACGGGCATGGATGGCTCCCGGGGTGCTTATCAAGCGTAGGGGGGCAATCGCCCCAGGCGATTGCCCCAAGGGTTCGGGCCTTCACCGCAGGGTAGCAACCGCGGTGCGGTTGCTACCCTGCGGCGGGGCGGATCCCGTGAGGTGCGGTCACCCCTGCGGTACTATGGCCATTCCTCCTCGGGGATCGTGTCGATGGCGTCATCAGCCACCAGGTGGCCGTCTTCGTAGCGGTGGCGCCTCACCGGCTTGCCGTGCCTGAACGACCAGCCGTCGCCGTGCCATTGGCCGTTCTGGTAGGTGGTGATGCCACCAAGGGCTCCGTTGGGCTCAAACCGGTACTCGCGTCCGTGGGGATCACCCTTCTCGTTGAATTCCATGAGTCGGGTCAGGCGACCATCGCGCGTGTAGCTCCTCCACTCCCCTGTTCGGACGCCATCGCGATAGTGGCCGAAGCTGACTTCTTCCGCGGTCCAGGATTCCTGCAACATCCAGGGGCCGGTGCGCTGGTCGTCACGATACTCGCCCCGGAAAATCAGCTCTCCATTGTGCGAGTAGCGTTCATAGGCGCCATGCTTGAGTCCGTCACGGAAATGCTGCAGTTCCAGCAGCTCGCCGTCCGGGCTCTCGTGCCGCCGCTCGCCCTGGTGGCGGCCTTCATCGTCGAAGGTCTCGGTGATGACGCCGTAGTAATCCTCGGTACGCCAGGCTCCGACGCGCTGCCCGTGGTCGTAGCGCCCGACGACGACAGGCCTGCCCTCCCGATTCACCCGCTTGTATTCGCCGTGATACTGGCCGTCGACGAATTGTGCCCGTTCGTAGGCGCCACCCGCGGATGTGGACAGATACATGCCGGTACTCCGACCGTTCAGCCACTCCCGGCGACCGATCAGTTCCTCGTTACCATTAAACTCTTCCGACAGCCGCCAGCTGCGGTCGTCGGTTTCCTGCCGCCTGCTCCGCAAGGTGCCATCGTTCCTGTAGCTTTCCACCCGACGGACCGGGCCATGCTCGCCCTGTTCCCGCACTTCCAACCGGGATAAAACGCCATCGCTGTTGTAGCGGCGCTGTTCCACCAACCGGTGGTCATCGCTGTACCGCTCATAGCGTCTGAGGGTGCCGTCCTCGAAGAACTCTTGCTGCTCGCCGATGCGATTGCCGGCGCTGTACCGGCCACGGCTGCGTACCTGGCCGTTGTCAAAGTAGTAGACGGCTTCCCCATGGTTGCGCCCCTCGGCGTAGCCGACCTCGCTGGTCAACTGGCCATCCTCGTTCCAGCGCCGGTACAGCCCGTGACGCCGCCCTTCCTCGAAATGCGATTCCAGCCGGAGCTCGCCATTGTCATAGAAGGCGCGTTGCACGCCATGCCGCACACCGTTGACATAATGGTCCTCGTGCATGCGCTGGCCGTTGCTGTACCGATACGCAGGGCCGTTGAGCCGGCCATCCTCGTACATGTGCCTTCTTTCCAACTCGCCGGCTGCATCATAGTGGCGGCACCAGCCGTCCTCCTGTTGCCCGTCGACGTAAACGGCTGCAACCTCGATCATTCCATTCGCGTGATAGAAGGTGTCAGGGCCGTGCTGTTGCCCGTTCACGAACGTGACCTCGCGGCGTACGCTGCCGTCCTCGAAGTACACGACCACCACGCCATCACGCTCTCCGTCCTCGTTGCGCTGACCCGATTCCAGAAGCGTCCCTTCGTCCGAGAAGATCCGGTACTCGCCGAATGTGCTGTTGTCGGTGAAATCCAGGCTGGTGACGTTGAGCTCGAGCCGCGGCGTGCCGTCCAGCTGGCGAATCACCACACGGTAGCCGCCGTCGACCTCTTCCCAGCCGCAAATCTTCCGCTCTGCCCCTGCCTCGCTGTCCACCGGGCGGCTGTTCTCATCCAGCCAGATCAGCTGCTCCTCGGCGTGAACCGATACCGCCAGCCACAATGCCAGCATCGCTACCAGGCGTTTCATTGAAGATCCTCCATCGGGCGGTTCAGGTCGCCGTCATAGCCGGGCAGATCCGGGAAGCGATGCGTCCACTCCCGCGTCAGCGGTTCACCCGTGGCATGCAAGCGTTCCACCCGCTGAACATGGCCGCCAATGCGAAGCTTGCCGTCGCCGGTGGCGAACTCCCGGAGCGTGTTCTCGGACACCTGCAGCGCACGCGCCGAAGAGGACGGAAGCATCACGCCCAGCGGGCGCTCGCGGTCGTCGAGGAAACGGTATCGTTTCAGGAACTCGGCCAACGGCCGGGACGCCAGTTCGTGCTCTTCCCAGTCATCACCCAGCAGTTCCGTCAGTTCCACCAACCAGTCCCGCTCTCCCAGGTCGATGTCCAGCGCACGCCATTCCGGCCGGCCGTCGCAGTGCAGGCCGATCGTTACCTCGTGCTGGTAGAAGTAGGACTGTTCGCCGTTATCGCTGGCAAACTGGTAGATCTCCCGGGGACTCAACCGGAGCTGTGAAGTCCAGCCGCGATACGGCTGGTATCGCTTCCAACCCAGCTTGCGGCCTGCCAGGTCGTTTCCAACAGGCGAAACCAGCTCACACAGCACCGACTGTTCCGGGGTCAGCGTCAGGTAGAGCTGCGGCCGGCCGAACGTCTCCGGCTCCAGCTCCATCAGCCCGGCGGTCGCGAACGCGCGGTCGTCGCCGTAGGCGGCACCGGAGAAGGATTCTTCCTCCCTGTAGAGCTGCAAGGTTTCCGAGGGAGCGAAGTTCACGTTATCCAGCATGGCATCCGGATGGTAGAAGGTGATGCGACGCTGAGCCCTGGACTCTCGTTTCAACAGCACCAGGGAAAGGTCTATCTCCTCCGGTTCCTCCTCGAAATAGACAGTCAGCTTCAGGGAAAAGTAGTCATGCTTTCTGGAATTGAGGAGACGCCCCTCCCCTTCCTTGATCCAGCCTGGGGCATCCGGGTCGATACTGTAGTCGAGTACACCGTGATCGGGTCCTTCCATGTGGAAGTCGAAGTAGGCGTCACGCGTGGAGTACAGCGCAAGAACGTAGGAAGCCTCCTCTTCACCCGGCGTCATTACCACCCTTGCCCCGGCGTGCTCCCGTTCCACGCGTTCCTCGCCCACCGGCAGTGAAAGTGTCACGCGCTCCTGATCAAGCCAGCTCACCGTGGCCTCGATACCGGCGAAGTCCTCGAAATCCTCCTCGACATGATTCCAGCCCAGCACCATCACATCCGCGGATGTGCTCACGCGCGAATCATTGAAGCCCTGGTAGGAGAAAGGCTCCAGCGCCTGAAACTGCAGTTCGATGGGGTTGCCTTCGCTGTCGATCGCCTGCAATTCGCTGAATGCCATCCGCCCGAGCGCTTCGGCTGTCTCCACCTCATGCTGATACATCAGGCGCAGGCGGTCCGACTCGAAATCCAGAGTGCCGATATCAGACGCAAACACCGTCTCTTCGGTCGCCTGCTCGCTGTCGTCCGGCAAACCAAAGGAACCGAAATCCCAGGGCGTAATGCTTTCCATGTAGTCAAGCCCCAGGCCAAACGCCCAGTCGGCGGGCATGATCGAGACGACCGAGCGCATGGTGCCGCTGAAGCCCCTTTCGTCGAATGGCGCCTCCATCACCATAATGGCCTGTACCGGCCAACCGGTCTCCCGCTCCACTGTCATGTATCCAAACAGCTTCGACTCCTCGTCGTCCCCGCTCAGGCGCAGTGTCAGCCGCTCCGCCCCGAGGCGGATGACTGTCACCGTGAGGGCGGGCATCGGCGTCTGGGCTTCCAGTTCGAGTGTCGCGCCCTCCTCCAGCGGGATACCGGCGCCGAAGCCCGGCCTGGGCAGCTGATCCCCCAACCCGTCACGCAGGGGCGCCAGCCCCAGCTCTTCCCACTGCGCGCCGGGGCTGTTCAAGACAAAATCCACAGGCTCACCGGTGCCCTTGTCCAGGCTCAGCGTCATGCCGCCGGACATGAGTTCGCCGAGAACATCCTCGCCATAAGGGGTGGGAGGATCCAGGTTGCTGAACCGGCCACCGGGATAAATCACCATCATGTACTGGGGCATGATGCCGATTCGATAGAGATCCCCCTCCTCCGAAACGCGATAATCCACCAGCATCGTCGAGTCCATGCTTTCGGAGCTGCTGCCGAAACTGGAGGAGGCTGACACCTCCACGTGCGTCAGCAATTGATAGCGACGCTGTTCATCGTGTTGAGGCTTGAAGCGCAGCACTTCCGGGTTATCGGAGCAAGCGCTGAGCGCCAGCATGACAATCAGGGCACAACCTAACCACTTGAGCATGAGACCGGGATTTCCTGCAGAAGATGACGCCATACGTGCGCATTGGCCCGCATGGCGGACGATGCGCCACGAGGCCGGCACGAAGAAACGTAGATTAGCGAGATGCCGCGAAGATCGCGGGTAAAGGATTTCAGTGTCCAAGCATGCGTCCTTGCTTTGATCAATCCCGTTGCACTGAAGACCGGCAGGGAAAGGGCCGGTTCTCGTTCGGGGAAGTTCGGGGTCGGATGCTACCCAAGCTGGTGGGTGGAATGCAATGTCAAGAAATGCTGTCACCCGCACGGGTGCTGCCGACACAGACATGGTTGAAAGCCGCAGGCGAACTGCACGCCGTCCCTGGCTGGCGCGCCCGAACCGAAAGCTTCAGCGTTTTCTGTCACAGGCAAGACTGATACATTCCACCCGCGACTGGAAACATCCATCATGACACCGACAAACGCCAGGGACGGAAGCGTGCTGGAACTGATTCACCTGCTACTGCTGTTAATCATCGTCGGATCCGTTCTCCTGGCTCTGCTACGCGTGATGGTCGGGCGACGGAGCCTGCGCCTGGCCCTGGCCGGCTTCCGCCGTCGCTCCACGCCGGTTCGTACCCTGAGGGACGACGAATTCCAGGCGCTCGAACCGTTGCTTGTCGATCCGTACAAGCCCTCCAAGCGCCTGACGCTGCTTGGCCGCAATGTCCATGAACTATCCGGGGAATACGCGCTCAGCATTATCGGCTCCCGGGACAACTACGCGCTGCAGCACGTGATCGGCGGTGTCGAGGTCATCCTGCCCTTTGATGCCGAGGGTTTCCTCGCCACGGGTCACAATCGGGCCCAGGTGGTGCTGACCCGCCGCTATGCGGTCATCATTCGCCTGAACAGTGATTTCGATCTGCTCCAGGCCCGCGAGCGCGACCTGCGAAGGCAACAGCTGGAAGACGACTGGACCAGCGGCAGGCGAGGCGCCCTGAAGCACGTCGACCCGGTTGCGGAGGGCGCTGCGCGCCTGCTCGACGTTCCGGGAGCGGACACGCAAATCGATGGCCAGGTGACCGTCCTCGGCCAGCGGGACGAGACAGCAGCGGAAGTCTCGGCGCGCATGGGTGGCGGCTTGGGGCTGTTGTCAGGCCTGTTATGGGTGCTCGCGTTCATCTGCCTGGCCATCGCCGCCAGCGTCGAACCAGTTTCCTCTACATCCCGGCTGGTATGGCTCGCCACCGCGGCTCTCCTCGCCGCCATGGGCATCCGGTCCTTCTGGCGAAAGCGCCCACTGGGCAGGCCCGGAAAAGTGAACAGGGTCAGGGGAGAACTGAATCCTGCCGTGCACGAGAGCCGGGCGAATGAACCACACTCACCACCTGAAGTGCTTCTGGGGAACCGGTTGCTGCTTGAGGCTCCGCGACGATGGCAGCCTTGGCTGCAGGAACTGCGGGGGCAGCAGGTGAACGCCGAGATAAGGGTCGATGACGACTCCATCGTCAGCCTGGGGCGGACGCTCTCTATCGATCAGGAAACACGGCAGTTCCCACCCGTGTACTGGGGCCGCCATGTCACCCTCACCGTAATCGCTCTGCCCGCACTGTTGCTCGGCCTGTTCATCTCTCCGGGTCCGACTCAGGATCTGCGTGACGCCCGCCAGCGAATAGCGATGAAGGAACTGCATTTTTCCTCACCCCTGGCCCTGCTCCAGGCAGCCCCGGAACCCGGGGCCGCGGTGCGCCTGGAAGGCCAGGCCCGGTGTTCGCTGATACGCACCACCGGCAGCCAGCAGCCCGAACGGCTGGACTGCCGGCAACTGTTCTGGGGTGATCCGGCACCATCCGTGGCCCTTGCCGAACCGGACGAAGCCACACTCGCGCTGTACACGGGAGAATTCCTGCGAACCGCCATGCTGCCCGGCACCCGTTCCGAGTCACTGCTGGAACAGCCGACAGCGCGGTTCCGGATCAGCAATGCAGCCGAGGCGGAGGCGCTGGCAAGACGCGGCTGCGACAACGCGGACGACGATGCGGTTGCCAGCGCCTGCGCAACGCTGAAGGCGGCCATGGCCGAGCATGGTATCGGCGCACTCGGAGAAGGCCAATCAGCGCCGGAGCTGGGTTCGAGGGAGGTATCGCGACTCCGTGCCCTGGGTCGGGCGCCCGCCCGATTGCGCATTGAAAGGATGGCCGAGCACGCCGCCGATACCATCATCTCCCATCAGCGCGGCGACGTGGTGCTAAGCGTTTCGGGAGCAAGCCGGGCCACGCTCCCGGATACCGGATCAACGGCCGGTGGCACCCTGCTGGAACGCTGGGAGTGGTTGCGCGATCTGGCTACCGGCCCGGAGCCCTCAGCGTTTGCGGTCACCGGCTTTGTCACAAGGCAGGCCCACGCGCCCGACGGCACACCGGAGATGCATATCGACGCAGCCCGGCAACTGAACGACCTCTGGGCTCCATTGCTGCGTTCGGCCTGGCTTGCCCTTGCATCCTGGCTTCTCCTACTGCATGGCAGTCTGGCCTTGATGAACGGTTGGCGACAGCGGGCACGCAATCGTGGGCTCGATGGCGTCCGGACCAGCCTTCGGCTGGCCCGGTGAGACGCTGACAGATCCCCTGGAAGAACCGGGACATCCACGATCACGTGCAGCCCCTACCCCTTTACGGGTATTGGCCATCCCCATGCGACAAGGCACAATGCCAGTAAACGATCCAGAGAAGCGGCAGAAGCAACGCGCTCCCGCCAGCGACACGCACTCCAGGAATCTCCGATGAGCCACCCGTTGTCAGATGTTCAACGGCCTCGCCCCTACCAGTACCTCTGGCCGGGAACCGCCCGCTGCCCCTTGCTGGGTTTCGCTGCCTGGAGCGGCACCGGCAAGACCACACTGCTGAGCCATGTCATTCCCCTGCTACGTGCCCGGGGGCTGCGGATCGGGCTGATCAAGCATGCCCACCACGAGGTGGAAGTGGACCAGCCCGGCAAGGACAGCCACCGTCTGCGCAAGGCCGGCGCAGAACAGGTGCTGTTGACCACCAGCCGCCGCTGGGCGCTGATGACCGAGCGCCGGGAAGAAAGCGAACCCGAACTTGCAGAAGAGCTGACGCGGCTGAATCAGGAGGAGTTGGATCTGGTACTGGTGGAAGGCTTCCGCGACCAGCGCTTCCCGAAGATCGAATTGCTGCGGCAAACCGCCAAATCCGACAGGCGGCCGATGTATCTCACGGACAATGCCATCATTGCGCTGGCCACGGATGGAACGGATCCCGCCCCCACGACTTCCTTGCCGGTATTGAACCTCAACGACCCGCCCGGAATCGCTGATTTCATACTCCACCAGGTACTTGCGCGCACCGAAACCTCATGATTTCCCGCTCCCTCCTCCAGACCACGCCACTGCTGGCAGTGCTTCCCGCTGAAGCCTGCTCAACCATCGCCGAGCGCAGCAGGCTGCAATCACTGGCCAGCGGGGAGGTACTGTTCCACCAGGGAGACGCCGCGGGCCGCTTCTACATCGTGCTTAGCGGAATGATGAAGCTGTTCCGCACCAACCCCAACGGCCAGGAAAAGGTGGTTCATCTGACCGGGCCCGGCGAGACGTTCGCGGAGGCGGTGATGTTCATGGAGGTCAATGCCTACCCGGTGACGGCACAGGCCACGACCGCCACCGAGTTGGTGAGCATTCCCAGTGACGCCTACCGGGAGGCACTGCGCGCCAGCCCAGAGGCCTGCTTCCGCCTGCTTGCCGATCTGAGCACGCGTCTGCACGGCCGGCTCCGCGACATCGACCAGCTCACGTTGCAACAGGCCACCCCCCGCGTCATCTACTACCTGCTGTCCCAGATCCCCCCTGATTCAACCGAACCGGCCAGCATCGCGCTGAAAGCGCCGAAGCAGGTGCTGGCGTCCCGATTGTCCGTGACCCCGGAAACGCTCTCGCGCATTCTCCACGGGCTGGCGGACAGCGGCCTGATCAGCGTCAAGGGCCGCCGAATCGAACTGCCGGACCCGGCCAGACTGCGGGAGCAGCTGGGAGAACACATGATAAATTAGTTTATAAATTTAGCTTATTTTGCTGAAAATCATGCAATAAATTTCCAATTCACTCCTCCCCTTGACGCATATCAAGGTCAGACCGGCTACCACGACACACACTGGGCGGGCCTGACACAGGGGAGCACGCATGGAACTGGTTTGCCCGGCCGGCAGCCTGCCGGCCCTGCGCGCGGCGGTGGACGCCGGAGCCGACACCATCTACACCGGACTGAAAAACGCCACCAATGCGCGGCATTTCTCCGGCCTGAACTTCACTCCGGAACGGCTGGCAGAAGGCATCACCTACGCTCACACGCGCGGACGCCGCGTGCTGATGGCCATCAACACCTATGGTCAGGAGAACGGCTGGGCGCAGTGGGCCGCCGCGGTGGACCAGGCCGGTGAACTGGGCGTCGACGGCGTAATCCTGGCGGACCCTGGACTCCTGGCCTATGCGGCCGAGCGACACCCGGACCTGCCCCGCCATCTCTCCGTTCAGGCCTCCGCCACCAGTCCCGAAGCGCTGGCATTCTACCAACAGCACTTCGGCGTGCGGCGGGCGGTGCTGCCCCGCGTGTTGTCACTGGCCCAGGTAACGCGTCTGGCCGAAGAAACCGGACTGGAGTTGGAGGTATTCGGCTTCGGGTCGCTGTGCATCATGGCGGAGGGGCGCTGCCTGCTTTCGTCCTACGCCACGGGGGAATCGCCCAATACCGTGGGTGCCTGCTCGCCCGCCGCGCACGTGCGCTGGCAGGAACTACCGGACGGGGGCATGGAGACGCGGCTGAACGGGGTACTGATCGACCGGTTCTCCGCCGGCGAGGCTGCGGGTTACCCAACGCTCTGCAAGGGCCGCTTCCAGGTCAACGACCGCATGGGCCACATCCTGGAGGAGCCTACAAGCCTGAACACACTCGAACTCCTCCCCGAACTGCGGGCCGCCGGCATACACGCCATCAAGCTGGAGGGCCGCCAGCGCAGCCCTGCCTACGTGGAACAGATCACAACCGTGTGGCGGGCAGCCATAGACGCGTGTACCGCTCATGACGACCACTTTGTCATCCGGAAATCATGGCAGGACGCGCTCGCGCGGTTATCCGAAGGCACCCAGACAACGCTCGGCGCCTATCACCGGCCATGGCAATGACAAGGGAGTTTCGCATGGATAGACAACCGCCCCGACTGTCCCTGGGCCCCATCCCCTACTTCTGGCCACGCACGCGGGTCGAGCAGTTCTACCGCAACATCGCCGATGCTCCGGTGGATATTGTCTACCTGGGCGAGACAGTCTGCGCAAAACGCCGCGAGCTGAGGCCGGAGGACTGGGTAACGCTGGGAAGGGAACTGGCTGATGCCGGCAAGCAGGTGGTGCTGTCCACGCTGACTCTGATCGAAGCGCGCTCCGAAATGGGGGTGGTGAAACGTCTCTGCAACAACGATGAATTCCTGGTGGAGGCCAACGACGTCGCGGCAATCCACCTGCTGGCTGAGCGCAAACTGCCTTTCATCGCCGGACTGGCTATCAACATCTACAACGCCACGGCATTGAAATGGTATGCCCGCCTTGGCCTCCAGCGCTGGGTGATGCCGGTGGAACTGAGCGGCAGCGCGTTGCGCAGCATCCTGGACCAGGCCAGGCTGCCTGGCCTTGAGACCGAGGTGCTCGCCTACGGCCGCATGCCGCTGGCGTGGTCCGCCCGATGCTTCACCGCCCGCTACCACAACCTGCCGAAGGATCGCTGCGAGCTGCGTTGCCTGCAGAACCCCGACGGCCTCCCCGTGCACACCCGGGAAGGCAAGCGCTTCCTGACTCTCAACGGCATCCAGACCCAGTCCGGCCTGCCGTGCAACCTGCTCCCCGCCTGGCAAGAACTCAGCAGCGCCGGTGTCGACATTCTGCGTATCAGTCCGCAGTCGGAGGGAACGGAGGCGTTGATCACGGAAACCAGCAATGCCCTGGCATCAGGCTCCTCTGCATCGGCAATCGCGATCGGCGGGCAGACGGAAACCTGCAACGGCTACTGGTTCGAACGTCCGGGCATGGATCACAGGCCTTTCGATGCACAGGCAAATGGATGACCCGATAAAGGCCCTGATGCGGCCACTCACCCCCACCCTGCTATTGCAGCCCCTGCAACTGGTGCCACAACCACTGTTGGAGGCCACGGTGGCGCGGGTCGCCCAGCGGGTACTCGCGGAACCGCTGGAGGACGATGCGCTGGCACTGCTGGCCGGCCGCATCATGGAGGTGGTGGTATCCAATCCGGCTTTCCGACTACGCTTCACCCTGGCAGGGGACCGGCTTCGAAGCGCCGGCCCCGGCCCGGCCGACGTGACCATCTCCGGCACCGCGGACGACTTCATCCTGCTGGCCGCCCGACGTGTCGATCCCGATACACTGTTCTTCCAGCGCCGGCTCAGGCTTTCCGGCGACACCGAACTGGGGCTGACAGTCAAGAATGTACTGGATTCCGTCGCACCGGCCGAGCTGCCCGTGCCGCTGAAGCGCGTGCTCGCCCTGCTTGCCGATCGCCTGCATTCGACCTGACAACAGCGCTCACGGATTCGATCTGTTGCAGGAAACCCGCTTTCATCCGTGGCTGAATGCAGCGCTTGCTCACAGATGATTGCGCTGCGGAAGTTCCTGCAAGCGGGCGTCCAGTTCCCGCCACAGATCTCTACAGGCAGCCGCTGCCGGGGCGCGAACGTGGCCACCGGCGCCCGCGCGACCCCCATCTGCTCCGCGTGGCTCGCGTAAGGCACCCAGGCGCCAAGCTGGCGTTTCAGCTCGTGGCCCTCGCCATTCACCCAATGCCGATGCAGGGCGCGGCGACGGTCCACCATCGAAAGGAACGGTGCCAGCGCTTCCGGGGTAACCCCTCCTCCTTGAAATGCTCGCGTAGCTGCTCCCAGGCCCGGAACGACAGCGGAGAAGGAATTGTCGGCACCGCAAGCAGATCGGAAACCCGGAGAATGTTGTCGGAGAGGCGCGAGAAATTCGGCGGGCAATCGAGCACCAGCAACGCGTACTGCTCGGCAAACGGCCGCACCAGGTCGGCCAGGGCATCCGGTTTGCCCCCGGCCTGTTCGATGAGCAGATCCATATGGCGGTAGCCCAGATCTCCCGGCAGCAGGTCCAGGTACTCCCATGCCGTCCGCCTGACTTCGGCCCCCACCGGGCGGCGGCCCTTGATCAGCTTTTTGGCGCTGCGCTGCAGACCGTCATCATGCTGGAGATACCAACTGGAAGCCGCCTGTGGATCAAAGTCCCAGAACAGCGTCGGGACGCCGCTACTCGCCGCCTCCCAGGCGACGTTGACGGCAGCGGCGGTCTTGCCGACGCCACCTTTCAGGTTGTAGAAGGCCAATACTCTCTCTGTTGTCCCGGCTTGGTTGGCCCGTCCTGTTCCCGGCAGACAAATCACTGATGCAACAAAACCGTCACGTTCAGCGTAGTTACAGTAAGGCCTGTGTGTTCTCGTGTCCGTTACAGTTTCATTACATTCTTATGACAAGGCGGATTCGCAACGCAGGTCGCACCAGCGCTGTTACCGGACGGCGTCATATGGTCATGCCTCGGGCGCTTCTGTATGGTTTTACGGGCAGCGCTCGGGCATGCTTTGAACGTGATGCCCTGGACAGTCAGATAACCACAACACGAGCAATCGGGAGTTTCTACCATGCAGCCAGCAATGCGCCGGGCCCGGCTCATCAGCTATCCGCTCATCCTCATGTTTCTTCTTGTCGGTTTTGCCTCCCAGACGGCAATGGCCGGAATTGTCGGCACGGACCGCGTCCTCAGCGAACAGTCCGCCGCTGCCGACCGCATGCAACTGGATGCGCTGCTGGAGCGGGAAGATGTTCAGCAGAAGTTGGTGGAGTACGGCGTTTCTCCTGAAGAAGCTGCCGAGCGCGTGGCCGCACTCACCAACGAGGAGGCCATGGAACTGGCACAGCGCATGGACGACCTGCCCGCCGGCGGCAGCGCCGTGGTCATCCTGCTGGTGGTCATCCTTCTGCTGTTGCTGCTGCGATAACAGTGTGTGGGCGAACCTTCCCTGATCTTCGCTGGCTGGCAGCGGCACTCTTGCCGCTGCTGCTGGCGGCCTGCGCCTCCGCTCCATTGCAGTATCAGCAATTGGAGGAAGACGAGCGGGTCAGCAGTTCCGGGAAGGTCGAACTCACCGATGTACCGTTCTTCCCCCAGGAGGAGTATCACTGCGGCCCCGCCGCTCTCGCCACCGTCATGAACTGGCTGGGCGAGGAAGTCCACCCGGACGACCTGGCCCCCCGTGTCTACCTGAACAGCCGCCGCGGCAGCCTGCAGGCGGAGATGCTGGCCGCAACGCGCCGCCAGGGGCTGCTCCCCTATGTGCACGAACCTCGCTTCGCCACCATCATCGAGCAACTCGACGCCGGCCAGCCCGTGCTGATCCTGCAGAACCTGGCATTCGACCGCTTCCCGGTGTGGCACTACGCGGTGGCGGTGGGATATGACAGAGAAGCCGGAGAGGTGGTCCTGCGCTCCGGCACCACGGAACGCGAGGTGCTCTCTTTCCGCCGGTTCGAGAGAACCTGGCAGGGAGGCGACTACTGGGCCGTGACGGTGCATGAGCCACACGAACTTCCAGCGCATGCATCCGAGCACCGTTACTTGTCTGCCGCTGCCGGGCTGGAGCAGGTGGGGGAACTGGAAGCGGCCGGCCGCGCCTACCAGACCGCCAGCATCGCCTGGCCGGACAGCCTTGGCGCCTGGATAGGGCGCGGCAATGTCAGCTATCGCCTGGAGAACTACGCGGCAGCGGCTGCCCATTATCGCCGAGCACTGGAGCATCACCCGGACAACCCCGCGGCCCATCACAACCTGGCCTGGGCGCTGATCCGCAAAGGCCGGACTTACGAAGCCTGGCCCCACGCAACCCGCGCCTACCAGCTGTCCTCGGAAGCCGGAGACCACTACCGCAGCGCGCTGGAGCAGCTCCGCACGCTCTGACGTCCGACGCCAGGGAAGCGCTCCGATAGTCTCTAACGGTTGAACAAGCCGCGGACGCCCTCCCGCACACCGTCCCGGATTTCCCGGCGCGTTTCACGCTCGGTTTCCTCGGTCGCCTCGTCCCGCGCATACTCCATCTGGCGGCCAAGCCAGCCGGGTTCACGCTGCTCTGCGGCGGAGTCACCTCCCGAACGCCGCCCCATGGCCGGCATTTCGCGATGCGACACGCCCGGAGGGAGCTGGAAATTGCGATCCGGCAGCGGGCTGGTGCTGATCGAGGTCAGCCGCATGTCTTCCGACGCGATGGGAGCCATCCGGTCAAGATCCACCCCCTGCGCATCGGCCATGGACGCACGCCCCTCGACATCGCCGAACACCTCGGCCAGACGCTTGAACGCGCCCCCCAACGGCCGCACCCGTGCGTCGGAGCTGAGCACCACCTCGCCGTCCTCCCGCCAGTCGTCCGCCCAGTCGTCACCCACCTCCACCAGATAACGCTCGCCTTCGACCCCGGCCACGGTTTCCTTCTGGCCGGTAGCGGTCAGCCTGTACTGGTCCGTGGCGGCGTCGCTGCCCGCAGTCATCGCACGAATCTGCTCCGCGGAGACCGCGATCCAGCCGTCGTCGGAGCGGCTCAGCACATAACCCTCGCCGCCGGTGATCACCAGGAAAGCCCCGTCACCCATGCCGAAACGCATATGGTCGGCATCCCTGTACTCCACCGTGAATTCGCCCTCCGGCGTGCTGTAGACCGCACGCACGTCGGCGCCGGCCTGCAGGCTGAATGCAAGTCCTGCGAACCCTGCCATCGCGAACAATACCCGTCTCATCTCCGCTACTCCCGCTGATGCCGCCGTTGGTATTTCCCGCAATCGAGTATAGGTAGTTGGCGGGAATTGAGAATAACCCGTTTGGGGGATGCCGGGCCGTCGTTATCCATCTGTCAGTCAAGGGAACTCTAAGAGGAAACGACGCGGGGCCGCTCCATTGTGAACCTCCTGACACAATCCCGGCCGGCGGCCTTCGCCTGATAAAGCGCTATATCCGCGCATCGAACCAATTGGCCGAAATCATCCGCGTGCACCGGCAATCCGGCAACTCCGATGGAGATCGTCAGTCGCAGGCGACGTCCTCCGTACTCCACATCCAGTTCAGCCACGGATTGCCGCAACTGGTCCGCGATCGCGCACGCGGCGTCGAGATCCGCCCCGAGCAGTACGATCAGGAACTCCTCGCCTCCGTAGCGAATGATGAGGTCGTTGCTGCGCATCTTGCTCCGCAGGCAATCGGCAACCACCTGAAGAACATGGTCGCCGGCGGCGTGCCCGTGCCGGTCATTGATCTGCTTGAAGTGATCCAGATCCAGCAGCAGGAGCGCCATTGATCTCTCCGAGACCGGGGATTGGCTGTCACCCCATTCCTCGAAGTAGCGTCGGTTGCCCAACCCGGTCAGGCTGTCGTGATGCGCCTGGTGCGCCAGCTTGTCCGCCAGCGTTCGTGTCCGGCCTATCTCGGCCTGGAAGCGGCGGGCGTGTCCGCCTGCCAGCAGCCCGAGCATCAGCGCAGCAAGCGCATAACTCACTGCCAGATCGGCAACACGGTCGGAGCGGCTCGCGTAACCATGCACCAGGCCCGGTGCCAGCGCTTCCACCAGCATCAACACCATCGGGGAAACAATCAGCAGTCCCAGAGTCACCAGCCGCCAGCGCTTCAACCCTTCCAGCGCGCCGGCGACGTAGATCATCGCTATCAGATAGAACCAGGGCGTGGGGCCGTCCATGCCGCCGTTGAACAGCCAGTTGCCCGGCAGCACGAACAGCGCCAGCAGCAGCGCATAGAGAACAGCCATGCGCGCGAAGTCCCCCCGCCAGCGGGAGCGCCACCAAAGCACGACCGTGAAGGGAGCTGCCAGCAGCGTTGCCAGCGCGTAGCCGGTTGGCGTGAAGCCGAACGCGTAGTTGATCAGGGCGGACATCGCCAGGAAGAAAACCCCCAGCAGCATGAACGCATGATGTACCTGCCGGAACGGTTCCTCGCTACCGCCCAGCAGCCACCACCGTACCCATCTCCACCGCAACCACCGACTTCCCTTCATCGCCTCTCCCCTCACCCGGGTATCACTATCGACAGCAGGCCCAGCCCCATCAGCCAGGAAGCGAGGAACAGCGGCACGGACCAGCGGTGGAACTCCTTCCACAAGCCCTGTTGCCGCGCGAGGCGAAGCGCGATGAGATTCGCCAGGGAGCCGATCGCCAGACCGAACCCACCAATACTGACTCCCCAGGCCAGGGGCTGCCACTGGTCGGTCAGCCCCTGCAGAAAGATGGCGGCCGGAACATTGGAAATACCCTGCGACAACAGAGCCCCGGCCGTATACATGCCCCCCGGCAATACGTCGATCACCGCAGCCCCGTCCAGGACCAGAGGATGACGTGCCACCAGACCGAGATTAATGAACATCAGCACGAATACCAACAACAATAACCAGTCAACCCCGGCTACCACGCGGCGGAAAATCAGCAGATAGCAGAGAATGATGGCCAGCGCCCCGGCTAGTGCGTAGCCGAGATCGATGGCTAGCAGAAAGACGGGATACAGCGGGAGAGACAGCAGCAGCAGGCCGCGGTGGCGTGACGCCCCGTGAAATGCTTCCGCGACCTGCAGCCGCTGCGACGGGAACGCCAGGGGAATCAGCAACAGCAGCATGCCCACCAGAGCCAGGCCCAGCGGCAGCATGGCCAGCGTGAACTCAAGGAAGGAAACTCCGGACGTCTGCCAGAGATAGAGATTCTGCGGATTACCGACCGGGCTCAGGGTTGAGCCTGTATTCACGGCCAGGGCTTCGAAGATGATCAGGCGGCCGATAGGCAGATCCGCCAGGCTGCGCAACCCCAGTGTCAGCGGCACCACGATAAACAACGCCACATCGTTGGTAACGACGGCAGCAAGGCCTGCAGAAAACAGCACCAGCACGGCAGCCAGGCGCCGTTCACCGCGCGCCCGAATCAGCAGCCAGTGGCCCGCCCTGTACAGATAGCCGCTATCCTCCAGCCCCCGGCTCAGCACCATCAGGCCGGCCAGGGCGCCGATGGTTTTCCAATGCACCAGCCCCGGGATAGCGGGAATGTGGTCCGGCATGAGCAACAGCAACGGCGGCAGGCAGGCGAGCAGAATCAGCAGCAGGCGATCCCCGGCAACCCGCCGGACCATGGAGCACAGGGCATTCGGGAGGCTCATTCGCAGAGCCAGTCGGGCGGTTCAGTCGACGTTTTCCCCGTATTCCCGCGCGCGCAACACCTTGCGCCGCAGCTTGCCGGTTGGCGTTTTCGGAAGCTCATCGACGAATTCCATTTTTCGCGGGTATTTGTAGGGCGCCGTGAGTGTCTTGGCGTGATCCTGCAACGTCCTGACCAGGGTTGCATCCCCATAGTAACCCTGTCGCAACACCACGAAGGCCTTCACCACTTCGCCACGTTCCGGATCGGGACTGGCCACGGCCGCGCATTCCTGCACCGCCGGGTGCTCCATCAGCGCATTCTCCACTTCCAGCGGCCCAATACGATACCCGGCCGAATTGATCAGGTCATCATCCCTGCCCTGGTAGAACAGATACCCGTCCTCATCCATCAGTACACGGTCCCCGGTCACGAAGTACTCCTCGCCATCAACGCGCGTGATGGACTGACGGCTCCGTTCCGGGTCGTTCCAGTAGCCGAGCATGACCTGGGGGTTCGGCAGCCTGATCGCCAGACGCCCCGCCCTGCCAACCTCGACCGGGCGCGCCTCGTGGTCGTCCAGTACCAGGGCCTCGGTCCCGGGCAACGGCCGCCCCATGGAGCCCGGCTTCACCGGCATGGCCTGGAAATTGAGCACGGTCATCAGCGTCTCCGTCTGGCCATAGCCATCCAGCAAGGGCGTCTGCATCCTTGCGGACCATTGCTTGACCACGGCTGGATTCACCGATTCGCCAGCCGAGACGGTGAGCCGCAGCCGGGGAAAGCCCGCAGGGTCGGCATCCTCGTCCAGCAGCCTGCGCAGTTCCGTGGCCGCGGCGCAGAACACCGTCACGCCCTCGTCCCTCAGCATGGCCAGACGTCGCTGCGGTTCGAAGGGGCCGTCATAGAAAAGTACCGGCGTTCCGCAACTCCAGGGACCGAACAGGATGCTGGTGCCGGCCTTGCTCCAGCCGGTGTCCGCCGTACACCACATCAGGTCGTCCTCGCCGAGGTCCAGCCAGTGCCAGGCCGATACCCGCCATGCGTAGAGGGCGCGGGCAGCGTGGGTCACGCCCTTGGGATGGCCGGACGAGCCCGAGGTGTAGTACATGATCGCCGGTTCCTCCGCGCCCGTCCGCACCGGATCGTAGTCCGGGGAGGCCGCGGAAACCACCGTCTCCCAGTTGTGCCAGCCCGACACCTCGCCCACCGAGAACCGCAGCAGCTTCCCGCCGGCGAAACCGAACTTGAGGGTGTTTGCAGCCGTGGTAATCACTGCCTTCGCCCCGGCATGCTCGACGCGGTATTGCAGATCCCTCTCGGTGAGCATCTCGACACAGGGTATCGGGATGATCCCCGCCTTCAGGCAGGCCACCATGCTGATCTGCCATTCCGGAATGCGTGGCAATACCACCAGCACCCGGTCGCCGCGGGTGATACCCAGCGCATTCAGGGCGTTGGCCAGCCGGTTACTGCTCTCGCTGATGTCACGGAAGGTCAGGCGCCGCTCCTCGCCCTGCGCGTTGCGCCAGATCATGGCGAGTTTGTGCGGGTCCTCCGCGTAGGCATCCACCACATCGGCACCGAAATTGAAATGCTCCGGGATGCTCCAGCGGAAATCGGCAGAGGCCTGTTCGTAGCTCCGCATTGGTATTCTTGTTGTCATTGCCCTCCCCCTCCTGCGGCCCGGCTTCAGTAGGCCAGTTCCAGTATCTCCAGCACATCGTCCGGCGTCTCCACCGGACGCGGATTGGTGCGTACCCATAGATTGCCCATGGCGCCTTCGGCAACCGCCGGGAACTGCTCCCGGGTGACCTTCAGCTCGCGCAACGACACCGGTAGTCCCAGCGAGCGGATCAGATCCTCCACCGCGCGGGCGGCATCCCCATCCCGCCGCCCCAGGGCTTCAGCCACCCACTCCTGACGCTCGGCGTTCTCCTGCCGCTGACGATTCCAGCGCAGCACCGCCGGCAGCAGCACGCAGGAGGTATGGCCATGGCTGACCCCAGTGGCGGCGCCCAGGCTGTGGCCGATGCCGTGACTGGCGCCATAGTGCACCCGCAGAATGCCCTGGCTGGCCAGCCAGGCGCCATGCATGGCCTGTTGGCGGGCCGCCAGTTCATCCGGCTCGGCCCGATTGCGCGGCAGGGCCTCGCGCAAAAGCCGCAGCGCGTGTAGCGCACAGCCGTCCACCAGCGGCGCAGGCGCAATCGAGCAGATGGATTCAACTGCATGATCCACCGCGCGAATGCCGGTGGAGAGCCACAGCCATTCCGGTGTATGGAGCGTCGCCGCCGGGTCCAGAATCACCGCTGCGGGGCCGATCTCGCGGCCGGTAAATCCGTGCTTCACCTTGCGCCGGGGATCGGTGCAACCGCCGAAACTGGAGAATTCCGCCCCGGACAGCGTGGTGGGCACGGCGATCTGCCGTAGCGGGGGCGAACCCACCTGCGGCACATGACGGCTACCATCCTCGTTGACGCGAATATGCCAGTCATCCAGACCGTCAACCGTCCGCACGCCCTGGGCCAGCGCAACCAGCATCACCTTCACGGTGTCGATCACAGTTCCACCGCCGACCGAGACAATGAGGTCCGGCTGCGCCGCGCGCACGGCCTCCGCCGCCGCAATCACGGTATCCCGGGGCGTGTGCTCTCGGCACTCGTCGAACACACCCACCAGGCGCTTGTCCAGCGCGTCCGCAATGGATGTGACGACATCCGTCTTCCGGTTCAGGGTTCGGCTGGCAACGATGAAAACCCGTTGGGCGGCCCGACGCTCGGTCTCGGCGGTGATCGCCTCCGCTGCCGGCGTTCCCCAGAGCACCCGATCCTGCGCGATATAGTCGTAGACGCCTGGCTGCATTGTCTCCTCCGCTTGTTATTTGACGCTCAGCGCCTCCTTTCACTCCGCCGCGTAAATTCCGGCTCCGCAATAACACGCTGTCTCCAGTATACTGCCCGTATATCCACGCTATTCCATCCATTCCGTCCCATGAAGGCATACCCCCGTTGAATTCAGAGCACACAGAACTCCCCAGTTTCCAGGAACTCGGTCTTTCCGAACAGATTTTGCAGGCGCTTGAAGAGGCCGGGTACGAGGCTCCCACACCAATCCAGGCCCGGAGCATCCCCCCCTTGCTGGCCGGTCGCGACCTGCTGGGCCAGGCCCAGACCGGCACCGGCAAGACGGCGGCCTTCGCGCTTCCCCTGCTCTCCCGGATAGACACCGCCAGCAACGACACGCAATTGCTGGTACTGGCGCCCACCCGGGAACTGGCGATACAGGTAGCAGAGGCCTTCCAGACCTATGCCCGCCGGATTCCGTCCTTTCACGTGCTACCGCTTTACGGCGGGCAGGAATACAGCATCCAGCTGAAGCAACTCCGCCGAGGAGCCCAGGTGGTGGTCGGCACCCCGGGACGCATTATGGACCATATGCGCCGCGGAACACTGAAGCTGGAAGCGCTGCGGGCCCTGGTGCTGGACGAGGCGGACGAAATGCTGCGCATGGGTTTCATCGACGATGTCGAATGGATCCTGCAGCAGACACCGCCGGACCGGCAGGTGGCGCTGTTCTCCGCGACCATGCCGGACGTCATACGCAAGGTGGCGCGCACCCATCTGAAATCGCCGGAAGAGGTGCGCATCCAGGCGTCCACATCCACCGCCACGACCATCCGCCAGCGTTACTGGCGCGTGAGCGGCCTGCATAAGCTGGACGCGCTGACCCGACTGCTGGAATCGGAACCCATCGACGGCATGCTGGTGTTCGTCCGGACCAAGCACACCACGGTGGAACTGGCTGAGAAGCTGACCGCCCGCGGCTACAACTGCGAAGCGCTGAATGGCGATATCGTCCAGAAGCAGCGCGAACGCACGGTGGGGCGGCTGAAGAAGGGGCAGGTGGATATCGTGGTGGCCACCGACGTGGCCGCACGCGGACTGGACGTGGAGCGCATCAGCCACGTTCTCAACTACGACATCCCGGCCGATACCGAGTCCTATGTTCACCGTATCGGCCGCACGGGCCGGGCGGGCCGCAGCGGTGAGGCCATCCTGTTCGTCGCGCCGCGCGAACAGCGCATGCTTCAAGCCATCGAACGGGCCACGCGCCAGCCCATCGAACCCATGCGCATGCCGACGGCAGACGATGTCAACGAGCAGCGTATCAGCCGTTTCAAGCAGCGCATCACCGACACCCTGAGCACGGAAGATCTGGAATTTTTCCAGCAACTTATCGGCGATTACGTCACCGAACATGAAGTGGACCCGCTAGCGCTGGCCGCGGCGCTGGCTCATCTCGCCCAGGGAGATACGCCGTTTCTGCTGGAGGAACGCAGCAGAACATCGCCTCCTGCCGAAGAAGCCGGCCAACGCCGACTCAGCCCGGCCAGGAGCGCATCGGACAACAAGCCCAAACCGCTGAAAGGCTTTCCGGATATCGCCATGGCACGGTTTCGCGTGGACGTGGGCTATCAGCACGGCGTGAAACCGGGAAATCTGGTGGGCGCCATCGCCAACGAAGCACAGATCGATAGCCGCTACATCGGTGCCATCGACATTCATGACGATTACGCCACCGTGGACCTGCCGCAGGATATTCCGAAGGAAGTCATCCAGCAGTTGAGCCGGACCTGGGTCTGCGGCCGCCGACTGGGCATGCGTCCTGCGGACCAGTCGGCGCCGCCATCGAAACCGGCCAGGAAAGGCGCACCGAAAGCAAGAAAGAAGAGCTAATAATCTTATTTTTTAGTTTATTAGCTAAATATTTTGTAGTAATGGATCAACATTCGGGTCACCGGCCGGTGCAGCCCGTGGAAAGGTATGGGCTTGAGCGGCGTCACCGGATAGGGCATCTCTTCCGGTGGCCGGCCGCCTGCCAGCTCCGCCAGCAGCCGGCCCATGACAGTACCCATTGCCACTCCCCGCCCGTTGAAGCCGAGTCCGGCAAACACGCCTTCCTCCAAGACGTGCAGATGCGGGAGATGATCCCGCGTCATGGCGACGCGTCCGGCCCAACTGTATTCCAGCGGCAGGTCCGTCAGTTCGGGGAAGAGCTTTCGCAAGGGTGCGAGCAGCGGCTTCCCCTGCTCCAGCGTGGGTCGGTCCGAGAATTCGCCGCGACCGCCCATCAGCAGGCGGCCGTGGGCATCCAGGCGGAAATACCACAACAGCTTGCGGGTATCCGACACGCTCTGGCGGCCGGGCAACAAACGGGCGCGCAGTTCCTCCGGCACGGGCGCGGTGGCTATCTGCTGGCTGAACAGGGACACCACGCTGCGGCGCAGCCCCGGCCAGAGCGCATCGGTATAGCCATTCGTGGCCAGGATGATCTGTCGAGCACGCACTTCGCCGGACCCGGTCACGGCCCGCCACTCGGCACCTTCCCGCTGCAGCCTCAGTACGCGCGTATTGCCGTGAAGGCGGGCGCCGTGGGAGGTCGCTACCCGCGCCAGCCCACGGGCGTACGACAGCGGCTGTACGGAGCCGCCCCGCGGGTCCAGCCAGCCACCGTGATACAGCGGCTGGCAGCCGATCATCGCGTGCACCTGGTCTGCGTCCAGCAGACGCACGTCCACTCCCTGTCTTTCCCACTGCCGCGCACGAGCAGTGGCCACCTCCAGCGCCTGCGGCGAATGTGCGGGCTGAATCCAGCCGTTCTGCACTGCA
This sequence comes from Ectothiorhodospiraceae bacterium, assembly GCA_020831845.1. Lineage (GTDB taxonomy): Bacteria > Pseudomonadota > Gammaproteobacteria > Nitrococcales > Aquisalimonadaceae > LSCE01. The sequence goes on from JAFIFV010000085.1 coordinate 50,797, forward strand.
TCGCAGGCAATCCCATGGCGACGTACCAGATCGAATACGGCGTCCGCCGCCCCACCGACAGTGCCCACGATCCGGTTACCGACGTCCTGTCCGTAGTGTTCCAGAATTGCCTCGGGATCATCCTTCAATCCCGGGATCACCTGTCCGCCATTGCGGCCCGATGCGCCCCAACCGGGCTCCGCGGCATCCAGCAACAGCACGTCCCGCCCCTGCTCTGCCAGGTGCAGGGCAGCCGATAGCCCCGTGTAACCGCCACCGATCACCAGGACCTCCGCCGAGGCCTCCCCGGTCAGTGGCGGTGCTTGGCACGGCTCCTCGGTGGCGGTGGCCGCCCACAAGGACGGCGGCAGACTGGGTTTTTCCAGTTCGGGAATCAGCGGCATGGGATACCATCGTTTCGACTGCGACTATCGATCATGTAACACCATCCTCCGAGGCGCCGCAATTTCACACGCCATCCTCACTTGGCGGGCGGATGCGTTCAACGGAGATGCGCATGTCCGATGAGACCGGCGGACCGAACTGATTGAATACAGGCACGTCGGTAGCATCCCTGCCATAGGCCAGCGACACCGTGCACCGGTTCGGCACCGCCGGCGTGGGGTCGAAGCTGTACCAGCGCCCCCCGACGTAAGCCTCGAACCAGGCGTGCAGGTCCATCGGCTCAAGTCCTTCCAGGTAGCCCACCACGATACGGGCAGGGATGGTCAGACTGCGGCAGAGCGCGATCCCCAGATGGGCAAAATCACGGCACACGCCCTCCCGCCGTTCAGCCACCGTCATCGCCGAAATGGGCATAGGATCCGACTCTGGCAGATAGCGGATATTGTTATGGATCCAGCGGGAAATGGCGGACACCTGGTCGTAGCCGGGCGCACTGTTGCCCACCACCTCCCAGGCAAGCGAGGCCAGGCGATCCGACTCGCAGAACCTGCTTGGCGACAGATACATCAGCGCGAAGTCCGGCAAGTGCTCCACGGGCACGAAGGGTGCGCCGGGCATGGCGTCCATGGCCGGCGCCACGTGCACCTGGGCCATGGTTTCGACGCGGAACCCACCCGCCGGCGCGATCAGCCGCTGACACAGGTTGCCGAAGCTGTCGGTGTATTCGCTCGTGATCGGTTGCGGGTACATCAGGTAGCTCTCACGCCCTACCCACTGGTGGGCACCGCTACGCGGCCGCAACAGCAGGATCAGCGGCGTGTTTACCTGGCACTTTATGCTCAGACTGCATCGGACTTCCAGCCACATGCGATTATCTCCACGACTACCATTCGACCAACAGGCTTTCCCCGCGCAGCCGGTAGCTGCAGGTCAGGCGCCATACCGGCTCACCATCCGGCGTGTCGACCGGCCGCCCTTCCCGCGTCAACACGTTGCGTTCCTTGTTCCCCATGGCACCCATGTTACCCTGCAGCACGCTGACGCGAGCCGCGCAGGCGGCGCAGGTGCCGAAGCCACAACGCCAGTAGATGGGCAGTTCCAGGGAGCGCGCGAGATCCAGGATGGTGACATCGTCACCGTCGTGATAACGGACGACGCGCTGCTCGGGCATGTCGCCGCCGGAGAACGTGACGGTGGGCATGACTGACGTGTCTCCTGCTGACCTGATACTAGCCTTGTAAGGAGGTTAGTAAGTTAAGTAAACCCGAAGCACTTTCGCCATGCGGGATGCCAACCTGGAGCCTACATGAAACGCCGCACCATCGTTATCGGCGGCCTCGCTGCCGTGCTGGTCACCGCACTGACAATCGGTAACATCCTCTTGTTCAATGCCTTGCCGAAGCCGAAGCGACTGGTGCAACCGCTGGCATTCGAATACGGGGTCAATGGCCCCGAATTCCGGCTCAGCATGAACCTGCTGATGCAACAGCCGATCCTGCAGGGCAACCGGATGGAACTGTTCCAGGATGGAGAAGCCATTTACGGCGCCATGCTGGACTCCATACGCCAGGCCGAGCACTCCATCACCTTCGAAAAGTACGAATTCTGGGGCGAGGACGCCGCCGGCGTCTTCTCCGAGGCGCTGGCGGAGGCGGCCGAACGCGGAGTCGCTGTCCACGTGCTGCTGGATTTCATCGGCTCCGTTCAGGCCAACGGAGAGAAGTTCGAGCGCATGCAGGAAGCCGGTGCGGATGTGATCCGCTGGCGCAAACCCTCCTGGTATGAACTGGCGCGTTTCAATCACCGGACCCACCGCAAGCTGATGGTGGTGGACGGGCAACGAGGCTACATCGGCGGCGCCAATGTCGGGGATAACTGGCTGCCGGGCGAGGACCGGACCCCTTATCGTGACAACCACTTCCGCGTGGAAGGCCCGGTCGTGGGCCAGATGCAGGCGGCGTTCATGGAGAACTGGCTGGACGCACGCGGGGAACTGTTGCTGGGCAATGCCTATTTCCCCGTGCTTGCGGACGTCGGGGATGTCGACGCGCAGATCGTCAACAGCTCACCCCGGGAAGGCCGCCACCGTGTCCGGCACTTGCTGATCTACGCGCTGAACGCCGCCGAGGAGCGGATCACCATCAGCACCGCCTATTTCTATCCCGACGCATCGTTCCTGGATGCACTGACCGCCGCCGCGAAACGGGGTGTGGATGTGCGGATTCTGGTGCCCGGAGACAGCATCGACAAGGGCTTCGTGCGACACGCCTCGGTCAACCGCTGGGGCCCAATGCTGGAGGCCGGCGTGGAACTGTACGAGTACCAGCCTTCCATGTACCACTCGAAACTGATGAGCATCGACGACCAGTGGGCTACCATCGGCTCCACCAACCTGGACAACCGCTCGTTCCGCATCAACGACGAGGCCAACCTGAACGTGTACGACGCGGGCTTCGCCAGGGATATCCGCGAGCTGATCGAAACCGACCTGGCGGATTCGGAACGCTACGACCTGGAGCGCTGGGAGCAGCGCCCCGTCCGCAAACGCCTGGCGGGGTGGATCACCTCCTTGATCGGCGCCCACCTGTAACCGCGCGCCGCGGAAATGATAAACGGCGGGCGCAACATCGCGCCCGCCGTCGATTGAGAGACTGCTTTCCTTGAGAGGTGCTGATTACCGGGTGGTACCAGCATCCATCGCGGAGACGGCGGCGGGCGCAAACAGATCCCGCATGCCGCCAACGGAACTCATCAGGGCTGTCCCTTCCATCGGCACGAACACGCGGTCCCCGTCCTTGGCCAGGCGCGGCAGCATCTCGATGTAGCGTTGGGCAATCAGGTAGTTGATGGCCTGCTGCGGGTCGGCCTTGTCGGCGATGGCCGCCATCACCGTCTGGATGGCCTGCGCCTCCCCTTCCGCGGTGAGAATGGCAGCCTGCCGGTCACCCTCGGCGCGGGCGATTTCCGCATCCCGGTCACCCTGGGCATTGAGGATGGCGGCCTGCTTGTCCCCTTCCGCCCGCTGGATCTCGGCTTCCTTGTAACCTTCGGCCTCGCGCACCATGGCGCGGCGCGAACGCTCCGCCACCATCTGCTTGTTCATGGCCTCACGGATCTCGTTGGGGATGTCGATGTCCCGGATCTCCACCCGGTTCACCTTCACGCCCCACTTGTTGCCCGCTTCATCCATGGTGCTCTGCAGGCTGTCGTTGATCTCCTCCCGGGACTCGAAGATGGCATCCAGCTCCATCTTGCCGATCTCCGAGCGCAGCGTGGTCTGGGCCAGGGTCTGGATGGCCAGCACCAGGTTCTCGGTGCCGTAGACGGCGGACTGGCCGTCCATGATCTGGTAGTAGAGCACGCCATCGATGGCCACACCGACGTTATCCTTGGTGATCACCGACTGACGCGGGAAATCCAGCACGATTTCCCGCATGTCGATCTTGCGCTCGCTGGTGATAAAGGCGTCCGTCCCCTCGAAGCGCAGGATGTTGATGGCCCGCGCCTGGTCAACGAACGGGATGATGATGTTCAGGCCGGGCTCCAGCGTGCGGTGATAGCGACCCAGACGCTCGATCACCATGGTCCGGCGCTGGGGCACCAGCACCAACCCGCTGCCGACGATGGCAATGACGATCAGCAGTACAATTCCCAATACGATCAATTCAGTCATACGATCAACATCCTGTTATGGAAAAAAGATTAATTAAGCGAAACTGCTAAGGAAGCGCTGAAGTATTCACGCTGTCGCGCTCGAGCCCGGTTTTCGTTCGTGGCTAGAAGCAAGGGACCGCAGGTCGTGGTTCTACCTGTGGGGGCTTGCGACACCGCCACGGGCGAAAACCGGCCGAGCCCCGAGGGGTTACGGTCAGATTTTTCGCGCTGCGTCGTTGCGGCGCTTGACCGTGGAACCACCACGGCGCTGCGCACCGCGCCTGGCATCGCGAAAAATCTGACCGTAACGCGGCAGCGTGAATACTTCAGTGCTTCCTTAAGGGCCTGCATCATCCGGTAGCGTTGCGGGCCTCCAGCGGCTGCTCCGGCTCGGCCCGCGGCTGCTCCAGCGCCGACAGTTCAGCCAGCGGCGCCATGCCGGACGCCATTTCCAGTCCCCGCCGGAAATGATACCTGCTCTTGTCCGGCTCCCCGCGACGCTCCAGCACATCGGCGAGCAGATAGTGCGCCTCTGCCGGCGCACCGCGGCTGACCGCTGCCTCGAGATACGACTGACCCCTTCCCCAGAGCTGGGATCGCAGGGCCAGCTTGCCCGCTGCCATGAGAAGCTGCGGGTCGTCCGGATGCTGCTTCAGCCAGGCTTCCACCGTGGTCAGCAAGCGTGTTGGGTCCTCCGGCTCAAGCCGGCTATAGCGCTGCACCCAATGCGGGTCCCACCGCTTCTTCAGCTCGCTCCGGATCAGTTTCTCGGTTTCCGAGTGGGAGGGATCGGTGGCCAGCATGGCGTCCACGTAGGCCGCCAGCACCTGCTGGTCCTCGCAGATGGCCCGGGGAAGGGCCGCCCAGGTCTGGCGCAGCTTCGCCGAGCCCTCGCGGGCAGCGTTGCCCAGCACGCCGATCCCGGCCGCGCGCTCGAGGGCCGACAGTCTGCCCGCGGGAAGCTGCCCGGCATGCCGCCGCAGCGCCGGCAGGATTTCCATCAGCCGATCCCACTCGCCCAGCCGCTCGCAGGTGTAGGACAACAGTTCCAGCACACGGGGCTGGCGTGGCCATTTCTCCTGGAGCACGTTCAAGGTGGCGAAGGCAGTCTCGAACTGCCCATCCTCCACATAAAGCTGCGCCTGCAGCAAGCCCACCGCCAGCCGTGACTCCGGCGCCGAGCGGTCAGCCAGCGCCAGGTAACGGTCCCGGCGCACGCCGGCTCCGGTGCGATGTGCAGCCCAGGCCGCGCCGAGATAATGCAGCAGCGGCGTTTCGCTGTGCTCCACCGTCTTCACCATTTCCTTTTCGGCGGTGTCGAAGTCACCCTCCGCCAAACGGCGCAGGCCGCGAAGCAATCTGCCCCGTGCCAGCATCTGCTTGCGGTGGCGCCACCAGTTCCTCATCCCGGCCGGACTACGCACGATACCGGCCAGCACGCGAACCAGGAAATACAACGCCAGGGCCGCTGCCAGAAGCACCCCGATGGCCAGAAACAGACTGGTCTGCACCGTGGTGCCCGCCGCATGGACCAGCACGTAGCCGGGCTGATCATGGAACCAGAGCGCGGCCAGTACGCTCAGCAGCAATACGATGAGTATCAGGAAGAGCTTTCTCATGACCCCTCCTCACGGTTCCCGCCACGGCGCTCAGGCAAGCTTGGCAACTCGGGGCGGATGTCCTTGCCTGCGAGTTCACGCAGCGTCTCCAGAGCTCTTTCCACCTGGGGGTCGTCCTGGCGGAAGTAGCGCTCCAGCCACTCCTGGGCCTGGACCAGGCTGTCCCGGTACACCTCCGACTGCTCCTGAACCAGTGCCAGCCGGGCGGTCTGGAGCTGCAGACGCAGATTCTCGCGCAGGAACCACTCCTCGTCCGGTGCCATCAGCACCGGAGGCGGCCCCTCCCGGCGAACCACCACCAGACTGGAAAGGCTGGTGGTGAGCTGGTGCCAGGCCCGTTCCGATGCCTGGCGCCAGCCGTCCCAGGTGGACAGATCGGCGTCCGGCTGCCGGCCCATGGGCTCGGCGTCCAGGCGGGCGATCTCCTCGTGCACCAGCCACTGATCAGCCTGCGCCGCCATGGCCGCCAACCGGGAGGAAGTACCCGCAACATCCACCGTGCGTACGTCCAGCAAGGCATTGATATGCTCACGCAGCGCCTCGCGCTGAGGCACCGCGCGGCCGCCCAGTTGTTCCAGCAGCGTATCCGCCTCCTTCAGCGCGGCCAGCGCGCCGCTGACATCGCCCCGCAGCTCGAGGCGATGGCGCGCCATGCCGTAGAGGTAATCCACCTCGGACCGGATCCAGTCATCCCGGTGCGCTGCGGCCAGCTCCTCCAGCCGCTCCATGCGCTCGTCCACGCGCCCCTGCGACTGCCGGACCTGCTGCATGGCCTCCTCGGCACGGGCGAGATCGCGCACGTGGGACTGGTGTTCAGCCGCCAGGTTGTCCACCCTCCCTGCCAGCCTTTCCGCGCTGGACACCGCGCTGTCACGGAGCTCGGCAAGCTCGAGGTCGGTCACCAGCCCTTCCTGGGAGGATTCCAGCGCTTGCAGGCGCTCGTAGAGCCACCACCCACCGGCGGCCACGACTGCGGCAAGAATCAGCAGCAGCACCAGCGCCAGGGCGGCAAGGCCGGCGGCGGATCTGGGAGAGCCGCTATCCGCGGTGGTTTCCCTGCCGTCGCCTCCCCGGCCACTGTCGCCACCCTCGGAATTGCCGGGCAGAGCCGGCGGAGGATTGGTGTCTCCGGACGTCTCACCCGTCTGGCGCTTGTTGTTATCCTCGTCCTTCATCGCCACACCCCCGTTGCCATGCTTCTTTCGCCAGTTCACCAGCCCTTCCACCAGGCCGGCATCACTGGCTTCCGGCGCCACCACGATGCCGTCGGTGAACCCGCGGACCCGGGCCGCTGTCGCCACCCGGCCACTGACCGTGACCAGCCCGGAACCCAGCAGTGCTTCGCGCCCGTCCGGCCCGACCAGGGCCAGCAGGTTGTCAAGCCCCTCCAGGCTGGTGACCACCACCACCTGGATTCCACCGCGCTGCCAACGCTCCATCAACGGCGCCGGATCGGCGTCCGGACGGGTGCGGCGGTAGACTTCCAGCGTGCTGACGCGGGCACCGCGTTCACGCAATGTCTCGGCCAGGACCTCCCGACCGCCGATACCGCGGACCAGCAGGGTGCGCTGGTCCGCGGTCTGATGCATGCGCGGGTGCGCCAGCAGGCCCTCGCTGGTATAGGGCCCGTCCGGACACACCGCCACCGGGATCTTCCATTTCTCCAGTGCCTCCGCTGTGGCGCGGCCGAGGGCGGCGACCTCCGGCCCGTCGGGCCAGCTCAGCCCGCGCTGCTGCATCAGTTCCAGACAGCAATGCACCGCGTTCGGGCTGGTGAAGATAACCAGTTGCTGCTCGGCCAGGCCGGCGAATCCGGGGTCCAGCGCCTCGGAATCCGCCAACGGCTCGATAGAAAGCACCGGAAATTGCACCGGCACCGCACCCTCGGCCTCCAGCATGGCGCAAAGCAGACCGCACTGGTGGCCGGGCCGCGTGACCAGCACTTCCAGCCCCTGAAGGCGCCCATTGCTCACGGCTGCTCCTCCGCATCGCGGAACAGTTCATCAAGAATCTCGCGGCCACCGCGGGCCAACAGGTCCCGGCCCAGCCGCGTTCCCAGGGCCTCCGCCTCCTCGGCGCTGCCGCGCAGTTCGCCTCGCACCATGTGGCTGCCATCGACGGCGCCGACGAAGCCGCGCAGGTGCAGTTCGCTGCCCTGCAACTCGGCGTAGGCGCCAATGGGCACCTGGCAGCTGCCCTCCAATTGCCGGTTCATGGCGCGCTCGGCGCTGAGGCGGATAAAGGAATCGGCGTGATTCAGCGGCTCGATCAAGCGCTCCACCTCCGGATCGCCCAGACGGCACTGGATACCCAGTGCGCCCTGGCCCACCGCCGGCAGGCTTTCCTCCGGCGGCATGCGCCGGGCGATCCGCTCGGCCAGACCCAGCCGCTGCAAACCCGAGGCGGCCAGGATGATGGCGTCGAACCGGCCCTCGTCGAGCTTGGCCAGTCGTGTGTTCACACTGCCGCGCAGCGTCTCCACCTGGAGATCCGGCCGGCGCGCCTTGACCTGGCTCTGCCGGCGCAGACTGGCGGTACCCAGGCGGGCACCCTGCGGAAGCGCATCCAGCGCCGGGTAGTGATTGGACACGAAGGCATCACACGGATCACCCCGGTCCAGAATCACCGGCAGGTGGAGTTCGGCGGTCATCACTGCCGGAACATCCTTCATGGAATGCACGGCGATATCAGCCCGGCCGTCCAGCAACCCTTCCTCCAGCTCTTTCAGGAACAGCCCCTTGCCGCCGATCTTTGCCAGCGGGGCGTCCAGTATGCGGTCACCACGGGTGCTCATCTTCACCAGCTCCACGGTGAGGCCGGGATGGAGTTCACGCAACCGTTCCGCCACGTGTTCGGCCTGCCAGACGGCCAGCGGGGACTTGCGGGTTGCTATACGTAGGGTAGATGCCATGAATGGAACGCTTCCTCAGCGGGTCGAAACAGACTGCATAGCATGCCATGGCAGCGGCCTGCAGATAAAAGGCGATATCCGTCAGCCGGTGCCGGCATCGCCACGGTCGCGGAGCAGGCGACGGACGTCCGCGACATGGCGCCGACTGACTTCCAGACGCTGCGACACCCCTCTGAGCAGGAGATATCGGCGCCCATCCAGGTCCTTCTCCAGACCCAGGAGCCGATCACGGGCCACCAGCGCGTTTCGGTGGATACGCACGAACCGGTCGGCGAACTCATCCTCGAGCTGCCGAAGCGATTCCTCGATCAGGTCCTCGCCTTCGGTGTGACAGACGGTGACGTACTTGTGCTCGGCCTGAAAGTAATGGATCTCCGCTACCGGTATCAGCTCCAGCGCGCCCCGACGGCGACACAGAATGTGCTGGCGGCCATCCCCGGGTGGCTGTTCCCGCTGTTCCTCCAGGGCTTCGAGCTGGGCGCGGTTCAGGCTGCAGGCCCGGGTCAGGGCCTGCTGCAGCCGCTCCCGCCGCACCGGCTTCAGCAGATAATCCACCCCGCTGGCCTGAAACGCATCCAGCGCGTGCTCGCCGTAGGCAGTGACGAAGATGATCGCCGGCGGCTGCCGCTGCAGGGCAAGTTCCCGTGCGGCGTCCAGGCCATCCTTGCCCGGCATGCGGATATCCATCAGCACCACCTGCGGCCCGTGCTGCTGCGCCAGGCGTACCGCCTCATCCCCATTCCTGGCGCCGGCCACCACCTGGTAGCCGCCGATGTCCTCCACCAGCTGCGCCAGCCGCTCCCGCGCCGGCGCCTCGTCGTCAACAATCAGCACCTTCATCCCAAGGCCTGTCCCTGTGTTGCGGTTCGATACGGGAATACCAGCGTCACGGTGTACCGTTCATCCGCTGCCCGGGCATGCAGCCAGGCGCTCCCGGGAAACGCGAGCTCAAGCCGTTGCCTGACGTTATCCTGCGCCATGCCCATGCCCCCCTGCCGGGCAACGCCCTCCGGGCCTGGCAGGGGATTGCTGATGGCGATACGCAACCGCCGCCCCTGGCGTTCCCCGGTCACGATGATTTCGCCGCCGTCCACCAGCGGCTCTACTCCATGATAGACGGCATTCTCCAGCAATGGCTGCAAGGTCAGCGCCGGGACCATCGCGTCCATGGGCAGAGCATCCACGCGCCACTTCACCCGCAGGCGCTCCTCGAGACGCAAACCTTCGATACGCAGGTAATCCCGTGCCAGCGCCAGTTCCTGGCCCAGCGTGTTGTCACCCACGCCACCGCGCAGGCCGGCGCGAAACAGCTCCGCCAGATCCTCCACGGCCTCTTCCGCGCGTTCCGGTTTGCTGCGGATCATCGACGCTATGGTATTCAGGCTGTTGAACAGGAAGTGCGGGCGAATACGGGATTGCAGGGACTCGACGCGGGCCTGGGTTTCCGCCATCAACTGGCGCCGCCAGGCCCGCTGCAGATAGAAGTAGTGCATGACCAGGCCGACAACTATCACCGCCATCGCCGCCGCCCGGGCGTGAAACGACAGGTGTTCCGGCGACAGGCTGTCCAGCCGCCCCATCGAGCGCCAGGCGGACTCGGTCACCAGGACCGTCACCAGTACGATCACCGCGCCGGCCAACGTCGCCGCCGGAAGCACGTCCAGCCGGTTCAGCCAGCGGCGCAGCAGGCACAGCAGCAGGCAGCTTGCCAGCGCAATCCACTGCACGTAGAGCGAATAGAGGCTGAGCGCCCACCAGCGATTGCCGTGCGGCTGCGCCAGCACCAGCAGGAACACCAGCAGCTGGGCGATCACCACCACGCTGAACAGCGTTCGCAAGCGGCAGAACTCGGGCAGAAACTCATCGTTGTTATTCATGCGTTTGCAGTTTGCGTTTCCCGCCTGCGGGTGGCAAGCGGAGGCTGTGACTAACCCTTCAGGCGGTAAAGGAAGCGCTGATTGATTCCCGCGCTCGCGTTACAGTCGGCTCGTTCGCGATACGAGGCGCGGTGCGCAGCGCCGTGGTCTTTCCACGGTCAAGCACCGCAACAACGTAGCGCGAACGATCCGACTGTAACCCTCTGGGGCTCGGCCGATTTTCGCCCGTGGCGTTGTCGCAAGCCACCGCAGGTAGAACCACTACCTACGGCACCTTGCTTCTCGCCACGAACGAAAATCGGACTCGAGCGCGAACGAGGGAATCAATCAGCGCTTCCTAAAGCCATCATTCAGTGATTTCCACACTGGTGTGGCAAGGCGCGAGGAGGGAGGTGTAGCAGGGTTACATGACCGACGAGCAACGCAGACCACGGCAGTGTGGAAATCACCCGGAGGGCGCCCGGTTTTTTTTT
>JAFIFV010000108.1 GCA_020831845.1 Ectothiorhodospiraceae bacterium
TACCCCCCCGGGGGGCGGGCGCAAATAATCCCCGCCACGCCCCCCCCCCGAACACCGCTTCCCCCCCGGTCGGATGATCAGCTTGATTCCGTTGCCGAAGCATGGACAGTTCACCTAAAAATGTTATGTTATTACGTTCAATTCCCTGCACGACCTCAGGAAGACACCCGACCATGAACAGACTCCCAGTCACCGTACTGTCCGGTTTCCTAGGTGCCGGCAAGACCACGCTGCTGAACCAGGTTCTGCACAACCGGGAAGGCCGTCGCGTGGCTGTCATCGTCAACGACATGTCCGAGGTGAACGTGGATGCCGGCCTGGTCCGGGATGGCGGCAGCCTGTCGCGGGCCGACGAGAAGCTGGTGGAAATGAGCAACGGCTGCATCTGCTGCACCTTGCGGGAAGATCTGCTGGTGGAAGTGGGACGACTTGCCCGGGAAGGCCGCTTCGATTACCTGCTGGTGGAATCCACCGGCATATCGGAGCCGTTGCCTGTGGCGGAAACCTTCACCTTTCGGGACGAAGCGGGCCAGAGTCTTGCCGACCTGGCCCGACTGGACACCATGGTCACCGTGGTGGATGCATACAACTTTCTCCGCGACTACGCCTCGCAGGACCAGATCGCGGACCGCGGCGAATCCCTGGGCGAGGAGGATCAGCGCACCGTGGTGGATCTGCTGGTGGAGCAGGTGGAATTCGCCGACGTGCTGGTGCTGAACAAGACCGATCTGGTGAGCGCCGAGGAACTGACGCGACTGGAGCACATATTGCGCAGCCTGAACCGCCGCGCGCGCATCGTGCGCAGCAAGTTCGGCCGCGTCCCGATCGAAACGGTACTGGATACCGGCCTGTTCGACTTCGCTGCGGCTGCCCAGGCGCCGGGATGGCTCGCCGGCCTGCGTGGACAGGAGCAGCCTGAAAGCGAGGAATACGGTATCGGCAACTTCGTCTACCGTGCCCGCCGGCCCTTTCATCCGCTGCGCTTCTGGCAATGGGTACAGCGCGAATGGCCTGGCGTGATCCGCTCCAAAGGGCATTTCTGGCTGGCCTCGCGGCCGGAATACGTGGGTGACTGGTCCCAGGCCGGCGCCATGGCCCGGCACGGCCTGGCGGGCATGTGGTGGGCCGATATCGATCCCGACCAGTGGCCGGACGATCCGGAGACCCTGGCACTGATCCGTTCCCGCTGGGCTGAACCCTACGGTGACCGTCAGCAGGAACTGGTGCTGATCGGCATCAACATGGACGAGGATTATCTGCGCAGCGAACTGGACGCCTGCCTGCTCAGCGACGCGGAACTGGCCGACGGCCCCGGCGCCTGGCAGCGCATGGAGGATCCGTTCCCCACCTGGGTGACGGAGCAGGAGGAGGAAACCGCATGACCGGGACTGAACCGACAGCGATCGCCAGTCAGGAGGAACTGCTGGCAGCACCGGAGCGGGATTACATGTCCGCACGGCAACTGGCGTTCTTTCGCCAGCGTCTGCTGGAACAGCGCGAAGTGCTTATGCAGAGCGCCGATTCCACACTGGCACAACTGCGGGAGCGTCCCCAGCTGGCCGATGAACTGGATCGCGCCAGCGCCGAAGAGGAGTACGCGCTGGCACTGCGCATGCGCGACCGCGAGCGACGGCTGCTGCGCAAGATCGAGCAGGCGCTGCATCGCATTGATCAGGGGGAATACGGCTGGTGCGAGGAAACGGGCGAACCAATCGGTCTGCGCCGGCTGTTGGCACGCCCCACCGCCACGCTGAGCGTCGAGGGCCAGGAGCGCAAGGAAGCACGCGAGCACGCGTTTCGGGACCAGCGTACCGGATCGTGACCGCCCGTCCAGCCGGCGAAGCGGCCTGCCCGAACAGGCCGCTTCGCCGGCTGCCAGCGGTCATCAGTTGTTGAACAAGCGCGTTCCAGGTCTGGCCATCACCTCCGCGATGTCCACGGGACGGGCTACGGAAATGCCGTCGCGGAGATCAGACTCGGTTTCCTCGCGGTTCGGCAGAAAAATCGCGCAGACCTGGACCGGCACGCCCGCCTCAAGCAAAGCACCCAGCATCTGTCGCGGCGATGCGCCTGCCGGCTCCACAACCTGGGAGCCCGCATCCGACCCCTCCAGTGCCAGTTCCGCCGCCGCGTCGCACAGGAGCACCTGTGCCGAACCGCCCTGCTGCAGATAATGCCTGGTCAGGATCAGCGCCATGGCCTGGCTTTCGTTGGAACCGGAGGTGAGCGTGGACAGCAGGTGGTCCTTGTCGGCGGCGCCCGCTCCGGCGAGAGGAAGAATCACGCCGGCTGCCAGAGACAACATCAGGAAGAGTCGTTTCATGCGCCTGTCCTCCCGGTCCGGCAGGTATTGAGTCCGAACGGGCCGTAGGCGGGGCAGTAACCTGCAACAGCCGTCAGCAGCGGAACCACTCCGATCCAGCCCCAGAGTGTCTGGGGCCCGATGAAGGCCAGGCTGATCAGCACCAGCCCCACTAAAGCTCTGAGTATCCGGTCTACGGTACCCACGTTGTGCTTGAACATCTCTGTTACTCCCATGACGAACCGTTCTATGCTCATAGTGCGGATGATGGGAGACAGGCTCAGTGACTAAGTCACACAGAGCCGCCAGGAGGATTTACGTGCGAACATCGGAACACCCTGTCTTTGAAAACCTGCCTGCAGAGTTGCGGAGCCGCGTGGAGCGCGAAACGCGCCTGCTTGCTATTCCGGCGGGACAGCGGGTCTTCCAGCCAGGTCAGGTCTGCAGCGGCCTGCCCCTGGTCCTGAGCGGAACGATTCGCGTCCAGATGACCGGTTGTTCCGGTCACGAGATCGTGCTTTATCGCGTGGCTGGCGGGGAAGTCTGCGCGCTGTCCATCGGCTGCCTGATAGCGGGGCGGGGTTACCGTGCCGAAGCCATCGCGGAGAGCGACACCAGCGTTGCGCTAATGCCCCCGCGGCTGTTCGACGACCTGTTGGCCGCCTCGGCCGAGTTCAGGCGTATCGTGATGACAGCCTACGGGGAGCGCCTCGACACCCTGATGCTGGTGGTGGAAGAAGTCGCTTTCCGGCGTATGGACGAACGGCTCTCCGGCTGGCTGGAAGAGCGTTCCGGCCAAGGGCCGCTGGCCATCACTCACCAACAACTGGCCGTGGAACTCGGTACAGCCAGGGAAGTCGTGAGCCGGCTGTTGAAGGATTTCGAACGGCAGGGGCGTGTTCAGCTGTTCCGGGGGAAAATCGAAATACTCTCCTGAGCCCGTTACGGAAACACTGGCAGAACAAACTGCTTGCATAGGATTCGCGACGCGCTAACATCGATAAACAGAATTACAGCAAAATAATAAATAGTGTTTATAACAATCAAAAAACACTATTAACACTGCCGGCCTCCGGGTCGGCAATGCGGAGGAGAAACCACCATGTCGATGCGCATCAACGCCCCCATTCGATTTTTCCGTTCTCACCGGACAGCGCAGGACCATTTCCGTCCCCATACTTCCGAGATGAGCCTCTGAGCAGGCGGTTGCGGCGCTGGGCGTCGAAGACCTCAACCGCTCCGTGATCAGGCAGCGAGTCGGCGCCTACGGCCGCCACAGCACGGGGGAGCAGCCATGGCATGGCACTCCCGATCATCTCGGGGAGAACGTGATGCACATACTCAGCGTTGATGGTCTGACCCTGTCATTCGGGGGCGTTCACGCGCTGCGCGGCGTGGACATGCAGGTTGCGAAAGGCAGCATTACTGCGGTAATTGGGCCCAACGGCGCCGGGAAGACCTCGTTGTTCAACTCCATCTCCGGCTTCTACCGACCGCAGGAAGGACGTGTGGTCTTCCAGGGCGAGGACATCACCCGCCTGCGGCCGCCGCATCGCGCCGCGCTCGGCATCGGCCGGACCTTCCAGAACATCGCCCTGTTCCGAGGCATGACCGTGCTGGACAACGTCAAGCTTGGCGCCCATGTGCGCATGCGCACCGGCCTGCTGTCGGCATTGTGGTACCTGGGCAAGGCCCGTCGCGAGGAAGCAGAGATCCGCAAGCAGATCGAGCGGGAGGTATTCGACTTCCTGGAAATCGACCACATCCGCCGCCACCCGGTCGCCAACCTGCCGTACGGGTTGCAGAAGCGGGTGGAGCTTGCGCGCGCACTGGCAATGCGGCCGAAGCTGCTGATGCTGGACGAACCGGTGGCCGGAATGAACCGCGAGGAGAAGGAAGACATGGCGCGCTTCATCCTGGACGTCAAGGAGCAGTGGGACACCACCGTGCTGATGGTGGAACACGACATGGGCATGGTGATGGATATTTCCGATCAGGTGTACGTGCTGAATTTCGGCCAGTTGATCGCGGCGGGCAAGCCCTCCGAAGTCCAGGCCAACCCGGAGGTGATCAAGGCCTACCTGGGTTCCGGCGACATCCACAGCCTGCGGCAACGGCTGGGCGGCAAGACGAGGGCTGCCTGATGGACTGGCTGTTCTTCTTCGAGATCACACTGGCCGGCCTCGGCACCGGCGGCCTGTACGCCCTGACCGCCATCGCCTTCGTCCTGATCTACAAGGCGACCCGGGTCATCAACCTGGCCATCGGCGAAATGCTCATGGTGGGCGCCTACCTGTTCTTCGGCGCCGCCGTCGGCTGGGCACTGCCTTGGTGGCTGGCGATCATTCTCGCACTGCTCGGGGGCGGCGCACTGGGCATGGTGCTGGAGCGAGGCGTGATTCGCCCGCTGCTGGGGGAAAACCCCATCTCGGTGTTCATGGTCACTATTGGGCTGGGCAGTATCCTGATCGGCATGGTGGAACTGATCTGGACCGCCAACCCACGCAGCCTGCCGAATTTCTTTCCCACTGATCCGATTTTCATCGGCGAAGCCTTCCTGGCGCCCAAGACCTTCTGGAGCTTCGTCGTCGCCGCCGTGGTTATCGCCGTGTTCCTGTTGTTGTTCCGCTTCTGGCGGGGCGGCGTGGCCTTGCGTGCCACCGCCTCAGACCAGGGCGCGGCCTACTCCATGGGCATCAATGTGCCGGCCGTCTACAGCCTGGCCTGGGGCCTGGCCGGTGTGATTGCAGCCGGCGCCGGCATCCTGCTGGGCTCGATCGGCGGCATCTCCTCGGACATGGGCTTGTTCGGCCTGACCGTGCTGGTGGTGGTCATCGTCGGCGGCCTGGACAGTGTATTGGGGGCGCTGCTGGCCGGCCTGCTGATCGGCTGGATGGAATCGATGGCAGGCGTCTACCTGGGCGGCGAATACGAGCACCTGGTGACCTTCATCCTGCTGATGGTAGTCCTGCTGTTCAGACCCTGGGGGCTGTTCGGCACACGGGAAATCGAGAGGCTCTGAACCATGCGCATCGGTTCTCCCAAGGAAAGCTACATCGCCGACGAGGCACTGTTCCGAACCCGCACCCAATGGGTCTGGCTCTGGCTGTTGCTTGCGGTGCTGATCGCCTACCCCTTCGTGGCCAACCTCTACTGGCTGTTCCTGGTCTGCCTGATCTCCATCAACATCATCAGTGCCACAGGGCTGAATATCCTCACCGGCTACACCGGCCAGGTCAGCCTGGGGCAGGCCGCCTTCATGGGCGTTGGCGCGTACACCGTGGCCTGGCTGGACAACAATACCGGCAGCCCGTTCTTCATCAACCTGCTGGCTGGAGCCGGCATGGCCACCCTCGTCGGCCTGATCGCCGGTCTGCCGAGCCTACGGGTGAAGGGACTGTACCTGGCCATTGCCACCATTGGCGCCTCGTTCATCCTGCAGTTCATTTTCATCAACTGGGAAAGCGTCACCCGGGGAACGCGTGGCATCAACATCGAGCCCCCCAGCGTGCTTGGCGTGACGCTGGATAACCCCGACACCTTCTACTGGCTGGTGATGCCTATCATGGTGGTGATGGTACTGCTGGCGGCCAACCTGTTCAGGACGCGCATCGGTCGGGCCTTCATCGCCATTCGCGACCGGGATATCTCGGCATCCGTGCTCGGAATCAATCTTCCCTTTTACAAGCTAATGAGCTTCGGTATTGCTTCATTTTATGCAGGAATTGCAGGTGGTCTTTACGCCTATTTCTTCGGCGCAATAAACCCGGAAAGCTTCCCGCTTCTAATGTCCATTTTCTTCCTGGCTGCCATCATCGTGGGCGGAATGGGCACAATATTGGGCAGCATCCTGGGCGCCATTTTCATGACCTTGACCCCCGAGATCCTGCGGTACGGGGTGGACATACTTTCCCCGTACATCGACAACGCGCCGCAGATTCTCTCTCCACTGCGCACGGCGGTATTCGGGGCATTGATCGTGGGTTTTCTGCTGTTCGAGCCCCATGGGCTAGCGGAAATTTGGCGTCGCGTACGCCGCTTCTTCCACTTGTGGCCGTTCCGAACATGATCGGCAGGAGGGTAGGGTGATGTTAGTCAGCAAACTTGCTCGTCAACTCATGGCACCGGTAGCCGCGATCGCGCTGGCGCTGGGCGGTGCATTCCCGACCGCGTGGGCGGACAACGACGAGATTGTTCTCGGCGGTTCCATCCCCATGACCGGACCGTTCGCTTTCGCCGGTCTGCAGTTCGACCGCGGACTGCGCGACTACGTCGAATGGATCAACAGACAGGGCGGCATCGAGGGTCGCACGCTGCGCTACGTGGGTGAGGACACCGGCTACCAGCAGGACCAGTCGGTGGCGGTGTTCCGCCGCATCACCAGCCGCGAGAACGTGAACTTCTACTTCGGCGATTCCACCGCCTTCCAGCAGACCATCAACCGCGAGCTGGACCGGCGCGACATCCTGATGACCGGCGCCTCGTTCGCCTCCGAGCTGAACGATCCCGAGCGCTACCCGCTGCAATTCCTGCTCGGGCCGGACTATAGCGAGCAGGTGGGCATCCTGCTCAGCTACATCGCCGAGGAGAGCCCGGGCGCCCGGGTGGCCTTCATCCACTCGGATACCGAGTTCGGCCGCGATCCCATCGCCCCCGGCCGTAGCAAGGCAGAGGAACTGGGCCTGACCGTCGCCGCCACCATCGTCACCCCGCCCGGCGCCGCAGACATCTCCTCCGCAGCCCTGGAACTGCGTCGGGCCCGGCCGGACTACGCCATCTTCCACGGCTACGTGCTGGCGCCGATACCGGACTTCATCCAGCGCGCCCGGCAAATGGGCATGAACACCCGTTTCATGGGCACCTACTACACCATGGACCAGGGCATCATCAACGAAATGGGCGAGGCGGCGGACGGCTTCATGGGCGTGATGCCTTATCGCTACTACTACGATGAAACCGGTCCCGCACCGATCATGGACGCCATCCGCGAGTTGCACGGTGACTACCAGACCACCACCTACACCCAGGGCTGGCTGACCGGCGTGCTGATTACCGAGATCGCCCGGGAGACACTGCGTGCGGGCAAGCCGTTCACGGGCTCCAACCTGCGGGAAACGCTGGACTCGCTGAGCGACATCGATACCGGCGGCATCTTCGGCCAGCCGGTGAATTTCCGCGGCAACTCGATTCCGCTGGGTCGCATCTACCGGGCCGATGTCTCCCAAGGGCAGATGGTGCCGGTGTCCGACTGGATCGAGCTGGAATGAGCGCCTGACGTGACTGACAACGTACTGGAAATCAGCAATATCGAGGTGGTCTACAACCACACGGTGCAGGTGCTCCGGGGGCTATCGCTGACAGTCCCCCGGAGCCGGATCGTGGCTCTGCTGGGCTCGAACGGCGCGGGCAAATCCACCACGCTGAAAGCCACCTCCAACCTGCTGTCCCTGGAAAACGGCGCGTTGTCCGCCGGCCGTATCAGCTTCAACGGCGAAGATACGGCCCGGCAGACACCGCACGGCCTGGTGCGCAACGGCCTGTGTCACGTGATGGAAGGCCGCCGCGTCTTCGAGGACCTCACCGTGGAGGAGAACCTGACCGCCGCCAGTTACGCCGTTACCGGCAGGAGCGATGGTGGCGGCAATGGCGGTTACGATCTGGTCTACGAGTACTTCCCCCGCCTGCATGAGCGCCGGCGAGCCCAGGCGGGGTATCTCTCCGGCGGCGAGCAGCAGATGCTGGCCATCGGCCGCGCCCTGCTCGGCCGGCCGAAACTGATGCTGCTGGACGAACCCTCGCTGGGGCTGTCGCCGGTCCTGGTGGAAGACATCTTCACCATCATCGCCCGCATCAACCGCGAGCAACAGGTGGCCATGCTGCTGGTGGAACAGAACGCCAACGTGGCGCTGGCGCTGGCCGACTACGGCTACATCATGGAATCCGGTCGCGTTGTCATCGACGGCACACCGGAGCGGCTGATGGCCGACGACGACGTGCGTGAGTTCTACCTGGGTACCGGCGGTGGCGGCGAGGCCCGCAGTTACCGCGACGTGAAGCACTACAAGCGCCGCAAGCGCTGGCTTTCCTGACGGAGGCATGATGACGAGCGCCGAGCTTCCCGACCTGACCCTGCCTCAGATGCTGCGCCGGAACGCGCAGACGCGCGGCGATGCGGTGGCGCTGCGCCAGAAGGATTTCGGTATCTGGCACCCGATCACGTGGAGCGGCTACTACCGCCGCGCCCGCCACCTCGGCCTTGGCCTGCGGTCCCTGGGCCTGGAACCGGGCGGTCATGTGGGCGTGATATCGGAGAACCGCATTGAATGGGTCATCGCGCAGATGGGCACCGGCATCGTGCGCGGTGTCACCGTGGGCGTCTACCCCACCAGTCCGGCGCCGGAGGTGGCCTACGTGCTGGGTCACGCCGACGTGGAAATCGTCATCTGCGAAGACCAGGAACAAACCGACAAGGTGCTGGAGGCCAGGGCGGAACTGCCGAAGCTGCGCAAGATCATCGTTGCCGACATGAAGGGCCTGGCCCACTACGATGAGCCGGACCTGCTCTCCTTCGACGACGTGGAAGGGCTCGGCGAAACACTGGAAGAGGAACAGCCGGAGCTGATCGACTCCCTGCTGGATGCCCAGACGCTGGACGAACTGGGGCTGATGATCTACACCTCCGGCTCCACCGGCAAGCCCAAGGGGGCAATGATCAGCTACCGCAATATCCGCGAAGCGGCCCCCGGCATCATCGGCCGGCTGGAGCTCAGCGAGCATGACAGCGTGCTGTCCTACCTGCCGCTGTGCCATGTGGCCGAGCAGGCCACCACCAACTTCGCGCCCATGTATCTGGGCATGCTGGTGAATTTCGGCGAATCCCTGCGCACCGTTCAGGAAGATCTCCGCGAGGTGGCGCCCACGGTCTTTCTGGGCGTGCCGCGCATCTGGGAAAAGATGCACTCGGCCATCCATATCAAGATGCTGGAAAGCGGCCCGCTCCGGCGCGGGCTCTACCACACCGCGCTGCGGCTGAGCGAGCCTTTCTGCAACCAGCACCGCCGCGCGCTGGGGCTCAGGGAGCGACTCATCTACGCCGCCTGCTACCTGCTCGTCTTCCGCTCCCTGCAGAATTTCGTCGGCCTGCGCAACTGCCGCGTCTCCATCACCGGGGCGGCGCCGATCGCACCCGACATCATCCGCTTCTTCCGCACCATCGGCATACCGTTGCTGGAAGTCTATGGCCAGACCGAGACCACCGGCATGGTTACCGGTCACCGGCCGGAGCGCTTCCTGCCTGGCACGGTGGGGGAAGCCACGGTGGGCGTCGAACTGAAAGTGGCCGAGGACGGCGAGCTGCTCATCCGGGGCGGCATGGTGTTCGAGGGGTACTACAAGAACGAGGATGCCACGCGCAGTACCATCGTGGACGGCTGGCTGCATACCGGCGACGTGGTGGAGATGCGCGAGGGCCAGATAAAGATGGTGGATCGCAAGAAAGACATCATGATCACCGCCGGGGGGAAGAACCTGTCTCCGTCGGAGATCGAGAACACCGTCAAGGCCAGCCCCTACATCAAGGAATGCATCGTCGTCGGCGAACGCCGCAAGTACGTGGCGGCGCTGATACAGATCGATTTCGATACCGTGGCCAAATGGGCCGAGGAGCACGGGCTCTCCTACACCACGTTCCGCAGCCTGGCTGAAAACCCTGCAGTACGCGAGCTGGTGGAGGAGGAAGTGGCGCAGGCCAACCGGTCCATGCCGCGGGTGGCCCAGATCAAGCGGCTGGCCCTGCTCACCAAGGAGTTGGACCACGACGACGACGAAGTCACCGCCACCATGAAGATCCGCCGCGCCAACATCTACCAGAAGTACAGCGAACTGATCGAATCGCTGTACGATGAAGTCGGCGCTGCCTGAACGCGCCTCCCCTGTTCCGTCCTGGAAGGAAACACCATGCCGCACTATACCGGGCAGATCGAATTCAGCATCGTTTCGCGCGGCGATGACGAGGTACTCGCCGAGATGCCGATCCAGCCAGGCATCCTGAACCCCTTCGGCACCGTCCATGCCGGAGCCACCCTCTGGTTCGCCGATGTCACCGCCACCCACCTGGTCCTCGCCGGTCGCAAGCCAACCGAGGGCATGAAGGGTTTTCCGCTGGCCATCAGCCTCAGCGCAAATCTGGCCGGCAATCAGACCGAGGGCACCTTCCAGGCCCGCGCCCGTTACGTGAAGCGGGGCCGCACCGTCAGCGTGGTCAGAACCACCGTTACCGGCCGCGAAGGAAAACTGATCGCCGACATCACCACCAGCCACGTGGCCGCTCAGTAATCGGTAGCAAAGATGCGCTACTGACACCATGCTGTCAGTAGCGCAGGCACAAACTGTTCCACATAGGCGCTTTGCGGCAGAAATCCGCAGGGGAATCACTGAAACATGCCCCCGGAGAGGAGAGCTGTTCAGAATCGCGCTGGACGCCTGCGGTAGCCATTGAGCCAGGGACGAGAGAACCACCATGCGACGCGCTGACCGGCTGTTCCAGATCGTGCAGTACCTTCGCAGCCGCCGATTGACAAAGGCCGCCTGGCTGGCGGAACGACTGCAAGTCTCGGTACGCACCATCTATCGCGACATCCAGGATCTTTCGCTCTCCGGCGTGCCGGTGGAGGGTGAAGCGGGCGTCGGCTACATCCTTCGCCAGCCCATGCACCTCCCGCCACTGATGTTCGACCGCAGCGAGATCGAGGCGCTGGTGGTGGGCGCACGCATGGTGAAGTCCTACGCCGACCCGGAACTGCAGCGCGCCGCCGATTCGGTATTGGCCAAGGTGCACGGCATCCTGCCGGCGAGCCTGCGGAGCGAGCTGAACAGCAACCGCATGTATGCGCCGAGCTTCCACCGCTACCCGGTGCACTGGCTTACCGACATCCGCGAAGCCATCCGTCACCGAAAAAAGCTGTTGCTCTGGTACTGCAGTGAGGACGAGCGGGAAACGCAGCGGCAGGTACGCCCGCTGGGCCTGTTCTTCTGGGGGCAGGTCTGGACGCTGTCCGCCTGGTGCGAACTACGCGACGACTTCCGCACCTTCCGTGTCGACCGGGTACAGCAACTACAGCACCTGGACGAGTGCTTCGAGCACGAGGACGGAAAACGCCTGGAGGAGCTGCTGGCCAAATACGTGCCTGCGGACTTTCTGCAACCCGAGTTCAACGTCTGACTAGCCGCCAGGGAGGCGCATCCATGAAGACCGACATCACTCTGTATACCAACCCGATGTCCCGAGGCCGCATCGCGCGCTGGATGCTGGAGGAGACCGGCGCACCGTACCAGACCCGGTATCTCGACTTCGGTGCCGCCATGAAGGCGCCGGACTATCTGGCGATCAACCCCATGGGCAAGGTGCCTGCCATCCGGCACGGCCAGACCGTGGTGACCGAAAGTGCCGCCATCTGCGCCTATCTGGCAGACGCCTTTCCCGAAGCCGGCCTGGCGCCACCGCCGGAGCAGCGCGGCCCGTACTACCGCTGGCTGTTCTTCGCCGCCGGGCCACTGGAATCCGCCATTACGGCCCATACCATCCTGGGCGAGGAGCCCTCGGCGGAGCAGCAGAGCCAGTTCGGCTTCGGCAGCCTGAGACGCGTGCTGGACGCGCTGGAACAGGCGGTGAGCGCCACGCCCTACATCGCCGGCGAGCGTTTCACCGCCGCCGACGTCTACGTGGGTGCGCATATCGGCTGGGGCACCCAGTTCGGCACCATCGAGAAGCGCTCCGCCTTCCTGGACTACTGGCGACGCGTCAGCGACCGGGACGCCTGGCATCGGGCGGACGAGCTGGACAACGCCGCCATGCCGTCGAACGCGCCGTAAGGAGGCCCTGACCGCCGCACTAGACGCTGGTGGAAGACGGTGCCGTACCCACCAGCGCCACCTGACGCCGGCGCTCGATCCAGCCCAGCAGCATCAGCGGCCCCGCGATCAGCATCGCGCCCAGGAAGAACCAGACATCAGGCACCTCGCTGAACCACCACCAGCCAAACAGCACTGCCCAGATCAGCCCGGTGTATTCGGCGCTGGTCACGCGGTTGGCGGCCACGTGGCGATAGGCCAGCAGCACCGTGCCGTTATAGGCCAGGATGAAGAACGATGAACCGAACGCCGCCGTCACCAGCGACCAGTCCCACGCCGCCCCTTCCCAGAGCATCAGCAACAGCGCCGCCGGCAATGCATAGAGCTGCGTCAGCAGCAGCACGTGGACCGGCGACTGGGTCGGCGGCAACTTGCGGACCAGCAGCGCATTGACCGCCAGTGCGAAGGCCGTGCCCAGTGCGGTGAGACTCTGCCAGGTGATGTCCACTGGCTGCAGCGCGACCAGAATGCCGAAGAATCCGCTGATCACTGCCAGGATGCTGAGCAGGCTGGCACGCTCGCCGAAGCAGGTCACCGCCAGCACCAGCACGATCAGCGGACCCGCATAGAACACGGCGTTCGCGGTGGCCAGTGTCAGCGTCTGCAAGGCAATCACCATGCACACCATGGCAATCATGCCGATATGGGCCCGCAGCAGGTGAATGCGGCTGCCCGCGAACAGCGCCCCACGATCCACCATGGAAAGGAACGGCAACAGCAGCAGCACGGCGCAAAGCAGTCGCATGAAGACAAACTGGAAGATGGGAATATCACTTCCCAGCCACTTGATGATCACGTCCGAGAACATGGCCAGCATGTTGCCGATAACCAGCAGAAGAATGGCGCCGTGTACCGTTCTGCCCGACATGACCTTTCCGCTCCTTCACCAAGACCGTAATGTGGAGCAGGCATCCTAGTGCGGGACGTAAATTAGGTATAATGATTTAACGTAATCAATTATTAGTTTTTTAGATGATGAAACTCCCCCCTCTCAAAGCGCTCCCGGTGTTCGAGGCCGTTGCCCGCCTGAACAGCTTCTCGCGCGCCGCCGTCGAGCTGCATGTCAGCCAGAGCGCGGTCAGCCATCAGATCCGGCAGTTGGAGGACTATCTGGGGGAAGCGCTGTTCCAGCGCACCGGGCGCCGGTTCACGCTGACCGAACAGGGCCGGGAGTACCTGGAAAGCGTCGCCGCTGCACTGGGCCAGATCGAGCGTGCCAGCGAAAAGCTGCAGGGCAGCGAACACACCCACGTGCGGCTGGCTGTCTTCAGCTCCTTCGCCGTACGCTGGCTGATCCCACGTCTGCCTGACCTGCAGCGCCGCCACCCGCAGTTGAACCTGATGCTGGAAATGATGGATGGCCCACCCATGCTGAGCGAGCGGGTGGCCGACTGCTTCATCTCCCTGCGATCGCGCCAACGCGGATTCAGCTCCGAGCTGCTCTACGCCGAGCGGCTGTTCCCGATCTGCAGCCGCCAGTACTGGGGACGAATGCAGGAGGAATTCCGCCAGGCCTACCCGGACGATCCGTCGCCCCCGGCACGCCTGGACGCGGCCTGGCTGACCCGTTACCCCTTGCTTTCGGCCACCAGCATCCTGGGCCAGCCGAGCGAGGACTGGCGCCAATGGCTGGCCGCCGCCGGACTCGCGCTGGCGCCGGAGTTGCGGGTACAGCACTTCAGCCATATGCTGCTGGCGCTGGAGGCGGCGCGCCACGATCAGGGCATCGCGCTCAGCAACGAGTACATGGTGGATGCCGACGAGGATCCGGAACTGGTACGCCTGCCCTGCCACACCATCCATACCGGCGACGAATTCCACTTCGTCTACAAGACCAGCCGCCGCAACGAGGCCGGCATCCAGGTGCTGAAGCAATGGTTGGTGCAGCAGGCCATTGCATCGGGCCTGCGGCCACTGCCGGGAACGACGGGCGGCTGATTCTGTCGATGCCAGCAACCATTATCCAGCTGACCGGGAACCTGCAATGATCACACTGGGCCTCATCGCCGTCATCGTCGCCGTTTCCCTGCTGGCCTGGCAGCAGCCGCGCATGCTGGAGACGCTGATCTACTGGCCCCCGGCGGTGGCCCGCGGGGAATGGTGGCGCCTGGTCACCCACGGCTTCATCCACGCCGACGGCACCCACCTGCTGTTCAACATGGTCACGCTGTTCTTCTTCGGGACTGCGATGGAGCGCGTGCTGGTCCCGCTGATCGGCACAATCGGCTTCGTGCTGTTTTTCATGGCCGGGATCCTGCTCGCCATGCTTCCCAGCCATTTCCGTCACCGCCACGATCCGCGCTACCGGAGCCTGGGCGCCTCGGGCGCGGTGTCATCGGTGCTGTTCGCCTTCATCCTGCTCCAGCCCTGGTCGCTGCTGTTCGTGTTCTTCGTGCCAGTGCCGGCCATCGTCTTCGCCGCCTGCTATATCTGGTACTCGATCTGGGCCCAGAAACAGGGACGGGACAACATCAACCACAGCGCGCATCTCTGGGGCGGAGCCTGGGGGGTGCTGTTCATGTTATGGCTGGAACCGCGACTGCTTCAGCATTTCTTCACAGAGCTGCTGTCGCCGCTCATGTAGCAACCAACCTTCAGGAAGCATCAGCGGGAGGGGCAACCATGCAGTTGGAAGGATCCTGTCACTGTGGTGCGGTTCGCTTTCGCTGCGAATCCCGTGCGCCGTACCCGTTCATGTACTGCTACTGCAGCATCTGCCGCAAGACCGCCGGGGCCGGCGGTTATGCCATCAACCTGCACGCAGAGGCCAACAGCCTGGAAGTCGAGGGCGAGGAACACATCACCGTCTACCGAGCCTGGACCGACCATCCGCGGCGCACCCGCCGCAGCGAGGGCGAACGCCGTTTCTGCCGGCACTGCGGCAGCGCGCTCTGGGTATGGGATCCGCGCTGGCCGGAGCTCATGCACCCTTTCGCCTCGGCCATTGATAGCCCGCTGCCCAAACCGCCCGAGCGCACGCATATACTACTGGCTTCGAAACCGGACTGGGTGCCGGTCCCCGATGGCAGGCGGGAGTGGCGTTTCGACGGGTACCCGGACGAATCGCTGATGGACTGGCATGAAAGGCATGACCTGAAGAAACGCTGATTAATTCTCGTGCGCGCGTTACAGTCGGATTTCCCGCGCTGCCAAGCGCGGTGCTCAGCGAAGAAAAACCGGCTGTAACCCGTTGGCCCCGAGGGTGTTCGCCCGTGGCTCTGGTCGCAAGTCACGAACGAAAACCAGCCCCGGGGTGCGGGCACGGGGATTGATCAGCGTTTCCCTGGTGAAGAATTGACGGACCACGCAGTGGAGATAACAAGAATGCAGATCACCCGAAAGGAACTCGAACGAGCTGCGGCCGCGGGCGTGCTGGAAGCGGAAACCGCCGAGCGGCTCTGGCGCTATCTCTCCGAGGAGTTGCCGCAGCAACCCCAGTTCCGCGCGGCACATCTGCTGTACTACCTGGGGGGTTTCGTTGCCATGTCGGCGCTGGCGCTGTTCATTGGCCAGGCCTGGGAACAATGGGCAGGCTGGCCAATGCTGTTACTGGCGGTGGCCTTCGCTGGGCTGGGCTTCGGGTTCACCCACTGGTTCCTTGAGCGAAAGCAGTTGCAGATTCCCGCCGGTGTCATGGTCACCTTTGCCGTTTCCATGGTGCCGCTGGCGGTCTACAGCCTGCAGCACGCCCTGGGTTTCTGGGACGGCCGTATGGTGTACAGCGATTATCATCGCTACATCGACTGGCGCTGGTTCTACATGGAAATGGCTACGCTGGCCGCCGCCACGATCGCGCTGTGGTGGTACCGGCTTCCCTTTACCGTCTTCCTGGTGGCGCTGACCCTCTGGTATCTGCAGATGGATCTGGTGCCGCTGCTGTTCGACGACTGGGCCATGCAGTGGGAAATGCGCAAACTGGTCTCGCTGATCATGGGGCTTGCGATGATCGGGCTGGCATTCTGGGTGGACATACGTTCCGGCCGGCGCCGCGATTTCGCCTTCTGGCTATACCTGGCCGGCGTCGCTGCCTTCTGGGGCGGCCTCACCGCGATGAACTCGGACAGCGAACTCTCGAAATTCTTCTACCTGTGCATCAACCTGGCCATGCTCGCCACCGGCGCCGCCCTGCGCCGCAGGGTCTTCGCCGTGTTCGGCGGCATCGGCGTGGCGTTGTACCTGGGCCACCTGGCAACGCTGTTCGAGCACAGCCTGCTGTTTCCGGTAGCCCTGGCGCTGATCGGTATCGGCGTGGTCTTTGCCGGCGTCCAGTGGCAACGTCACGAGGCACGCCTCACCGACACCATCCGAGGGGTGTTGCCAACCAGGCTGCGAATGCTGATCGACGAGGCCCACGAACGCGGATGAAGCGCAAAGCGCCCGATCGCACACCGGAATCGGTTGCCGGCCCCCTGTGCGAGGAGGTGATGGAGCAGGCTGGCGACGCCATGTTGGTGGCGGACAGCGGTTACGCGCTGCTCCACCTCAACAAGCGCGCAACATCCTTGCTTGGCCAGCCTCAGGCTGCCCTGCGCGGACATCTTCTGTCCGACCTTCACCCTACCGCAGCGTGGATGACCGTCGAGGGCTCTCTTGGCCAACTGGAGCACCGGCCGCACCTGCTGCTGGAGGTGCCATTGCTCCAGCACGGCCGTTCGCCAATCATGGTGGAGGCCTCGATCTCCCGGATCGTGGATCCGCCCACAGGGGAGCGTTACCTCCTGGTGGTCTATCGGGATATCGAGGAACGCCGGCGCGCGGAACATGAGCGCCTGGACGGCGAGAAACGCCAACGGGAAGCACTTGTGCGGGAAGTGCATCACCGCATCAAGAACCACCTCCAGGGGCTCACCGGCCTGCTTGACGTACACGCCACCCGTCACCCGGAGGTCCGCCACGTATTTGCCGAGGCGATGACCCAGGTCAATTCCATCGCTCTCGTGCATGGGTTACAAAGCACAAAGGGATCGGAGGTACTCCGGCTCTGCGAAATGGCAACAGCCATCTGCCGGGCGAATCAGAATGTCTGGAGTTCGGTCGTGGATATCTCCGTCGACATCTCCGTGCGACAGCCACTGGAGGTGGCGGCGGACGAATGCGTACCGGTTGCTCTGGTGGTGAACGAACTGATCGCCAATGCCGTCAAGCACGCCGCCGGCCCCCGCCAGTCCGTGACTGTGGAAATCCGCGACGCCGATGGCGACCGCGGGGAGATACGCATCGTCAACCACGGGAGACTGCCCAGCAGCTTCCACCTGCCGGCGATGCGATCGCTGAGCACCGGCCTGGGTCTGGCCCAGGCCCTATTGCCGAGCCACGGCGTAAGGCTGACAGTAGAACAACTGTCCGGGAACCGGGTCGAAAGCAGGCTCACCCTGGAGCGACCGGTACTGCTACCGCGAAGCGATGGAGCCCACGAACCGCATGAGTGAACTCCGGATTCTCGTCGTCGACGACGACCGCCTCATTGCCTCAACGTTGTGCTCCGGCCTTTGCCAGCACGGTCTCTCGGCCTGTGCGGCAAACGATGTTGATGAAGCCAAGGCACTCCTCAGCGGCGACGCCTTTGACCTGGCCATCATCGACGCCCGCATGCCGCACCAGTCCGGCTTGCAGCTGGCGGACTGGATCAGCAGCATGGGGACACCGATTCCCTTCTTTTTCCTGTCCGCCTACGCGGACCGCGAGACAGTATCACTGGCGGTTGAACACGGTGCGCTGACCTATCTGGTAAAGCCTGTGCAGGTCGCTCAACTGATCCCCGTCATTCATGCTGCTCTCGCTCGCGCCCGTGAACGAGCGCAATTGCAGGAGGCTTCCGTCCGGGTAGAGACCACCCTGCGGCGCAACCGGGAGATCAGCGTTGCCATCGGCATCCTGATGGCCAGAACCGGGGTTTCGCGCCAGGAGGCCTTCGAGCGACTGCGACGGCATGCGCGGGAACAACGGCGCAGCATGGAGGAGCTTGCCCAGGAACTGATCAGTTCCGAGGCCCTGCTGTCCCCGGCCCGCTCCGGCAAACCGCCTGAAGCGGAGCCAGGGCGAAAATAGGCTGCACGGGCCGGTTCATTGCGCTACATTGGGAAGATTCAAAGAAACAGGGGCCTGCAGTCAGCGACTGTGGCGCTTCCCTGACAATGCAGCAGGCAATCACCGGCCCGGCCCCCGCCATTCCATAGCCGCCTGCTCGCTTCACCGCCCTGTCCCCGCGGTGATATGCATGAATAAGCCGCTTTCAACGGTATCCATGACGGCTGCCCACGCTTTCCGTAGCATCAGGCCATGGGCAGGCCAGCACAATGTTCTGGTGGGGGAAGTACATGCAGGGGATGGAGGAGCTGTCCACGGAAGAGCGGGTTACCGTGCTCTCCAGCGCACTGGAGCAGATCGCTGATTCCGTGATGATTACCGACACCACAGGCGTCATCAAGTACGTGAATGACAGCTTCGAACTGCTGACGGGCTACTCGCGGCACGAAGTCATCGGCCTCAAGCCCAGCGTCGTCAAATCCGGACGGCATTCGCTGATTTTCTACCGGCGCCTCTGGTCCAAGCTTGCCGAGGGCAGACCGTTTCGCAGCACCTTCATCAACCGCCGCCGGGACGGGGCGATTTACTACGAATCCAAGACGATCACGCCGATCCGCGCGTTCAGTGGCGAAGTCACGCATTATGTGGCCACCGGCCGCGACGTCTCCGATCGCGTCGGGCTCGAGGACCGACTACGTCACCTCGCCTATTCCGACAGTCTCACCAGCCTGCCGAACCGCACCCGTTTTCTGGAACTGCTCAGGAACGATCTTGCCGGCCTGGAGAAGTCGGACGAACAGCTCGCGGTGCTTTTCATCGACCTCGACGGTTTCAAGGTTGTTAACGACTCGCGCGGCCACGTTCTGGGCGATCAACTGCTGATTGACGTGGGCCGGCGCCTGCGTCAGGCGCTGTACGGCTCCGACTTGCTGGCCCGCATGGGTGGGGACGAGTTCGCGGTGCTGGTGCGGGGGCGGAAGTCGGTGGACTCGGTGGGGGTCATCTGTGATCACATCATCCAGGCACTGGAAACGCCGTTCCTGGTCGAGGACGCCCCCGCCTACATCTCGGCCAGCATCGGGATCGCTCGGGCGCCTCGGGACGGCACGGACGCGGTAACGCTGATCAAGCATGCCGACACAGCCATGTACGAGGCCAAACGCAAAGGTGGCTGCTATCGCTTCTTCAAGCCGGAAATGACACGGGCGGCGGCGGAGCAGTTCAACATCCGCAATGATCTGCGGCGGGCAGCGAGAACCGGCGAGCTTTATCTCGAGTACCAACCGCAGGTGCATCTGGGATCCGGACAACTGCGAGGGGTCGAGGCTCTGCTGCGCTGGCGCCATCCGGCGCACGGACCAATACCGCCCACATCCTTCATTCCGGCGCTGGAGGACACGGGCATGATTCGCACGGTCGGCCTGTGGGTGGTCCGGGAAGCCTGTGCTCAGCTTCGGCGCTGGCAGAACGAAGGAGTGACCGTACCGATGGTGTCGATCAACGTCAGTCCGCAACAGCTTGAGGACCCGGACCTGACGAAGGACATTGCCTCCGCCATCGAGGAATTCCAGCTGGACCCCGGGTCGCTTGAGATCGAACTGGTGGAAACCTCCCAGCTGGCCGAGATCGACCGAGTGGAAGAGGCGCTGCGGCAATTGGACGCCCTGGGCGTGCGGGTGGCCCTGGACGATTTCGGGACGGGCTTTTCGGCGCTCACACACCTCCACCGCTTTCCCGTCCACACGGTCAAGATCGACCGCGACTTCGTCGGCATGCTCGGCAAGGAAACCGAGGACGCGCGGCTAATCGAGGGCATCCTCGGGGTTGCTCGCAGCCTGACGCTGGATGTCATAGCGGAAGGTGTGGAAACCCCGGATCAATGGGCACAGCTACGACAGCTCGGCTGCGATTTCGGACAGGGCTTTCTTATCCAGCGTCCTTGCGGGGCCGCGGATATCGCAACCTTTCTGAGCCATTCCGGTCCGCCCGCGCTTGTTCCACCGCCGGTTCCCGATACTCCTCCCAAGCCCGGTGGGCCACCCCCTCTGGTTTGAGCCTACTCGTCGCCTGACAGTTGCCGGCATGCCGAGTCAGACTCGGCATCGGTCACCCGCTTGACATCATCTTCGGAGGGCATAGGCTGAAACCTCGCACGGGGCGGGTAGCCCGTTCTGATGGAAAGCCCCGAGCAGACACAGGCACGGAGGAGCCATGTCCAGTTATCATCTCGCCCAGCTCAACATCGCCCGCATGCTCGAGCCGTTGGAATCCCCTCGCATGGCGGAATTCGTCGACAATCTGGATCGTATCAACGCCCTCGCCGAGTCCGCGCCCGGTTACGTCTGGCGCCTGCAGACCGAGGACGGTGATGCGACGGCGCTGCGACCGTTCGGCGACGACATGCTGGTAAACCTGTCCGTCTGGCAGGATGTGCAGTCGTTGCGCAACTTCGTCTTCAGCAGTGCCCACGTGGAAATCATGCGCAAGCGCCGGCAATGGTTCGAACGGATGGCCGAAGCCTACGTGGTGCTCTGGTGGCTACCGGACGGCGAACTGCCCACCATTGAGGAAGCTGCGCGGCGGCTGGAGCGGCTGCGCCGCGAGGGACCCAGCGCCGCCGCTTTCACGTTCCGGACCGCCTACCCGGCGCCTGGGACGGAAAGCGACAGCCTCCCTCGCACATTCGATGATAGCTGTCCCGCCACCTGACCGGAGCCCCCATGATCGAATCCGTGACCGCACTGCGCCAGCTATACAAGGCACCCAGCGAGCGAGCCCTGAGGAAGCAGCTCGATCACCTGGACCGTCACTGTCGGCGCTTCATCGAGTTGTCGCCCTTTGTCGTGCTCGCCAGCGGCAACAGCCAGTCTCTGGACGCCTCACCGAGAGGCGGGCAACCGGGTTTTGTACGCATCATTGACGACCACACCCTGTGGATTCCGGACTCGCCGGGTAACAACCGGCTCGATTCGCTGAGCAACATCCTGGAGACGGGAAAGGTGGGCCTGCTGTTCATGGTCCCCGGGGTGGACGAGACCCTGCGTGTGAACGGCAGGGCCCATCTCACGGCGGATGCCGACAAGACCATGCAGTTTGCCGACGAGAAGCGCACTCCTCGCAGCATTATCGTGGTGACCGTCCAGGAAGCCTATCTGCATTGCGCCAAGGCATTGATGCGTTCAGGCCTGTGGAGCGGCGAATACAGGCAGGAGCGATCGGTACTGCCCAGCATGGGCGAGATGCTCAAGGACCAGACCGGAAGCGCAGCGCCGCCCGAATCCCAGCAGGAAATGCTCGCCCGCTATCAGCAGGACCTGTAGCCGCGCCGCGCTGGCTCCACGCCATCAAGGCCGGCGCATGGAACGAAACGCATCGCTGACGTAACCCGCCAGGGCCTCGCCGGCAGGCCCGCAGCCCGGGCGGCGGTACATCAGCACACGGTAGTCCGCCAGCGGCGGCAAACCGTCGAGCGTCCGCAACGGTGGTCTGATCAGACTCGCCGGGAACGGCGCCACGGCCAGATCGGCCTGCATGGCTGCTTCCTGCCCTGCGCAGTTTTCACTGGTGTATGCCACACGATAGGCCAGGCCCGCCGCATCCAGCGCTTCCAGAGCCGTGGCTCGCCAGGCGCAGCCATGAGCAGCCAGCGCGAGCGGCAGCGGGGTGCGCGTCCAGGCCACGCCGCCGTCGCGGGCGGCCCACAGCAGGGGCTCGCTATGCACGACCTCGCCCCGCGCCGGGTCCTGACCAGGGTTCCCAGCCGTGACCAGGGCGAGATCCAGCTCGCCGCCATCCAGCCTGGCGATCATCTCGGTGCTGCGTCCAACCATGACATCCACCTGCACCGCGGGGTGACTGCGGGCGAACCGTGACAGCAATCCCGGCAGAATACGCGTGCCCACATCGTCCGGGGTGCCGAAGCGGACGTTACCCTCGAGATCCGGCGCCAGGAAGCGCGCCACCGCCTCCTCGTTCAGTTTCAGCAGCCGCCGGCCGTAACCCAGCAGCTCCTCGCCCTCCGGCGTCAACCGCACCCGTCGCGCCTCGCGCACGAACAGCGCGCTGCCGAGCATCTGTTCCAGCCGCTTGATCTGCATGCTCAACGCCGATGGCGTGCGGAACACCTGTTGCGCGGCACGGGTAAAACTCCCCGTCTCCGCGATGGCAACGAAGGTGCGGAGCAGATCCGTTTCCAGCAGCGGCTGCAGCGGCGTATCAGGACTTTCGGTCACGGGCGTCTTCATTGCTTATCCATTCAATTTTATTGAACTCTAAATGTAGTTCTTTTCGTTTGATTGAACAAACAGGAGGGCGCATTCTGCGGCTGTGGTCGCGATCCTCACCAAGGGGAACACTGGAATCGAATACCGACCGGCCGGACGCCGGCCGCGAAGGAGGGTTATCATGTCCGTACCAGAACGCTATCGTCGCCGGGATCCGAAGACCGGCGAACGGATCTATCCGCCCATGCCGGATGTCTACATGCCGGCGATGTTCCCGCTGGACCTGGCCAGGTCGATTGCGACGGCACTCCGCAACTGGGCAACACGGCACGACTTCCTGTCGTCAATGCGTCGAAACAGGCGCGGCTCGCGCGACAACAGCAACAACAAGGCGGACCGTACTTGACCTCAAGTTAAGCTGAGGTTTTAGAGTGCGGAACACACCCGACCTGTAGGCGCGCTTCGCCGTGGCGGCAAAGCGCGCTCTTGTTTGTTACAAGGATGATGCGATGTTCCGCCTTTTCGAGAAGCTCGTCGACCCGTTTCCTGACAGCCAACCGGAGCCGCCACCGCGGACTCTCAGTGCGTTCCTTTACCACTATTCCCGGCCGGTTCTCCCCTGGCTGCTGCTGATGTCCCTGCTCACCGCGCTGGTGTCCGTGGTGGAACTCATGTTCCTGAGCTACCTGGGTTCCCTGGTTGACTGGCTGGGCGCGACCGAACGCGGCGCCCTGTTCACGGAACATGGCTGGTCACTGCTGGGAATGGGGCTGCTTGTGGTGATCGGCTACCCGCTACTGGTACTGGGCCAGTCGCTGATCACGCATCAAACGATCTTCGGCAACTACCCGATGATCGCCCGCTGGCTCACCCACCGTTACATCCTCGATCAGAGCATGCCCTTCTTCCAGGACGAGTTTTCCGGCCGTGTGTCGCAGAAAGTCATGCAAACGGCGTTGGCCATCCGCGAGACGGTCATGAAGCTGATGGATGTCTTCGTCTTCGTGGTGGTGTATTTCGTCGGCGCCATGTTCCTGGTCGGCCGTGCCGAGCCGTGGCTGATGGTGCCGCTGGTCGCCTGGCTTGCGGCCTACCTGGCGATCATGGTGCATTTCGTGCCGCGTTTGCGCCGCATTTCCATGGCCCAGGCCGACGCCCGCGCCCAGATGACCGGCCGTGTGGTCGACAGCTACACCAACATCCAGACGGTAAAGCTGTTTGCGCACACGTTGCGCGAACAGGACTACGCCCGCGATGCCATGAGCGGTTTCATGGGAACGGTGTACCGGCAGATGCGGCAGGTCACGCTGTTGACCTTCTGCCTGCAGACCAGCAACGCACTGCTGCTGGCCTCTGTGGCGGGGGTGGCCATCTACGCCTGGCACCAGGCGGCAATTTCGCTGGGTGCTATTGCGGTGGCAATAGCACTGGTGCTGCGCATCCGCTCCATGTCGGACTGGATCCTGTGGGAGGTAGCCGGGCTGTTCGAGAACATCGGCACGGTGCAGGACGGCCTCAACACCATTGCCCAGCCGCACGCCATCGTGGACCAGGCGGGTGCCCCGGATCTTCGCGTGCCCCACGGCGAGATCCGCTTCGACCGGGTGCGTTTCGGCTACGGTACGCAAACACCGGTGATCGATGATCTGTCCCTGCTGGTGCGGCCGGGCGAGAAGGTGGGTGTGGTGGGGCGCTCCGGTGCCGGCAAGTCCACCCTGGTCAATCTGCTGCTGCGGTTCTATGACCTGGAATCCGGCCGCATCTGCATCGACGGCCAGGACATCGCGGGCGTGACCCAGCACTCCCTGCGCCAGCACATCGGCATGGTCACGCAGGACACCTCACTGCTGCACCGGTCGATACGGGACAACATCCTGTATGGCCGGCCGGATGCCAGCGAAGACGACGTGGAGGAAGCGGCTCGACGTGCCCACGCGCTGGAGTTCATTCGGGATCTGACGGACCACGCGGGCCGCCGGGGTCTCGATGCGCATGTGGGCGAACGGGGCGTCAAGCTTTCCGGCGGCCAGCGGCAGCGTATCGCCATCGCCCGCATCCTGCTGAAGGATGCACCGATCCTGGTGCTTGACGAGGCCACCTCTGCACTGGATTCCGAGGTGGAGGCCGCGATACAGGAGCAACTCTACGCGCTGATGGAGGGCAAGACGGTGATCGCCATTGCCCACCGACTTTCCACCATCGCCGTCCTGGACCGGCTGGTGGTGGTGGATCAGGGCAGGGTGGTGGAGAGCGGCACACACGCGGAACTGCTGGCCCGCGGCGGCCTCTACGCGGCCCTCTGGCGACGGCAGTCCGGTGGTTTCCTTGGCGATGACGTGGAACCCGGAGCGTTGCACCGTACCGCTTGAGGGAGCGCAGCGTCACGCATTTCCGAATCCGGCGTCTATTATTGGGAACAGCGGCAGCAGATCATTTGTCGCCAGTCGCCGACAGATGGCCGGCTTGCAGGAACGGCGGTAATGTCAAAGCGTCCATGTGACGCCTTCCGCCGTCTCCGGCAGCCCATCCCCACCGCGCTGCCGCAGGGCATCACCAAGAACGACAACCGGAGCAAGCAACGATGGCACGAAAGACCGCTACCCGAAACCTCATGTTCTCCGGGGGAGCGCTGCTGACCGCTTCCCTGATAAGCTTCACCGCGGTCGCTGACATGCGGCCAATCCAGATTCAGCGTTCCCAGCTTGTCCAGCCCGGACAGGCCGAGCTGTTCGGTTCGCTGGCCTACGAGATCAGCCGTGAACCTTTCATCGGCGGCGAGCAGCGGGATTACGACAACCTGCGCGTCGGTCCGCTGGGGATGCGCTTCGGTCTGACCCAGGGCGTGGAAGTGGGCGGACACCTGACCTTCAATTCCAATTCCGGCGACAGTTCCGACGACCCGGACGACTCCGGCCTGGAAGCGCTCACCGGTTTCGCCAAGTTTGCGTTGATGCAGGGGATGGCCGTTGAAGGTGGTATCCGGGTCGCGGGCGACGACGATGTTGGCCCCTATCCCCAGGATGGCATCGACTTCTACATCAACCTCTCCGGCGAGCAGCGCATCACCGATCGCGGCATGATCTACGGCGAGTTCGGCCTTACTGTGCAGGACAACGACGGTGGCGGCGGCACCTACGAGAATTGGGGCCTGGGCTATGCTCACCGCTTGAATACCGACGTGACCCTTAACGCGGAGCTGGTGGGCGATGCCGCCCCCAGCGTGTACGGTGCGGGCAACCACATGG
Source organism: Ectothiorhodospiraceae bacterium (assembly GCA_020831845.1). GTDB lineage: Bacteria > Pseudomonadota > Gammaproteobacteria > Nitrococcales > Aquisalimonadaceae > LSCE01. Next base: position 25,707 of record JAFIFV010000108.1, read on the forward strand.
ATCTGGTGCTGGGCGCCAACATCAACGTCCAGCAGAGCATGATCTTCAAGCCGTTCGTCTCGGTGGGCATCTACGACGCCAGCCCCGACTTCGCGCTCGGTGTGGGCTTCGACATCCCCCTGTAGCGGCCAGATCGAGCAACAGAAGATCTCGTCGTTACGCTCCGTGCCGGCAACAACCACCCCTCACAGCCGGCACGGAGCGTCAGTTGTCCGCGCCTGGGCCAAGGGACACATGCCCGGACCACCCGCTGGGGAGCGCGACCCATCTGCGCCATAATGGACGCGGCAGAGCTGAGCATGGCGGCGAAGATGGAACAGACTTACTACGTCCGGCGCCCCTCCGACCCGCTTCGCGGGCTCGTCAGCCATCTATGGCTGGGCCGGGACAATACCGACACCGTTCATGCCATCCTGCCCGACGGCGCGGTGGACCTGGTGTTCGAGATCGACGACACCGATGTTCGCGCATGGATCTACGGAACGACCACCCACCGGACGGAGGTCGAACTGGAACGGGGACGACACTATCTCGGCGTTCGGTTCCAGCCCGGGCAAAGCCGTCACTTTCTGGCGGTGGCCGCGAGCGAGCTCACCGACCGGCGCAGCACCGAGGCGGACCTCCTGCGCCTGCCGCCGGACACGCTGGTCGGCAGCCTTTCCCCGGGGGCTACCCTGCTGGCCACGCTTGAGCAGGCACTGATCAGCTATCTGTCGCGGCACCCTCCGCAATCCGCCCGAATCGACCGCGCCATCGCCATGGCACAAGCTTCCCGGGGTCTGGCCAGCATCCGGGCACTGGTGGAATGCTACGGGGGAAGCCGTCGCCAGTTCGAGCGCGTCTTCCTGCAGACCACCGGCGTCTCAGCAAAGCGGTTCTCGATGATCACCCGCTTCCAGCATGCCCGCGACCTGCTGGCCGGTGACAAGCCATCGCTGGCCGACATCGCGGCTATCAGCGGCTATGCCGACCAGAGCCACATGAACCGGGATTTCCGCCGCCTGGCTGCCGTTCCCCCGGGGCGGTACCTGCGCTCCGGTGTCGCGTTCGTTCAAGACACCCCTCCCCCCAGCAAGCCACGCTGAGCCCTGATTTCACCAAGCGAGGAGCTGTGTCATGAAACTGTGGTCCGGTGTGGTCACCGCTAAACTGGCGGAAAGCCGGGATTTCTACATCCGGTTGTTCGGCTGCAAGGTGCTGTTCGACAGCGACTGGTTTGTTCTTCTGGAACTGGGCGGCGGCGAACTCGGCCTGCTGGCGGCCAACCTGGAGAGCCAGGCCGAACCGTTCCGCGCACCCTCCGACGGCACGGGCCTCTGGGTGGTCGTGGATGTGGACGACGCCCGGGCAGAGCAGGAGCGACTGCGCGCGATGGGGGTTCCCATCATGGTCGCGCTGCGAGACGAACCGTGGGGAGATCGCCATTTCGTGGTCAGGGATCCCAACGGGGTTGCCGTGGACGTCGTGGAACATCGCCAGCCGCAGTAGCAACGGGTGCCGCCCCGGCCCTGGTGGCCCGGGCGCGCTTTCTTAGCGTCGCTGGCCAACAGGACGACCGCCCCACGTTGGCCGTCGCCGCGCCTCCCGCCGATGGCATCTATTGCGACCAGATTCTTCAAGTTGCGCGCCGATCAGGAAAGTATGCTTGTCGAATAAGGTGCTAAAGCACTGAATGAACCCACCACCAGCCGCGCCGCGGCATGACAATAATGGAGGAGAGCCATGCGAATCCCGGCAAGGAAACTGTCGCTTGGCCTGGTCCTGGCAGCGGGAGTTTGGCTGGCCGCTGCAGCCTTGGCCGACGACGCTCACTGGGATGGCGAGTGGGAGACGTTGCCCGCCGACTTCCCCGACTTCCAGTACAGCGAGGAAGAACTGCACGCGCTCTGGGACACGCTGCACCTCCGGGACGGCCTGCCATGGCCCGATGCGGACTACGTCTCCAAGTGGGGCGAGAGCGCGGGCAACGCGGAAGCGGTGGCGGCCTCGCTGGTGGAGGGCTGGCGCCTTTACCATGCCGGGGAATTCCAGCGCGCCTACGAAATCGGCACCGAGGCCGGCCCGGCCGGCAACCTGCTCGCAGGCCGCGCCTGGCTCACCTACGCCAGTCATGTACCCGAGGATTCGGAGATTCGCGCCGCCATGCTGGCCGAGGGCAGCGAACGCTTCACGCAACGCATGGAAGCACGCGACGGCGAAACCCCGGCCTGGGAACACATGGGCCTGGCGCTGATGCTGGGCCAGTACTCGAAGACGCTCTCTACCGGGAGAGCCGTCCGTGAGGGCATACCTGGCACCGTGCGCGACCACCTGGACAAGGCACTGGACAAGCACCCCGATCTGCCGGCCGCGCTGGGCACCTACGGTGGCTACCACACCGAGCTGATCGACCGGGTCGGCGGCATGCTGGCCAGAATGACATACGGCGCCAGCCGTGACGCCGCCCGCGACTACTTCGAACGCGCGCTGGAGGCGGATCCGAAGCTGGTCATGGCCCGAACCGAGTTCGGGGAAGCACTGCTGCGACTGGACGATGATGCCAACTGGGACAACGCCATGCGGGAGCTGGAAAAGGCCGTCGGAACCAAGCCGCTGGATGCGGACGACGAGCTGGAGCGCAGGCGTGCCGTACGGCTGATCGAGGAATGGACGCACAAGCGCGAAGGCAACAACGACACGCTTCCCGACCTCGGCGGCTGACGACTGCGACCGCTTTCTTCAAGCGCGGCCCGGCCGGTCCATGCTACTGCTTTTCAGACATAGTGCGGAGCGTGCGGCAGACACGCGGAAGCTGACAGCGGAGGAGACAGAAATGCTGAAGTACCTGCGTTTCACCTGGATGCCGGCACTGATCGCGCTGGGCACCGTCGCCCAGTTCATGGGCGGCTGGTGGCTGTGGTCAGGTCTGGCTGTAGGCATCGTACTGGGTCTGGTACTGGACAATATCGCGGGGGACGACCTGTCGGAACCGACGTATCGCTACCCCTGGTTTCTGAACCTGTGCCTGTTCATGACCCTACCGCTGCTCTGGGCGGCCGCCGTGGGCTATGCCTGGCATCTCAGCAGCGACGACCTGCTGGGCATTGGAACAGCCATTACCGCAGCTACCGGGTACGACGCGCTGGCCGCCAAGGCCGCCACTGGCCCCCTGCATCTGCTGGGCGGGGCCCTGTCGGTGGGCTTCGTTTTCGCCTCGGCAGGCACCGTGATTGCCCACGAACTGATCCACCGGACCTGGAGCCCGGTCTCGCTGATCACGGGCCGCTGGATGCTGGCGCTGACCGCCGATGCCTCGTTCGCCATCGAACACGTCTACGGCCATCACCGCAACGTCGCCACGCGCTCCGATCCGGCCACCGCACGGCGTGGCGAGAGCGGCTGGCATTTCGTGGTGCGCTCCACCGTCATGAGCTACCTGGGCGCCTGGAAGCTGGAACGCGAACGCCTGCTGCGGCGGGGCCACAATGTATGGAGCTGGCGCAACCGCGTGCTGCGCGGCAATGCCATGACCCTGCTTTATCTGGCCTTCTTCTACTGGGCCGCCGGCTGGATCGGCGCGCTGGCGTTCATTGCCATCGCGCTCTACGGCAAAGCCTTTCTCGAGTTCGTCAACTACATGGAGCATTACGGCATCGTGCGCGTGCCGGGCGAGCCGGTGGAACCGCGCCACTCATGGAACACCAACCGCCGCATCAGCAGCATTTTCCTGTTCAATCTGACCCGGCATTCCAACCACCATGCCGAGGACGACCGGCCTTTCTGGGAACTGCGCCCCTATCCCGAGGCACCTACGCTGCCTTACGGCTACCTGCCCATGATCGTGCTGGGCGCCTTGCCCCCGCTCTGGCACCGCATCATGACGCCCAAGGTCAAGGAGTGGGACCGGCTCTATGCACGGGAAAGCGAAAGGGCACTGATCCGCGAAGCCAACCTGGCCAGCGGCATGCCTGCCTTCCTGGAAGAGGAAACCGCCCACTCGGCTTCCGCACCCGCCCGGACCGCGGCTGGAGAGCACTGATGCTGAAACGGATCCTCGGACTGGGCCGGGCGCAGGCGCGAACGGTATCCATCGAAAGCACCGGGCTGTCGTTCCCCGTGGGACCGGGAGAAACCGTGCTGGAAGCCGCGCTGCGTGCCGGCATCGCCTTCCCCAACAAATGCCGCTCGGGCGCCTGTGGTACCTGTCGCTGTACACTGCGCGAAGGGCGCGTGCGCGAGAAGGTGGACACCTCCTACGTACTGGGCGCGGACGATCTGCAGCGCGGACAGATCCTCGCCTGCCAGAGCCTGGCCTGCACCGACCTGCGGCTGGCGGTGGAAGGCCTGCAGCCGCAGCAACGCATCCCGGCACCAAGGGCCACCGAGGGCGAAATCATCGCGATGCGGCCATTGACCGCGGACATCCTTGAGATCCGTCTGCGCCTGCAGAGCCCCATGCCCTACCTTGCCGGCCAGTACGCCGAGCTTGCCCGGAAGGGTATCCCCGGCGCCCGACAGTACTCCTTCGCCCGCGGCAGCGGGGACGGCCATGCAGTCTCCGAGCCCTGTTTTTTCGTGCGGCATGTGCCGGGCGGGCGTTTCACCGCCTGGCTACACCACCAGGCCGTCGTCGGCGACTGCCTGTCCGTGCAGGGGCCGTACGGCGATTTCTGGCTGCGCGATGCAATGCGGCCGATGCTGTGTGTCGCGGGCGGCAGCGGCATGGCACCGCTGCGTGCCATGCTGGAGGATGCCGCAGAACGCCAGGTGGAGCGGGACGTGCTGTTCTGCTTCGGTGCCCGCACGGAAGCCGACCTCTATTGTCTGGACGACATGAAACTGCTGGCCAGCCGCTGGCGCGGCCGGTTCCGCTTCCTGCCGGTACTCTCCGAGGAGCCAGCGGAATCCGACTGGCAGGGGCGTAGGGGAATGGTAACCGCGGAAATGATGAGCGAGCTGAAGGACCCGGCCGGGATGGATGCCTACCTGTGCGGCCCGCCACCCATGGTGGACGACGGCATCGCGCGACTGAAAGCGGCCGGCATGGCGGAAGCACGCATCCGCTTCGACCGCTTCCTTGATGCCAGCCATCAACCCTCGGCGCAGGCAGTGCCGTAACCATACAGAGCCTGCTCACCAGGGGAAGCACCGAATAATTCCCACGTTCGCGTTCGCGCTCGAGACCGCACCGTTCGTGGCCAGGAGCAAGGCGCCGCAGGTGGAGCCACGAGGTCGCCTGCGTGGCTGGGAAGTCAAAAGCGCCAGCCCACGCTGGCGCCGAACACATGCGGATTCATCTCCAGCCGTAGATCCCCACGCTCCACTTCGATGGGGTCGAACAGCTCCACATCGGAGGCCAGGCCGATACCGCGCAGACGCGCCCTGGGTTCCACCCGCCCCACGTACTTGTAGTCCACATTCACGAACAGACGCTCGGTAATGGCCACATCCAGGCCCAGTTGCAGTACATAGCTGAATACATTGTCGATCTTCAACTCCGGTGATGCCGATTCGGTCAGCACGCGGTTCGTGATCCGGCTGTTGTAGGAGAACACGTACACCACACCCGCGCCGACATAGGGACTGAAGCGGCTGTCGGGCCAGGGCGTATACACCACCGTCACCACCGGCGGCAGCAAATCGGTCTCGCCGAGTTCGCGTCCCAGCGCTGGCACGCCTGTGGGAATGCCGCCCGCCTCCGGAGCCAGGGACTCCCGAGCCAGCGTGCCCGTCGCCTCGAATTCGAAGGTGAATGGCGGGGCCAGTATGGTTTCCACCGCCCAGTGCCCACCACCCCAGGGCAGCCGCCAGCCCAGGGTGGCGCTGACGCGGGTTGCCGCGCCGGAGTCGGTGACGCCGGAGCCGGCCACCGCTCCAGGTTCCAGGGCCAGTTGGGCGGTATCGTCCAGCCCCCCCAGAACCAGCTCGCCGCTGGACAGCCGGGCGTCGATCATGGTGGCGCCGGGTTTGACGTAGAAGCGGTACTCGCTGGACAGCCGGGCCTCCACCGTGCCGGTGGTGACCGCAACCAGCAGCAGCACCCAGCTTGGTAATCGCAGACGCATCATCGACTCTCCCTGTCAGCGGAACATGCCCTGCAGGCGGGCATCGCCGCGCAGGGGCGGTCCACGCATCTGCAGCTTTACGGCGCCCGGCGGCATACGTATGTCCAGCGCACCGCTGCCGGACAACGGGATACTGGGATCCACCACCACGTGCAGTTGCATCGGCTCCACGTTTTCCAGATTCAGCTGCAGGCGGCCGTCATCGGTGTAGCTGATCGGCCCTTCCAGGCGGATCGGCGCCGCCATGCTGCGCATCAGTTGGTTACCCTGCACGCCCGGCGCGCCGCTGACAGTCATATCGGGCGCGTCGATGTACAGCTCCGTCTCCAGCTCGAACCAGGGGCCGCCGTCAGGGCCTTCCACGATGTAGCCGATACTGGCCTCGCGCTGGCGGATAAGCAGCCGCCCGGTTTCCGCGACCGCATTGAAGTTGATGATGCCCAGCGCCCGGTAATTCACTGCCAGCTCGATGCCTGTCCCGAGCAGCACTTGCGGCGAAACCCGCACCGGAATGCGTCCGTCCGCCGCCTCGGCGGTGAGGATGTCCACCATCAGGCTGTAGCTGATGAAAGAACGATGCTCCCCGGTGATGGAGGCGTCCGTCACGTTGCCGGAGACACCGGCAACATCCATCGCGATGCTGTTCTCCGCGCGCGGTCGCTCGTCGGGTCCGATCACCCCGTTGCCGTCCACGTCGGTGTAGGGGTTGCTCTTCAGCGAGGTGTAGATGCCATCCGTTGGCGCAACGGCAAGAAAGGGCATCACCACCGTATGGCCACCACCGCTACCGCCGGTCAGCGGGGCGGTATTCAATGGCAATCCGGACCCGGCGCCGATGATGCCGGCCGACTCGATCACCAGCTGATAGCGCTCGCCGACGGACAAGGGCCGTACCGGTCGCAAGCGCACACTGCGCTCGTCACGGTCCATGACCGTCGCCACCGGCCCGCTGCACTGGCCGTTTCCGTCGACGCGCTCCAGCCGCACCGTGCCGGCGCCACAGGCTCCCGCGGGCACCATCGATTCCAGATCCACCGGCCGGTCGAAATACACTTCCACCGCACGGTCCGCCGGCTGCTCGAAGACCTCCAGCAGCACATCGGAACTTCGCCCGCCGCGGCAGCGGCCGGCGATGTCGCCGCCGGACGTGGCATTGCCTCCGACAAGCGCACAAGGCACGCCGACATTGATGCCAAGCAACTGGGGCGCTCCGTCCGGCGCATCCAGTGCCGGCACATGGAACGCGCGTTGCCCCGGGTTCTGCAGATAACCTCCTCGCACCGAGCGGATATCGCCGGCCACGTCGACAACGTAGTCCGCGCCGCGCTGCAGGGGTTCTTCCGGGGCGAGCATCAGCGCGGCTCCGTCCGGCCGTACAGAGAAGGCGACGGAATCGGTGCCGTTGCGAAGCAGCAACAGGTTCTGCTCCGGCACGATGCTGCGCGCATCCGGCGGCTCGGAGAACAGCAGCTGTATCTGGTGGCGAGGATCGATAAAGTCGCTGCCGTCGGCCGGAGCCGAGGCCAGCAGTTCCAACGGCGCAGGCACGCCTTCATCAATCACGTCATCAGGTCCCTCGAGCCGCAAGGAGAATGCGGCCAGCCCACCGGATGCGCCGCCCAGCACGGCGGCATCCAGCATGCCCACCAGCTCCAGTACCAGCCGACCCTCCCGGCTGTGCAGAAGGCCGGCCGAGCGCACGTCGAGGAATTGCTGGGTAAACACGCCGTGGGCATTCGGCTCCCGGGCGATGATGGCGAGATCGCCGTCCAGCACGGCCGCGACTCCGTCACGGCGGCCGTCATCGGTAAACGGATTGTCGAAAAAGTAGCCGTTGCCGTTGGTCAGGAACACCACGGTCAAGGTGTCGGTGTGCAGGCCTCCCGGCACGGTGCTCGCCAGGCGCATGTCGAGCGGCTCTACCTGCAGCGCCTGTCCCGCCGGAACGGTAAACGGAATCAGCCGGCTGAATGCGCGGGGGTCGGCCACGCGCACGTTCAGGCCGCCGCTCATCGCCAGCATATTGCTCCCCAGCAACGCGGCATCCAGGGCCTTGGCGTTTATGGGTAACCCGGTGACGCGGGAGACCGCCGAGCGGTCGCCGACCAACCGGTAATGCTGCGAGGCCACCTCGCCGGGGTCCAGGGGCCGGAACTGACGGTGGGCGGCCACGGCCTGTCGGCCGTTCTCGCCGCGCACGGCCGCCGTAACCTCCAGCGTGTACGCCGCACCCGCTTCCAGCGGTTCTGCGGCAGCGAAGACCACTCGACTGCCCTGCACCTTCAGATGTCCGGGCACCGCGTCTCCGTCCGCGTCGCGCACATGCACGCTGTCATGCAACCGCACCGATGCGGCGTCCAGGGGTTCGGAGAAACGCAGCCGTAGCGTACTGTCCGGCAGTACGGGCAACCGCTCGCCGTCCGGCAACATCCGCCGCAATTCCGGTGCGGTGTCGGCGCTGGGCGCGGTTACCGCGGTTTCGAACCGGCTCAGGGGCTCGCCGTCCCAGCGCAATGTGTACGCACTTCCAGCCTCCAGCCGGGGTGGATGCAAGTGCAGCACGTCCGGCGCCCCGGCAGGGCGCCGGATCGCGAGGGGAATCTGGGCACCCTGCGCATCCTCCAGCATCAACGCCTCCAGCGCATCCCCCTCCGGAGGCGCCTCCCAGTACAGCAGCAGCGGAGCGCCCGCCGGCACCCCCATCTGACCATCCGGGGGATAGACGAAGCCAAGACCGGCTGGCCCGATCGGCGAGCGGGATTCAGCGCGTGTTTGCGAGGACGGATCGCCGCTCTGCTCGATGCAACCCTGAAGCAGCAGAGCAACAAGGAAGAAAAGGGCAGCGGCAGGCCGGACACCGCTGCAACGGCCGGTAGCCGATACCACCACACCCGCGGATGGCAGACAGTCCATGGAACACTCCTCCGTGTGCCGATGCGTCCGGACCGCGATCATGCGTGCAGCGTGGCGAGGCCGGCGCCCGGCTATCCCGGAATACTCCGGCACCGTGACGCTCCCTCGCGCATGCTGCCGGGTATCCCTTGTTATCTGTCAATCAGACTATCGGGAAAGCCTCCTTGTCGGCTTGAAAAAAACGGTCAACCTTCGGCTGACAATGCCCCCGCGCCGAAGGCGTTCCGCCGATGGGCGACAGGGCCAATGCGACCTGGGCAACTGTCGGTTGCGGAGCGCTGTCGGGCTGCTGGCGGAGGGTCAGACGGCGACGGGGGTATTGAAGGGGGTGTGCACGGTCAGCGAGCCGTCCATGCGCAACACGCTGGTGGGGCGCAGACCGAAGTTCTGCCGGAACGTACGACTGAGATGGGCGAGGTCGGCGAACCCCACGGTCAGGGCCAACCGGGTCAGGGTCACCGGCATGGGCTCCTCGTGTCCCAGCACGTTCACGCCCACCATGACGCGCACCCAGAGCCGGTAGCGGCGGAAGGTGAGGCCGGTTTCCCGCTTGAACAGGTGCACCAGCCGGGTGGGGGAGAGGTAGACCCTGGCGGCCACATCTTCAAGCGTCATGCGACCGCTGAGATCCTGGCCCATGATCTGCAGCGCCCGCCGCACGCGCTCATCCATAAGCGGCTCCGTGGGCTCCGGCAACAGCAGCGCCATCTGTTCCATCAGGCTATTGAAATCCGGCGATTCTGCATACGCCCAGTGCAGCACATCGCGTAGCCGCTCGCCGTTGGGCACCGCACCGGGGGTGGGGCGCTCGCCGGCCAGGCGGCGCAGGGTCTGGTAGCTGGCATGGTCGGCACCGACGAAGACGAACCCCATGGGTTCACCGCGGGAGAGCATGGCCGGGCTACGGGATTCCGCCGGTACCAGCACGTTGTCGTGGAAGCCGCTGAGGCCGGTTTCGGCGTCGGCGATCTCGAACGGCTGCCGCAGGCCGAGACACAGCGCGGGCGCCGGATGCTGATGAACGCTGATATCCGGCACCTGCCCTACATAAACGAACAGATCGTGTCCGGCATAAACCTGGCCCAGGGTCCGTCGTGACTGCGGTTTAGCCCAGGCCATGCAACGCTCAACCCCACCGCAGCATGATCTTCTGGATCAGCCGCTGCAGCTTGCCGCCGTAGGGTGGGTAAACGAGGCGTGCGCTGTTGAGACGCCCCCGGGAAAGCACGGGCTTCTCCTTGCTGAAGGTCAGAAAACCGGCATGGCCATGATAGTGCCCCATGCCGGATTCACCGACGCCGCCGAACGGCAGATTGTCCTGCGCCACGTGGAAAATGGTGTCGTTCAAGCAGACACCCCCGGCATGGGTTTCCCGCAGCACGCGCTGCTGCCGGCGCCGGTCCTTACCGAAATAATATAGTGCCAATGGCCGCGGACGCGCCCGAACATAGTCCAGCGCGGCGTCCAGGTCGCGCACCGTCACGACGGGAAGGATGGGCCCGAAGATCTCCTCCCGCATGAGCCGGCAATCGTCCGGGGCATCCAGCACCAGATGCAGCGGCAGCTTGCGGGTGCCGCTCAGATCCTCGTCCGCGGGATTGACCGCAATCACGGTTGCGCCGCGCTCGCGCGCCTCGCTCAGCAGATCGCACAAGCGCTGGTGCTGCCGCTGATTGATGATGCTGGTGTAGTCAGGGTTGCTCTTGAGGGTCGGATAGAAACGCGCCGCGGTACGTCGCAAGCCATCCACCAGCGCCTGCTCGCGCCCCTCGGTGCACAGCACGTAATCCGGTGCGATGCAGGTCTGGCCTGCATTCATGGTCTTTCCGAACAGAATCCGCTCCACGGTCGATGCCAGTGCTGCGTCCGCATCGACGATGGCCGGCGATTTGCCACCCAGTTCCAGCGTGACCGGCGTGAGGTTCTCGGCGGCTGCCGCCATGATCTTGCGCCCCACCTGGGTGGAACCGGTGAACAGCAGATGGTCGAACGGCAGGGCCGCGAATGCCTGGCTGACCGGTTGCTCGCCCAGCACCACAGCCACTTCATCCTCCGCAAAAGCGTGGGCCAGCAGACGTTGAATCACCTGCCCGGTCCGCGGCGTGCATTCCGAGAGCTTGAGCATGATCCGGTTGCCGGCACTGAGCGCGGCCAGCAAGGGCGCCAGCGCCAGGAAGACCGGATAGTTCCAGGGCACCATGACGCCGACCACGCCCAGCGGCTGGTATATCACGCGAGCGCTGACCGGCTGCATGAAAGGATGCGGGCGACGGCGACGGCCACGCATCCAGCCACGAAGATGGCGACGTGCATGACGGATACCGTTCAACGTGGGAATGATGTCGGCTATCAGTGTTTCGTCCGGCGAACGGCCGCCGAAGTCCGCGGATACGGCCTCGGCCAACGCCTCCCGGTGGGCCTGCAAGGCCATGTAGAGCCTGTCCAGCGACGCCTGCCTGTCGGCCAGGTCGGGGTAGGCCTGTAGGCGGTATGCCTGCCTTTGCCGCTGAAACAGCAGTTGCATCCGCCCGATTTCAGCCTGGGAAGCGGCAGGCTTCCCGCTCGCCGCATCGGCTACCTGCGTAAGCGTCGCGCTCATGACCAACTCCTTTCAAGTCAGAGAGACAGTACGCCGTACACCATAGGCCATCACGCCACAAAGGGCTTGAACGATCTGGTCGGCACTCTCATGCCGAAACCCGCTGGAGCAGCCTGGAGAGCAAGCCGCCGCGACGTTCCGGCGCACTGGCGCTGAGCGAGGCCTCCAGCTTCGCCGCTTCTTCCAGTAACGCGTCCAGCGTTCCAGCCACGTCCGACGCGACCTTGCGCTCCTCTGCCGTGAACGAGGAACCCTGCCCGCTGACACCGGCGTCGAGCAGGGCCTGGGACCAGAGCCGGATGCAGATGCGCACGGTGCTCAGCACACGCTCGGCCTGATCCGAGGGGATGACCATGCAGAGATCGGTGTCCAGTCTGGTCAGCGCACGGATCTCCTGTTGGCGATCATCTGCAAGCGTGATCCGCCGACCGCCGGCCTTTCGCACCTGCGCCTGGTCGGCAGCCAGATCGGCAATGCTTTCGGTAAGCGCGAAACCCGCGACCGCCTGGGCCATGGCATCGGTTATCGGTGCCTCGACCCATCCCACGCCCGGTCGCCACGCCAGCAGCTTGGCGTTGCTGCCACGGCGGTAGGCGGGCACCGTATCGAACGACTGGTAGCCGTCCCGCTCACACTTCAGCCAAGCGCTGACCGCCCCTTCCCGCAGAACCTTTGCGGCGAACAGTCCGCGGGCCACCAGGTCTGCCATGTCGGCCTGCGGCTCTTCCGACTGCTCTCGCAGCGATTCGATGATCGACCCCATGATACTCCTCCTGTGGCGCTTCTCTGGCGGGAAACACCGACGCCGGTCTCCCTGGTTTATTTTTTTTGGGTATGTGACATCGCTCCGATGCCGCCATATCGCACCAACATAGCCCTGATGCCGCGTTAAAAAAGCTATCGGGTTCACAGAATTAGCGGCGCCCGGAGCGCTTTCATGCCGAACCATTGTTTTTGGCACGCCCATAGACGCGGTGTCATGCGTGTGCTAACCAATTCAGAGGGCGCAAACAGTTTTCGCTACTAACGATACTTCAGGCGAAGCATCCTGCTATTGTGATTCTGTACCCGCCCTGGTCGCCGGGAAGCTTCCCGGCGTACATGGAACGACCACCAACAAACCGGAGTAATGTATGAACAAGAAGCTATTGGCCGCCGTCGTCCTGGGGGCATTCTGGAGCGTGTCCGCCCAGGCTGAAAACACTGGATGCGGGCTCGGATCCATGGTCTGGGACGGCCAGTCCGGCATCGCTCCCCAGGTACTCGCGGTAACTACCAATGGGACGTTCGGAAACCAGACTTTCGGCATCACTTCGGGAACGCTCGGTTGCACTCAGGATGGCGTCGTGCGCTCCAGCCAGCGGCTGGGCATGTACACGGGCTCCAACATGGATGCCATCGCGCGGGACATGTCAATCGGCCAGGGTGAATCCCTGGAAGTGCTGGCAGACCTGATGGGCGTCGATGCTGATGATCGCCCCGCCTTCTATGCGGCTCTCCAGCAGAACTACGATCAGATTTTCTCGGCCACGGACGTGACTGCCGAAGACGTCATCGCCGCCATTGATGCCACTCTGCGGGACGACGCTCGTCTGTCCCGCTATGCGGCCTGATACCATCCCCTGACCCATTCACGGCCGGCCCCACCGGGGCCGGCCGTGCTTACGGATTCACCGAATGCGTCTTCGATACTTCCTGCCGGCATGCTGCCTGCTGGCCTGGACCCCGCTTCACGCGGGCGACGATCCTTATCTCCAACAACTGCTGAACCAGGCCCGGACGGAGAGTGTTGCCGACGAGAGGGCCTGGCAGAACCTGCTGCACTACACGGACCACCGCTGGCTGCCCCGACGCCAGAGCAACACGCGGGATCCTCGCTTCTTCCTTCACGAGGACGGCTGGCGACACCCCGAACTGGAACTGCGAGCCACGTTGACCGCATTCTTCCAGCCCGAGGACGATGTTGCCGACGATCCCGACGCCCAACATCCCCAGTGCGCCTTTCCGGCACGGTTTCACTGGCTGAAGCAGCGCCTGGACATCGACCACGGGCGGCTTCCCGCACCTCCCTGCGAACGCTACCAGGAGTGGTATCAGGCGATAGACCCCGGCGTCATCACCCTGATCTTCGCCGATTCGCACATGAACAACCCCGCGTCCATGTTCGGTCATACCTTGCTAAGGGTAGACCCGGAAACCCAGCGGGAGGGGAGCCGCCTGCTGTCCTATGTGATCAATCATGCCGCCGCAACCACCGAAACCAGCGGGATGGTATTCGCGGTGCGCGGGCTGACCGGCGGCTACCCGGGCATGTTCTCGATCATGCCATACTATGAAAAAGTCAACGAATACAGTCACCTGGAGAATCGCGACCTGTGGGAATACGAACTGGGGCTGGATCAGCAGGAAGTCGACCAGATGATGCGGCACATCTGGGAGCTCCGGGGGGTCGCGTTCCCCTACTACTTCCTGTACCAGAACTGTTCCTTCCGACTGCTGCACTTGCTGGAGGTGGCACGGCCCAGCCTCGCGCTCACCGACCGCTTCAGCTGGTGGGCCACGCCCACCGACACCATGCGGGTGGCGCTGGAACCGGACGCCATGCTGTCGGACATCGTCTACCGCCCGGCCAGCCGGACCTTGCTGGAACACCGCCTGCTGCTACTGACCGAAGAGGAGCGTGCGGAAGTCCTGCGTCTGGCCCAGGGAGGCGATCTGGACACGGGACCGGACCTGCAACCGGAACGGCTGCGGCTGGTGCTGGAAAGCGCCCATGACCTGCAGCACTACCGGCTGGAGGCAGGGGACAGCGATCAGCGGGAGCGGCTGCGCGAGCTGCTGATCGCCCGCAGCCGCCTGGGACCGTCCGAGGAGCGCGAGCCTCCGGCCATGCCGGAAACCCGGCCCGACCAGGGGCATGGCACGCACCGTGCCGGCATCGGTGGCAGCCGTCGCGGCGACACCAACGGCCTGGCCCTGCACTGGCGGCCCGCCTACCATGACCTGCTGGATCCGCCCGCGGGGTACCGGGAATGGGCGCATATCAGCTTCCTGGATACGCGGCTGCGCTACGATCTGGAGAAAGACCGTCTGGAACTGGAACGGCTTCGACTGGTGGACATCGAATCCATGGCGCCGCGCAACGCCTTCTTCCGCTCGTGGTCGTGGCATATCGGCACCGGACTGGAGCAGCGACTGCGGCCGCAGGAGGGCTATGCACTGATGGCCGGCGTGGATGGTGGCGGCGGCGGCAGTTGGACCCTGGACCGGGAGGACCGCTGGCTGGCCTATGCCGGCCTGCAGGCCGGGGCCTGGTATTCGGCCCGGTTGCGGGACAACGTGCGGGCCGGTGCCGGACCCAGACTGGAACTGCTACGCACCGGCGAACGCTGGCGTGCCAGGGCCCGCGCGGAGGCCCTGGCCTACACCGATCACGACCCCGCCTGGCGGCTGACGCTGGAGCAGGATGTGAGCCTGGGACGTCATCTCGGCTTGCGGCTCGGCGCCGCCCGCGAGGCGGATTTCGATCAGCACTTCAATCGCGTGGACCTGACACTGCACTGGTACATGAATCCATGACCTTCCGGCTCGCACTGCTGGTACTCGCGCTGTTGCTGCTCAACGGCTGCGCGAGCCTGTTCTTCTTCCCGGAACGGGAGCACAGGCTGGACCCGGCGGACCACGACATTGCTTACGAGGACGTCACGTTCACCAGTGGCGACGGGCTGCGGCTTCACGGCTGGTGGCTCCCGGCCCGGACAGGCGAGGAGCCGCTCGGCACCGTCCTGTTCCTGCACGGCAACGCCCAGAACGTAAGCACACATATCGCTGCGGTGTACTGGTTACCCGCCGAGGGCTTCAACGTGTTCCTGTTCGACTACCGCGGTTTCGGCCGCTCGGAAGGGCAACCGGACTTCGCCGGTGTGCACCGGGATTCCGAAGCGGCACTCCGGAAAACCCTGGGCCGTCCGGAGGTGGAGGCGGGCTCGGTGGTGGTGTTCGGCCAGAGTCTGGGCGCCTCCGTGGCCATCACGCTGACAGCGGAGATCGGCCACGAGCTGGAGGTCCGCGGCCTGGTGGCGGACAGCCCGTTCAGCAGCTATCGCGGTATCGCTCGGGAGAAGTTCGCCGGGTTCTGGCTCACCTGGCCCCTGCAGTGGCCACTGTCCTGGACCATTTCCGACCGCTTCGCGCCGGTGGAATTCGTCCACAAGGTATCGCCTATTCCACTGCTGTTGATGGCCGGCGAACGTGACACTATCGTTCCGCCTCATCATGCCCAGTTGCTGTACGAAACCGCCGAACCGCCGGTGGAACTGCGTATGGCGTCCACCGCCGGGCATACCCAGTCGCTGCTGGTGGAAGGAGAGCGGGAATACCTGGTGCGCTGGATGACCGAGCAGCTGGAGCGATGAAGGACAGGCCGGGGGCGGCCGGCTGCGGGGGCAACCGACCGCAACGGGCTATTTGGGCCCGAGCAACAGCCAGGCGATCAGGCCGATGACCGGCAGAAATAGCAGGATCAGTATCCACAGCAACTTGGCCACCGGTCCGGCCGAACTCTGCGCCGTCCGGATGATGGCCCAGATCACGATCACCAGCCAGATCAGACCAAATATGCCGCCAACTTCAAGCCCCATACGTTCTCTCCTTCACCAAAGACATGGATTACGGAGCACCGTGCCCGCCACGGCACCGGGAGATCGGTCGGGCGTCCGGCACCACTCTGGAAGCGTAGCCTACGAATGAATTCATGCCGCCAGGGTTCGCAGTCCTGTCGTTTCCTGTAGCGGTCATGGAACTTTTTGACACACCCGCACGTATAGTTCATGTAGGCGGGACGCATTCCCGCCCATGACATAGCTGCGGGATGGTCCTCGGACGATCCGACAGATTACCCATCGGGCTGCAGATTGCTTCGGGCAATGGCGTCCTAGAGGCCTTTGACTATGCTGGGCACCCGTTTTATCGAGAGCGAGCACGAGGATCACGTCTACCTGTGCAATCGTTCCGGCGTCTGCGTGCGCGCGACGCCGGTCGGCGCCCTGCAGGGGCAGTTGCTCACCGCACCGGACGGCGAGATCTGGCGAAGCAACGGGCTCCCGTCCGCCCTGGGCGTGCGCCTCGGTGAATGTCTTGAAGCGGTGGTGGAATCGCGCGGCATCGCGCGCTTCATGATCCAGGACGATTCGCCCTCGCCCAGCACCGTAACCTATGCCTGCCAGGTCATGCCCGCCTCGGTGGAAGGGCAGCTCGACGGTGTCTCGATACGCCTGCACCCCCTGACCGCGCCCTCCGATCAAATCCAGACGGGGGATATGTTGCGTCGCCTGATGGACACGCTGCCGACGGCAGCCCTCATGCTGCGCCTGGCGGACTGGAAATGCGTCTACGGCAACGAGGCGGCTGCGATGCTGCTGGGCTGCGAGGCCAGTGACCTGATAGGCGAGGAGCTCTCCGCCAGGTTCGAGCGAGCCAGCGACCCCGCCAGCATGATCGAAGCCTTGTTTCAGAAGGGGCATCTGGATGGTTTCGAGAGCGCACTGATCGACAACGACCGACAGGAGGTGCCGGTCACGATCTTCGGCAGCCATGCTTTCGCGAACGGCCATCAGACGGCGCTGTTGCTGCTTACTCGTCGCGAACCAGGCTACGGCCAGCTTGCAATGACCGGGCGTGATGCGCTGACCGGTCTGCTGGACCGCAACCAGATCCTGGACCGTCTGCAGCAGGCCACGCGACGGGCCACGGCCAGGGGGAAGATCGTTGCCACGCTGTTCGTGGACCTGGATCGCTTCAAGGAAGTCAACGACAGCTACGGCCACGGTGTCGGTGACGAGTTGCTGGCAGTGATGGCCACCCGGCTGACCCGCTGCGTGCGCCACTACGAATCGGTGGGGCGCATCGGCGGCGACGAATTCGTGGTGGTGCTGGAGAATCTGGACGATGTCGGCGAGGCAACCCGGGTCGCGGAAGAGATCGAGCGCACCCTGTCCCAGCCGGCCCGGCTTGGATCACTGTGCCTGCTGATCGGCGGCAGCGTCGGCATCAGCTACTTCCCCTTTGACGGCAAGACCGGCGAGCAACTGATTCAATCGGCCGACCAAGCCATGTACCTGGGCAAGCGGGGCGGCTCCCAAGCCAGCAGCTGAGGCGGCGCGTCAGTAGCCCGCCGCGGCCGGGCCATGACATGGCTCATCGCCTGGCAACGCCGGCGGTCAGCCAGGGCCTACCCCTCGTCTTCCGTTTCCTCGTCTTCCTGCACCCCGTCGATCAGCTGTTGCGGATCGAGCTCCAGCTCCAGATCGGTTAGCGGCCCGTGCAGGCGCAAGGGAAACGACACTCCCCGCAGCAGTTCCAGCAATCGCTCACTCTCGGTGTCGAAGGTCCGCAGTATGTTGAGCTGCAGGCGGTAGTCGAGCCGCGCTGTCTCCAGATCCAGGTCGCCGCTTCCGCGCACCGCGAAATGCTCCGACCTGGCACGCGCATCCGAGTTGGCCAGTTCCCCTTCGGACAGCTGCAGGCTGCCGCTGATCACGGAAAACGCTGTACTGGCGTCCTCCGCGAAGGGTTCGGTCTGGGCTCCGCCCAGGCCGGCGGGCACGGCATCCTCGATCAGGCGCTCCAGACTGAAGCGGTTGATGCGCCCGTCCCGCAATCGCAGCTCGCCGCTCGCCTCCAGCGAATCACGCACCTGGTCCCAGTACAGGCCGCTGAAGGCTCCCTGCCACTGTGTGTCCACCTGGCTTTCCAGCACCGCCCAGCCGAACAGGGCTTCCAGCGGGTCGCCCAGCGCCATGTCATCCACGCGCTGCAGGAACCGGACGTGAAGGGGCTCGCTCCCCAGGGCCACCTCGAAGCTGCCGCGGTAGCGACCACCGTAGACGTCGGCCTCCAGCGGATTGATCTCCAGTATTTCGCCTTCCGACAGCGCCCGGGCGGTCAGCTCCGTGAACTGGAGGCCCTCCGACTCAAGCTTCCCGACCGCCAGCGTACCGTCGACATGCCTGCCTTCCACCTGATCCAGCAGAAAGGTCAACACCGCACGCACGGTATCCGGATCAAAGCGCTTCGGGGTGTAGCGATCCAGTTGGAGGTAGTCCAGGCTGGCATCGAACTCCCACAATGGCACCGCCTGCCAGCTGTAGGAGCTGCTTCCCTCAAGCAGGCTGTCGTCCAGCTGCACGGAGATGTCTCTCAGGTCCAGTCGGCGATTGCCGTAGCCGAACATGGTCTGGACGCGCAGCCGGCGGAGGGAGTCCGGATCCTCGGTGTCCGGTTCGGTGCGCAGGATCCGCCGCAGCGTATCCCGGAAACCATCATCGGCGACGGTGAGCCAACCGGTGACCTCCGAACCGTCGTTCGTCCAGCGCCCCTCTGCCTGCATGTCCGCCACCAGATCCCGCGAAATCAGGCGAAAATCGCTGAGAGCGAACTCCCTCGCCGCCAGATCCAGCCCCAGTTCGGCCTCAAGCCGGAGGGAGAGCAATGCCTCATCCAGCTCCCTGGCCATGATGCGACCGCCAGCCTGGTGCACGGCAAACGCGACAGGCAGGTAGCGATCATCGAGCTGGAAACCCAACGCCAGCGAACCCTCCCCGCTTATCTCATCGTCCCATCCAGCTTGCCACTCGGCGACCAGTTCTCCATCTTGACCTGGCTGCACGCCCGTAAGGCGGGCTTCGCTCAGTGAGAACTGCCCGTGACGTCCTTCCTGCCTGTCACTCCATCCGATCTCGACCGTGCCGATGCGGATCCCGCGGAGCCCCTCGAATTGCAGCATGCCGGCGTCCCCCAGCCGGTCGAAGCTCACCGATTCGGCCAGCACCTCCCAGCTGCCGCTCCCGTCGTGATTGCGTTCCAGCTGGAGTGCCAGGCCCTCCAGTTCCAGCTCTGCCAGGCGTACCCGGCCACCCAGCAGCGGAGGTACGTCCAGCTCCATCCGCAGCTCCCTTGCCTCGGCAAACAGCGGCTGTTCGAAACCATCGGGGTTCTGAAGCCGCAGCCCGCCTATCTCGACAGACGGCCGCGGCAGAAACGTAGCGTGGATCCGACCCTCCACAGTCACGGGCTGGCCAAGCAGCACGGACAGCTCCTCGCCCATGGCCTCTCGGTAATCCTCGGGATCGAACCACCACCAGAACAGCGCCAGCGACAGACACAGTAGAAACAGGAGGGCAAGCACTAGCGCGCCAAGCCTGAGGATTATCCGCATCGCTGCCGGCTCCGTGCGCTCCTGGAGTGACGTTCGGGCAATTGCATCCGCCTATATGACTGAAACGGGACGGTGAACCGGCGCGCGGCGGCGCGGACCTGGTAACGAATACGTCATGCTCCGCTGGTCGGCAATCCAGGTCAATAGGAAACCTCGCTGGCCAGGGAAATGCGGCAATGGAACTAGAGTAATATGAGATGCGTAATTACAGTCTGGATGATGAAAAAATCCGTCTTTTTCAGGGTTGATATAACGAGGTGACTGATGAAGTACATAATTGCGTGGCTGTTGGGTGTCCCGGGAACGCTGCTTTTGCTGATTTTCATTTTCTCGCGCGTACTCTAGAAGCCAGAAAGGCATGTCATTCCAGCGTTTCACGCGCTTTACCCCAGCCTTTCCACGACGTTGCAAGCTCTTGTCAGACTGTCTTCAGTGAGAGACAAGTGTGCCACAAGTAGCCAAATGCCAAATTTTTTGGAACGAAAACCCATGCCGTGCGTAAGTGGTATTGAAGGCGGCCGATTGCACCGCAATCCGCCTTTAATTGCCTACTCGGACAAGCAACATGGAGAGTATCAATGAAACCTGTACACTCGATAGCCCTGACCGCACTGATGGCCCCGGCCATTGTCTTCGGTATCGGCTCTGTATCCGCCGATCAGCAGATGGGGGGCGCTCAGTCCGAAATGTTCATGAGCCACGCGCCCCAGAATGCCATCTACGCCGATGACCTGATCGGCAATTCCGTCAAGAACCGCGCGGATGACGAGGAAGTCGGCACGGTCCAGGATCTGATCCTGGATCAGGACGGCCAGATTGTCGGCGTCATCGTCGGCGTTGGCGGCTTCCTCGGCATCGGCGACAAGGCCGTGGCCCTTTCCTGGGATTCCATGGATCTTGAACTGGACGCCGACGGTGATGAATACATCTTCCGCGTCGACGCCGATGAGGACACGCTGGAGGAAGCGCCCGAGTACGAGCGCGACTGAAGCGTTTCAGCGTGTCATGGACGGACACCGCTGATACATGGAAGTGAGGCAGCAGGGGCAGGATGCCCCTGCTGTTTTTTGTTGTGACGTACACTTGTGTTACCAGGAAGTACCGCCCTGCCCGACCAACCGCGGCCGACAAGGGCCGGGGCCGGCGGTATTCACGGGAATGCCTGAGAGTTGATGCAAACCACCAATGCCGCAAGGGAAGCACTGAAATATTCACGCTGCCGCGTTACGGTCAGATTTTTCGCGATGCCAGGCGCGGTGCGCAGCGCCGTGGTTACTCCACGGTCAAGCGCCGCGACAACGTGAATATTTCAGTGCTTCCCTAGCAGATGGAGTCTGATCGGTGCTGAACCTGACCAAGGGCGAAGAGCGATTGCTGCGTTACACCCTGATGGTGTTCAGCGCCGTGGCCCTGGCCTGCCTGATTGTCTTCGTGGTCTGGGTACTGGGCCGCGTCATCGCCACCTTCAATGCCCTGCTACTGCCGCTGGCCGTTGCCGGCGTCATCGCGCTGGTGCTGGCGCCGGTCGTGGAGTTCCTGCAGCGGCATCTGAGGATGTCCCGTCTTGCCGCGGTCAGCAGCCTGTTCGCCACGCTGTTCCTGGCCGTGATAGCGGTGCTGCTGCTGGTCGTGCCCACCGCCCTGGCGCAGGTGGCCCAGTTCCTGAATGCCGTTCCCGACATGGCGCAGCAGGGCTACCAGAGCCTGGGCAACAAGTTCCCCGCCGCGCTAAGGGCTGCGGAGGACGCACTGGGCGAGATGGAACTGCAGGCGCTGCTGCCAGAGGCCGAGACCGCCGCGGAACGCACGTTCTCCTATATCGGAATCGCTGTCGGCCTGGGGTTCGTTCCGCTCTATGTGTTCTTCGCGCTGATCGCCGGCAACCGCCTGAGAGATCACGTCGAGGAACTGCTGTTCCTGCTGGACAAGGAATCCCAGGACGAGGTGCTGTACCTGGGCGGCCTGTTCGTCAACTACATGACCGCCTTTTTCCGCGGCCAGCTCATAATCGCCATGCTGATGGGCGTGATGCTGGCAACCGGCTTCACCCTGGTCGGCCTCCAGGCGGCCATTCTGTTCGGGCTGGCCCTGGGGCTGCTGAACATCGTGCCCTATCTCGGTGTCATCGTGGGCTTGCTGACAGTGCTGCCGGTGGCGTACATCCAACCGGATGGCGGCATTCAACTGGTCGGTCTGGTGCTGCTGGTCTTCGTCGTCGTGCAGTTCATCGAGAGCTTCTTGCTGACGCCGAAGATCATGGCGGATCAGTCCGGTCTGCATCCCGCGCTGGTGGTCATCTCCATCCTGTTCTGGGGTATCGCGCTGGGAGGTGTCATCGGCATGATTCTCGCCGTTCCGCTGACGGCGTTCCTGGTGACCCTCTGGAAGCATGTGAAGACCCGTTTCCAGCGCACATTGCCGGCATCCGAGAGTCGCGTGGAAGTGCCTCCCGACTAAACTGGAACACTGACCGTCAATTTCACTGACGCAACAGGAAGGAGATGGACATCATGGCAACGAAGCAGAGTGAGCATCAGGCTACAGACAAGGCTGCGGCGAGAGCGCATGAGGCTATCGACCGCGTCGCCGAGCGTGCCGGCCGGGCCGAGGAAACCGTGCGCGAGCGCGTATCCGATGCCGATGAACGGGTGCGGGAAAAAGTGCAGCACGGCCGGGAACGTGCCGACGATCTGGTCACCGCGGTCGGCACCTACGTGCGGGAAAACCCGCTGACCTCCATCGGCCTGGCATTCGCGGCCGGTGCGCTGCTGTCGTCGTTGAACCGGCGCCGTTAGGCGCAGACCGAATGTCAACGACGCGGGACGAGAAAACGCCGCCGGACCCGGCCGGTGCGCAGGCCGGCGGCGCTGCGGACAGTGGCCTGTTTGCCGAAGCGGGCGAGCTGGCCTCCGTGCTGGCGGCCGCCCTGCAGGACCTGGCCCGGCTGCTGAGGCTGGAGGCCCGATTACTGGTCCGGGCGGCGCTGATGATGGCCGTATTGGCGGTGTTCCTGGCCCTGGTACTGGCCGCATCCTGGCTTGCCCTTTCGGCCGCCATCGCCATCGCGCTGCAACAGCACACCGGCCTGAGCATGGCCGGCGCGGCGCTGCTCTCCGCCGTGCTCAACCTCCTTGCCGCGGGAGCGGCGGCACTGGCGCTGAAACGACTGGCCCGGCGGCTGACCTTCCCGGAGACCCGCTACGCCCTGCAGGCGTTCTGGCTTGACGCCGAGCAGCAGAAAAAATGAACGGCTACCGCGAACTGGCCCGCAGCGCCCGTACCCAGCGCGACCGCCTACTTGTCCGGCAGCTCCGATTGCTGTCGCTGGTCGACCGCATACGGGAGCGTCTGCGCGACCCGAAACTGCTGGCGCCGTCCTTCCTCGCCGGGCTGGCCACCGGCATCCTGTTGCCCCGGGCCACCGGCTCGCTGCGGACTCTGGTTCGCGCTACCAGGCTGATCAAGCTCGTCGGCCTGCCGCTGTTGGCCCTATACCGGCAGCAGTCGCTGGCCGACGCCGAACCGGACCATCCCGGACCGGAACGCCCACTCTACCCGGAAGGAAATCATTCCATGGACGACCGCCTGGACGCTTACTGGCAGACGCTTGAGACCAACGACCATACCCGCATTCATTACCGCTACTGGGCAGCCGGGGCAACGCCGCATGCCGTTCTCCAACTGGTACACGGCGCGGCCGAGCACAGTGGTCGCTACCAGCGCTTTGCGCAGGCTCTGGTGGACAGCGGCTACGCTGTGTACGCTGCCGATCACCGCGGGCACGGCCGAAGCCGGGTGCGCTCCGGAGAACTCGGGGATGCCGGTCCGGATGCCTGGAACGCCTTCGTGGAAGACCAGGCGGCATTGAGCCGGCACATCCGCAGGGCCCATCCGGAGACACCGCTGGTGATGTTCGGCCATAGCATGGGGTCATTCATCGCTCAGGATTTCATCAGCCGCTATCCGGCGCAATTGAACGGGCTGATACTGAGCGGCACGGCATACACCCCGCCACCGCCGCCGGAAGTGATTGAGGCCGCCCGGCAGGCGGCAGTCGAGGCGCCGCTGGCCCCCTCGGAAATATGGGCTGGCATGTTTGCCGAGTTCAACCGGGCGTTCAGCGAGCAACCCGGCTTCGACTGGCTGAGCCGGGATGCGGAGGAGGTTCGCCAATACCTTGAGGATCCGCTGTGCGGCTTCCTCTTCAACAACGCGCTGGTGCATGATTTCTTCCAGGGCATCGCCGCGCTGCGAACGCCAGCGCGGGAAGCAGACATGCCGCCGGACCTGCCGATACTGGTGGTGCAGGGGGCGCTCGACCCGGTGGGCGGCAATCTGGAGAGCACGCGCGCGCTGCTGGACCGCTTTGCCGAGCTGGGCATGACCCGCGTGGAACATCGGTTCTACCCGGACGCCAGGCACGAGTTGCTGAACGAAACCAACCGCTCCCAGGTACAGCAGGATATCCTGCACTGGCTGGAGCGCCAGTTACCCGCTGGCGGCTGAGAACCCTGGTACCGGGCGCTACCCGGTCGCGGTGGAGGCCGCGCCGGTCGCCGGCCTATGCGGCCGGAAGCGTTCCTCCGCCATGCGATCAGCAACCAGTTGGGTCTGCAGTTGCTCCCTGTCCGCACGCCGGAAGATCTCCGCCAGGGTGACGCCGATGCGCTCCACATGCACCTTCACCCGTGCTGCGTCGAAGCAGTCCTGGAGCTCGTAGGCCACATCGATGATGCCACCGGCGTTGATGACGTAGTCCGGCGCATACAGGATGCCGCGCTGGCGCAGGCGGTCCCCGTGGATCGGCGAAAGCAACTGATTATTGGCTGCGCCGGCCACCACGCTGGCACGCAGGGACTCCACCGTCCGGTCATTGATGGCCCCCCCCAGGGCGCAGGGCGCGAACACGTCCACCGGCAGCGAGAAGATGGCGTCGGGCGGGACCACGGCGGCCCCCAGTTCGGCTTCCGCTCGCTTCAGCACATCGGCGTGGATGTCGGTCACCCAGAGCCTGGCCCCGGCAGCTCGCAGTCGTTGGGCCAGTTTCCAGCCCACGCTGCCAAGCCCCTGAATGGCGACTTTCAAGCCAGCCAGGTCTGTACGTCCCAGCCTGTGCGCCACGGCTGCCTGCAAGCCCACGTACACGCCGTATTCGGTGGAGGGGGAAGGGTCGCCGACACGCTGCTCGCCGTCCGCGCCGATTTTCTCCTGAATGCCTACCACATGGCGGGTGGTCTCGGCGATTCCACGCAGATCGTCCAGCGTCATGCCGGCATCCTCTGCGGTGACATAACGCCCGTGTAGCGAATCCACGAAGCGCCCCAACGCGCGCAACAGCGCCGGCGTCTTGTGGCGACGAGGGTCCCCCAGAACCACCATCTTGCCGCCGCCGAGCGGCAGTTCCGCCATGGCCGACTTGTACGTCATGCCACGGGAAAGTCTCAGCACGTCCGTCACGGCCGCGGCGGTGTCGGGATAGGGCACCATGCGGCAGCCACCACAGGCCGGACCACGATCCGTATTGTGGACGGCGATGATGGCTTCCAACCCGCTTTCCACGTCGCAAGCGAATACCACCTGTTCGTGGTAGTCGAAATCGGGATGTCTGAACAATTCCATTTTCACCTCCTAGGCTGTTGGCCTCCGGGTATCGGGCGCCCCACGGCGGCTGTTGGCCGACCTGTGTGGCGCGGGCAGTCGGCGTTTTTTGCGCCGGCACTGCTGTCAGCAGGCACCGGACCGTTCTCCATTCTCCAGTCAAGGGACACCGGTCCGTTTCAATAGCCTGTCCGCCCTTTAAGGCAGCGTGAATACTTCAGCGCTTCCTCAATGACAGTCTAGGCAACACGGACCCGTTGAGCATTGGCCTGTCTCGCAGCTGGTACTGGAAGCACGGCTCAGGGTATGGTCCCATGACGCCCTGGAGGTCCAGAGCATGAACGGAGAAGGCATCAGGATTCGTACGTTCCGACCGGACGACTGGCCGGCGGTGTGGGCGGTGATCGAGCCGGTGCTGCGCGCCGGTGAAACCTATCCGCTGGACCCTGCCATTTCCGAAGCGGATGCGCGTAGAGCCTGGATCGAAACACCGGCCGCCACCTTTGTGGCGACCCTTCCGGGAAGCGGACTGGCGGGCACGTACTACATCAAGCCCAACCAGCCCACCCTCGGGGCCCACGTCTGCAACTGCGGCTATATCGTCAGCGAGACGGCACGTGGTGAGGGCGTGGCCTCGGCCATGTGCGAACACTCCCAGCGGCAGGCTGTGAGCATGGGCTTTCGCGCCATGCAGTACAATCTGGTGGTTTCCACCAACACCGCGGCCTTCCGACTCTGGCAGCGGCACGGGTTCCAGCTTGTGGGCACCCTGCCTGGCGCTTTCCGGCACCCCACGGCGGGCTACGTGGATGCCCACGTGATGTATAAACAACTGCAACGCCAGGGAAACGCGAGAATCAATCAGCGCTTCCCTGGGTGAGGACACCTGACCGATGGACATCGCCTTGCACTGGTTCGCCATCTGCACCGTCGTGCTGTTCTTCAAGATGCTCGCCCTGTCCTTCTACCAGGGCTACCACCGCATCGGGAAAGCCAGCTTCAAGGTCCCGGAGGACGCCCGCCTGATGGGGCGCCCCCCCCTGGAGGAGGAGCTTCCACAGGTACAGCGCGCGGCCCGGGCCTGGATGAACGACCTGGAGAACATTCCCATCTTCCTGTTCCTGGGCCTGATCTACATGCTGGTGGAGGCACCCGGCGCGGTTGCCCCGGCCCTGTTCCTGGTATTCACGGCGGCGCGCATTCTGCACACGGTGTTCTACCTGACAGCCATGCAACCATGGCGCACCATTGCCTATGGGGTCGGGCTGGCCTGCCTGCTTTGGATGAGTGTCGGCATCCTGCTGACGCTATTCTGACCGATGAAGGACCGAGACATGGATATCAGAGAGCTTTTCGGCATAGAGCACGCCGTGATCCAGGCGCCGATGGCCGGCGTCCAGGGCAGCGCGCTGGCGGTGGCGGTGTCGAACGCCGGCGGGCTGGGCTCGCTGCCCTGCGCGATGCTGAACACCGAAACCTTGCGTGGCGAACTGGAAGCCATCCGGTCGGGTACCGACAAGCCGTTCAACGTGAACTTCTTCTGCCACACCCCACCGGAACCGGACCCGGAACGCGAGGCCGCGTGGCACCGGACGCTGGATCCCTACTATGCCGAAATCGGCCAGGATCCACGCAATGTTCCCGCCGGGGCCGGGCGCGCCCCGTTCAGCGCCGAGGCCGCCGACGTTCTGGAGGAGTTCCGGCCGCCGGTGGTGAGCTTCCATTTCGGTCTGCCTTCCCCCGAACTGCTGGCCCGTGTCCGCCGCTGGGGCGCAAGGGTCCTGTCATCAGCCACCACGGTGGACGAGGCCTTGTGGCTGGAAGCCAAGGGCGTGGACGCCATCATCGCCCAGGGCCTGGAGGCAGGCGGCCATCGCGGCATGTTCCTCAGCAGCGACCTGAGCACGCAGGTGGGAACCCTGGCTCTGCTACCGCAGATCGTCGATGCGGTACGCGTACCTGTCATCGCCGCGGGCGGCATTGCCGATGCGGCAGGCGTGACGGCAGCCCGGGCGCTGGGTGCCGCGGGCGTACAGGTCGGCACGGCCTACCTGCTGTGCCCGGAAGCAACCACCAGCGAGGTCCATCGCACCGCGCTGCAGAGCGGTGCGGCCCGCCACACAGCGCTCACCAACATTTTCAGTGGCCGCCCCGCCAGAGGCATCGTCAACCGCATCATCCGGGAGATCGGCCCGATCTGCCCCACGGCGCCTGCCTTCCCGCTGGCCACCGGCGCCATCGGGCCCCTGAGGGCCGCCGCCGAGCAACGCGGCAATGGCGACTTCTCTCCGCTCTGGGCAGGCCAGAACGTCAGCGGTTGCCGGCAGGTTCCGGCGGACGAGTTGACCCGCTCCCTGGCATCGGAGTGGTGAACCATGCCCGCCGGCCGCGCCTCGCCCCCTGAACAACCGGTCCGCTGCTCCTGGTGCGGCACCGATCCCCTGTATGTGGCCTACCATGACGAGGAATGGGGCGTCCCCGTGCACGACGATCGGCTGCTGTTCGAGATGCTGGTGCTGGAAGGCGCGCAGGCCGGACTCAGCTGGTTGACGATACTGCGGAAACGGGAAGGATACCGGCGTGCCTTCGACGGCTTTGCCATCGACCGCGTCGCCGGTTACAGGGAAAAGGATGTGGAACGGCTGATGGAGGATAGCAACATCGTCCGCAACCGCCTGAAGATCGAATCCGTGGTCCGCAATGCCAGAGGTATCCTGGGCATACAGGCGGAGTTCGGCAGCTTCGACGCGTTCCTGTGGCGGTACGTGGACGGCACGCCGGTCAGGAATCACTGGCAATCGCTGCGGGAGGTTCCCGCACGCACACCGGTATCCGAAAGCCTGAGTCGGGACCTGCGGAAGCGGGGGTTCAATTTCGTCGGCCCGACCATCTGCTATGCCTTCATGCAGGCCACCGGCATGGTGGACGACCACCTGTCGGACTGCTACAAGCGCCACGCCGATCAGCGCGGAAATGAAGCAACGACCGCTGCGACGCTCAGACCGTAACGTTACGGAACACCGGTGTCCTGAACTCAGCCCTGGCCATCCAGCCGGTGATCGAAGAGCGCAATACGATTCCGGCCTTCACGCTTGCCCCGGTACAACGCCTTGTCGGCGTTATCCAGCAACTGCTCATGGCTGCCCAGGTTTTCCTCGTAGCCCGCAATGCCCAGCGTAATGGTCATGCCCAGTTCCCTGTTTCGGGTCCGGATGGGGGTTGCCTCCACCGCCGCCCGCACGCGCTCGGCCACCCGGACAGCCTGTTCCACTGGCGTGTCTGGCAGCAGCAACGTGAACTCCTCGCCGCCGTAGCGGCCGCAGAGATCCTCCGCGCGCAGCAACGAGGACGTTCTTCGTATCACCTGGCGCAGCACCTCGTCGCCACACTGGTGGCCATGGGTGTCATTGACGCGCTTGAAGTTATCAAAATCGAACATGACCACGGACAACGCCCCTCCGTGGCGCCGTACCCGGGCGAACTCCTCCGCCAGCCGCGTCTCCAGGTGGCCCCGATTGTAGATTCCCGTCAGGCCGTCTCGCACGCTGGCTTCTTCCAGCCGGGTGTTGGCTTCCTGCAGAGCTGACTGGTACAGGCTGGCATCCGTCACGTCCACCACGGTGATACAGACGTGGGAGACCTGGCCGGTGGAGTCGCTGATGGGAATAAGGGTACAGTCCTGGCGCATCCAGTCCACACCACCCGTGACCGGGCGATCATGCTGGAAACGGAACAGATAGGGCCGCTGTTCCCACGAGGTAAAGGCATAGTTACGCAGCAGGCGGACACTTTCCAGCTTCCTTTTCAGCCAGGACGCTGGAAGCTCCGGAAAACAGTCGAACAGATCGCGACCCAGCACCGCATCGGCTTCCAGCCCGCTATGCGTCGCCATGAACCGGTTCCAGCGGACGATGCGATTCGCATCGTCCAGTAGCAGCACACCCACATTGATGCGCTCGAAGACCGCCTCGAGCAGGGCCCGCTGTTCGTTCTCGCGAGTCAAATGTCCCCCAGCATCCTGTCCAGCGCCTGCCGCAGCACGTCGATGGATTCCTCCGGCAGCAACAACACCAGGTGACAGGAGAAATTGCGCGGGTCCAGCCGGAAATTCACTTCCAGCAACAGCGCATCCACCCAGTCTACGGGACCACGCCGCAAGATCGCGGCCACTCCCTGCTCCTGGCCGAGCAGCGTGGGTGCGGAAAAGGCGAAATCCGTATGCAACTGGTTGCCCAGGCCACGCAGTACCGCGCCGACCAGAATGTTGCTGACATCCAGCAGCAGCTCCTCCTGCTGTTCGGCTCCGGCGCCACTCTCGTGACCAAGCAGGTCGGCCAGTTCGCTGCAGCCTTCGGTGCCGAACAGACTGATGGCCTCGCCGCGCAGGCGCCCCTGGAAACTCTGGCGCACGGCCGTCACGGCGAGATCCAGTGACGGGCCCAGCATGGCTGACACTGTGGCGGCGAGGTCAGCCGCCTGGACAGGCTTCGCGCGCGGCACAGACAGCGCCACGTAGTGATCCAGCAGGCGCGCCAGTACCGCACCCGCTTGCCCCATGGCGATATTCGCCGTCTCCTGGAGCGCATCAAGCTGGTCGTCGCTAAAGGACTTCAGGCTCATGAAAGGCCGTTCTCGCGCAGCACGCGCGCCAGTTGGCCGGCATCCACCGGCTTGGGCAGGAACGCAACAGCACCCAGCTCCAGCACGCGCGCCTCGGCCTTGGGCTGGATGTCCGCCGAAATCACCACGACCACGCATTCCAGGCCTTCACGGCCCATGGCTTCCAGCACCTCGAAGCCGTCCATGCCCGGCATGGTGAGATCCAGCAGCATGAGCCGGGGCTTGATCTGACGGCACAGTGCCAGCGCTTCTTCACCGCCGGAGGCCTGGTGAAGTTCCACATTCCAATCCGCGGGAAGCGCGCGCATAGTCAGCTTCCGCGACATGGTCGAGTCATCGACCACCAGAACTGGCGTCGCCATGAGATGAGAGCCCCCGAGTCAAAGCAGTAACAACCGACTTGCGCGCAGGCCAGGGCACAGCCAGGCACAGTTCATCGCCACTGCCCTCGTTGCCGGAATGATGCGATCAAGCCACTTTTTAGAGTTGTGGTTCACATAATTTCAGTGCCTTGACGGGATTGCAAGGCACTGCTTCACAGCTTTGGAGTCCACCTTCCAGGAGATCTCGCCGGCACGCCATCCAGCGCCTGGGGCGGCCGTGGATCCGGGCCGCGAAAACAGGCGGCTCGCCCCCGGAACGGCTATTGTACGAAGGAGGACACGGGAACATTGCACAGAGGATTTGCCGTGGAGCCGAAAGACATCGTCGAACAGTATCTAAGGGCCATAGCACAGCGAGACTACGGCGAGGCCCGCCGATTTCTGGCCGATACCGGCTTCAGTTACATCAGTCCCATCGGTCATTTCCACAGCGCCGACGACCTGATGGCACATTCGTTCCTCAGTGACGGTATCGTGCAACGCATGGAATTCCGCAAACACTTCACCGACGGGGAGGATGTCTGCCATATCCTGCGTTTTCATGTGCAGATCTCGGAGAAATTCGCCGCGGACGTCGTCCACTGGGCGACGGTCCGCGGCGGACGGATTCACCGCATCGAGATGATCTTCGACGCCTACCCCTACCGTATCCTGTTCTCGGAGCAGGGGCCGGGGTGACTCAGTGGACCGCCCCTGCGGCGCGTTGGTCCTGTCCGGCGACGGCCTGCCGCGGAGGATTGCGGAACAGGGCGAGCAACTCCCGCTGACGTGCCCTCGCGCGCTCGGCGTTGGCCATCTTCACATGGCCATAGCCGCGGATGCCCATCGGCAAGGCGGCCAGCTCGATCGCGTAACCGCGATTGCCGGCGCGCAGCCCGGTCAGGACCTCTTCCATCAGGGCCTGATAGTCGTCGATCAACTGGCGCTCCAGTTTCCGGTCGTGACTGTAACGGAACGGATCGAGCGCTGTGCCGCGCAGCCCCTTCAGCCGGACCAGCAACCGCAGCAGGGGCATCACCCAGGGCCCGAAGCTGCGCTTGCGCGGTTCCCCGGTGACCGGGTCGGGCCTGGACAGCAGGGGCGGCGCCATGTGGAAGCGCACCTGGTAGTCACCATCGAAGGTCTGCGCCAGTTGGCGATCGAAGCCGCCGTCGGTGTAGAGCCGGGCCACCTCGTACTCGTCCTTGTAGGCCAGCAGCTTGTACCAGCCGCGCGCCACGGCCTCGGTGAAAGCCGTCTCGCCCGGCGCACAGGCGTTTTCCGCCTGGCGGGCGGCCTCCACCATGGCGAGGTAACGCCCACTGTAGGCTTCGTTCTGATAGGCGACCAGATCCTCGGCCCGCCGCTGCACGAACGTCTCAAGTTCCATCTCCGCAGCCCCCTCCGTCGCCTCCGGGACGCCGACGATACGTTCCACCGCTGCCATGTCGTGGGCGGCCCGCCGCCCCCAGAGGAACGCGCGCTGGTTGGCTTCCACGGCGGTGCCGTTCAGCGCGATGGCGCGCTCGATGGCCTCGGCGGAGACCGGCAGATAGCCCTGCTGGTAGGCGTACCCGACCAGGAACAGGTTCGCCGTGACGGCGTCGCCGAACAGGCGTTCGGTCAGGCTGATCGTGTCCAGTGCGTGAACCCTGTCGTTGGCCGCCGCGTCGCGGATCCGGGCCAGCATGCCGTCCGCGGGGAAGGGCAGGTCCGGGTTGTTGATGAAGCTGGCGGTCATGATGCCGTGGCTGTTGATTACCGCTGCACTGCGCTCGGGGTCCAGTTTCGAAAGGCTGTCGTGGCCGGCGGCGACGACCAGGTCCGCGCCCAGCAGCAGATCGGCCTCACCGGCCGGAATACGCGCGCCGTTCAGCTGATCCGACCTGGACGCCATCCGGATATGGGTGGTCACGGCACCGTATTTCTGGGCCAGCCCGGTCATGTCCAGCACGGCCACGCCCTTGCCCTCCAGATGAGCGGCCATGCCAAGCAGGGCGCCAACAGTCACCACGCCGGTCCCGCCGACACCGGTCACTGCGATGCCGTAGGGCCGCTCCACCCCGGGAAGCACCGGCTCCGGCAACGGCGGGAACTCCGCCTCATGCGCCGTGGACTGCGGTTTGCGCAGACTGCCGCCGTGGACGGTGACGAAACTGGGGCAGAACCCCTCCAGGCAGGAGAAATCCTTGTTGCACTGCGCCTGGTCGATGGCGCGCTTGCGACCCAGCTCGGTTTCCACCGGAACCACCGACAGGCAGTTGGACTTGACGTTGCAGTCCCCGCAGCCCTCGCAGACGCGCTGATTGATGAAGGCGCGCCTGGGTGGGTCGTCCATCAGCCCCCGCTTGCGGCGCCGGCGCTTCTCGGCAGCGCACGTCTGGTCATAGATCAGCGCCGTCACCCCGGGCAATTCCCGGAGTTCGCGCTGCACGGCATCGAGCTCGCGACGATCGTGCACGGTAACACCGGCCGCGAGGCCAGCGCTGCCGGGGTACTTTTCGGGCTCGTCGGTCACCACCACGGTGCGAACGACGCCCTCGGCGGCGAGCTGATGACTCAGCTGCGGCACGGTAAGCTCACCGTCCACATGCTGACCGCCGGTCATGGCGACCGCATCGTTGTAAAGGATCTTGTAAGTGATGTTGACGCCGCTTGCGATCGCGGCGCGGATCGCCAGCAGGCCGGAATGGAAGTAGGTGCCGTCCCCCAGATTGGCGAAGATATGGCGGGTTTCGGTGAATGGCGCCTGGCCGATCCATGGCACGCCTTCGCCGCCCATGTGGGTAAAGGTCTCGGTGTTGCGGTCCATCCAGTTGGCCATGTAGTGGCAGCCGATGCCGGCCGTCGCCCGGCTCCCATCCGGCACCCGTGTGGAGGTGTTATGCGGGCAGCCGGAGCAGAAATGCGGCATGCGTTCGGCCAATGGCTTGCTGGTGGCCAGCGCATGTTCCTTCTGCTCCAGGAACTCCAGCCGCCGCCCCATCACCGGGCTTGAGTAGAACAGCGCGATGCGATCGGCAATCACCCGCGCCAGGCGGGCGGGGTTCAGTTCACCCGCGGAAGGGAGGATCCACTCGCCCTTCTCGTCGAACTTGCCCACCACCCGCGGACGCGCCGCCTCGCTCCAGTTGTAGAGCTGCTCCTTGAGCTGGTTCTCCACGACCGCGCGCTTTTCCTCGACCACCAGGATCTCTTCCAGGCCCTCGGCGAAGTGGCGCACCCCGACCCGGTCCAGCGGCCAGCTCATGCCAACCTTGTAGACGCGCAGCCCGATGCGGGCCGCCTCCGCATCATCGATGCCCAGATCCTCCAGCGCCTGGCGCACGTCCAGGTAGGCCTTGCCGGTGGTGACGATGCCGAACCTGGGTTGCGGGCTGTCCACCACCACGCGGTCCAGGCGGTTGGCGCGGGCAAAGGCCAGGGCGGCGTAGAGCTTGTAGCGCTGCAGCCGGTACTCCTGGTCCACCGGGCGGTCGGGCCAGCGGATGCTCAGCCCCTCCGGCGGCAACTGGAAATCCTCCGGCAGGACGATGCCAGCGCGGTCGGGGTCGATGGACACCGAGGCCGAGGAATCGGCAGTATCCGCCACCATGATGAAGCCGATCCAGCAGCCGCTGAATCGGGACATGGCCCAGCCGTAGAGCCCGAGATCCAGGACATCCTGGATGTCCGAGGGGTTCAGCACCGGCATCTGGGCATCCATGAATGCGTATTCCGACTGACTGGGCAGTGTGGAGGACTTGCAGCCATGGTCGTCGCCAGCGATGGCCAGCACACCGCCGTGCGGGGAGGTGCCAGCCGCATTCGCATGCTTGAAGACGTCGCCGCAGCGGTCCACGCCGGGCGCCTTGCCATACCACATGCCGAACACGCCGTCGCAAGTGGCACCCGGCCACAGGCCCACCTGTTGACTGCCCCAGATGGCCGTCGCGGCCAGGTCCTCGTTGATGCCGGGTTTGAACGTGATCCGGTTGCGCTCCAGGAAGGGCCGCGCCTCCCACAGCGCCTTGTCCAGCCCACCCAGCGGGGATCCACGGTAGCCGGAAATGAAGGCAGCGGTGTCCAGGCCGGCCTGACGGTCGCGGCTACGCTGCATCATGGGAAGTCGCACCAGAGCCTGGATGCCGTTGAGGTAAACGCGCCCGGTTTCGAGGGCGTACTTGTCGTCGAGTTGCACGTTAGCCAGGGCCATACAGGGGATCTCCCTTGCCGGAGCCGTCGCCGGCTGCCACGATGGTTGCCAGGCACCCTTACGCACGCTGTGCGTCCCCTCCCCGCGCGGTGGATTGTTGTTCGCTCCGCGGGATGGCGGATCGGCACGCGGCCTTTTGAGCAGCGGTACCGATTCAGGTGACTCCCTCAAAGCTACGCCCCGGCCACCGGTAGTCAATGTGCAGTGCAACATGGCGCTGCGACTGCGAAGGCGTGACGGGGATCATGTTATTTAACGCATCAGTTGCTTAAGCTTGCCCATCGCGCACCATGGCCGGGGACCCGAGTGAACCACTTCCAGATCACGCGACACATACCCGAAGACATGCGCGTGTTGCTGGACTACACCCACACCCCCGGTCTGGTATTCCTGTCGATCATCGTTGCAAGCGCGGCAGGCTATGTGGCCCTGGTGATGGCGGAGCGTGTGGGCGATAGCGACCGCAGCGGCCGCGAACTCTGGCGTTGGGTTGGCGCGGCGTGCCTCGGCGGCGGCATCTGGTCCATGCACTTCATCGCCATGCTGTCCTTCCAGGTGCCGTTGGCGCTGCACTACGGCACGGCACTGACCGTGCTGTCCCTCGCCGTGGCAGTGCTGGCCTCATACCTGGTGATCCACGCGCTGGGCCGTCGCCGACTCCGGTACCGGCAATACGCTGTGGCGTCGGTCTCCGCCGGCCTGGGCATTGCCTCCATGCACTACCTGGGCATGGCGGCGATCCGGTCCGAAGCCGTGCAGTTCTATGACCCGGTGCTGTTTGCGCTTTCCATCTTCATCGCCATCGCCGTATCGCTGGCGGCGCTGGTACTCGGCAGCTTTTTCCGCGGCCGCACCGGCTACCGGTATCTCTGGCTGCGACTGCTCGCCAGCCTGGTCATGGGCAGCGCGATCGTCAGCATGCATTTCACGGGCATGGCCGCGCTTACGCTGGCGGTGCAGGCGGATACCGTGTTGCAGGCCCCTGGGAGCAATTCGTTTCCATCGTTGCTTGCCGGCGGCATCGGGCTGCTGACCTTGACGCTGATCATCACCGGTATCGGTGCCTCCTGGGCGGAGCAGCGCCTGCGGTCCCATCAATACCATCTGCAAGCGGTGTCCAGTCAGTTGGATGCCGCGGTCCACTATGATCCAACGACCAACCTGCTCAACCGCCCGGCGCTGCATCGCATCGCTTCGAATCTGCTCGCATCCGAGAGCGCCGCCGGGATGCAGCGCGCCCTGTTCTTCGTCAATATCGATAACTTCAAGCGGATCAACAACAGTCTGGGTCATCAGGCCGGCGATGAGACGCTGCGTATCACCGCCCAGCGTCTGCGCAATACGCTGGGCCAGACCGACATACTGGCACGTTTCTCCGGCGACGAGTTCTGCATCCTGGCCGAAGGCCTCGACGCCCAGGGGGCGGAGCGTCTGGCGCGCCAGATGCAGATGCAGTTGAGCGCCCCATTCAGCATTCAGGGCAGCCAGCTGCGACTGACCGCCAGCATCGGCTTCAGCATCTATCCCGAGGACGGGCAGCGGTTCGACGAACTGCTGAACGGCGCCGGCCTGGCACT
Source organism: Ectothiorhodospiraceae bacterium (assembly GCA_020831845.1). Lineage (GTDB taxonomy): Bacteria > Pseudomonadota > Gammaproteobacteria > Nitrococcales > Aquisalimonadaceae > LSCE01. The sequence goes on from JAFIFV010000108.1 coordinate 61,830, forward strand.
GGGGTACTGCAAGCGCAGCGGCCGCAATCGCAGCCTGCGCTACATCCCGGCACTGAAGGAGCAGGCAGACGCCGAGCTACTGATCGAACAGCAACTTCGCCAGGCGATCAAGGAAGACGGGCTGGAAGTGCACTACCAACCCGTGGTCGATTGCACCAGCGGCGAAGTACTGTCACTGGAGGCACTCCTGCGCTGGAGGGACGTCCATGGCAACAGCATCAACCCGGAAACCTTTGTCGCCATCGCCGAGCATCACGGCTTCAGCGCCGAACTGGACGGCTGGGTGCTGAATCGTGCCTGCGAGGACCTGAAGCTGCTCCGCCAACTGGGTCACAGCCGCCTTCGCATGGCGGTCAACTGTTCCGCCTACACACTGGCGGACCCGGACATGGCGTCCACCGTTGCGGCGCAACTTGCCCACCACGGGGTCCAGGGCCGGGCGCTTTGCCTGGAGATCACCGAAAATGCCCTGATGGAGAACGTCACCACCGCAGCGCTGGTACTGCAGGAGTTGCGGGAACTGGGCGTTACCGTCTCCATCGACGACTTCGGCACCGGCTATTCCTCGTTGGCCTACCTGCGGCGACTGCCAGTGGATACGCTGAAGGTGGACCGCTCCTTCATCCGCGACATTCCCCAGCAGTCCGACGACTGCGAGATCACCGCCGGGATCATCGCCCTGGCTCACAAGCTACGGCTGAAAGTGGTCGCCGAGGGCGTTGAAACGCATGAGCAACTGACGTTCCTGCGCCGTAACGACTGCGACTTCGTGCAAGGTTACTTCTACAGCAAGCCACTCCCCTTCGATGCCCTGGTCCGCTGGCTGGGAAAAGAGGATCCTGTTTCCCTCTCCCCCCAGTAGCGAATCACCGAAGCGTTCATGCGAGCACCTCCGGTGGACGGCCAGCGCGCGCCGCACAGGGCATTGCGGCATGTGCCGGCGACTAGCTGTCGGCGGCGTCGGTGACCGCCCCCAACGAGGCCGAGCTTACCGTGCGCGCGTACTTGGCCAGCACACCACGCCGGTAGCGGGGCGGCGGCGCCTGCCAGCGGAGTCTGCGCGCATCGAGTTCGTCGTCATCCACGTGCAGCGTGATCTGGTCTGTCTCGGCGTCGATGGTGATGGCATCACCCGTCTCCACCAGCGCGATGGGGCCGCCTTCCATGGCCTCCGGGCTGATGTGGCCTACCACGAAACCGTGACTGCCGCCGGAGAAACGACCGTCCGTGATCAAGGCCACGTCGTTGCCGAGCCCACGCCCCATCACCGCCGATGTGGGCGCCAGCATCTCCCGCATGCCCGGCCCACCCCTGGGCCCTTCGTAACGGATCACGATCACGTCCCCGGCTGTGACGGTGCCGTCCAGTATGCGGTCCAGCGCCTCCTCCTCGGAATGGAAGACACGGGCGGTGCCGCAGAAGCGGGTCCCCTCCTTGCCGGTGATCTTTGCGACCGCGCCGTCCGGAGCGAGGTTGCCGCGCAGTATGCGCAGGTGGCTTTCCTTCTTCAGCGGTCGTGACAGCGGATGGATGATGTCCTGACCTTCCGGATACGGGGACACCTCAGCGAGGTTCTCCGCCATGGTGCGCCCGGTCACCGTGAGGCAGTGGCCATGCAGCAGCTTCGCGTCCAGCAGCATCTTCATCAGCGGCTGAATGCCGCCGATGGCCACCAGTTCCGACATCATGTAATGCCCGCTGGGGCGCAGGTCGGCCAGCACCGGCGTACGCCGGCCCAGGCGAACGAAGTCGTCCAGCGACAGCGGCACCTCGGCCGCGTCGGCCATCGCCAGCAGATGCAGCACCGCATTGGTGGATCCACCCAGCGCAATCACCAAGGTAATCGCGTTCTCGAAAGCTTCTCGGGTGAGGATATCCCGGGGCAGGATGCCGCGCTCCAGCATCTCGAGCACCGCCGCGCCCGCACGGGCGCAATCCTGCTCCTTGGCCTCGGAGATCGCATCCTGCGCAGAGCTGCCCGGCAGGCTCATGCCCAGCGCCTCGATGGCCGAGGCCATGGTGTTCGCCGTGTACATGCCGCCGCAGGAGCCCGGCCCCGGAATGGCCGTGCGCTCGATCTCCGTGAGCTGCGCATCACTGATGGTTCCCTTGGCATGACCTCCCACGGCCTCGAACACCGAGATGATGTCGGTATGGTTGGCTCCCGGGCGGATTGTTCCGCCATAGACGAACACCGCTGGCCGGTTCAGGCGGGTAAGGGCCATCAGGCAGCCTGGCATGTTCTTGTCGCAGCCGCCGATGGCAACGATGCCGTCGAAGCCCTGGCAGCCTGCCACCGTTTCAATGGAATCGGCGATCACCTCGCGTGAGACCAATGAGTACTTCATCGCCTCGGCACCGTTGGCGATACCATCGGAGATGGTGATCGTGTTGAAGATCACTCCCTTGCCCCCTGCCTGGTCCACACCCGCCGCGGCCACCTCCGCCAGCCGATTGATGTGCATATTGCACGGCGTGACCATGCTCCAGGTCGAGGCAATACCCACCTGCGGCTTGCGGAAGTCCGCATCCGCGAACCCGACGGCCCGCAGCATGGCTCTGGCCGGCGCCTTGCGCGGCCCATCCACGAGGACGCTGGACCAGGGGCGCCGCTTCTCGTCACTCATCACCGTTGTCTCCCGTTACGTCAGGCTTTGCAGCAGTATAGGTTTCGGGTAAGCTGAGTCATACATGACAACCAATTCATGTTTTAGCCAGGAGCCCCACATCATGTCCCGGAATGCACGGATCGTATCCATCGCGCATTACTTGCCCGAACGCCGGATCAGCAACGAGCAACTCAACGAGCACTTCTCCCGGCTGGGCAAACCGGAGGTGGTGGGGAAGTTTGCCGCCAGCACCGGTATCGAGCAGCGCTGGTACGCTCCGGATGACTGGGCCACATCGGACCTCGCCTTGCCGGCCGCCCGGGAGGCGTTGCGACGGGCGGGTCGCAAACCGGAAGACGTGGATCTGATCATCCTGGGAACGGATTCACCGGACTACACCACACCCTCCACCTCGGTGGTGCTGCAGCACAAGCTGGGGGCAACCCAGGCCGGCACCTTCGACGTGGTCTGCGCCTGCGCCTCCTTCCCGACCGCGCTGACCTCGGCCGCCGGCATCCTGGCCACCAACCCTGGCTTTCGGACCATCCTGGTGATCGGCGCCTACATGATGCGCAAGCTGGCGCATCCGGACGATCCCACGGTGTTCTTCTACGGGGACGGCGCCGGCGCCGCGGTGGTGGAGCCCGGCGACAAGCCCGGCTACATCGGTTCGGCGTTCCTGGCGGACGGCAGCTATTCGGACTGCTGGGGCATCTTCTCGGGCGGCACCGCCGAGCCGGCCACCGAGGAATCCGTACGGGCAGGGCGCACCAACGTGCGGCTGGTCAAGCGGTATCCGCCGGAGATAAACGACGAAGGCTGGCCGAAGCTGTTCCACCAGTTGGCAAAGCAGAACGATTTCACGGTGGACGATGTGGACCAGGTGATCTTCACCCAGGTGCGCAAGGAAACCATCCTGCAGGCGGCGGACACCATCGGTCTGCCGCGCGAGAAGGCGCACATCATCATGGACAAATGGGGCTACACCGGCTCGGCCTGCATCCCCATGGCGCTGTCCGACGCGATGGAGCAGGGCAAGGTGAAGGACAACGACCTGGTGGTGATGATCGGCTCCGGCGTGGGCTACAACCAGGCCGCGGTGGCCATACGGATGTAGTCTGCACGTTTCGGTCTTGTGCGTGCAGAGAATGGTGGTGGCTTCGCTCACGCCTGATCGAAGCTACCCGCCGCGGTCTTCCGCTTCCGCGGCGGCTTCGGCGTTGGCGCCAGCGGAATCGCACGCAAGTGATCCGCCTCGCAGAGCGTGAGCAAGGGATCGGCCTGCGGATCCTCCGCCGAGATCCAGACACTCTGGTCGCCGGTCCACTCACCCCGTTCCACCGCGTGGATGAAGTCCGCAAGCAGCCGGCTGGTCAGCGCGGGGATCTCCAGCGTAAAGGCGTGGCAGACCCGTGGCACCAGCACCAGGCGTGAGTTGGCCATTTCCCGGCGCAGGATGTCGTGCAGATGGCGCGGGGTCAGGCAGTCGAACTCACCGTTCAGAATCAGCGCCGGTGCCTTGATGGTGGACAGTTCCGGCGTCATGGACTCGAAGCCGGCCAGCGATTCCATCAGGTTCTGGATTCCGTAGAGTTCGTTGGTGCTGACGCCCACCCGCCGGATCAGCTGAATCAAATCCTGCTGTTGCGCAATCCATTCATTACTGAAATTCAGCGGCATCAGCAGGTCCAGATAGAAACCGAAGCCCACCCGCACCAGCCCCACGTAGAGATTGGTGGCGTGCCCACGCAGCTGCGCGTCCAGTTCACTGAAGGTGCTGACGGGAATGACCCCACCCAGCACGTCGGGGTGGTCCACCGCATAGCGCAGCGCCACCACCCCACCAAAGGAAATGCCGAACACGTACGGCCGCTCGATGCCCAGGTAGCGGTGGAGCGCATAGAGGCCGTCGGCATGATCCTGGAAACCGGCACCCAGCACCGGCTTCGACGAGGCACCCTGGCCGAGCATGTCGTAGGTGAGCACCCGCACACCCAGGTCGGGGAGCAGCTGGAAATACGGGCCCCAGTGCGAGGTGCGCATGGACAGGCCGTTGACGATGGTCAGCACCGGATCGCCCTCGCGACCGTGCAGCTCGTAGTAGAGCTGATGACCCTGATACTCGAATACCGGCATGCTGCGACTCTCCGTTAGCCTTGTTCCGCCTGTTCGGGACAGAGGCTGGCCAGCAGCTCCAGGTAACTGGCCTCCACCCTTTCCCGTTCTTCCTCCACCAGCGCCTCGCGCTGCTTCCTGTCCATGCCCATGTCCAGTTCCTTCAGCAGCCGGATCTGCAGCTGGATCTGGCGGCCGTTCTCCTCTTCCACGTCATGCAGCGCCTGCAGGAACGGGGTGTCCAGCGGCATGGACGGGGGCAGCAACGGAATCAGGCGGACCACCGACAACAGTGCGTGGCTCATGGCCAGATAGCGGTAAAAACGCTCGTCTGCCGCCAGGGGCGCCTGCAGATAATCCCAGGCCTGGGTGCGATTCCACAGCCCCAGGTTGAGGTTGCTCGCTTCCAGGTACACCACCGGGTTGGTGCTCCAGCTGGTTGCTCGCCCCATCAGTGTGGCCATTTCCAGTTCCCGATAGTACTGGGTGTGCAGGAACTTCCAGGGCGCCCAGTCCAGCGGCTGGAATTCAAGTTTCGCAAGAATGCCGGAGTTGATGGCCTTCAGTGACTGGATGAACAGCGTGATTCGGGTCTGGTCATCGGCACCGACAAGGCCATCCTGGGAAAAGCACTTGTGCAGGCGCCGCCGCTGCTGATCGTAGTCCGTCGACATGACTGCTGTCCCCTCAAAGGCAGGCCACCCGCTTCTCGAAGCCTGGTGACGTGTGGTTCATGAAGCCAGTCTATCGGAAACTGCGCCCCGCTTCGCGTTGCGGGGCCGATTCCCAGTGGAAGCCCACGCTCCAGCGCATAGACTGTGGGTGGTGCGAAACCGATCCAGAACAACTCCAAGGAGGAAGCATGCGGCAGGTAGCGGAGAAACGTGTCCACACACTGTTGGACGCGGTACAGCAGCGTGTGGCCAAACGCTGGTCGGACAAGGATGCGTCGGTCCTGCAACTGTTCGTCCGGCAATACTACAAGCGTGTGGCGCCAGAAGACCTGGTCGAGCGCTCGGATGCCGACCTCTACGGCGCCGCGGTCTCCCACTGGAACCTGGCCCGCAGGCGCCGACCGGACACGCCGCGCGTGCATGTCTACAACCCCGACCCGGAACAGCATGGTTGGGAGTCCAGCCATACCATCATCCAGATCACCATCGACGACGTTCCCTTCCTGGTGGATTCTGTCGCCATGGCGCTGGCGCGGTTGGGCCTGACCATCCATCTGATCATTCACCCGGTGGTCCGCACCCGGCGCGACAGCCGCGGCGAACTGTTGACTGTCGAGGAGGGCCCGGGCAATGGTAGCGGAGGGGCTCTCACGGAAGCCTGGATGCACTTCGAGGTGGACCGGCAACCGGATGGCCCGGAAATCGAGACGCTGCGCGAGGAAGTGCTGGAGGTGCTGGCCGACTGCCGCGCCGTGGTCCGTGACTGGCAGCCGATGCGCGAGCACATGCAGGCTGCCGTGGAGGAACTGTCGGCCCATCCGCACCCTTCGCCGGAGGATCGGGACGAGGCCGTGGCGTTCCTGGCCTGGTTGCTGGACGAACACTTCACCTTCCTCGGCTACCGCTGCTACAGCCTCAGCGGCAAGGGCAAACGCTTCCAGTTGCAGCCGCAGCAAAGCACGGCACACGGCATCCTTCGGGGCGCCAGCGCGGAGGCCAGCTCCCACAGTTTCAACGCGCTGCCCGAGGCGGTCCAGGCACTTGCCAGCGATCCCACGCCGCTGGTGCTGACCAAATCCAACCGCCGCGCCACCGTACACCGGCCGGGCTACATGGATTACGTCGGCGTGAAGCGCTTCGACGCCAAGGGCCGGGTGGTGGGGGAGCACCGCTTTCTCGGGCTCTACACCTCTGCGGCCTACAGCACGAACCCGCGCCACATCCCGCTGCTGCGCAAGAAGATCGACGACGTCTTCCGACGGTCCGCGCTGCCGCACCCCAGCCATGACAGCAAGGCGCTGCTCCATATCCTGGAAACCTATCCGCGCGACGAGCTGTTCCAGATCGACGCCGACGAGCTCTACCGCATCGCCACCGGCATACTGCACCTGCAGGACCGCCAGCGGGTCAGGCTGTTCGTGCGTCAGGACACCTACCGACGCTTCGTCTCCTGCCTGGTGTATGCCCCGCGGGAGCGCTATGACAGCGACGTCCGCCGCCGCATGCTGGCGATCCTGGAGGAAGCCTACAACGCATCCCAGAGCGAATTCGCGGTGAATCTCTCCGAGGGCATCCTCGCGCGCATCCATTTCATTCTCCACCTGTCCGACAACAGGCTGCCGGAGGTGAACGTCGCGGAGGTGGAAGCCCGCCTGGCCGGAACCGTACTCGACTGGCGGGACGACCTGCACCAGGCGCTGCTGGACTATGACGGTGAAACCCGCGGCAACCGCCTGTTCAATGCCTACAGCCAGGCGTTCACCGCGGCCTATCGCGAAGACACCCAGGCCCGCACCGCCGCGCACGACGTCGAACGGCTGGAGCGCCTGCAAGGCGAACACGATCTGGAGATCCTCCTTTATCGCCCGCTGGAAGCGGACGAGGACCAACTAAGGCTGCGCCTGTACCGGAGCGGCGAACCGATGAAGCTGTCCGACGCGCTGCCGGTGCTGGAGAACATGGGCGTGGTGGTGCTGGACGAACGCCCCTACGCGGTGCACGCCGAGGGCCGTGAAGCGGCGTGGATACACGATTTCGGGCTGCAGGTGGAAAGCGCCCGCGAGCTGGACATCGACCAGGTGCGGCCGCTGTTCGAGCAGTGCTTCGACGCCTGCTGGCACGGTCATGCCGAGAACGACGGCTTCCATCAGCTGGTGCTTGCCGCCCGTCTGGACTGGCGCGAAATCGTCATCCTGCGCACCTACAGCAAGTACCTGCGGCAGGCCGGCACCGCCTTCAGCCAGGCCTATATCGAGGAAACCCTGGTCAACAACCCGCGCATCGCCCGCTTGCTGGTGCGCCTGTTCCACACCCGGCTCGACCCGGACCGGGTGGATGCCCGCCGCGTCGCCCGGCTGGCGGAGCAGATCGAACTGGCGCTGAACGACGTGCCGAGCCTGGACGAGGACCGTATCCTGCGGCGCCTGCTGGCGGCCATCCAGTCCACGCTGCGGACCAACTACTACCAGCGCGGCGAGGACGGTCATCCCAAGGACTACCTCAGCCTGAAGCTCAACCCCGGCGGCATTCCGGAAATCCCGCTGCCGCTGCCGGCGTTCGAGATCTTCGTCTACTCGCCGCGGGTGGAAGGCGTGCACCTGCGGGGCGGCAAGGTGGCGCGGGGCGGGCTGCGCTGGTCGGACCGGCGCGAGGACTATCGCACGGAGATCCTGGGCCTGATGAAGGCGCAGATGGTGAAAAACGCCGTCATCGTGCCGGTGGGAGCCAAGGGCGGTTTCGTGGTGAAGCAGATGCCGGAAGGCCGTGAGGCGGTGCAGGAAGAGGTCAAGGCCTGTTACCGCAACTTCATCCGCGGCCTGCTGGATATTACCGACAATTACCCCGGCGGTCGCATACAGCCGCCGCCGCAGGTTGTGCGTCACGATGATGACGACCCCTATCTGGTCGTCGCTGCCGACAAGGGCACGGCCACGTTCTCCGACACCGCCAACGCCATCGCCGAGGAGTACGGCTTCTGGCTGCATGACGCCTTCGCATCCGGCGGCAGCAACGGTTACGACCACAAGAAAATGGGCATCACGGCGCGCGGTGCCTGGGAGGCGGTGAAACGGCATTTCCGCGAGATGGGCCGGGACGTACAGCGCGAACCGTTTACCGTGGTCGGCGTGGGCGACATGTCCGGGGACGTGTTCGGCAACGGCATGCTGCTGTCGGAGCAGATCTGCCTGGTGGCAGCGTTCGACCACCGCCACATCTTCATCGATCCGGCGCCGAACCCCGCATCCGGCTTCGAGGAACGGCAGCGGCTGTTCGCGCTGGAGCGCTCCAGTTGGGAAGACTACGACAAGCGGCGGATCTCCAAGGGTGGTGGCGTGTTCCCGCGCAACGCCAAATCGGTGACGCTGACGCCGGAGATACGCCAGGCGCTGGACATCGACACCGAGCGGCTGACACCGAATGAATTGATCCAGGCCATACTCCGGGCGCCGGTCGACCTGCTCTGGAACGGCGGCATCGGCACCTATGTGAAAGCCGCGCAGGAAAGCCATCTGCAGGTGGGCGACCGAGCCAACGACGGGGTGCGCGTGGATGCCAGCGAGCTGCGCTGCAAGGTCATCGGCGAGGGCGGCAACCTCGGGGTGACGCAGCTCGGCCGCATTGCCTTCGCCGAACTGGGGGGGCGCATCAATACGGACGCCATCGACAACGCCGGCGGCGTGTCCTGCTCCGACCATGAAGTGAACATCAAGATCCTGCTGAACGATGTGGTGGAGCGCGGCGAACTGACCAGTAAACAGCGCAACCGCCTGCTGGAGCAGATGACCGAGGAAGTGGCCCAGCTGGTATTGCACGACAACTACCGGCAGACCGAAGCGCTGACCATCATGGAGGCACGCGGGGCGGAACTGCTGAACGAACAGGCGCGAATGATCCGGCAACTGGAGCTGGAAGGCAGGCTGAAGCGCAAGCTGGAAGGGCTGCCGGAAGAGCGGCAATTGCTGGAACGCGTCCAGAGCGGACATGGTCTGACCCGGCCGGAAAGCGCGGTGATCCTTGCCCTTGCCAAGCTCAGCGCCTTCGAGACACTGGCCGGCAGCGGCCTCACCGAGGAGCCGGACCTCAGCTCGCCGTTGACCGATTACTTCCCGAAGCCGCTGGTGGAGCGCTATAGCGCCGACATAGCCCGCCACCGTCTGCGTCGGGAGATCATCGCCACCCAGATGACCAACGAGATACTCAACCGCACCGGCGCCAGCTTCCTGTTCCGCATGCAGGACGCAACCGGCGCCAGCGTGGAGTCGGTGGCCCGCGCCTACTTCACTACGCGCGGCATCTTCGGCCTGGAAGTGATCTGGCAACAGATCGATGCGTTGGACAATCTCGTCCATGACAGCCTGCAAACGCAGCTCCGCCTGGCGGTGCTGGAGGTGGCGGAAAGCAGTGTGCTCTGGCTGCTGCGCAACAAGGGTGCCAGCTACGCACTTGCGCAGACCCGCGATGCGCTGGCCGCGCAGGTATCCGCCATCGACAAGCGGCTGGATGGCCTGTTGCCCGACACCGAGCGCCAGGCACTGCTGTCGCTCTGCGAGCGCTGGCAGTCCGAGGGTGCTCCCGAATCGCTGGCGCGATCAGTGGCCCACCTGCGCCCGCTGGCTGTCAGCCTGGATGCCTCGCGGGTGGCGCAGATCACCGGGGAGGACGCCGAAACGGCGCTCGGGGTACACTTCCACCTGGCCGACCGGCTGGACGTCCGCTGGTTGCTGCACGCGATCGAAGCCGTGCCCTCGGACGACCCCTGGCATGAACGCGCCCGCCTCGGCCTGCGCGACGACGCCAACCGCCAGTTGCGACAGCTCACCGCCGGGCTGCTGACCAGTGTCACCAGCGGCGCACCGGCCAAGCGGATCGATCAATGGATTGAGCTTCACGCCCAGCCGGTGGAGCGTCTGCTGCGAACGCTGGAAGCCCTGCAGGCCGTTGGCCAGCCGGATGTCGCCATGCTGAGCGTGGCGGTCCAGGACCTGAAGAACCTGGTGGTGGTTGCAGCACCCACCGAGGTACAAGGCCGCAAGCCGGCCGCCAAACGCAAACGCAAGGGAGACGCATGACCGAGACGGTACCCCTGCACTACCGTGAGCAGGGCGAGGGGGCCCCGCTGATCGTCCTCCACGGGCTGTATGGCTCCGGCAACAACTGGAAGCGTATCGCCACAACGCTGGAGAACGACCACCGGCTATACCTGGTTGATCTTCGTAACCATGGCCAGTCGCCCCACCACCCGGAAGTCGGCTACACCGCCATGGCCGCGGACCTGCTGGCCCTGATGGAGGAGCTGGAACTGGAGCAGGCCGACGTACTCGGGCATTCCATGGGTGGCAAGGTTGCCATGACCCTGGCCCTGCAGCATCCGGAACGGATCCGCCGGCTGGTGGTGGCCGACGTCTCCCCGGTGACCTACCCGAACAGCGGCGAACACGAACGGCTGCTGGGGGCGCTGCAACGGATGAACCTGCAGCAACTGGGCTCACGACGCGGCGCGGATCATGACCTGGAGTCCGAGATCCCGTCCGCGGGCATCCGCCAGTTCCTGCTGACCAACCTCGAGAAGCGGGACGGCGCCTGGCAGTGGCGCATCCCGTTGGACATACTCAGCCGGGGTCTGGAAACCATCCGCGGATTCCCGGACCTGCCGGGCAGCTTCGCCGGCCCGGCCTTGTTCCTTTACGGCGAGAACTCCGACTACGTGCGCCCCGCAGACCACGATGTCATCCGCAAACGCTTTCCCGAGGTTCGCTTCCAGTGCATGGCGGGCTGCGGCCACTGGCTGCATGCGGAAGACCCCGAGGCTTTCGTGGCGGCGGTCTCGGCGTTTCTCGACACCTGACGACGACGGCAGGAATCCTCCGTGGCCACCGCCACAGCGCGGCGGCTCCTCGGGCTTCGGGTGGCATCGTCACGGCGGGAACGACTATAATGCGCGTCTGGTCCCGGCCATGCCCAGGCGCAGTCCTGACGCCGCCGGGCGTTTGCTGTTTCCGCCTGAAAACACCGGGGTGTCATCCGTCAACAGGGGCGCCACCGTCGACACCCCCCGGCCGGACGCAGTCGCCAGTGCCGATCAGACGCTGATCAACATCATCAATCCAGCCACCGTTCCGGAGAATGGGCATGTCAGACGAACTGCGTGAGAGCGCGCTTGAATACCACCGTTATCCGAGCCCCGGAAAACTTGCCATCGCTCCCACCAAACCGCTGGCCAACCAGCGCGATCTTGCGCTTGCCTATTCACCCGGTGTTGCCTACGCCTGCGAAGCCATCGTCGAGGATCCGAAGGCGGCCGCCCAGGTCACCTCCCGCGGCAACCTGGTTGCCGTGATCAGCAACGGCACCGCGGTACTGGGGCTCGGCGCCATTGGCCCGCTGGCCTCGAAGCCGGTGATGGAAGGCAAGGCGGTGCTGTTCAAGAAATTCTCCGGTATCGACGTCTTCGACATCGAGATCGACGAGCGTGACCCGGACAAGCTGGTGGATATCATCGCCAGCCTGGAGCCCACCTTCGGCGGCATCAACCTGGAAGACATCAAGGCGCCGGAATGCTTCGAGGTGGAAGCCAAGCTGAAGGAGCGCATGAACATCCCGGTGTTCCATGACGACCAGCACGGCACCGCCATTATCACCGCCGCCGCCATCCGCAACGGGCTGCTTGTGGTGGAGAAGGACATCGCCGACGTCACGCTGGTCTGTTCCGGCGCCGGCGCCGCCGCCATGGCCTGCCTGGATCTGCTGGTGGGCCTGGGCATGACCCGCGAGAACATCACCGTGCTGGATTCCAAGGGCGTGGTGCACAGCGGCCGGGAAAAGCTGGACGCACGCAAGGCCAATTACGCCAAGCAGACCGATGCGCGCACGCTATCGGACGCCATCAAGGGCGCCGACATCTTCCTCGGCCTGTCCGGCCCCGGTGTGCTCAAGCCGGAGATGGTGGAAGTCATGGCCGAGCGCCCGCTGATTCTGGCGCTGGCCAACCCGATTCCGGAGATCCTGCCGGAGGTGGCGCACGAAGTGCGGCCGGATGCCGTCATCGCCACCGGCCGGTCCGACTACCCCAATCAGGTCAACAATGTTCTCTGCTTCCCGTTCATTTTCCGCGGCGCACTGGACGTGGGCGCCACCACGATCAACGAGGAGATGAAGCTGGCCTGCGTCGAAGCCATCGCCAACCTGGCGCTGCAGGAGTCCTCCGACGTGGTCGTTGCGGCCTACGGCGGCAAGCCGCTGCAGTTCGGTCCGGAATATCTCATTCCCAAGCCATTCGACCCACGCCTGATCTCCCGCATCGCGCCTGCCGTGGCCCAGGCCGCCATGGACAGCGGCGTGGCCGAACGGCCGATCGAGGACTTCGAAGCCTACAAGCTGCAGCTCAACCAGTTCGTGTTCCAGTCCGGCCTGGTGATGAAGCCACTGTTCGAGCAGGCCCGGGCGAACCCGCAGCGGGTGGCGTATGCCGAGGGCGAGCAGGAACGCGTCCTGCGGGCGGTACAGGTGGTGGTGGACGACGGCCTGGCCAAACCCATCCTGATCGGCCGCCGCAAGGTGATGGAGATGCGCATCAAGCGCATGGGTCTACGGCTGAAGCTGGACGAAGACGTGGAAGTGGCGGATCCCGAGGACGATCCGCGCTATCGCGAGTACTGGACGCTGTACCACTCACTGATGGAACGCAAGGGCATTACCCCGGACCAGGCCCGCTACATCGTGCGCACCCGTACCACCGTGATCGCTGCGCTGATGGTCTACCGGGGCGAGGCCGACGCCATGCTCTGCGGCATAGACGGCCGTTACCACCGCCAGTTGGCGCATGTGGAATCAGTACTGGGCAAACGGCCCGGCGTCCGCAACCTGGCGGCGATGAGCGCGCTGATCCTGCCCAAGGGCACGTTCTTCCTCTGCGATACCTATGTCAACCAGAACCCGTCGGCACAGCAGATCGCCGAGATGACCATCCTGGCTGCCGACGAGGTGCGCCGCTTCGGGGTCGCCCCCAAGGTTGCGCTGCTGTCGCACTCCAGCTTCGGCTCGTCGGATTCGGAAAGCGCCCTGAAGATGCGCGAGGCGCTGAAACTCATCCAGGCCCGCGACCCGTCCCTGGAAGTGGAAGGGGAGATGCACGGCGACGCCGCGATCTCGGAAACCATCCGCAACCGGATCTTCCCGAACAGCACGCTGACGGGCAAGGCCAACCTGTTGATCATGCCCACCCTGGATGCCTCCAACATCGCCTTCAACCTGCTGAAGGTCATGGGAGACGGCGTCTCGGTGGGGCCGATACTGCTCGGAACCACCCACCCGGCGCACATCCTGACTCCCTCCGTCACCACGCGCGGCCTGATCAACATGACCGCCCTGGCAGCAGTGGAAGCCGGCATGCAGGACGGCGGCGAGTAATCGACCGACGGGCCGGCTGGCGGGCACCGAGCCCCGCCGGCCGGCCTTTCGGATTTTTGACCCCGGTCAACAACCGCCGTTCCCATCCCGGATAGCCTCTACCGTCCCCGCCATGCGTTCGCGCAGCGCAGAGATCGAGCTGACGAGGTAGAGATGTTCCGCAACTTCCGCATACAGACCCGCATCTGGTCGATTCTCGGATGGACGGTGGTCGGCCTGGCCATGCTGGGCGTCCTGACCCTCTATGCCGTACACGGCAGCCTGCTGGACGAACGTCGGCAGGCTGCCGGCCTGTCGGTGGACGCGGCCCTTGGCGTGATCGATCACTATCACGCAATGTCCGAACGCGGGGAGCTGTCGGAACCAGACGCCATGGCGCATGCCGGTGCGGCATTGCGGGCCATGGATCAGCGCCAGGGCGGGGAACACCGGCACCAGTACCTGTGGGTGCTGTCGGGCGATCAGCGCCTGCTGCTGCACCCGGAACGGCCAGAGCTGGAAGGTCGACCAGCGGCCGGCTTGACGGATGCCGACGGCCAGCACCTGTATGCAGCCCTGCGCGACCACTCGGTCACGGAGCTACGGTACCGCTGGGCGGCGGCCGGCGAATCGGCACCGAGCAGGCGCATGGCGCAATTCGATGTGTTCGAACCCTGGGGCTGGACCGTGGGCGCCAGCATCCACGCCGGCCAGGTGGACACCGCGATCGTGGCATTTGCCGCCGACATGGTGGTGCGCGTGCTGCTGGTGGTGGCGGCACTCGCAGGCGTGGTGACCATCGCCGTCCGCAGCATCGTCACCCCCCTCAACGCGACAGTCGCCAACCTGCGCGCCATGGCCGGCGAAACCGTCGATCTGACCCGGCACATGGACGATACCGGCAACGATGAACTCACCGAGCTGGCGCGCAGCGTGAACGCGCTGACCACCACCTGTCGGAATGCAATCGCACAGGCGGCCCAGGTGCGGGACCAGCTCACCGAATCCTCCGGCTTGCTGAGACAGGTCACCCGGGAGGCGGTCGAGGGTGTCAGCCGACAGGAGCAGGAATCCGAGCAGCTTGCCGCGGCGATGAACGAGATGGTAGCCACGGTGCAGGAAGTGGCCCGCAACACCACGGTGGCAGCGGAATCGGCCACCGAAGCCGGGCAGGCCACGACCCACGGCGCCGGCGTGGTAGAGGGAACCATCAGCGCCATCGGCAACCTGGCGGACAACATCGAGCGCTCACGCCGGGCGGTGGATTCCCTGGCTGCCGAATCCCGCGAGATCGGCTCGGTGCTGGAAGTGATCAACAGCATTGCCGAGCAGACCAATCTGCTGGCGCTGAATGCAGCCATCGAAGCGGCCAGAGCCGGCCAGGACGGCCGGGGCTTTGCCGTGGTCGCCAACGAGGTCCGCGCGCTGGCCCAGCGCACGCAGGAATCCACCGGGGAGATTCACTCCATCACTGAACGCTTCCGCCACGGAGCGGAGGCCGCGACCCGGGCAATGATGGAATGCGCGGAACTGGCCCACGCCAGTGTCGAGGAGTCCGCCCGTGCCGGGGAGAGCCTGACCACCATCACGCGGGCCGTGAACGTGATCAACGATATGAACATCCAGGTCGCCAGCGCCGCCGAGGAACAGGCCGCGACCGCCGAGGAAATCAACCGCGCCGTGGTCACGATCCGGGACGTGGCGGTGCAGACGCGCAGCGGGGTAAGCCGGATTGACGCGGCCACCGATGCGCAGGGACGGATGGTGGACGCGCTGCACCAGTCTCTGCGCCGCATTCGCACCTGAGGAATCGATCTCGCTTCCTTAAGGAAGCGCTGAAGTATTCACGTTGTCGCGCTCGAGACCGGTTTTCGTTCGTGGCCAGGAGCAAGACGCCGCAGGTAGTGGTTCTACCTGTGGTGGCTTGCGACACCGCCACGGGCGAAAACCGGCCGAGCCCCGAAGGGGTTACGGTCAGATTTTTCGCGCTGCGTCGTTGCGGCGATTGACCGTGGAATGACCACGGCGCTGCGCACCGCGCCTGGCATCGCGAAAAATCTGACCGTAACGCGGCAGCGTGAATATTTCAGCGCCTCCCTAGCGGCGGCGCGGCACGTACAGTTCCCCATCCTGCTGCGAGAACCAGGCGGCCAGGTCGCGCTTGTCCTGCAGGGACAGGCCCTGCACCTGCTGCTGCATCAGCGCGTTCTCGCGGTCACCACTCTTGTAGGCGCGCAGCGCGTGCACCAGGTATTCATGGTACTGCCCGTGCAGGCGCGGCCATTCCGGGTTGTTACGAACTGCATCCGCCGAATGACAGGCCATGCAGGCCTCGGCGAGGTCCTCGCCACGCTGCGGGTCACCACGCTGGATGGCGGAAGCCTGGCCGGCCGCGAAAATCAACAGGGTTGCCACTGCACCAAGAAAAAACCGATTCATGAGTCTGCCTCTGTACCCGACGTTTGACCGCTTACTGTTCCTGCGCAAAGAATGCGGCGATGTCACGCATTTCCTGCTCGCTCAGGCTGCCCGCCTGGGCCCGCATCGTGGGATGCGCCCGGGTACCTTGCTGATAGGCGACCAGCGAGTTGTAGATGAATTGCGCAGTCTGACCGCCGATCTTCGGCACGCGGTAGGAGGGGTAAGCATTCCGCAGGCCTTCCACCGCATGACACCCCATGCAGGTTTCAGCCAGTTGCTGGCCGCGGACCACATCGCCGTCGTCGTCAGCCTGGGCGACCCCCGTCACGGCCAGACCACCCAGCAGAGCCGCGCACAAGACATGCTTCAATTTCATACGTCATTCTCTCGACAATTTTATTCGTAAGCGGTTGGGACGCGCCGCCACGTGCCTGCGGTATGTTCCGCCTGCGCCACGGGCCCTGCGCCGGCCAAAATGCGCCCAATATGTTTCCATGGATCGGCTCGGGGGTAAAGGAAACACTGAACAATCACCGGCCGATTTCGATCACTTCAGCCGGTTTCGAAGCCGTCACCGGGCGGTGCATACGGTTGCCATTCGCATTGCAAACGCTCCACGCGTGCCTGCGGAGTGCCCGTCCGCAGCCAGTCCCGCAGCGTCTCCAGCGCCTGCTCGCTTCCGCATGCCAGCACTTCGACGCGCCCGTCCGGAAGGTTGCGGGCGTACCCGCGAACACCCAACCGCAACGCCTCCTCCCGGGCCCCGGCACGAAACCACACTCCCTGCACCCGGCCTTCCACCACACAGCGCATGCAGCGCTCGGTCATGAATCCCCTCCCGCCTTGCGTGTATCAGCCACTGGATAGGGGGGGGCCTGCGGCGGATCGACTGACCCGGCCCGGGATTCCTGCCCCTCAGGACGCCGGAAAATTTCCTTCACCGGCCTCGACAGCGCGTGCTCCACACCATCCATGGCCTCGGCCATCATGCCGGCGAGTTCCTCGTTCCAGTGATCCAGATCGGCAATCGACGCCGGCAGCGTGCCGAGTACGAACGGATGATCTCTGTACAGATCCAGCACTGTGTAGCTGGAAGGATCCCGCACCAGCACCCAGGCACCGTCGTCGGTACGGCGAATCACCTGCGCATGCTCGAGCGCCTCAAGTGCCTGACCAATCGCCGTCTCCCCTGCTTCCGGTTCCAAGCGCAGGATATCCTCGCGCCGCAGCACCCTGCCCTGCTGTTGCGCCTGCCAGAAATCGCCGGTCAGGCGCACCGCCAGCACCAGCGCCAGCCGAGGGTCGGTGAAGGTACCGGCGCGGCCGAGGCGGAAACCGCTCAGCGCCTGGGTGAATTCGGCGCCCAGTAGCACGATCACCCAGGACAGGTAGATCCAGACCAACAGGATAGGCAAGGTGGCCAGTGCTCCGTAGATGGCCTCATAGGTGGGGAAATTGGTCACGAACAGGGCGAATCCGCGCTTGGCGAACTCGAAAAGCAATGCAGCGAAAGCGGCCCCGGCAGCGGCATGCCACAAGGAGATCCTGCGGTTGGGAACCGCGCTATAGAGAAATCCGAATGCCAGGATGATGGCAACCACCGGCGCTGCTTCCAGCGCCCAGGTCTGCAACTGGCCCGCATCCAGGGCGTCGGTGTATTCGGCAAGCACGGTCACGTAGGACGAGGCCGCCAGGCTGACCGCCACCAGTACCGGCCCGACCGTGATCACCGCCCAGTAGACCATGAAGCTCTGTAGCGGCCTGCGCCGTCGCGTCACCCGCCAGATGCGGTTCAGCGTGCGGTCGATGGCCGCCATCATCAGTATGGCGGTGACCGAAATACCGATCAGGCCCGCCAGCGTCAGCCCCGCAGCGCGCCCGGCAAACTGCTGAATGTAGTCCTGCACCACCTCGCCGGAGGCCGGGACGAGGTTGCTGATCAGGAACTCCTGCACGCGCTCGTTCATGTCCTCGAAGACCGGGAACGCCGTGAACAGCGCGAAACTCACGGCGAACAGGGGAACCAGTGAGAGCAGGGTCGTGTAGGCCAGCGTCGCCGCGCTCTGCAGACATTCATCGTCGATGAAGCGGCGAATCATGTAACGCCAGAAGGCAACGAACTCTCGCAGCGCAACCCTGGCCTCCGCCCTCAGCCGAGGCCAGTCGGAGAACGATCGGACTCTGCTGGCGAACGCGCTCTTCATTGTTTATGCCTGCCTGCAAACGCGCGTCAGCGCTGGCGAATACTGGCGGAAACACTCCCGCGGCCGCACCACAGCCGGTGGACTTCTCCGCACCGGTACCCGGCCATGATGCCGGGGGCCGGCGACAGAAGCCGGTTCCGCCCTCCTGAACATGGTCAGGCAGCGCTGATCCACTCCGTGTTCCCGCCGGCCTTGGGATGCCTGCCACGCTGCCGTACAATTCCCGACTCCAGCCACCCCGGTACCGGAACGCACTCCATGACCATCAGAATCTACCATAATCCCCGCTGCTCCAAGTCACGACAGACACTGACGCTGATTCGGGACAAGGGATTCGAACCGGAAATTGTCGAATACCTGAAGACGCCGCCGTCCGTCGAGGAACTGCGAACCCTGATCGGCAAACTGGGGCTGGCCCCCATGGACATGGTGCGCCGCAAGGAGGCCGAGTTTGCCATCTCCGGCCTGGACCAGGGAGAGGCGGACGAGGCGCGCGTGCTGGAAGCCTTGCACAGTTATCCGAAGCTGATCGAGCGGCCGATTGTCGTTCATGGTGACCGCGCCGTGCTGGGCCGACCGCCGGAGAACGTGCTCGACATCCTCTGACCCGCAGGTGCCCTGATGCCCGCAACCATACTTGTCCTCTATTACAGCCGAACCGGGGCCACGCGGCATCTCGCGGAGCAGATCGTTCGCGGCGTGGAATCCGTGGCCGACGCCGAAGCGTTGCTGCGCACGGTACCTGCTGTTTCTCCCGTCAGCGAACAGACCGCGCCGGAGATTCCGGATGCAGGCCCGCCCTACCTGTCGCTGGACGAACTGGAAGGTTGCGACGGGCTTGCGCTGGGCAGCCCGACCCGCTTCGGCAACATGGCGGCCCCCCTGAAGCATGTGTTGGACAGCACCTCGGGCCTCTGGCTGTCGGGCGCACTCGCCGGCAAGCCGGCTGCCGTGTTCACCTCGACCGGCTCACTGCATGGCGGCCAGGAGACCACGCTGCTGACGATGATGGTGCCACTGCTGCATCACGGCATGCTGATCACCGGCGTGCCCTACACCGAGGGGGCGCTGATGCGTACCCGCAGCGGAGGCACGCCTTACGGCCCCAGCCATCACGCCGGCAGCGAGGGCGATCAGCCGGTCACCGACGAGGAAGCCGAGTTGTGCCGGGCACTGGGACGGCGGCTGGCGGAAACCGCGCTCGCCCTGAAGCGGGGGCAACGGACATGAGCAGGGAAATTCGCCTGGCCCATGGACTGATCGTCACCTGCCTGCTTGCGCTGATCCTGCTCCTGACGCTCTGGATCGTCTGGCTTTCTCCCCCCGCCAACAGCGGCTATGTCGTACCGCTGTTGCTGCTGCTGGTGTTGCCGCTGCTGCTGCCGCTCCGCGGCCTGCTTCACGGTCGCCGCTATACCGCCGCCTGGACCAGCCTCCTGGCCGTCTTCTACTTTGCCCACGGCGTGGCCGCTGCATGGAACGAGGGCCTGCTACGCTGGCTGGGTGGGCTGGAAATCGCGCTCAGCCTTGGCCTGTTCACTGGCTGTCTGCTCTATATCCAGCTCCACAAACGCTCCGCCAACCCCTGACTGCCTCTCTTCAGAGACAAGCTATCCTCGTGAGTTGCATATACATTTGCGCGCGGTTGCGGGTAGTCTGATAGCCGGAAACGGCCAACCAAGAAAGAAGACGGCCCCCAGTCTGGCCTGGACCGGAATCCAGCCCCAGAAAAAGCGATCAAAGAGGAAACTGCATGTCTCCGGCATCAACGGCCGGTGGGGGCCTCCGCCCGCGCTGGTGGCTCCCGCTCCTGCTGTGTCCGCTGTTACTGCCCGCCTGCGCGGTGGAATCCGATGACGAGGCCACCGAAGCCCAGGCCGATTCCCACGTAGAGCTGCCGGTCCAGGAAGTGAAGGTGGAGGCGGTCAGCATTTCGCGTACCTACACCGGCCGAAACCGCGGATCCCGCGAAGTCCAGGTTCGTGCTCGAGTCGACGGCATCATCCATCGCCGCGGCTACACCGAAGGCTCGGTGGTGGAGGAAGGCCAGAAGCTGTTCCAGATCGACCCCACCCGCTATGAGGTTCATGTCCAACGGGCAGAGGCGGAGCTTGAACGCGCCCAGGCGGAGGAGCGCCAGGCCGAGCGGGAATGGCGCCGGGTTTCGGAACTCTACGAGGATGATGCCATCAGCGGGCGGGAACGGGATGCCGCTCGTTCCGAACTGGACCTCGCCCAGGCCGGCGTGGCCCTGGCGGAGGCGGAGCTGGCCAACGCGCGACTGGACCTGGACTACACCACGGTCGAAGCACCGGTGACCGGCATTGCCGGGCTGGAGGAACTGTCCGAAGGCAGCCTGGTGGACTCGGGGCAGTTACTGACATCCATCACGCAACTCGATCCTATCCAGGTCCGCTTCTCCATCCCCGAAGGCCACATGTCCGCGTTCGGTTCACAGATCCAGTCCGGGGTCGGCTTCCAGGTACTGCTGACCAAGCCCAACGGCGAAGCCTATCCGGAGCCCGGAAGAATCGATTTCACCGAAGCGGCGATCGACAGTGCCACCGGGACGGTACGGGCCAGGGCCGTGTTTGCCAACCCGGACCGGGAACTGATGCCCGGCCAGTTCGTGCGCATCACGCTGAGCGATCTGCATCTTGGCTGGGGCGTCCGCGTTCCCCACCGGGCTGTTTCCGAAGGCGTCGATGGGCCACAGATCTACGTACTTGACGACGAAGACAAGCCGGTTGCCCGGCAGTTGTCGCTGGACCATGACCTGGGCGAGTACTTCCTGGTGAAGCAAGGGTTGTCCGAGGGCGAGCGTCTGGTCGTGGACGGCATTGCCAGCATCGAGGACGGCGTGGTCGTGATTCCGGACTACATGGAGCCGGAGGCTGAGCAGGAAACGCCACGCGTTCTCGGCGCCCTGCCACCCGCTGACGGACCGGCGGCCGGAGAACCCTCCGATGAGGCACTGGAGGAGGATCAGGAGCCCGAGGACCGGGATCCGGACCGTGCGCCCGAGGAGGACGAAAGCCCCGAGGACGAGGCCGACAATGGAGAAGAGGCCCGGGAGGAATCTGCGGACGACGAGGAGGAAAACGGGGACGCGCAGCTCGATAACGGCGATAACGGCAACGGCGAAGACGCTGGCGAGCGCACGGATGAGGGAGCTGGCGAGGAGGACGAACCGGACGACAACAACGACGGGGACCGGTGATGCTGCGTTTCTTCATCGACCGGCCTGTCTTCGCCACGGTAATCTCCATCCTCATCGTGCTTTCCGGACTAGCAGCGGCCCGTATGCTGCCGGTGACCCAGTACCCGGACATACTGCCGCCCCAGGTGGTCGTCAGTGCCAGCTACTCCGGTGCCAGCGCGGAGAATGTCTCCGAAACGGTGGCCGCTCCGCTGGAAGCAACCATCGACGGCGTCGACGGCATGGCCTACATGCGCTCGGTGTCCACCGATGACGGCTCCATGGAACTGGTCATCACCTTCGAGGTGGGAACCGATCCCGACCTGGCCGCCATCAACGTCAGCAACGAGATCCAGGGCGCAATGGGCCGCCTCCCCGATACCGTCACCAGCGCCGGCATCAGCGTGGAAAAGCGCTCTCCCGCCCTGCTCCAGATGATCACCTTCTCGTCCTCCGACGGCAGCCTGGATGCGCGCTTCATCAGTGACTACGTCTGGCGCAACGTCTACACGGAACTGCGTCGCGCACCGGGCATCGGCGACCAGACCTTCTTCGGTGCGCAGATCTACTCCATGCGTATCTGGCTGCGCCCGGACCAGATGGCGGAATACAACATCACCGCGGGTGACATCCGCGACGCCATCCAGGACCAGAACACCCAGTACGCCGCCGGCATGTTCGGCGCCGAACCCAGTTCCGCCGACCTGGAATTCACCTATTCCGTCAACACCCCGGGGCGACTTTCCGAAGTCGAGGAATTCGAAAACATCATCCTGCGCAGTACCGAGGACGGCTCCGCCCTGCGTCTTGGCGATGTAGCCCGGGTGGAACTGGGCGCCCACGAATACGCCTTCCGGGCCAAGCACAACGGCCGGGAAACCGTCCCGGTGGGCCTTTACCTGATGCCTGGCGCCAACGCGCTGGAAACGGCACGTGGTGTGGCCCGGATTCTGGAGGAGCTGGAGCCCCGTTTCCCGGATAGCCTGGAATACGCCATACCGTTCGATACCACAGCGTTCATCGACGCCGCGCTGAACCGGGTGCTGCTGACCCTGGTTCAGGCGCTGGTACTGGTGGTGGCCGTGGTCTACCTGTTCCTTCAGACACTCCGTGCCACACTGATTCCCGTGATCGCGGTCCCGGTCTCGCTGATCGGCACGCTGGCCGGCATGTATCTGTTCGGCTTCTCGATCAACATGCTCACTCTGTTCGGGCTGGTGCTGGCCATCGGCATCGTGGTGGATAACGCCATCATCGTGCTGGAAAACACCGAGCGCATCATGCGCGATGAAAACCTGCCACCGCGGGAAGCGGCTATCAAGACCATGGATGAGGTCGCGGCTCCGGTCATCGCCATGACTCTGGTAACGGTGGCCGTTTTCGTGCCGGTGGCGTTCATTGGCGGCTTCAGCGGCCAGATGTACCAGCAGTTTGCCATTACCATCGCCGTATCGGTGGCCATCTCGGGCGTGGTCGCGCTGACTCTGAGCCCGGCCATGTGCGCCAGGTTGCTGTCCGACCGCAAGCCCCGGCCGGCCTGGCCGTTCCGCTGGTTCAACGGCGCCTTTGACCGGCTGACCAACAGCTACGTCTACGGCACCCGTGTGCTGCTCCACCATCCAGTCATCGGCTGCAGCCTGTTCATTCTGCTGCTTGTAGCGATCGTGCTCCTGTTCCGCGTGGTCCCTGGGGGATTCGTCCCTGACGAGGACCAGGGATACGTGTTCGCAACGGCCAATCTGCCGCCAGCGGCATCGCTGCGCCGCACCGAAGCCACCATGAACGATCTCGGCCAGCTGGCGCTGGACTACCCGGAGACCGCCGACGTGGTCAGTTTCTCGGGTATGGACCTGATGTCCGACGGCATGAAGACCTATACCGGTGCCGCGTACGTGACCTTGCACAACTGGTCGGAACGCCGCGCCCGCTCGGAAAGCAGCGACGCCGTCGTGGACCGCCTGGTGAGCGACGGCAGGAGGCTCACCGGCGCCAGTATCAATGCCTTCAATCCCCCGCCGATCACCGGCATCTCCACCACCGGTGGATTCGAGGCCTACCTGCAGAGCCGCCGTGGAGAGAGCGTGGCCGAGGTGCTGGAGCAAACCAATGCGCTGATCGAAGCCGCCCGCGAACGACCGGAACTGGCCGACGTCCGCACGCTGCTGAACACGGAAGTTCCCCGGTACGAGGTGGACGTGGACCGGGAACGTGCCTGGGCCATGGGTGTCCCCATCGGAGCCGTCTTCGACGCCATGCAGAGCACTTTCGGCACGCTTTACGTGAATGACTTCAACATGTCCGGCCGAGTCATGCGGGTGCACATGCAGTCGGAAGCGGAGTTCCGCGAACGTCCTGGCGACCTGGACCGGGTCTTCGTCCGCTCCAACGATGACAACCTGATTCCCCTGTCCACGCTGATCGACGTCAAGCGCACACGCGGCGCCGACCTGGTGGAGCGCTTCAACGTCTATCCCGCTGCGCGCATCCTGGGGGCTCCCGCCGAGGGCTACAGCTCCGGCCAGGCCATCAA
The DNA here is from genome assembly GCA_020831845.1 of Ectothiorhodospiraceae bacterium. Taxonomy (GTDB): domain Bacteria; phylum Pseudomonadota; class Gammaproteobacteria; order Nitrococcales; family Aquisalimonadaceae; genus LSCE01. Next base: position 85,967 of record JAFIFV010000108.1, read on the forward strand.
TGCGCTGGAGGAAGTCGCCGCGGAACTGCTCTCCGACGACTGGCTGCTGAGCTGGACCGGTGCCGCACACCAGGAACAACAGGCAGGCGGCGCCTCCATGCTGGCATTCGTCCTGGGTCTGATCTTCGTGCTGCTGATCCTGGCCGCCCAGTACGAGCGCTGGACGCTGCCGCTGGCGGTTCTGACCGCGGTGCCGTTCGCGCTGTTCGGCGCACTGGTGGCGTTGATGATCACCGGGATGCAGAACGATATCTATTTCCAGATCGGGCTGCTGGTGCTGATCTCCCTGGCCGCGAAGAACGCCATACTCATCGTGGAATTCGCCACCATGAAGCGCAAGCAGGGCTATGGAGCCATGGAAGCCGCGCAGGAGGCGGCCCGGCTGCGCTTCCGCCCCATCATGATGACGGCGGTGTCGTTCATTCTCGGCAGTGTGCCGCTGGCCCTGGCCTCCGGTGCCGGCGCCAACAGCCAGCAGGCCATCGGCACCGGCATCATTGGCGGCATGCTCAGCGCCACCTTCCTCGCGGTGCTGTTCGTTCCCATGTTCTATTACCTGATCGCAAGCGGGACCGAACGACTACGCGGCGGCAGCGCACCTACGGAGGAGGCCTCCCATGCGTCGTAGCTTCGGTGCGGCCCTGATCGTCGCCTTGCTGGCCGGCTGTACGCTCGGACCCGACTATGAACGGCCGGAACTGCTCTTGCCCGAGGAATGGCCCGCGGAGATCTCTGGCGGCATGGAGGAAGCCCCCACCGCCCACGCCCGCTGGTGGACACGCTACCAGGACCCGGTGCTGGACCGACTGATCGAGGAAGCCAGCGACAACAACCTGGATATCGGCCTGGCCGCGGCACGCGTCGCCGAAGCCCGGGCAATACGCGGTTTCCGTCAAGCGGAGCGTTACCCCACGGTGGACCTCTTCGCCGAGGCGGAACGCGAGGACCCGGGCCTGACCGGCGGAAGCATCGGCAACGAATTCACCGTTGCCGCGGCACTGAACTATGAAGTGGATCTCTGGGGAAGGCTCTCGCGCGACGCGGAAGCGGCCCGCGCAGAACTCCTGGCCACCGCTTATTCCCGCGACGCGATCCAGCTTGCGGTAATCACCGACGTGGTATCCACCTACATCGCCTATCGCGCCCTCAGCGAGCAGATCCAGATCACCGAGAGCACGATCGCTTCGCGCCAGGAATCCCTGGACCTGGAACGCTCGCGCTTCGACAGCGGCGCCACCACCGAGCTTGCCACCAGGCAGGCGGAAGCAGAACTGGAAACCAGCCGCGCCGAGCTGCCCGCACTCCGTGGCGAAGCAGCCCAACTACGGCGTTCGCTCGCTATCCTGGTGGGCGACTCCAGGGCCGTGTTGAACGGCCTGAACAATCTCGGCGATAGCGGTCTGCCGACGCTTCCCGACGCCATGAACAAGCTGCCCGATCTACTGCCCTCGGAGCTGCTGGAACGGCGACCGGACATCCGGGCAGCCGAGGCTTTTCTGATCGCGGCCAACGCGGACATCGGCGTAGCCCGCGCAGAATGGTTTCCGCGGGTCAACCTGCTAGGGATCTTCGGCACCGGCGCGACCGATGCCGGCGATCTGTTCACAGGCCCGTCCATGCTGTGGGAACTGTTCGGCGGCCTGACCGCGCCGATCCTGGACTTCGGCCGTCGGCAGGCCTCTGTCTCCAGCGCCGAAGTGCGCCGGGAAATGGCGGAAATCCAGTACCGGGCCACCATCCTGGACGCCTTCCGCGAAGTGGGCGACGCCTGGACGCTGCTGATCACCGCTGATGAGCGGCTGCAGGCCCGTGACAGGGAGGTGAGCGCACGGGTGGAGGTGGTGCGGTTGGCCGAGCGGCGCTATGCCGGCGGCTTCTCTCCCTACCTGGAAGTCCTGGATGCGCGACGGGCCCTGTTCGACGCCGAGCTGTCCCGCACCGCCGCGGGCCGTGACCGCCTGTTGGCCGTTGCCGCCCTGTACCGCGCCCTGGGTGGCGGCTGGGAACAGGATGACGAGCAGGAAGCGCTGTCCGGTGAGTTGGCCTACGACTGAAGACGGCGACCTCTGGGACCGCGGGGCCAGATCAGCATTTCCTTAATCGATCACGGTTTTCACGAACGGGACAGTCAGGCGGCGCTGCGCCGCAAGGGCTGCGCGATCCAGCCGATCAAGCAGATGAAACAGCGTGGAGGCGCGGCGCGGGAAGCGGCTGAGGAGATAACGCCCGGTTTCGTCCGGCAGCTCCAGACCGCGCATTTCCGCCCGCCGCCTCAAGGCTTGCAGCAGGGATTCGTCGTCCAGCGGCTGCAGACGCTCCACCAGCCCCCAGGCCAGCCTCGAACCCAGGTCGGGCAACACCCAGCCCACGTCCATCGGGCGCGCGGATGCAGCCATCAGCAGGCTGGTGCCGGAATCCCTCAGACGATTGAACAGGTGGAACACCGCTTCCTCGCGAGGCCTGTCGCCGGCAATGGCATCGACGTCGTCCAGCGCCACCAGCCGCATGCTCTCCAGCCCCTCCAGCATGCCGGGATGCCAATGCTCGGCGGGCGACAACGGCAGGTAGAACCCGGGTTGACGATCCTGTCCACAAGCCCGGCACGCAGCCTGCAGCAAGTGGCTCTTGCCCACGCCATCCACCCCGTAGAGATAGACCGCCGGCGCCCCGGGCTCTTCGAGAAGCTGATGCACCGCCCCCAGCGCACGCGCATTCGGGCCCGCCACGAACTGCTCGAAGCTCGCACCATCGTTCCAACCGATGTTCAGCGGTAACTGGGCTGGCACGCCGTCACCTTCCATGCGTCGATGATATCGCCGGCAAGTCTACTCATCTTCCCGGCGACATTGCCACATTTCGGCACATGCGGCTTCGACGCAGGCCCCCGGGAGGACGCGTCGCCAAAAGCAGCCGGGTTGCCAGCCGCGGCCGGAACCTGTAGTAAAGAGCACTCAGGTGCGTGATTACCGCGCACAGGGAAGCCCTGTTCGGCTCCCGCGCCGGGGCAAGGGTGCCCACCCGCACAACATCCCCCACACCCACCGGTCGACCCGACCGCGCAGGAGGTTTTTGCATGTCATTTCGCCGTCCCCTCGCCGCCATCGGCCTGCTGCTGGCGTCCGCAGGCATGGCTCACGCCGATACCGTCGTGCTGGACAACGGAGACCGTCTCACGGGCACCATCATCCAGGTTACCGGAGGCGTCATGGAATTCCGCCCGGAAGCCACCCGGGCGGCGGTCACCATCCCCTGGGACCGCATCGCGACGCTGTCCACCGATCAGAACATGCAGGTTCTGCTGCAGGATGGCACGGAGATCATCGGCCGGGCGGAGAAGGCGGACGATGGCCGCATACGGTTGATATCGGCTGACCTTGACGAGCCGGTGAGCCTGCGCACCACCGCAGTCTCCCAGATCCGGGGGCCGGACACGCCGGCACGGGACCGGGTCAGGACCACCGGCGGCCTCAACGTGGGGGGAACGCTGACCCGCGGCAACACCCGGACCGAAGCGTACAACTTCAATGGCGCGTTCGAGGCCAGAACCAACGTCAACAGATTCCGCATTGACGGTCAGGCCAACCAGGCAAAGGAGGACGGCGAACTGAGCCGGGACAATGCCTCCGGCACTGCCCGCTACGACCACTTCCTGTCGGAACGCATCTACACCAACACCTATGTTTCACTGGCCCGGGATCGTTTCCGCGACCTGCGGCTGCGGACCTCGGTCGGTGCCGGTTTCGGTTACCAGTTCTTCGACACCGCGCGGCGGCAGCTCTCCGCCGAACTTGGCGGCGGTTACGTCAACGAGGACTATTACGATGCGGATAACGAATCCAACCCCGCCGCACGCTGGGCGCTGGACTACGAGGAACGCCTGTTCGACGGCGGTCTCCGCTTCTTCCATCGCCAGGAGGGGCTGGTAAGCCTGGAGAACGCCGACGACTTCGTGGTCGGCACACAGACCGGGCTACGCTTCCCGCTGATGTTCGGGGTCACCGGCACCGCACAGGTGAATGTGGACTACGACAACACGCCGCCGAGCGGCAACAGCAAGACCGACCAGGCCTATATCGTGACCATGGGCTACACCTGGTAATCCCGTTGGCCCCCGCCCCGGGGGGGGGCCGGGGCACACACCGCGCCCCCCCGAACGCCGAAAACACCCCGGGTT
>JAFIFV010000113.1 GCA_020831845.1 Ectothiorhodospiraceae bacterium
ACCGCAACCCCGGCCTGCGCCTCGCGCAGGATCCCGATGATCTGCTCTTCCGAAAATCGCTTCTTCTTCACGTCCGTCTCCTCACGGGTTATGACGGACTTTACTAACTTTCAGCTGGCCCGAAAATCCGGGGGCACATCACATGGGCGGCAACCTCATCCAGGCTGGGCTGATCCGCTGCTCGCTCGACCAGGTAGGCCATTGCACTTTCAATGCGATCGTAATCTGACATGGCACACGTTCTCAGACCCGGTTGATGGAGACGCCACCATCCGCCAGCATCGCGGCCCCAGTGGTAAAGCTGGAAGCATCGGAGGCCAGATACAGCGCGGATTGAGCAATCTCCTCCGGCGTTGCCATGCGCTTGAGAGCGTGCAGATTGCGCACAAACGCCAGTGCTTCCGGTGTATTGGCAAACTCGCGACCTGCCGGCGTATCAGTGCCGCCGGGCAGGAGTGCATTGACCCGAATATTCTGAGGCCCGTGCTCTACTGCCAGCACCTGGGTCAGTCCAATAAGGCCTGCCTTGCTTGCCGCGTACGCAGCCATGCCTGGCATACCAGCGGTATATCCGACGAAGGTGGAGGTGAAAATCAACGAACCTCCTTTCCGGGCAGCCATGGCGGGCAACTGGTACTTCGCCCCCAGGAACGCACTGGTCAGATTGGTCGTAACAACCTCATCCCATTCGGTCTGCGACATCTGCGGAACCGGGCCCGTGGCGCCCAGTATGCCCGCATTGTTGAAAGCGATGTCCAGCCCGCCGAAACGGTCCACCGCCAGTTCCACCAAGGCTTGGGCAAAAGATTCCTCGCCGACATCACCCGCTAATGGCAGCGCCCTCCCGCCTTCCGAGCTTATGGTGCCAACCAGCTCATCAAGCTCCTTCTGTCGTCTCGCGGCCACCACCACGGCCGCACCCTCCCTGGCAAACAGTCTTGCGGTTGCATGGCCGATTCCGGTGCTGGCGCCGGTGATAATGGCAACCCTATTGGCAAGCAAGTTCATTTATCCAACCTCCAGGCTCTGTTCGCAGTAAAAGGGCCAATGCCCGAAACAGACGCCATGTTAGGAGGTCAGTTGTTCACCGCCGACCCGGATCTTGCTGTATTCCTGTGGCGCTTCAAGGAAACGCTGAAGTATTCACATCACCACATCCCATTCGCCATCATCTCACGTCGGGCCAGCTCCTTTTCGCTCGGCTCGGCACTCGGGAACGAGCCGGGCTGGATATCGCCGTCGGGTACATAGGTACTCATCACAACGCCGGAAGTCGAAACCCGAGAGTGAACGAACCGCAGCGCCGATGGCTTGGCCGCCTCGCTGAAGAGGCGCTTGCCCCGCCCGAGCACCACCGGGAAAGTCCACACGTTGTACTCGTCGATCAGTGAGGCTGTCTGGAGCGTTTGAACCAAATTGCCGCTGCCGATCACCTGCAGGTCCAGGCCCGGTTGGGCCTTGAGAGCGATGATTGCCGAGGCGACATCGCCGTGGAGCAGCGTCGAGTTGTTCCAGTCGAGCCTCGTCAACGTGCGCGAAGCAACATACTTCCTCGCTGCATTGAGGGTCTTCGCAATCGGATGATCATCCGGTTGATAAGGCCAGTACGCTTCGAATATCTGATAGGTCCTGCGCCCGAGCACCAGCTCGCGATCCTTGCCGTCGAAACCTGATGCCGAGATGTCCATGCTCTCGTCCCCATAGCGGAACATCCAGCCGCCAAGGGTAAAACCGCCAGTGGGGTCTTCTTCCGGTCCGCCGGGTGCTTGCATGATTCCGTCAAGCGACGCAAACGTCGATACGATGAGTTTTCTCATGGAAACACTCCTGCGGTGAGGCGGGTCCTGGTCATGCGCACCCACAGTAACTGGCTCGAACGCAGCGACATTGCATCACTCGCAGCGCTTCCGAAATGCCGGACAACGCCAGCCTGACCCCCGTTTATTTTTTTCCATGACAGGAGGTTACCGCAGACAGGAAGCGACTGCGATGAACGGAATCCGGGTGTTCGCTGGTCTCGTCTCCCTGCTTGTCGCGTCTTGCCCGTACGCCAGCATGGCGACACAATCTGGTACGTTATACTATTTCTTTTTGTAACAAAGGGAGGCCGCCTTCCATGACAACCCATGAAGCTCTCGTCGCAACACATGCAAGCGACGTGGACAACGCACGCGAGGCGCTACGGCACACCCTGGATCAACTTGGGGAGCGGTGGATTCCGGGGGATGCGCTGATTGAAGCCCTGCTTCGTGAAGCACTGGCACTCGGCAACCGGTATGACGGCAGCCCCCGTATCGCAGAACGCCTTCGGCTAATAGCAGCAATGCTCGACGATGCAAACACGCGTCACCTCCACTCCTGACCAGCACGAGACCAGTTACCCATGGCCGTATTGAGTTTTCTCACCACAACGCATTTCGACTTCGGCGCCATACAGCGCACCGGGAAAGAGCTGAGCCGCTTAGGGGTCGGCAATCCCCTGTTCATCACCGACAAAGGCGTTCGCACCGTCGGTTTGCTCGACCAGGTCCTGGCGGCAAGCGGGATCGAGCAGCCGATGATCTATGACAACACGCCACCAAACCCAACAGAGGAAGCGGTCAACGAAGCGCTGGCCCATTTCCGGGAAAGCGGGTGTGACGGCGTGGTCTGCGTTGGCGGTGGCTCCCCCATCGACCTCGGCAAAGCCGTCGCCCTGTTGGCAGACAGCGGTGCCGAACTGCAAACCTATGACCCCATGCAAGGCGGCGCAAAAAGGATCAGCGCAGTCGCTCCGCTGATCGCCATTCCGACCACTGCGGGAACAGGCAGCGAGGTTTCCTCCGGCTTTGTCATCGTCATGAATGATGGTCGCAAGGCGACGTTTGCCAGCCCCAAACTCACCCCCTCCCTTGCCATCTGCGACCCGGAGCTGACCATGGGGCTGCCACCCCAACTGACCGCTGCCACGGGGATGGACGCCATTGCGCACTGCATCGAAGCGGTCCTGTCCCCCGTGGTCAACCCTCCGGCAGAGGGCGTCGGTCTTGACGGGCTCTGGCGGGCCTGGCGGCATATAGAACGAGCAGTCCAGGACGGCTCGGACCGGGAGGCACGCTGGCAGATGATGATGGCCTCTACCGAGGGCGCCATGGCCTTCAGCAAGGGGTTGGGGGCTGTGCATGCAATGAGCCATGCGGCGGGGCGTATCCCCGACCTGAAACTTCATCACGGCACGCTGAACGCGGTGCTGTTACCCGCGGTCATCCGATTCAATGCCGAGGCAGCGCCGGAGAAGATCGCCCGGCTGAAGCAGGCTGCGGGGCTTGGCCCCGACGCCGACCTGGCGAGCGAGATTGCACAGCTGAACGCACGGATAAAGTTGCCCGCGACGCTTGGTGAAATGGGGGTCAAGCCAGCGATGATGGATGAGCTGGTCCACTACGCCAGCAACGACCTCTCCGGCCGCACCAATCCGCGTGCTGCAAGTCCGGATGACTATCGCCAGTTGTTCAGCGAGGCCATGTGACATCGCGATAGGCGGATCGAAGCAATCGAACCCGGCTCGATCCGCCGCACGACGCCGGAAATCAGCAGCATGCCGCGGGCACATCCGCTCGATCAATGGAAACACGTCAAGAACCAGGCTGCTCACGTGAAACCCGACCGTGATCAGCTCGAACGCGGCGACACCGCATCATTCCGGGCCTTCCAAACCCCGGGCAGCGCTCACCTTCCACAAACGATATTTCATACGCCAGAAAATTGCCGCAGGGCGGAAGCCATAGCGCTTATGGATGCCCTGGTTCCGGTTCTTCTGGCTTCCTGGCCTCCTCTCCGCTCCTGCTAACCGCTGAAACCACGGCACCAAACCGACTGGGAATGGGGTCCGTTCTGGCAAACCGATTCGTACACGTCGCGGGATAGCGAACCCGCTCGCAGGCAGCGCATTTCATATCGCGCGTTACGCTCTTTCAGGCGGCTTTCATCCCTTCCCAGGGTAGCGACCTTGCGATCGAACTCGGCCGCGGCCATGCGCAACTGTTGCACTCGCTGCGCATACTCGTAGCGCAGCTGATCGTACTGCTGCTGATAGACCAGGCAGCCGGAATGCCCCTGCATCGAGCCCATCACCTGACACGAAGACAGTCGCGAGCGGGCACCCTCCACCCGGGAACCCAGCAGATCGATGGAGCCACGCTGAGCTTGCAGATGGGCTTGCTCGTTCCCCAGGCCCTCTTCCCTCTGCCGCCATTGGTTGACCGCCCCTTCGAGTTCCCAGGATTCGCGTGCGCAGTAACGAGCCTCGCCCTCCGATATCACATCCGCGCCTCGCGACCGGGCCGATGACTCGTCGGGGCGACGCGATTCACGGCGTGCAAGCGCTTCCTTCAACTGCTGCTCGAGCGACGCCCTGGCCATGACCACCTGGGTCGAGGCGCCCTGCATGGAAAACCGGAACGCGAAGCGCTCGCCCCGGGTGGTTCGTGCATGCATGACCAGCTCCCTGCCGTTCAGCAGCCTGTCGACCGACGCCGGGTCGAGGGACAAACGAAAAAGCGCAGGGCTCTTGGAGCAGTTGCTTCCGTTCCGCACGCAGGTGGCGTAGGCCGGCAGTTCAACACCGTCGATGAGGATTGCTTCCTGACCGGCGTAGTACAAGGGCGGCTCGGGGTTGTCGCGATGCGCGTACAGGTAGAACCGTGGATGGAACTCCAGCTTCACGTGGCCCCTGTTCTCCGGAGCCGGGACCAGTTCCAGCAGGTGGTCCCCCAGCTGCATGCGCGCTGCGGGAAGGTCGAAGCGGTTGCGCCCCAGCTCCCACTGGGCGTGCGGGGCATCGATCATGTCGACAGTGCTGCTCCGGAATCGCCTGTACTTGCCGATCACCGTCGAATCGCCCGCGTAACTCATGACTTCCACCGCCCAGTAGTGATCCTCCGCCTCCCACACATCGGATCTGTACTGACGCTTGTTATCCATTGTCTCCCCCTCGGAGACGCTCGTGCTGTTAAGCCGGGTATCCGGCCATCCGGCCGGGCTTGATTCCAGGAACAGGGAGACCAGGTCGGCTTGGGGCCACACCGCGATCTGGCACCGGGTCGCTCCGGCCCGGGCGGTCATGTTCAGACCGAGGTCAGCCAGAGAACGGCGGTCAATCATCAGGATCTCGTCGTCCCTGGGGCGCGCGTCTGATGACTCATAAGGCGTGAAGCGCTCGTCCTCCTCCAGCGCGCGGCGGGCCTGGGCCGGTGTGTGGTCACGACACAACTCGATGAAGCGTACGTTCACCTCTGCCGCCGCTTGCATGGCATCCATGACCGTCAGCGCCGCCGCGGGACGAGGGGTGGCAAGGGCGAGCAGTGACACACACAGGATCCATCCCAGTACCGGCAGGAAGTATCGGCCGCATCGACCGTTCAGCAGCCATGTGCGCGAGGACGGGGCATGCGACAGCAGTGAAAATGACATGTCGTGCAAAACTCCCTTTGTAGTCGAGTCTCTACAGGCTATCGGCAGATTTGGCCGTTTCATGCCCCTCACCGGTCCACCATTTGATCAAGGATCCGTTCGTAGGGTTTGGTCAGTACGTCGGGGTGGCCGCAGCGGCGGGCTGCAGTGCCCAGTGACAGGCTGATGGACTCTCTCAGGTGATCGAGTCGGGAGACATCCTCTTCGACGTACGCGCGAAACCACGCCTGACCGGACAGTGCCTCCAGCCGGGTGGCCAGGGTGTAGGCATAGCGATGCTCCGGCCCCAGGTCGCAGCCATCAAGGGCTTCCGGCAGCGGCGCGGATTCACGGAACAGCAGGATTGGCACGCCACTCGCTGTTGTCTGCCCCGGAAACACGTACCCGACCCGGGCGAATCCGTCTGCGTAGTCCGGATGACGGGCGCGCAGCAGAAAGTCGGTGCGATAGGTCCCGCCCACCGTGGCCAGTCGCCACGTGGTGCGCGTCTCGACGACGATCGGGTGTGCATAGAACCCGGCCGAATCCGTATAAACGGGTTCGACATCCTCGACGGCGGGAAGGTGAAGCACTGTCAACTCCACTCCGGTAACCGCGGCGCCAGAGGTCGAATCGAGCACATGCCCGTCGGTTGCCGGAACCATTACCACCGTCTGCGTGACCGGCGCGCAACCCGCCAGCAGCACGATACTCGCCGCCACGCGACCGATACGCCGCAGGACGCCGGGCCGCCTGTTTTTCTGAACCCCTGCCCCTGATCGTTCCGAACCCACCACGGTCCACCCCTGCCCCCCGCTTCCGTGATCCGCTTGTGGTGCGAGTGCACAGGCCCGCGGACAATTCCCACCCAAGATCGGCGGAAATGGACACATGCCAGCCAAGGCGTACGTCCCAGACGGGATACGCCAACGCAGACGACGGATACGAAAATCGATGATTTACCGGCGCAAAGCGCGCCCGGCCCCCCAATTCATGCCTTGTTCTTGTCCAGGGGGCAGGCAACCCCAATACCAAGCCCCCTTCGCTCGGGCGGCGCGCTCCTCGAAACCGCCTGTATGTCTTGATGCGGTTGCCAGGTATCAGCGCAGCATTGATGGTGCATGTTCTCTTCTTAATGTCGCGCTATGATCGGTTTGAGGCCTGGCGCCTGGCCCGCACAGTCTTCCGAGTCGCCCCTGGGACGCACACGGTTGCGGCCGTCGGATTTGGCGGCATATAGACACCGGTCCGCGCGATTGATCAGATGCTCCGGGCTCTCGTCATCATCCCTCAGCGTCGCCACGCCGATACTCACCGTCACGCCAAACGCGCCCTGCGGACTGTCAAATGTCCGGGTAGCAACGACCTGGCACAGCCGCTCGGCCAGCCGGCGGGCCGAGCCCAGACTGCTTTCCGGCAACAGGATGGCAAACTCCTCGCCACCCATGCGCGCAAAACAGTCACTGGCGCGAATTTCGGGCGTCACAATCCGTACGAATTCCCTGAGTAGCATATCCCCGGTGGCATGACCGTGACGGTCATTGATCTGTTTGAAGTGGTCCAGATCAAGCATCAACACGCTGAGGGGATGACCGTAACGCCGCGCCCGACCGTACTCTTCCTTCAACTGCCCCATCAGCACACGCCGGTTGACAATTCCCGTGAGCGGATCGGTTTGCGACATATGCACCAGCTTTTCGGTCATGCGTTGCAGTTCCGTGACATCACGGTAGAACCAGATACGTCCCCAATAGTCGCCCTCGGGCCCATGCAGGCCCCGGGAGTAGCGCTCCAGTACCCGACCATCCTTCATCGTGATACGGACCCCGTGTTCCTCCTCGCCCAGGAAGGTGTACAGCTCCTTGACCCGCTGTACAAAGCTGTCGGGGTCTTCCAACTGTTCGACGACGGCCTGCAGCGCCGCGTCGCCGTCGCGGGCACCCATGACTGCCTCGGGAATATCCCACATCTCAAGGAAACGGCGGTTCCATGTCTTGATCTTGTTGTTGGCATCCACCACCAGAATCCCGTCGGACGACTCATCCAGATAGGCACTCATCACGGTGGATTGATAACGCGCCTCCAGTTCAAGATGCACCTGGTCACTGATTTCATTGGCCGTGCCAAGCAACCGGGTGACTTTGCCGGTTTCATCAAGAAAAGGCACGAGGCTGGTCTGCCAGAAAGTTTTACCGGCGGGAAGATCCAGCGTTTCCTGATAATCAGTGACAGCCTTGCCCTCGACACAACGACGGTACCTGGCCTTGACGTTGGCTGCCATCTCGGGGGAAAGCAGCTCATCCACGCTACGTCCGGCAACCTCGTTGTGTTTCATCCCGCTAAACTGCTCGTGACGGGCATTGATCGCGGCCAGGCGGAATTCATTGGCGGAGACCACATCAATCACGAAAGCCGCGACACCGAGATAATCCAGCATCTGGCGCAGCTCGGCGGGGTCCTGATTGACACTGATCTCTTTCATCTCACCTGCGCCCTGATGCCGGACAACTATTGCAAGCCCGCTCTCAGGGGGCTGTCTTCCTGGCTTGCTCATCACCCAGGCCAAAGATAATCATATGCTGGAATGTCAGAACCACCCCGACTGGTGGGTGCCTCCTTCTGCCCTGGCAACCTCGTCGCCCGAACTGACTGCCATCATTCCACCGTCGTTCACCAGCTTTTTCCAGCGAAACAAGAGACTTGGGGTATACCATGAATCCGCGCCACGAGCGAGACCGACATGCCGGGCTGCTCGCGCGGCGCAACCAGATCCGCCTGCTCATGGTCCTTCACGTCTCTCTGAGCAGTTCTCCGGGAGGAACCCTGGAATGGCCAAAGTGCGGGAAGATGGCCGAGCGGAACTGCATTCTCCAATCATGGGTGTCCTCTGCCTTGCTATCGTCGTGACAGGGCGGAAATCCCGATAAGGAGCAACAGTGTGAACCACTCGGCCGGCAATGGACTAACCGGCCTGGGAAAAACCGAACAGGGCTGCCAACAGATGTGTGTGTTCCCTTCCGCACAGACGGCACCCGCTTGCCCGGGCCACCCTGAAACCTGGGAAAGTTTTCGATGGGCCACGTCCAGATATCCGAAACCACCCCGGAATCGGGTCTTTCGTGAAGACCAATGATCTGCAAAGCCAGCCTGGTAAGGGCAGGTCGGCATTTGCGTGCGCCCGAAAAGACAAAGGTCCGCTGGATGAGTGCACAAGCGTCGAACGTCAGTATCACGGGCAATCCGCAAGCACTGCGGCGCTCGTTGAGCCCCTACTGCAAGCCCAGGGTTGCACGAAGTGTTGTGGAAATCCTGATTACGGTGATCCCGTTCCTGCTGCTGTGGATGTTGGCGTGGAGCGCCCTGACCGCGGGGTACTGGATCGGCCTGATCGCCGCCGTACCGGCGGCAGGGTTTCTCGTGCGCTTGTTCATGATTCAGCATGATTGCGGCCACGGGTCTTTCTTTCGTTCCCGGCGAGCCAATAACTGGGTCGGGCGGGCCATCGGGATACTGACCTTCACGCCTTTCGACCTCTGGCGTCACAGTCATGCCGTTCATCACGCCAGTTCCGGGAACCTGGACCGCCCGAACATCGGCGGTATCGATACGCTGACCGTGCGTGAGTACCAGGCCCTCCCGCGGCTGCACAGGCTGCGCTATCGCCTGTACCGTCACCCACTAACGCTGTTCGGCATAGCGCCGATGTACATCTTCCTGCTGGATCAGCGCCTGCCCGTGGGTTTCATGCGGTCGGGCTGGATGCCCTGGGTGAGCGTGATGGGCACCAATATGGCCATCGTCCTCGTCATGGGCGGCGTGATCTGGCTCGTTGGCCTGGGCCCCTTTCTGCTCGTGCAGTTGCCCATTACCCTGCTCGCCTCGGTGATCGGCATCTGGCTGTTCTACGTCCAGCACCAGTTCGAAGACACCTATTGGAAGCATCAGGATGAGTGGAGCTTCGACCACGCAGCCATCCATGGCAGTTCGCACTACGTATTGCCGGGCGTCCTGCGGTGGTTCAGCGCCAATATCGGCGTTCACCATGTCCACCACCTGTGCTGCCGCATTCCTTCATACCGGCTGCCCGAAGTGCTGCGGGATCATCCGGAACTTCGGAATGTGGGCCGTATCACGTTGCGGCAAAGCGTGGCGTCCGTGCCGCTTGCTCTGTGGGATGAATGCAAGCAGCGCCTGGTATCCTTCAAAGAGGCGCGAGCCGATTCGATACCATGATCTGCGTGTGGACCTTGGAGTGGCACCCGTCAGCCGCCGACCAGCAGCGCCCGGATCAGGATGAAACCCGCCGCCACGAAGTAACACGCAAAGGTCAGCACCATGCCGGCAACCCGGAAGGCAAACACCTCGTGCTCCTGCGATACCCCGTAGGCGTGACTGAGACGACCGGCGAGAAGGGCCAGCCCCAACGCATGAACCAGATAGCCGGGTGCCCCGACCACCTCACTGCCCGCGATCAGCAGGAGCCCCAGTGGCGCGTACTCGGCGAAATTGGCATGCACCCTCGCCGCCCGAAGCATAAGCGCATTGCCGCCATCACCGATGGGTACGCCCAAGCGTCGCCTGACCCTCAGCGCGCGGATGCTAAGCACGACAAAGAGCACGGATAACAGCGCAACGTAAACCGGCCAGATCACGGACTGCCTCCTCTGCCGCACACGGCAACGTGTGTTTGAATGATTTCGCCCGGCGCTACAGCTCCCCCATCGCCCACAGCAAGGCCGCACCGCCGAACATCAGCAAGCAAACCACCAACAACCAGATGAACTGCACCATGAGTGGGTAGCGTATCTCCGCCGGTAGCGTACGACAGTCGAAGTTCAGCGTGCGGCGATCCGCCCAACGGAAGGTGCAGGCACCGCCATAGTTGATTGCCCACAAGTGGCGGAAGATCAGGTCGTCACCAACCTGGTTCGGATCAATCAGGGCATCCGCTTTCGGCACGACGACATAAGCGATGAACACCGAGTAAAAGATCCAGATAATGCCAAGCCCAATACCGATCATGCCCGCGATCAGCGTGTACTCATAGAAAAGTCTCTCGGCAGGCGCGAGCTGTATGAGCCATAACCCGGCCCAGCCGCACAGCAGGATCATTGCCGCGACAAGAGCGCAAAGGAACATAAGGTTCATGGCGAAGGGGATGCCGAGTGAAGAAAAGGCTCCATCTACAGGTGTCCGAGACGATCCGCGATGGCGAACAACAAGGCACCGCCAAAAAAGAGGACAAAGCTGATCAGCAATCCGGCGAACTGCACCATCAGGGGATAGCGAATCTCCGCCGGCAGAGTTCGGCAGTCGAAATCCAGTGTGCGTCGATTCGCCCAACGGAACGTACAGGCGCCACCATAATTGATCGCCCGAAAATGGCGGAAGAGGAGATCATTCCCCACCGGATTAGGCTCGATAAACGCATCTGCCTTTGGAACCACCTTGTAGGCGATGATCACGGAGTAAACAGCCCATACCAGGATGCCGAACATCCCCACCCCGCCACCGACATAGCCGAGCCAGACTAGCCAGTGGCGGTCTGCAACAACCAGGGACGCGCCATAGGCATAGATACCCAGGCCCAGCAAGGTCGCAAACAAGCCCACCCATAATCCCTTAAGGTTCATAACGTACCGGATGTCGGCTTTCGAATCGGGCACGCCCACGAGCCTCGCCGAACAAACCACCGGCGCCACCACCAGCCACGCCGCCCACAAACCCGCCTACAAGACCGCACCAGAGCAGGCTTGTACCTGCAGAGGGCGCCCCGAACAAGAGATTACATCCCGCGTAGGCACCCACTGTGCCGCCAGCGATCCCTCCGGCAGAACGCCCGAGAAATCCTCCCCCCTCCACCGCACGGGTCTCAGCGCAGAACATTTCATCCCCGGACCGGCACGCCTCGTCAATCGTGTGCATGGTCAACATTCCGTCCACCCCGATGACGCCAACCCCGCCCATGCGCAAAACGCCCGCGGTGCTGCTGATGTTCCGGAAATGGCGCGAGAAACCCCGCACTGTCTCGCCGCCGCGCTGCCAGTGCAGCAGGTTTCGCTTGTGACTGATGCGCAGCGCCTTGCGGGCGGTGAGATGATAAGGGGTCTGCGTGGCCAGCGAGCGCATCACCCGACCAATGCGGCTGTCCAACGTCTGGAGGATCTGACGGCTCCGGGCGTAGAACGCCGGGGTAAGCCGTCCGCCGTTGCGGCGCGCGTTGTGGTACTCCTGCTCCAGGTTCCTGAGCAGTTGGCGGACAACCCGCACTTCCAGCGAGAGCGCAGCAAGCCCGCCCCCGGCGAAGCCGTTGCCGTAGTTGAACAGCACCTTCACCGTACCATCGGGCTGGTGGAGCTTTACGTTCTCGGGATTGCTGGCGATGTTGTCGAGTAGCTGGTAGCCCTCGGCAAGAAGCTCCCGCTCCGTCAGCGTCATTTCGTGCAGGACGATGTAATTGATCTCCGCCACGGTCTCCATGATCTCGCGCTCATGGATGTGGCAGCTACCGTTGGGAAGGAAGAGAACCTGACCGGCCTGGAGCAGGCCCTGCGCATCGGCGAGCGCCACCGCATTGAGTCGCTCGAACTCGGTGCGATTCACCGCGTCGTCATAAAGCGTTTCACCCAGCGCCGAAAGACTGGTGCGCCGGCGCACCACATGGAATGCATACATCTCAGCCATCAGACAAGATCCTTCTGTCGTTGTTAGTTGCTTCCCTGCGCGGCATCCAGGCCGCGACCTATCGCCGGCCACCCGCCAGCAGCCGAACGTCCAAAAGGTTATTCGAGGGAGCCGGAATCCGCAACCGCCCCGATCTGAATGACGACCACCAGCCTGCCAGCCGCCTGCGAATAGGCCGTTCGGACAAGAGCGTCTCCCCTTTTCGCGGAGCAATCGCGGGTGTCCTCGAGTTGCCGCCCTTTGTTATGGTGTAACGCTCCTGAAAGTCAGAGCCGTGAAATGAGCAACGAGCAATTCTCCGTCCTGTTCCAATACATCGCGCATCTTCAGGGGGAACGCCCCTGGGGGCGGTTCCTGGATGTCGGCACTGGTGTGAACAGCCTGAAATGGCTGAGTACGCTGAAGACAGAATCCTGGACGGCGGTGACCGCCGCCCCCGGCATGGCGGAACAATGCCGAAAAGCCTATCCGGGCAAGATTCGCAAGCGCGACAAGGTAGTAGTGTCCAACTGGACGGACCCCGAACTACTGCGGGGCGAGGTGTTCGACACGGTGCTGGTGGACTACTTCATCGGCGCCATCGAGGGCTTTGCCCCCTACTGGCAGGACCTGGCATTCCCCCGACTCCGGCCGCATGTACGCGGCCGGCTCTACGTCACCGCTGTGGAACCCTATGTGCCGCGCATCGACGACGAAGAATGCGGTCGCTTCATCGGTGACCTGGGTCGGTTTCGGGATGCCATGCTGCTGCTGGTCCGGCAGCGTCCTTATCGGGAATTTCCAAGCGACTGGATCGTGCGAGCGTTGAAGCGTGCCGGATTCAATCCGGTGGAGGCGCGGGGTTTCCCCATTCACTATCGTGAACCATTCCTCCAGTCGCAGCTCGGCATGTGCCGCGACCGCCTGCACCTGATCGAAAACGAAGCATTGCGCCAGGGCCTGGCGGCGCAAATCGATGCGCTGGAAGCCCGCGGCCGTGCGCTGCTCGAGAAACACGGCAGCATCCCGCACGGCTTCGACTACGTGATAGCCGCGGAGCCGGTGACCAAGGGGTGATCACGTAGCAGCGTACTTCCCCTCAAGGATCTCATGAATGGCAACCGCCGGGGCGACGGCTGCCTGAAATTTGGGCTTTTGGCCTTATTTCTTACTGGAAGATAGATTTTCCGCCCGCCAAGGGTCGGAAAACGATCCGAACGGATAATCATGTGCAGGACCGGAACCGCACCCTTCACAGTTCATGGGTGTTCCGCTGATTCCTCTCCCACTACCCAAATGGAACTGCGGGTTTTCCCGTAGTCGCAAGTACCGGCTTTCCGCGATCTGCGCGTGGGGTGCCGCCCGTAGAATGTGTCGGACGGCAAACCTCTTGCCCCAACAAGATACAATGCACGGAGACCACATCATGACTGATACCACGATCTACGAACGTCTTGGTGGTGAAGACCGCATCCACGCGCTGGCTAACACCATTCTGGACAAGCACTTGGCCAATCCAGTGGTCAACAAGCGCTATGTGAACAGTGTGCGCGAAGACGTGATTCCCAAACTGGTCAGCTTCCTGTGCGAAGCCACCGGAGGCCCACAGAGGTACACGGGAAAGAACATGCTTGATGCGCATCGCGGCATGAATATCAGTGAGCAGGAGTTCATGGCCGTGCTTGACGACATCATGGAGGCATTACAAGAACACGGTGTCGACGAGCGCACCCGGCAGGAACTGCTGCACGCCAACTACGGCATGCGTTCAGAGATTGTTCGAGTTTAGCGCGCAGCCCCATCGTGCGGGTCAGGCGACTCCGGCGGGTCGCCTGACCGGCCTGTCACCACCACGCCCCCTCGCCGAGGGTCCCCCAGTGTGGGTCTTGGGCATCCCACAACTAATAGGACTGGCAGGGCCGGCCCCCCCAATCACTCCGCCTGCGCCCCGCGTTTAAACGCCGCACGAGCCCAGTAGACCCCGAAAATGACTAGCGCCGGACCAATACCGAGCGTCAGGAATCCCCCGCTGTACTGCGGCTGCTCCTCGACCAAGGAGTTATACAACACCCAACATACAATCGAGAGGCCGATGGCAATTGAAACCACTCCGAACACTGCCTGGGGAACACCGAACAGAACACCGGCAGCCCGTTGCAGAGCGGTTGGATTATCCAGACTCCGAAGCGCTGACCCGAGATCAATCCAAGCCAGGATAAAAACTGGCAGACCAACAAAAATCAAAAGCAAAAACCACGCGGTTAGCCAACCTTCGTGGGTCGTCGAGGCGATCACGCCAACCAGCGCCGTGAGAAACACGATTACCGCCAGAAACCTTTTGCTCGCAGCTTTCATGGTCGAGGGCCTAGCACCGCAATGACGCGCTTGCCCAACACATTGCCTGGATAGGCGTCATCGGCTCAAGTTCGTTTTGACAGCCAGGCATGTATCAAGCCCGCTTGGAAAAACTCCACCGAAAGCTCAAAACCCGCTGATTGAATGAATGATGCAACCCTGGCCGGCGGGAGCACGCCAACATCATTGGCGTAAGCATTTCGCATCCTCTCCATTGCCTCTGGCGTAATATCCGCCGCAGACATCATGTTCATCCAGGCATGAAGCAATACGTCGTATTCACGGGACTCAACATCCGATGCCAAATCCGAACTCGCAAGGAGTCCGCCAGGCTTCAGGTTTTCTGCAATTCCGCTGAAAAACCGGATGCGCTCGCTGTGATCCAGAATGAACTGAGACACCAGGAAGCATGTTGCGGCATCGTGCAGTCCGACGGCTGATAGTGAGTCAAGATAACCCTCATGAAAGACACAACGAGATGCGACACCCTCCTTCTTTGCCCTTTGCCGACAGATACCAAGCATAGGGCCAGATGGCTCTACCGCTGTAAACCGCCACCCGGGGTTCTTCGAGGCAAGGTAGAACAGCTCATCTCCCGTTCCCACTCCCACACAGAGAATCTGCGCATCCTTGGGCAGATCAGCAAACGCCGATGCCAGGAGTAAATGGAGACAGTCCCGGATTGGTGCCGTCTTCGCCCACTGCGCGTCGTAGTTTGCAGCCTGTTTGTCAAACAGCGCTGTTACTTCCTCTTGATTCATTCGGTCCATCCTTGCCGCCTGATGCAAATTGACCAGCCGAGGGCCCGTGCCAGCGGAGACCGAGGTCCGGTTGAAAGACAGGCCATGCCGGACATGTCCCAGGCGCCGTCCATTCTTACGCGATTCGGCTATTCACTGAAGAAATTGCGAAGGGCGGCAGCGCATGCGTCCGGTTGCTCTTCCGCTACGAAGTGCCCACAGTCGAGAGCGACTTCCCGCACGTCCTTGGCCCAAGCGCGCCAGACGTCAAGCGGCGATCGGGCTTGCCCGGAGAGAAAACCCTTGCCCCAAACAACAAGCGTCGGACATTGAATCCTGCGGCCGGCATCGCGATCCGCACGGTCATGCTCTAGGTCAACCGTAGCCCCCGCGCGATAGTCCTCGCACGTCGCCTCAATCACTGAAGGCTTGTGGAAGTGCCGGATATACTCGGCCACTACCGGCTCAGTAAGTGCTTCCCGTCGACCTGCCCATCGCGCCAGTAGATGACGCAGATAAAACTCGGGATCATGGCCGATCAGACGCTCGGGCAGCGGAGCAGGCTGGGCGAGGAATGGCCAGTGATAGGTACGCATGGCGACATCCTTGTTCATCCGTTCCCACACCTCGAGGGTCGGGATGATGTCGAGTGCGGCAAACCGCAAGACTCGCTCGGGATGATCAAGCGCGAGCCGATATCCCACTCGTCCGCCGCGGTCATGGCCTGTGAGCAGAAACTGCTCATACCCAAGCACAGTCATGATCTCCACCATGTCCTGGGCCATGGTGCGCTTGGAGTATCGCAGGTGCGCTGGATCGGGTTCCGGCCCCTTGCTTTCACCGTAGCCCCGCAGATCGGGTATCACGAGCGTGAAATGGTCACGCAGTTGCGACGCAACCGCATGCCACATCACGTGATTTTGCGGATAACCGTGCAGAAGCAAGAGCGGTGGACCAGCCCCGCCGAGGCGTACGAATATTTCGGCTTCATCGGTTTGGAGGCGACGCTTCTCAAAATCGTCGAACATTGTCGCTATCCTCTGGACGAGGGCCACCCGTCCTCTGCTCGCTCAAGGTTGAGGAACGGCCTGAGCGGTCAAGATGTGCAGCAGCGGAACTGCGCTGCTACCCGGCTTCGCCCAGCAAGCTTTCGTTGACGCCAAGCATCTGCAGAATGTTGCGCTGGGCGGCATTCAGGATGTGTTGTCGCTCTTGCTCGTCGGGGAGGCTCTTGGCGATGGCAACGGCGCCCACCAGCGAGGCGAGAATGGCGCGGGACTTGTCGGCGATGACCTCGCGGTCGGGTTCGAAGGGAAGTTTCCTCAGGCGGCTCAGGGCAATGAGGCGGGTTTCCAGCATCTTCTTCATGCGCAGATAGGAGGCTTCGAACAGCGTGCGAACCTCGGCATTCTCGTTGCCTATCTCGTTGAACAGCACCGTCTCCGGCCCCGGCTTGCGCTTGCGTTCCAGCTCCTGGAGGTTCCAGCAGTTGGCCACCAACTCCGTCAGATGCTTCACAGACAGGGGTCCCTTGACCAGCCGGGCCGCACGGCTGCTCTCCAGGGTTTCCCGCACCGAGGCGTGGTAGAGCGCTTCCTTTGAGGCGAAGTGCGCGTAGAAGGCGCCATGGGTCATCTTGGCCAGCTTCATGATCTGCCCGATGGAGACTTTCTCGAAGCCTTGCCGGCTGAACAGCCCGATAGCCGACTTGAGAATGCGCTCCCGCGATTTGGCCTTGTGGTTCGTCGAGTAGGGCATGGCGTCCTCACGCTCATACGGTGAATATTATCTTGATCATATAAAACCCGGTGTTAGCTTGGCACAACCCCAAGCTGTTCAGGAATTTACCATGCAATCACCGCTCGTCATCACCGGCATGGGCATGATTAGCCCCCTCGGTTGCGGCGTCAAGGCTGGCTGGGAACGCCTGCTCGCCGGCCAATCCGGCGTTTCCCCGATCACCCGCATCGATACCGGCGACCTGCCGATCAAAATCGCGGGCTCGGTGCCCGGCATTGCCGATGACCCCGGCGCCGGCTTCGACCCGGACCGCGTGACCGACGCCAAGGAGCGTCGCAAGATGGAGCTCTTCAGCCTCTATGCCATGGCCGCCGCCGAAGAGGCGCTGAGCCAGGCCAACTGGTTTCCGGCGAGTGATGCGGACCGGTTGGCCACTGCCACTATTATCGGCTCCGGCATCGGCGGCTTCCCCACCATCACCCAGGCACAGAACACTCTGTCGACGCGCGGCCACCGCCGGCTCTCCCCTTTCACCGTGCCTGCCTTCCTGGCCAACCTGGCGGCAGGCAATGTCTCGATCCGCTATGGCTTGCGAGGGCCAATGGGCTGCCCGGTGACGGCCTGCGCCGCAGGGCTTCAGGCCATCGGCGATGGCATGCGCATCATACGTAGCGGCGAGGCCGACGTGGCCCTGGTGGGCGGCGCCGAAGCCTGCATCGATCCACTGTCGCTGGCCAGCTTTCACGCTATGAAGGCGCTCTCCACCGAGCAGGACGACCCCGCCAGGGCGTCACGACCCTTCGACCAGGCGCGCAATGGCTTCGTCATGGGGGAAGGCGCGGGGCTATTGGTGATCGAAACCCTGGCCCACGCCGAGGCGCGCGGGACAACGCCGCTGGCTATCCTCAGCGGCTATGGCACCAGTGCGGATGCCCACCACATCACAGCTGGCCCGGAAGACGGTTCCGGTGCCGCGGCGGCCATTCGAGCGGCGCTACGGATGGCGGGGTTGTCCCCCGAGGCGATCGATCATATCAATGCCCACGCTACCTCGACGCCGGTCGGCGACCGGGCCGAGATCGCGGCGTTGCGCAACGCTTTCGGCGACACCCTGACCGGCATCCCGATTTCCGCCACCAAGTCGGCCACCGGACACCTGCTCGGCGCCGCCGGCGGCGTGGAGAGCATCTTCTCCGCCCTGGCGGTGATGCACGACCGCCTGCCACCGACTCTGAATCTGGAGAACGCCGACGAGGATCTGAGCGACCTGGACTTCGTCTCTCGCACGGCACGCGAGCATCCCAGCCAGCACGTGCTGTGCAACGGGTTCGGGTTCGGTGGAGTCAATGCGGCGCTGATCGTGAGCAAGCTATAGCGCCACCCCCTCGCCTGGGCGCGGCTTACGGCACCTCCCCCGAGCCAATTGGCTGGCTCGGGGGGATAGCACTACCGCGCAGCTACGCCTGCTCGCCAGGCTCCCCTGCCTCCAGGATCTCTTCAAGATTAACCTCGATCCAGTCTGCCAAGACCCTGACTCTATGACTGATTTCCTCACCCAGTGGGGTTAGCCGGTACTCCACATGAGGGGGAACCACAGAAGCCTGGAGCGCCGCGTAGTAGAGCGCGATCCCAGCGGGTATAAAACCAACCTTTTCCACAGCCCCAACTAACATACTCAGCCGCCTCTGCATCCGCCCCGTGTCGTTCTCAAGGGCCATTTTGGCCGTGCGCAATCCTTCTGAAGAGAATACAGCTAACGCTGAGACGCAATTGCTACGCGATTCGAGCCTTGCCTGCGCTGCCTCAGCGTAACCAGCAAGGGGGCGCCGGACAGCCGCAACAAGCGAGAACGCCTCAACGAGAGTAAGCACAACCACCGCTAACAGGAAAACCAAGCCCGCCAACAACCCAACGGACCGGAGGGGCTCAATGAACAACAATACGATGGACAGGACGAGGGATACAGCTGCAACACCGACCAAAAGCTTCTCCAGCAGGGTCTCAGCTGAAAGAGACCCGACGCTCTGGAACGTCGTGTGTTCCTCAATGGTCTTTAGGATCTGAGCAACTTCAGATGGCATGCTTTGTCCTTACAGCCCGGCGCGTCTCGCAGCAGGGGCGCGACGTCAAAGGCGTCCCTTACCTACTATTGTGAGGGGCTGGCCCAGAATAACTGGATGAGCCAGCCCTCTTGGCATTACTTACCTTTCGATGGAGCATTTCCACGTCCACCACCGGAAGGATTTTGTGATGTGCTCGGCCAGTTCCCGCCTGGGCCTGGATGGCTTGATGGTCCACGGGCACCACCCTTGCCGCCAGAACTTCCACCTTTGCCGCCGCCGCTACCTTTAGCCATTTTTAGAACTCCTTTTGTCGGATTGATTACAAGAGGCAAACCATGCCGACACCAGAGAAAGCCCCCAACGCCCAACTCAGTGAGCAATCGAAGCGCAGCGTAAACTGATCCGCCGCTGTGATGGGTTTTCCCCTCCCCCTCCCGCTTGTTCGGCATCCACGTGCCGTACTGGAAGTAGTGCTTTCAGCAACCAAGAACAGAAGGAGCCCACGCTTACCAGTATGATTATCGCTGTTGATCTGGCAAAAACCGTAGTCGAAACCCCGTCCCCGACGATCGCAGGAGGCGGAACAGGGGACTTTCACCCTCTCCCACCGGAAAAGCATCCTGCAGTTTGCGGTCAATTAATGGGTGCTCCGCTCTGATTCCATGAACGGATGGTCGAGTTGCGACAGTTCAATCATGACGGCGAGGGGGTTGTCGCCTCGCTTACCAACCCCTCCGCTCCAGATTGACCTACTTTCTGGCGCGGCTCATGCGCTCACCCATGTCACTGGGTACACCAAAGGGCCGTCCGCGCTCATAGAGCAACGCTTCTTCACGGCTCATTTTCGCTCCGGCGGCTAACAACGCCTTGTCTATTCGGTTCGTTCCGCCTGAATTCTTCAGTATTTCAGAAGCAAGCGATGCGATGGCCTCATCAAGCTTCTCCTGCGGGACACAGTGATCGACCAGGCCGAAGGACAGGGCCTCCGGGCCGGACAGCCGGCGGCTGGTGAACATCAGCTCCTTGGCGCGGGAACGACCTACCCGCTCCGGAAGGCGAACGGACATGCCCCAGATAGGCACCAGCCCCCATTGCCCGTGTGTGTCTCCAATCACGGCAGACTCAGCCGCAACCAGCAGATCGCAGCCCAGGGCAAGTTCCAGCCCTCCGGTCAGACAATGCCCCTGAAGCCGAGCAATCGTCGGCTGCGGCAGCGCCTCAATGGCATCAATGGTTTCCGCCTCGAAGTGCAAGCCCGGGCCATGGCCGCCGCCGCCAACTGTCGCAAGATCATGCCCGGCGCAAAAGGAACGCCCTTCTCCGGCCAATACGACACAGCCAACTGATGCGTCTTTTGCGATGTCGTCAACGTGTTGGCGAAGCATTGCGAACATTTCCCCGTTCAACGCATTGAGCTTCTCCGGGCGGTTCAATGTCAGTGTTGTCAGGCCGTTATCGTCGGTTCTAATTACGAGCGAATCACCCATGTGATCTCCAATTCTGGCATTAAGGAAGCGCTGAAATATTCACGCTGCCGCGTTACGGTCCAGTACAGACCCAAGGTACCCATCTTGAGCGACAAAGCGGACAAAGCACACCCACCTTCTGCCATCCAGGCCCCGACATTCTGGAAGCCACGCGCGGCGAAGTCTTCGTCAACACCGGTTGTGCCCGCGAACACGGAAACGATCGTGTAACAAGCCGATACAGACAGCACGCAGTCACGATACAGCAGCCCAGCAAGCTTGCTTCCATCAACCGGGCATACCGCCCGGATCCGGAGGCGGCCATGTCGATGCACGACTATCTCAGCTCCACGGCACCCGTGCGGTTTCAGCCGCTGACCCGTGCCGACCGCGATGCCATCGTGGCGTTCTACGACGCCCTTTCGCCCGTTGCGCGCTATCAGCGCTTTCACCACCCGGTGACCCGGCTCACCCCGGGTCTGATCACGCTACTGTGCAACATCGACGGTCGGGACCACGCCGCCATCGGCGCCGTCGTCGGCACCGCGCTGGTGGGCGTTGGCCACTGTGTGCGGCTGCCGGAGATGCCCGATAGCGCGGAAATCGCGTTCGCCGTCTCGGATCGCTGGCAGGGCTGCGGGCTTGGCCGGCTGCTGCTGCAGGAACTGGCTGAGCATGCGCTGCAGAACGGCATTGCCCGTTTCCATTTCAGCGTGCTTGAGGAAAACGACGCCGCCGTGCGGCTGCTGGCCGCAGCGGATGCATCCCTGCACACGGCAGGCGGCCAGACCCACGGCGAGGCGGCAGTCGCCGCCTACCTGCCGTCAGACAACTCCACGGTTTTCCATCCCCGCACGCCGGGAATTTCACGGCGGCGTTCCTCCAACCCTGTCGCAGAGGTGACACCATGACCTTGTTCCTGAACCAGAAGATCATACTCGTGACCGGCGGCAGTTCCGGCGTCGGCCGGGCAACCGCCATCGCACTGGCGCGGCACGGCGCCACGGTGGTCATCGCCGACATCGACCGCGCCGGCGGTGCGTCCACCGTCGCGTCCATACGCAGCGCTGGCGGCATCGCCGAGTTCGTGGCCACCGACATGCGGGACGCGTCGGCCGTGGCCAGCCTGATTGCCGGCATTGCGGCCTCGCATGGCCGACTGGACGGAGCCTTCAACAACGCGGGCATTCTTGAGGGGACGTTCACCGCCTTCACGGAACTGGACGAGGATGTCTGGAACCGTGTCATCGATATCAATCTGAAGGGCGTGTGGCTGTGCATGAAACACGAGATCCCGCTGATGCTGCGCCAAGGCAGCGGCACCATCGTCAACCATGCCTCCATCGCAGGGCTGTATGGCAATCGCATCGTCGGTCCGGCCTACATCGCCAGCAAGCATGGCGTGGTGGGCATCACCCGCGCAGCCGCACTGGAGTACGCCGACCGCGGCCTGCGCATCAACGCGGTCTGCCCGGGCATCATCGACGAGACCGTGATGAGTGAAGCCATCTTCGGCAGCGACCGCGCCCGGGAAGCCCAGGTAAAGGCGCTCTACCCCGCCGGGCGCGTCGGCTCGCTGGAGGAAGTGGCGGAAACGGTCGCCTGGCTTTTCTCGGACGCCACGTCGTTCATCACCGGCCATGCCCTGCCGATCGACGGCGGATTGCTGGCGCAGTGACGCGGAGGCGGCTGTTTCCCCGCATTGAGCTGGGGACGCGATGACGTCGTCGCACAGCCGCGCTGGTAATCGGTATTCGTTCGCGGCCGGCGTCGTCGGGTACACCGGGGTGTGGGATGCGGTGGACTGCGAGTGTTCATGGGTGGCCCCCATCCCCCTCCCTTCCCCTTAGTTTCCCTTCCAAGTTTCCATGCCGGTCGAGAGCGGCAACCAGACATGCTCATAGCCGATGGAAACCGCGACCCAGACCAGCAGCGCGACCATCATGAGGCTGAATCCTCTAAGCAGCCTTGGATTACCGACGCGCTGCCCCACCACGACCCCCATCAACGCATAGCTGCCGGGGGCTCCGAAAGCCATCGCCGCCAGGCCGAACGACCAGAGCACCAGGCTCCATCCGTGGATGCCAGCGGCGGGGAACTGGATTGTGGCGATCGGGAAGGTTGCGATCATGGCCTTGGGGTTGCAAAGCTGCATGATCAAGCCATCCCGAAACCGCAGTGCCCGGGCCGGTTGCCGCACGTCACCGAGGTCAATGGTCGAGCGGGCAACCTTGATGGCCAGGTAGAGGATATACCCACATCCCACAGCGCCGACCACAGCAAGTAGGTCACCGCGCATCCAGGCTGCCCCTGCCAGGCCGAACATCAGGAACAGTGTCAGCATTGCCAGGCTCACGCCGGCGAAGAAACCGATGGACGCTCTCGCCTGGCCGTTGAGCCCGGCATTCAGGCCAAGCAGATTCACTGGCCCAGGCGTGTACATGACGCCCAGGGCATAGGCGACGATCTCCAGCATGGGTCAAGCCTCGGATTACTGCGCGATGCTGCGTTGGTACTGGTACGGCGTCTTGCCGTAGATGCGCTTGAAGCGTCGGTTGAAATGGCTGAGGTCGGCGAAACCGTAACGGCAGGCTACCTCACTCGGCGCCCCACCGGCCTCCAAGGCATAGCGCGCAGCATTGACCCGGCAACTAAGCGCATACTGGTACGGCGTGATGCCGAATTGCCGGCGGAACAGTCGCAGGAAATGGTACTTTGACAGGTGCGCGGCCTGGCTGATCTCGTCCAGCGACAGATCCGCCTCGAGATGCCCCAGGATGTACTCCTTCGCGCGAAGCAGCAGCGCGTCGGGACGGGCCACCATGCCGCTCGGCTGGTACGTGCCGGCACGCTGTACCAGGCGCGTCGCCATCTGGTGGAGAGCATGTTCCTGGTCCAGCCGGGTACCCACCTTGCGGGTCACGAGGTGCATCAGGGACAGGATACTACGGCGCAGCACAGGGTCCGCGAGCAGGGTCTCGCTCGCTCTGAACCGGCCAGCCCGCTCGCTCCCCGCAGCATCGGCAAAGGGCGCCTCTAGCTGCGCCGGAGGAACGTAGATCATCACATAACCCAGCGTGCTGTTCCCACCCGGCTGCCCGTCATGCACTTCCTCAGGATTGAACTGAATGACGTTGCCAGGCGGGCTGCGGTGGTATTGCCCACTGCTGAAGAAATCCTGCCGCCCCGAGAGCGTAACGCCAAAGGCGTATTCCTCATGGGCATGACGGTCGTAACTGAAATCGCTTAGCGCAGCCCGAAGCACGGTCACCCCGGGAATCTGCCGGCTCTTGAAGTAGTCGAACCGGCTGGATTGCTTAGCCATGCCACACCTCCCTCAACGCGATTCAGACATAGCGTAAGCGCAGCCAGACAGCAAATGCTTGGACATTATTGCGGAACACGGCGGGGGGAACGGGCGGAAAACGAGGGAGACCGAAACTTCGGCGAAGCGCCGCCCTGGCCTAGCCCCCTGTTCGCCCCCAAGACGTGTCCGGGACGATTTGATCGTGCCGGCAACGTCGCCCTCTCACACTCTCTGCATCACAGCGTGATACCCCTGCTCCAGCGCTTGCAGCGTGGAATCGAGGGAGGAAATCGGTTTCAACAGCGACTCCCGATGCGCGCCGTCCAGCGGCGTGAGCGCAACATGGGTGACCACCACGCCGGACGGTGCGCCCAGCGTCGAGCGCTTCACATGCACCTCGAACAGCCAGCCGTTAGCAAGCAGGAACCCGAAATCCTCCTGGCTGCTGATGCGGCGCCCGGAGATGGACTCCATGCAATCCATCGCACCCTTGCCCTGGAAGACACGACGTATACGCTGGCGCAGGCTGGTGGAGGTATAGCCTTCCCGCAGGCAGTAGGTATCGGCCTCACCCAGTGTGGCAAATTCCCGAGACCAGTCACCGTCGACGAGCATGACCCGGCCACGCAGGCTCGCCCCCGGGGAGTTGGCTAGCATGTTCCGGGCACGCTGGGCCACCCCCGAACCATCGAAGACACCAGGCCGCAAGGGCGAGGCCATGAACAGCTTCTGGATGCGCTCCAGCATGGCGCCGAAGCCGTCACGTGCCCAGTTCTCCAGATCGGTATTATTCGGGAAGATTCTGGCTTCCTCGACCACGTTGGTCGCAAACTGCCGGGCATTGACCTGCAGCCAACCCTGTTGTTGACCTTCCGCCTCTCGGGCTGACTTCCTCGTCAGCTCGTCGATTGTCTCGTGCCGACTCAGCAATTCGTTGAGCTTTTCCAGTACCGGCCGACCGATGACCCGGTCATCCAGAAAACGGATCGTGCTCCGGTCGATGCGGTCCTTGAAGTCGTTGCGGGCATTCTTGAAGTGCGGGCTGAGCTTGTCATCCACCAGCGCGGCGTGCATGGCATACGCCTGGGAAAACGCCGAGGACGCCAGATGAATGGTCTGTAGCGGCACCGCCAGGCGGGAGATACCGCCGGCCGAGCGGGGCATCAGCAACTGCGTGCCATCCAGCCCCAGATTGAACCAGGCCAGATTGGCCAGCGCAGGATCGTGCTTAGAGACATGCGGCGCGTCAGCGCGGTCGATCGCTGACTTGGCATTGGTGGCCCATTTCACCAGATGGTGGCGAATTCCATAAGCGGCGGCGGTAATGGCCCAATCGGGCCGTTGCATAACGGCAGACATGCGTCATCCTCCTTGATGTGGTGTTGCGTCCTGCAATCCAGAATTACACAATACCCGAGGAAATCAACCCCATGGAATGGATGCCCATGCTGCACACGGACCGTTGCCTCCCTCTCGTTCTCTCCCTCTTCCTGCTGGCCGGCTGTGGCGCCGACGAGCCAGAACCCCAAGGCCCGCTCACCTGGTCGGAATGGGTGGAGCAGGAACGCCCCAAGCGCGAGGCCCACGTCGAACGATACCCTGGGAACAACGCCTATTTCCGCGAGGGCCTGCCGGACATGTCGCTGTGGCGTCCGGAAGATTTCCTCTCTGAAGAAGAACTGAACGCCGAGTCCGTTACGTTCTGCGAGTTGCCGATTGAAGAGCGGCGGGAGTACCTGGCCGCCCGATCTCAGACAACCCAGGAGGCACTAGATATTATCCGTGGCCACGCCGAGCGCGGCCTGGTGGATGCCCAATTCTCCCTGGGCTTCATGTGCCATGAGCCCGCCTACGAGGGGCTGACGCTGGAAGAATCCCATCGCTGGAGCCGGCGCGCGGCAGCCAGCGGAGAGGCCATCGGCATCTCCGCGCGTGCCTATTGCCTGCAAACGCAGCGATGGCTGCCGGATGCGCCCCGAGCCTATGAATTCGAGACCGACGAGATGCTGTACTGGCACTGGCGGGCAGCGCAGAATCTGGAATCGAACGCCCTCCGGTACCTGGGCGGCCTGTATGGCTTCGCACTGCTGAGCTACTATGACCGCGAACAGGTCATCAAGCACCCGGAGCTCCTCGGCCACTACCAGGAACTGGACGAGCGCTACAAATTGAAGTGGTCGATTCTCGCTGACCTGTCCTTCGTGCTACTGCGTGGCGACCTCGATAACCAGCAGGCCGTGGGATTCCACCACCGGCAACGAGCTGGCCGCAGGGGTATGACAGCGGCCCAGCTCAAGGAAGCGCTGCGGCTTGCACGCGAGTTCCTGCTGGCCTACCCCGAGGGCCTGGAGAACTTCGAGCGGGAGATCAATTGCGATGACGACCCGGAACGGCCCTACCGCCCCCTGCACTACAACGCGCTGAACGCGGAGCTGGCCCACCTGGGGCTTTACCTGGACCCAGCAGAGAAAGAACTGCAGGTACTCGGCCCCATTCCCATGCCATCAGACCCGAGCGACGCGCCACCTGGGCTCGTCGACGGCTTTCGGGACGCGGTGGATGATAGTGATTGAAGGACCCGCACACTCCATAACCGCCGGAGCTCCGACCCTTCACTCCCATGAGTCTCGATTGATTCCTGGGCCTACCGGCGCTCGGTTCGCCTAGGGAAGCGCTGATTAATTCCCGCGCTCGCGTTACAGCCGGATCGTTCGCGATGCTAGGCGCGGTGCGCAGCGCCGTGGTCATTCCACGGTCAAGCGCCGCAACAACGCAGCGCGAAAAATCTGACCGTAACCCTTCGGGGCTCGGCCGGTTTTCGCCCGTGGCGGTGTCGCAAGCCACGAACGAAAACCGGACTCGAGCGCGAACGTGGGAATTATTCAGCGCTTCCTTAGTGCCCTCGAAGGGTAACCTTCTCCGCTGAAATTGGAAATCTTATCAATACAATGGACTTCCCCCGGTGCAGCAGACACCCTGGGCCTTAGCGGGGACCCCAGGGAGGCGTCCATATATGTCCTTTAGCCACGTGCTTCGACCCTGCACTCGGGCGAATCAGCAACGCCCGGTCTCCCGCTGCCTGGCTGCACTGGTTTCCAGACGCCTTTGCTCCGTGGCCAGCAGCTCATCGAGCTGCTGCAGGTTGGCGATCTGGTCGGCAACCTTGGCACGCTGCTCCGCCATCAGGGCGGCCCCTTGGGTGCAATCCATAGTGCCGTCGCGCATTGCGTCGAGGATCGCCCGGATCTCCGCGAGGGAGAAACCGAACTGCTGGAGTTGGCGCAGCAACTGGACCCGCCGCACCGCAGCTTCTGAATAGGAGCGATAATTGTTCGCCTCCCTTTGAACCTCCCGCAACAGACCTTCCCGCTCGTAGTAGCGCAGCGCGTGCCGGCTGACACCGGTGCGGCTCTCCAGTTCGGCAATACGCACAAGAACCTCCCGCTTGACCTTCGAGTGAGCTCTATACCTTAGCATTCAGCTAACACTTCCGGGACAGGGCACGAGGGGAGGCTTCGATGACAGTACTCGTAACAGGCGCCAGCGGTTTCGTCGGCCGCCACTTGCTGGCGGGCTACACAGGTTCCGGCCAGCGTGTGCTCGCCTTGCTGCGGCGGCCAGAGAAGCTGCCCGACCTACGTGAGCGGGTCGCGGCCCTGGGCGGGAAGGCGGATCTTGTCGAGGGCATCACCGGCGACCTGGACCTGCCGGCACTCGGCCTGGACACGACGTTGCCGCCCCTTGACGCCGTTGTGCACCTTGGCGCCGCGTTCGGCTGGGGACTGGAGCCCCAGACAGCCCGGCGCACCAACGTTTCGGGCGCCTTGAGCGTGGCGGAGCTGGCGTACCAGCACGGTACCAGGTTGGTGATGACCAGTGGCTTCATGTTGGAGAACGCCAGGCATCTCCAGTGGTTGGGAATTGTGCCGGATGCCCCGGAGCAGACTCGCTGGGATACGGTGTATGCGAAGGCCGGGGCGTATGAAGCCAGCAAACTGGAAGGTGCCTTGCGGGTGCGAGCCTTCGCACACGCGCAGCAATTGGACTATGTGGAGGTGCAACCGGCAACGGTATCCGGTCACAGCGAGTCGGGTGAACTGGACCCGGAACAGCCGTTGTTCGGGCTGATCGACAATCTCGGCAGCGGCCGCTTGAGCCTGGTGCCGGGCGGCCCTGACTATTGGCTGCCCTTGGTCAGCGTCGACGCTCTGGCGACATTGATTCGCGCCGCCAGCCTTGCGGAGCAAGTGCCGGAACGGCTCCTGGCGCTCGATCCGGCAACGCCGAATCTCGCGGGGCTGTTGGCAGAGGTTGCTCAGGTGCTGGGGCGGCGTCCCCCGAAACGGCACATTCCCATCAAGGTGCTCGGCGCATTGCTGAAGATCCCCGGGTTGGCCGGGCTGATGAATACCGCGCCGGAATCACTGCACTTCCTTCAACCGGTGCGTTTCGATACCCAGGCCAGCGAGGCCTTCAGGCAACAGGAGGGGGTTGAGTGGCGACCGATTCGTGAAGCCATTCGGAAGACCGCAGAGTACTGGCGGGAGAATTCGGCGTAGCAATGGAAATCCTGGTTGATTTACCCTACTGCCCTTCAAGGAAGCGGAGAGCTTGCAGGCGCCTGACCACCTCGCCTTCTCCTTCATCGACTACCTGCAACTGGTGGGCTGGAGCGGTCGCGCGGTTACGGTAGGGACGCTGGTTACCCAGCGCCCCTACCGTAACCGCCATTTAGGCTGCCCCTTGTGGTTGCGACGACGACATCTGGTTGGACAGGACCAACGCCATTAGTGTATATACACATGATGGACAATAAAATCTCGAACGAAGCGCTAGACCTGGTGGCCGGTGAGTGTATCTGCCGGCGCGCCAGGATGGTGGCCCGCACCATCACCCGCGCCTTTGACGACGCACTGCGGCCCACTGGGTTGAGAATTACCCAGTTCACCCTGCTGGTGGCGATCGGCAAGGGGGCGCCCGACTCCGTCTCGCTACTGGCGGAGTGGTTGGCAATGGAGCGCACCACCCTGGTGCGCAACCTACAACTCCTGGAAAAGGAGGGGCTGATCGAGAGAGGCCCCGAGGGGGGACGCCGCGCCAAGGCCACCAGACTGACTCAAGCGGGTCGCCAGCGGTTGGCGACGGCCTACCCCTACTGGGAGAAGGCCCAGCAGACACTGCACCAGAAACTCGGAGATGAAGAGTGGCAGTTGACTCAGAGCACGCTAGAGAAGCTGGTGCGTAGCGGGTGATATTTTTTTGCCCAAATATGTGTAGTTACACATGCCGAGGAGAAACATATGAATGCACAACATCAACCCTCTCTCTCAAACAGCTTTGTGCTTGGGTGTGCCGTAGTGGTGAGTCTCTGGTTGGCCCTGATCGTTGCCCTGGGCTTCCAGGGGGCCTTCCATCGGCCGGTGGGGGAACCGCCCTGGCCCACCCTACTGGCGATGCTACTCCCGCCGCTGCTGTTCCTGCTGCTCTTGCGCAGGCGGTCGTTCGCCTTGCAAGTGCTGGCCATTGATCCGGTCTGGCTGGCCGCGGTGCATGGCCTGCGGATCCTGGGGGCGGGCTTTCTGGTGGCCTACGCCTTTGGCCATCTGCCCGGCGTCTTTGCCTTCCCGGCGGGCTGGGGCGATATCCTGGTCGCGTTACTGGCGCCCTTCGCAGCCGTCATGTTGGCACGACATCCCGATTTCCTGCGCTCCCAGTGGCTGTGGCGTTTTCACGCCCTCGGCATGCTCGATTTCGTCGGCGCCATTGGCTCAGGCCTGTTGGCAAGGCTACTGATCGGAGCCGACTATGCGTTGGTGCCCACCACAGCCCTGTCGCAGTTTCCGCTGCTGCTGATCCCCTGCTTTGCTGTCCCCCTATGGATCTGCCTGCATATCGCGGCATTCCATCAAATCGCCAACGCCCGCCGTAGTGGGCACGTTTTGGCACGAGCCAGCGGCACCCCCAGCCGAGCCACATCCGATGCGAGGTGAACCATGTCCATGCAACGCCGTCTTCGCCTGCTGATCGTGCGTAGCCTCTCCTCTCTATTTCCTGGCTACTTCGGAGCGGTTGCTGCACGCACCTTCCTGCGACCCCGCCGCACGATGCGCCACCACCGCTGGGCCAGCCCCTTCGAGGGAAGCACGCTCGCCATGATCGATCTCGATGAGGTACGGGTGCCTGTATGGCGCAAGGGAAGCGGCTCGCCAGTGCTGCTCATACACGGTTGGGAGCAGGACCACGATGCGCTGGACGGCTTCGTCCAGCCGCTGCTGGATGCCAGCTACTCGGTGGTGGCCTTCGATCTCCCGGCCCACGGCGCCGCCACCGGCGAGGAGGCCCCTCTTCCGCTGATGGCACGGGCTATCACTGCAGTTGCCGAGTCGGTCGGCCCACTGCATGGCGTGGTCGCCCATTCGGTCGGAGGTGCGATGACGGTGCTGGCCGCGCGACATTTCGGCCTGCAAACGGGCAAGGCGGTCTTGATCGGTGCGCCCAGTGGCGCCCGCGCCTATGCCCTAGCCCAGGGAAGTCGTCAGGGCTTGTCGCGGCGGGCGCTAGCCAGGATGGAAGCGAAGATCTCCGCCGCACTGGATGAACCGCTGGAGCATTATCGGGTGGACCTCAGCCTTCAGGCGCTGGACCTGGACCTACTCTTGATCCATGCCAAGAACGATTCAGTAGTGCCTTTTGCGGACGCAACAGCCAATGCCACGGCCGGCAACACAGCGTCCATGTGGCTGGATGACGGCGGCCACAACCGCCTGCTCGGGGATGCGGCGGTGATTCGTAAAGCCGTCGCTTTTCTGGGCGGGGAGTGACCAAGGGAGGCGGGTTCGCCATGCCTTGAGAGCCCGCGCTGCCAGCGTCTTCGGGCGTTGTACGGCAAGCGATATAAGGGGAGGGCTATGCCAGCTCCAGCTCATCGATCAGTGCCGCCAAGCGCTGCCGCGCCTCGCGCAGGACCCCGATGATCTGCTCTTCCGAAAATCGCTTCTTCTTCACGTCCGTCTCCTCACGGGTTATGACGGACTTTACTAACTTTCAGCTGGCCCGGAAATCCGGGGGCACATCAATGCCATCCTAATCGTCTGGCACCCCTAGTCCCTCGCCGCGGCCAGCAGCTGCGCACAAGACATTGGCACCGCAAGCCCAGATGAGATAATTTAAGCCTTAGCTTACGGATCCATGCACAGCTCTCGTCAGCAATCGCGACCCCGTGGCAGGGCATTCCGCCTAGGAGAAAACGTGGCCACAACTCATGAAATTAGCCGCCTCATCGTAAGAGGCCTACATGGAAGACACGATATCAACATATCCTTCCATGAGGGACTGAACATCATCCACGGCCGCAACGGCACCGGAAAGACAACAATACTCCACATAATAGCCAATATAATTGACAGAGATTTTAGTCGATTTCTTCATATAATTTTTGGAGAGATAGAAATATCAACGCGATCCGGGAACACAATAAAAATAAAAAGAACCCCTTCCAAAGCTGATGACGAAGTATCGATAACATTAACTATAAATAATGAGAACAGCATCCCAATAGATAAAAAATCAAAACTATCTGAACAAACAAAAGAAAAAATAAAAAGTATGCTTGGCGGGAGACCAGTATACTTGCCTGCATTCAGGGCAATACTTGAAGCCATATCCGGAGAAACGTTCCATAAATATGGATTCTCAAGTGAGCGACACGATAGAGAGATAATAGAAATAGCCCGAAGGGAAGAAGAAGAAAACAAGGAGGATCAAAAACCTCTGGGACTACCTTACCATATACAAGAATCGTCGAGAGCTACCGCATTCAAAACAGTCATGTGCAGGGACTGGTTTGGGCCTTTTTTACCCGCAGTACGATTTCCCTCACTTTGGGATGTTTCAGAGCAACTTTTCTTTGAACTCCGTGAAGCAGAAGTGAAAGTCGCCTCGACAGACCGTTCTGCATTCTCAAGTGTATTTGTCGATGTTCTTCGCGCCGTTATCCATCAAGACAAAAAGTCATCCAAAGAGGATACCGAAAACATACTTGAGAGGCTAAAGAAACACCTTTCTGCATTACAAGATGAGTACGCTGACGCTCCAGAGGCGTATCGTCAAATCGATAAAATGTTGAAATCGTACAAAGGAAGGCGATCAAAAGAGGAAGGGATTCCAAAAAAAATATTGGAGATCTACGACAAAGCCCTCATGGAAAGAACCCGAGAACAGGAAGCTGCCTACTCGAGAATAAGAACTTTTGAGTTATCCGTCAACAAATTCCTAGAAGAGAAAAACCTCGCCATAGAACGGCAATCCATTCGTTACTCGCGCCGCAGAGCTGTTCGCAGGATGCCAATAATAAAGCTTGACAATGGTGACAGAACCAGTCTGGCAGCCCTGTCTTCTGGTGAGCGCCATGTCTTGACGTTGCTTTTCTCGGCAACTCACATGTCTATCTCTGACGGCGCCCTTCTAATTGATGAACCGGAACTGTCATTACATGTCGGTTGGCAAAGAATCATTCTAGACGAGTTAATGCGTCAGGCTGGTGAACGCCAAGTAATCGCATGCACCCACTCCCCTGAAGTTGCAGGTCATCACCGATCCAGACTAATAGAAATAAG
Organism: Ectothiorhodospiraceae bacterium; assembly: GCA_020831845.1. Taxonomy (GTDB): domain Bacteria; phylum Pseudomonadota; class Gammaproteobacteria; order Nitrococcales; family Aquisalimonadaceae; genus LSCE01. Next base: position 32,380 of record JAFIFV010000113.1, read on the forward strand.
CCCAACTCCGACGAAGTTCAAATTCCCTGGACAACTTTCATTAGATTGGGAAAATGGTTTAAACGATGACAACCTATAGCGTTGAAGGTTACCTTTCATCAGTAATCTTCCATAAGAAAACACCCTTATTAGTAGAAGGCGAAGACGATATTGATGTAATGCACACACTATTTAACTCAGCCATCAAATCGAAGAACGAAAATGAGAAGCCTCAGATAGATTCAGCGCAGATTATTCGCGACAAGAACCTTCCAGTTGGCAATCGCAAGAAGGTGGAGGCTGTATACAAAAAAGCCAGAGAGGAAGGCGTTCCGATAATCGCTTGGGTCGATAGAGAATTTCGGCGTTTTGATATTTCGCAAGACACTGTTTCAGACAGGCTACGAAGGCACTACAGAAATGAGGCGCTCTTTTGGTCAAGGGGACACTCAATAGAAAATTATTTCTTTGAGCCTGGTTATTTTGTACGTTTTATTTCTTATCGTTTCCCAAGACTTGCGTCTCATGAACTGGAGAATGAAATATTCAGCCACTTCCATATCGCAATTCAAACCGCAGCAATAATCTCCATATGCGCCCGCCAGAAGAGATTACTAGACCGAATCAGCGGGCTTCTTGGACATGAAGAATGGATCAAAATTGACGAAAAATGGACCTTGGACGAAGGCAAGGTATTGGATAAACTAAAGAACAGGAATGTCCGAGAAGTTCCTGCAACCGAATTCCTTGAAGAATACAAAAACTTTTGCAGGAAAATAAGAGAAAACGATATGCGCTGGATAATTCATGGCCATATCGGCTGGCAGATACTCTGGGGGTTTTGCGGCGCTGTTACGCAGGAACTCCAAAACAACGGGCCTTCAGTAAATCAAATATCAACAGGAATGCACAAAGAAAAGATACTCTACTTAGCTCGCGAGTTGGCCGAAAGAGTAAAAACAAAAAGGACCGCATTCCCATTAAGCTTTTTTGACTGCTTCAAATAGGAAGTTGTGCTTTTCTGCATAGGCATGCAAAGACAGTGCATCGATATTTAGCAACGCTTTCTCCGGTGTGCGCCGCTCTCAGAGACATCAATCGGTACCTCAGTCCAGCAAGCGTCGCCCAGTTAAAACTTGGCCGCTAGTGTGTCGCCAAGGAAGGCGCTTCCGTATCACTGCTCATCTACTTATTCCTACTTATTCCGCGGTCTTCCGTCTACGTGTTTGATCGAAGACGCTGACGCCTGGCGGCGCCACGCTTCTCAATCAGCAGCAACACATGACGACCTGAAGCATACAACCATAAGCCAATGATTTAATGATTAAATTCATCACTAGAGCATTCATGCCATGAGCGAAATACGTCTCGCCTTCCTCAAAAATCCATCCGCCGTTCACTAAAGTCCTGCTCATCCCGATAATGAATCACCGCCGTCTTGAAGTTCAGGTCCACGAACAGGTGGCAGTAGTAATCGCCGTGGCGCCAGGCCATGGAAACGCTGGAGTCGTTGGAGTAGTTCAGTTCGAAGTGGCCGTCGAAGGCGGGGTAGCTGGAGCGGAAGCGCATCAGTTTCAGCAGGCGCTGGACCACCGGCTGTTCGATGGCCTGGTCGAATTCCTCCAGGGTGTAGTAATGGCGGTTGATGTCCCGTGCCTCGCCGGTGCGTTCCATCAGTTCGTTGTCGTTGCAGCCGGCCAGCAGGCCCACGTAGTACACCTGCGGGATGCCCGGCGTGAAGAACTGGATGGCGCGCGCGGCAATGTACGCGTCGTCGTTCTGCATCAGCGCGTCATAGAAGGTGCAGGTGAGCTGGTAGATGGCGCCGACGCTGTGCACGTTGGCGGCGGAGCGCCGCAGGATGGGGTCGGCGCTGCGGGCGGAGATGTTGTCGATCAGGGCGGCGATCCGTTCATCCGGCAGCACGCCTTCCACGTCCGGGATGCAGATGCCGTCGTGGGTGTCCAGCACGGTGATCATGTTCCGCGGGCACATGCGCAGCCAGTGCTTGAGGTAGACGCTGTTGGCGTCCAGCAGCGAATACAGCAGCAGCGGCGGCAGCGCGAAGCCGTAGGGGTGCATGTTGCGGCGGCCGATGGCGTACTGGTAGCTGCTGTGGTCGTGCACTTCGGGCAGCGTCTCGGCCCCGTGGCGCTGGGCGACGCTGTTGATCCAGTCCAGGATGCGGTAGACCTCGGGTTCCACCAGGAAGCAGCTGGTGCCGATCTTCTTCGTGGTGTAGCCGAATGCGTCCAGCCGGAACAGCTTCACACCTTTGGCGGCGAGGAACGCGATATAGTCCTCCATGAGCCGGTAGGTGAGGTCGGAATCGTAGTTCAGGTCGATCTGCGCTTCGGTGAAGGTGCACCACACGCGGGCCTTCTCGCCGTTGGCGAGAGTGACCTGGCGGAAGGGTTCCTTCTCCTTGCGGATGTGAATGCGGGCCAGGTCGTCGGGCGTGATCTCGCCCATCCGGTCCACGTGCACGAACAGGTCTGCGTACGGTGAGTCGTAGCCCTGGCGGAGGAAATCCTGGAACTCCTCGGAGGCGTCGGAGATATGGTTCACGGTGAGATCGGAGCAGAGGTCGTACTTGGCCGAGATGCGTTCGATGTCCGACCAGTCTCCGTATTCCGGTTCCACTTCCTTGTGGGTCAGGGGCGAGAAGCCGCCGTCCGCGTTGGATGGAAAGAACGGGAGGATGTGCACACCGCCAATGGCATCACTGAGGTGGCGTTCCAGGGCGGTGTAGAGGTCCGCGAGATTGTTGCCGATGCGATTCGGATAGCAGATCAACTGAACCTGGTTCCGCAGGACCATGGCATCTCCCCGTCAGGCGAAAAGTTTTGAAAAGAGTGAAGCAGTCTGCTGCGATGCGCAATAGAACATTCTTTCTCCACGCACTACCCTCTTTCCGGTTGCTGAGCCTGCCGGTGCTGCTGCTCTGCCTGCTGCTGTTCGCCACCGCCACCGATGCCAGGAATGTCTATCGCTGGACCGACGCCGACGGAAACACCCATTTCAGCGACAACCCGCCGCCGATGGGGCGACAATCCGAAACCATCCGCCTGCCCGGCCGGCAGGCCTCACGATCGACACCATCCCCACGGGTGCGACAGATCCGCTGCCGCGATTTCCGCGGTGCGCTGGAGCAGTTGCGGGAACTGGATGACGTCGAGCCGGACAACGCCCGCTGGCTGGCGGCCAAGCAAGTGGCCTCGAACCGGATCGCGCAATGGTGCGAGTGAGAGGCCACCGGCTTTCTCTGCGGCAACATCGTGTAATGTGATTCGGGCCCCGTTCGCGGGGCTCCTGCTATCCGGCGGCGCGCCGCCCGCCGGAACCGCCGCCATCCGGTGGCGGGGGCGTCCACACATTCCTGCAGGCCTGTTGCGCCCGCGCCGGGAAGTCCTTCGAGAACACCAGCTGCAGTTCGCCGTGCCGCCGCTCCTGCCACAGCTTCCCGGCCTGCACGTCATGCATGCGGCAGACATCCTCCACGGCGGAAACGAAATCCGCCGGCGGCGATCCCTTCCCGATGGAGACCTGGCTGTCCCGCACCTGCAGCAGGAACACGGTCTTCGGCCGGTACAGCAGGTACAACGCCACCGCGCCGGCCAGCGCGGCAAGCACCAGGGTGACCACGGCCGGGTTCACGACAGGTCCAGCGCGTACGCTTTCAGCGTAGCCAGAGCGACCATCGCCAGCGTTTCCTCATGGGTTGCGCGCAGGAATACGCGCGGAGCGGCACCGGCCCGGTGGGCCTCGATCCAGCGGCCGGCGCAGAGGCACCAGCGGTCGCCGGGCCTGAGGCCGGGAAACCCGGCCGCCGGGACGGGCTGGCTGAGGTCGTTCCCCGCCTGGCGCGAGAACAACAGGAACTCCGACGTCATCTCCGCGCAGACGGTATGGATGCCCACATCCTCGTGTCCGGTATTGCAGTGGCCATCGCGGTAGAATCCGGTGACCGGGTCCATGCAGCAGGGCTGCAACGGCTCGCCCAGCACGTTGCGGGATTCGAACTGACTCATGGTGTTACGACTCTCCTGCCAGGGATGGCATTGATTCGTGGATGGATGGCGTTCAACATCGCAGCAGTCCGGTAGCAACATCACACTAGCACAGGTCCGGCCAACCCCGGCACGGCACCGATGGAGGAGCATGTGACAACGAAAAACAATGGTGTGCTGGATGTGATTCTCGCCTTCCTGTTCGCCCGGTGGCACCTGCGGAACATGCCGCGGGACACCCCCGAGGCAAGGCGCAAGCGGGCGGTCTGGCTCCGCGACCACAGCGCCACCTTCGCCGGTCGCTGGTTCATCATCGGGCTGGTGGCGATGATGCTGCAGTTCTCGCCGCTGGGCTTCCTGTTCTCGCCCGGCGGCCTTCCCCTGCTGGTGCTGCTGTTCGGCGCCGCCTTCGTGCTGGGCGTCGTGCATCTGGCACAGCAGATCATCGCCCAGAAGACAGCCGGCCCGCCGCCCATCGACCCACCCGTGGACCACGACCGCGACGACTGAAACCAACACCACCCGCGCCACACAACAACGCCCGGAGCTTTCATCAATGCCCTATCGCGCCATGGTCTGCAAACGTCTGGACGGCCCCGACAGCCTGGAACCGGCGGAGATGGAACCGCCCATGCTGCAGGTCGGAGAGGTGCGCGTGGCCGTGGACGCGGCCGGGCTCAATTTCCCGGACCTGCTGATGACCCGTGGCGGCTACCAGTTGAAGCCCGAACTGCCGTTCGTGCCCGGCATGGAGATCGCCGGCCGCATCCTCGAAACCGGGCCGGGGGTGGAAGGCTGGAACACCGGCGACAGGGTGATCACCCTGCCCCGCACCGGCGGCTACGCCGAGCAACTGGTCTGCAGCGCCGGGGCCCTGCTGCCTGCACCCGCCGCGTTCAGCGACGTGGAGGCTGCCACCTTCCTGGTGGGCGGGAAGACCGCCTACCATTCGCTGGTGGACCGCGCCCGGCTTGCTGCGGGGGAAACCCTGATGGTGCTGGGGGCCACCGGCGGCGTTGGCCTGGCGGCGGTGGAACTGGGCAAGGTGCTCGGCGCCACGGTGATCGCGGTCGGCTCCAGCGACGAGAAGCTGGCCGTGGCGCGGGAGCGCGGGGCGGATACGGTCATCAACCACACGCGGGAAGACTTTCGCCAGGCGGTCAAGGACGCCACCGACGGTCGCGGCGTGGATGTGGTCTATGATCCAGTGGGCGGAACACTGTCCGAGCAGTCCGCCCGCCTGCTGGCCTGGGGCGGCCGCCTGCTGGTAATCGGTTTCGCCAGCGGACGCGTGCCGGCGCTGCGCGCGAACCATGCGCTGATCAAGGGCTACGGCATACTCGGCGTGCGTGCCGGGGAATCCGCCCGGCGCAATCCGGAGCAGGGCCGCAAAGGGCTGCAGGCGCTGCTGGAGTACGCCGCACAGGGGCATCTGCGACCGCATGTCTGCCGCACCTTCCCGCTGGAGCAGGCGGCGGAGGCGCTGAAATTCATGGAGAACCGCGGCGTGACCGGACGCGTTGCGCTGACGATGAACGCTCGCTGACCGCCTGGCGGCGGCGAGGTGGTGACAGGAGTGCATCATGACCGCAGCAATCCGCCGCTCGCCCCCCGGGTTGCCCCCCGCAGCGCTCGCCGACGCGCCGGTCACCGGCGTGCCGCAGATCGGCCCGAACGGCATTGCCTGGACCGAACTCGACCCCCGCAACCACGGCCGCACCGGTGTCTGGCTGCTGCCCCGAGGGGGGCAGCAGCACCACCGGCTGGTGCCTGAGCAGCGCAGTGTCCGCAGCCGCGTGCACCAGTACGGCGGCGGCGCACTGTGGCCCGGCGCCGGCAGCTACCACTGGTATTTCGTTGACGACGCGGACCAGTCGCTGTGGGGCATTCCGGCCGATGGCGGGGAGCCGCGCCTCCTGCTCCCGGGCGATCCCGGCACGCCGATCGGCGACGGCCATGTGTCAGCCTGCGGCAAACGGCTGGTCCTGCTTCGGGAGGAGCCGGCCCGTGGCCGCACCACGGTGATCATGCTGCAACCCGACGCACCGAACGGCATCCGGCTGCTGGATGGCCGAAGCAGCTTCTGCGGCGCGCCGCGGCTCAGCCCGGACGGCCGCCACGCGGCCTGGCTGAGCTGGAAGGATGGCTGCATGCCCTGGGAGCACTCCCGCGTGCACTGGATGAGCCTGGAAAACGGCGAGCGCATGGTGGCGGGTGATGCGGAAGCGTCCCTGCTGGAACCACGCTGGTCGGACAACGGAACGCTGTATTGCCTGAGCGATCGTACTGGTGCCTGGGCACCGGCACGGGTGACGCGGGCGGGCATCCGGCCCCTGCTGCGTTCCCGCGACGATATGGCGCGGCCACCGTGGCAACTGGGAAACAGCCATTACGCGCTGCTGCCCGACGGCGGCATGGCCGCCATACGCATCCGCAACGCGGTGTGCGAACTGGTGCGAATCAGCCCCGACGGCGAAACCACGCCGATACCAGGCCCGGAGAACGACCTCGAAGGCCTGCAAACGGACGGCTGGCACGCCATCTGTCTGGCCGGCACGCCGGATAGCAGCCGTCACATGCTGCAGGTGGACATGCGCACAGGCGAGCGGCGGGCGCTGACATCCGGGCACTCGGTGGCCCTGCCTGATGCGCGCATCTCCCGGGCGGAAGACGTGTCGGTGGGAACCCGCCGCGGACGGGTCTACGGCTTCCTCTATCCACCGGCACCGCCGTTGGACGGCAAGCCACCGCCCCTGCTGGTGCGTGGGCCTGGCGGGGCCCCCCCCCAGCGGCCGGGCCGGGACCCGCCCGGGCCCCCAATAGGGGCCCGCCCCGGGCGGGGGGGGGGGCTGGGGGGGCCCCCCGCCCGGGGCAGTGCCGTGCACGCACCGGACACCCAATTCTGGACCAGCAACGGCCTGGCCGTGCTGGATGTGAACTACAGCGGCAGCAGCGGCCACGGACGTCGCTACCGGGAGCGCCTGCGCGGCCAGTGGGGACGGGCGGATCGGGATGACTGCATCGCGCTTGCCCAGGCCGTGGCGGCAACCGGCCGCGCCGACCCGCGCCGCATGGTGATCACGGGCAGCAGCGCCGGCGGGCTGACCGTGCTGAACGCGCTGATACGCGGCGTGTTCCGGGGCGGCACCAGCCGCTACGGCGTCACCGATCTGGAACTGCTGGCGGCCTCCACCCACCGTTTCGAAGCGGGTTATCTCACCTTCCTCCTCGGCCCGTTGCCGGAGAGCAGGCATACCTATCGCAGGCGCTCCCCGGTGCATCAGGCCAGGCATCTGCGGGGTGCGGTGCTGCTGCTGCAGGGGGAGGACGACCCGGTGGTGCCGGTGGAACAGGCCCGCCGCATCCACACGGCGCTGGGCGGGGCGAACGGCTCGGCCAGGCTGGTGGTCTACCCCGGCGAGCAGCACGGCTTCCGACAAGGGGAGCACCTGGAGGACAGCTACGCCCGCGAACTGGCGTTCTACCGGGACCTGCTGGCGCTTTAGGGAAGCGTGAATACTTCAGCGCTTCCTTAGCGCTGTTCGGTGGTTGCCGGATCGGGCTCCGGGCTGTTCTCCGCTTCCGACAGCTGTCGGCTGTGCCTGGCGTTGCGCAACAGCAGCGGCTGTTCCGCCGGGGCGCCGGGCAGGTCCGCTCGCTCCACCGCATGGCGGACGCGCTCGTGCAGGGGTGAAAGGCTGCAGGTGGGGTCGGTGACGGCGGCATCGCCGCTGAGCAGGTAGGCCTGGCAGCGGCAGCCGCCGAAATCCTTGCCGCGTTCCGGGCAGCTACGGCAGGGCTCCTGCATCCATTCTGTGCCGCGAAAGCGATTGAACAGTTCCGATTCCCGCCAGATCCAGTCCAGCCCGTGCTCGCGCACGGACGGCAGCGCCGGCCCGGGCAGCATGGCGGCGCCGTGGCAGGGAATCGCGCTGCCGTCCGGGGCCACGCCGATGAACGTTGTACCCCAGCCGTTCATGCAGGGTTTCGGTCGGCCTTCGTAGTAGTCCGACCAGATGAAGTAGATCTTCATCCGGCCTTCCATCCGTTTTCTCCAGCGGTTGGCCACCTCCTCCGCATGCAGCAGTTGGCGGCGGCTGGGCATCAGCGCGGTGCGGTTGAGATAGGCCCAGCCGTGATACTGCGTGTTCGCCAGTTCCACGTAGTCGGCGCCCAGGTCCGCCGCCATCTGCAGGATTTCCTCGATCTGGTCCAGGTTGCGCCGGTGCAGCACCACGTTCAGCACCATGGGGTAGCCCTGCCGGCGAATTTCCCTGGCCATGGCTTCCTTGTGGGCGAACTGGGCGCGGCCGGCGACGTCGTCACTGAGTTCGGCGGTGGCGGCCTGGAAGCTGATCTGCACGTGGTCCAGCCCCGCCTCCTTCAGCGCCGCCAGGCGGTCGCCGTCCAGGCCGACCCCGGAGGTGATCAGGTTGCTGTAGAAGCCCAGCTTGCGCGCTTCCGCGACCAGGATCTCCAGGTCCTTCCGCACCAGCGGCTCGCCGCCGGAGAACCCCAGTTGCACTGCCCCGAGCTGCCGCACCTCGCGCAGCACGCGCAACCACTCATCGGTGGTCAGCTCCTCGCGGTAGCGGGCGAAATCCAGCGGGTTGGAACAATAGGCGCACTGCAGCGGACAGCGGTAGGTCAGCTCCGCCAGGAACCAGAGGGGGGAACCGGGGTCATTCCCCGGCGCGGATCCAGCCGCGTTCATGGGCATCCTCCAGGAAGGCGTGCACGTCGGCATCAAGGTCGGCGTCGGGGAACTGCGTGTGCAGTGCTTCCAGAATCTCGGAAACCCTGCGCCCGTCGCAGTGTTTGAGTACGGCACTGGCGCTGTCGTTCAATTTCACCATGCCTTCCGGATAGAGCAGGACGTGCGCTTCCTGCGACGGCTCCCACTGGAAGCGCATGCCGTGGCCCAGGGTGATCCGGGTATCAGGGCCGATTGCCGTCATCGCCTTCCTCCACGGCCTGGTAGGGGGGCATGCCGACCACGTAGGCCAGGTACATGGCGTCCAGCATGGTCCAGAGCACGTCCAGCTTGAAGCGCAGGATGTCCAGCGCCTGTTCCTGCGAGGCGCGGTCGCGGAAGGTGTCCAGCGTCAGCGCCAGGCCATGGCGGACATCTTCCCTGGCCTGCCCCAGCCGGGTCTCGAAGTACTGCAGTCCGGCCACGTCCACCCAGGGGTAATGCCGGGGCCAGGTCTCCAACCGGGAGCGGTGGGCGTCGGGTGCGAACAGTTCGGTGAGCGATGAGCAAACCGCTTCCTGCCATGGTCGCGTGCGCGCGAAGTTCACATAGGCATCGACGGCGAAGCGCACCGCGGGCAGCACTTCGTCGAGAGACAGCAGGCGTTCCCTGCCGACACCCACCGCCTCGCCCAGCACCAGCCAGCGCTCGATACCGCCGGGGTCGTCACCGCTGCCGTCGTGATCCAGGATGCGCTTCACCCAATGGCGGCGAACCTCGCGGTCGGGGCAGTTGGCGAGGACGGCGGCGTCCTTGCGCGGGATGCTGATCTGGTAGTAGAAGCGGTTGATCACCCAGCCCTGCATCTGCTCGCGGTTCAGCTCCCCCGCCGCCATCATCTTCTGGTAGGGATGATGGAAATGGTAGTAACGACCCAGCCCGCGCAAACGCCGCTCGAATTCCTCACGACTCCAGGCCTGCTCGGCCCCGGTCGAGGCGGTTGCACTGTCAGAGGTCGATGACCATGCCGTCATGGGATACCTCGATACCCTCCCCCTCCAGTTGCCGGCGCTCGGCCGACTCGGGGTCGAGAATGGGGTTGGTGTTGTTGATGTGTATGAGTATGCGGCGGGCGCGGGCATAGCGCTGTAGCTGCTCGATCATGCCGCCTGGTCCGTGCTGCGGCAGATGACCCATGTCCCGGGCGGTCTTGCGACCGTCCACGGTGCGCTGCATCTCGTCGTCCGTCCAGGTCGTGCCGTCCACCAGCAACACGTCGGCGCGGTCCATCCAGGCATGCAGGTGCGGGCCCATCTCCCCCAGCCCTGGGGCGTAGAACGCCGTGCCGCCGGTGCGCTGGCCCTCCAGCAGCAGGCCGACGTTGTCACCCGGCTGGGGATCCTGCCGGTGCGGCGAATACGGGGGCGCCTTGCTGGTGAGGGGCACCGGAGTGATACGCAGGCCCGGAACGCCGCCGACCTCCAGCGCCTCGCCGTCGAGCGGGAGCGCATGCACCTGCGTGCCGCAGTAGTGCGACAGTATCTCCAGGATCGGGAAGCCGGTACGCAGGTCTTCCTCCACCCGCCGGCTGCAGTAGATCTGCAGTGGCTGGGCGCTTTCGCGCAGCATCAGCAGGCCGGTGACGTGGTCGATCTGGCTGTCCATGAGCAGGACCGCCGCAATGCCGGTATCGCGCAGCGCGCGACCGGGCTGCAGTTCCGGGGTGGCGAGAATCTGGGCACGTATGTCGGGAGACGCGTTAATCAGAAGCCAGTGTTCGTTGTCGACACTGACCGCAATGGAGGATTGGGTACGACACTCCCCGGCCAGCCGGCCGGAGCGGGCATCGCGACAGCGGGGACAATTGCAATTCCATTGCGGAAAGCCGCCCCCTGCTGCCGATCCAAGAACACGGATCCGCATGTAGGAATCAGTTGAACGGGGACCGGCTTCAACCGGCCCCCGCCAGCGTCATCAGCGAGCGCTTACGTACAGGTTGATTTCGAAGCCCAGTCGCATATCGGTGTAGGCAGGTTTGGTCCACATACTGTTTCTCCTCCTCTGGCACGCCAGGGTTGGCACGGGATGTCCAACACTTCGATCCCGCTCTCCGGCGCAAGTTCAGTATAGCAGCCCCCTCCGACCCGAAAGGCAAGTGGGAACTTTTCCCGATTTACCCCTAATGCACCGTTTTGGCGCGAAAAAATCCGGGCCGCTGCTAATCTTCATGGTTAGTTCATGCCATGTTGCGGCGTGAACGCGACGAGAAGCACCGAACCTTTCACACAGACCAACAAGAAGTTCCATAAGCAACCGACGTCAGGCCCTGTCGCTCACTTTGGAGGGTCGAGAGCATGGTCGATGCAACGTCTATTCATCCCGCGATTGATCGCGGCGTCCCAACCACGCGCCACGACTTCAAGGGCGGCACCCTGCACTGTCACTGTGCCGCTGACCAGGTCGAAGTCAAGATTGGCGCCCAGGTTGCGCATAACCACGCCTGCGGATGCACCAAATGCTGGAAACCCAAAGGTGCGCTGTTTTCCATGGTGGCCGTGGTTCCCCGGGACGCCGTTTCGGTAACGGCGAACGAACAGAAGCTGTCCGTCGTCGATTCCAATGCTGTCATACAACGCCATGCCTGCAAGGACTGCGGGGTACATATGTATGGCCGCATCGAAAACCGGGACCACCCCTTCTACGGCCTGGATTTCATCCACCCCGAACTGTTCAGCGAGCCGGGCTGGGCAGCGCCGGAGTTCGCTGCCTTCGTGTCCTCGATCATCGAGGCCGGCGCGCCGCCGGAGCAGATGGACAGCGTCCGGTCCACACTGAAGCAGAAAGGCCTGGAGCCCTATGACTGTCTGTCGCCGCCACTGATGGACGCCATCGCCACCCACACGGCCAAGGCCAGCGGGACGCTGAGGCACTGACGACCCGGCCCGGCGGGCCCCACCCCCGCCCCGCCCGCGCTGGGGGGGCCCCGGTGG
>JAFIFV010000114.1 GCA_020831845.1 Ectothiorhodospiraceae bacterium
GGGGGTGTGGCCCACGCCGGGGGGGCAAGCCGGGGGCCCTTCGCCATTCAGGGCCTTGAGAAGCGGCCCGCCTGACGCGCCTGGGCCAGCTCCCTGACCAGCGGCTTCATGAAATAGCTTTTTTCCGGCTGCAGATCGGTACCGACGCCATAGCCGGTCAGTGTATCGGCAATCACCGGGCCGACCGCCGCGACCAGGGTTTTCTCGAGACCCTCCTTCAAGGCCTCCGATCTCCCGGCAGCCTCCGCCACCGCGAAAAGCCGCTCCACCTGGGCCTTGCTGGTAAAAGCGATGGCGTCCACCTGCCGGTGGCTCAGCGCGTCAATCAGCACCAGCACGTCCGGGTCTTCTGTGTCGGACACGTACTCGTAGGGCGCCACGACGTCCACCGCCCGGGCTCCCGCACGCTCCAGCGCCTCCATCAAGGCCGGGTTCGGCTCCTGGCCGTAGAGCTGTACTGCAACCCGTTTGCCGCCGAGTTGCAGCGTGCCCAGGGTGAGGATCACGCCGGCGGAGGTGGGGCTCTCCGCGACCTGCGTGGGTCGCAGGTCGATGCTGCGCAGGGCGCGTCCGGGTTTCGGCCCCCGGGTCAGGGTCCGGCAGTGGGCCAGCGCAGCCTTGAACTGCTCCAGGCGCTGGTGGCGTTCGGCGCAGGCCAGCAGACGGTAGAGCCCTTCGCCAGTGAGCAGGATCAGCCAGTCGGGTGGCTGCGCGATGAAGCGATCCAGCCACCCCAGTACCGCGTCCTGGTCGGAGACGTCCCGAATCGCCACAAGCGGACAGCGCAGCGTGGTCGCGCCGCGTTCTTCCAGCATGTTGGCGAACAGGTCCAGCTGGCGGCTCTCCGGTACGGCGATGGTCAGGCCTGTCAATGCGTCTTCCATAGCTGTCTCCGTTTCCCTCTGGTGTTCAGCGCAGTCCCATTGCCCGGGTTTGCCGCGTCATGGCCCAGTCTACATGTTCTCTGACCATCGCCGAGTCATGGTCGGCCCGTCGGCGCAGCGCTTCGAGAATCTCCCGGGAGGGCGGTGCGTTGCCAAGGGCCACCGCCAGGTTGCGCAGCCAGCGCTCGTGCCCAAGACGGCGGATTGCCGAGCCTTCGGTGCGCTGCAGGAACGTGGCTTCATCCCAGAGAAACAGCTCCAGCAGTCCAGCGCTGTCCAGGCCGTGCCGGGGCTTGAAGTCGGCTTCGGAGGAGGGCCTGGCGAACTTGTTCCAGGGGCAGTAGAGCTGACAGTCGTCACAGCCAAAGACGCGGTTGCCCATCAGTGCGCGCAGCTCCAGCGGAATGGGGTCATGGCTTTCGATGGTGAAATAGGCGATGCATCGCCTGGCGTCCAGTTGGTACGGCGCGACAATTGCCCCGGTCGGGCAGACGTCCATGCAGGCGCTGCAGGATCCGCAGTGTCCCGAGGCCGGTTCGTCCACCGGCAACGGCAGATCGGTGTACAGTTCTCCCAGGAAGAACCAGGAGCCTGCCTGGCGGTTGATCAGCACGGTGTGCTTGCCTATCCAGCCCAGCCCGGCCTTTTCCGCCAGCGGCTTCTCGAGCACCGGGGCGCTGTCCACTAGCGCACGGTAGCCGAACGGACCGATCTCGGCCTCCATGCGCCGGGCCAGGTGCTGCAGTCGCTTGCGCATCAGCTTGTGATAATCGCGTCCCAGCGCATAGCGCGCCACGAAGGCCTGTGCCGGTTGTTGCAACTGCCGCGCATGCTGCTCCATTTCGCCCCCCGGCCAGTAATCCATGCGCACGGAGATCACGCGGCAGGTACGCGCGTGCAGTTCAGCGGGGTTCGTGCGCAGGTGCTGGTGGCGGGCCATGTAGTCCATGTCGCCGTGATAGCCCTTCTGCAGCCATTCCCGCAGGCGGCGGCTGGCCGTGCCCAGGTCCACATCGGTCACGCCGAGCTGCTGGAATCCGAGTTCACGCGCCCAGCCCTCCAGCCGCTGCCGCAGTCTCTGCAGGTCCCTGCTTTGTTTGCGCAACGCGTCAGCCATGGTCCAGGGAAATCGTTCCTGAAAGGTTAGGGAAGCGCTGATTATTGTACGCGCTCAGCCGGTGTGCCGGCACCCCGGAACGTGGGTATACTCCGCACCATGATGTCATTACCCGTAGCCCTGTACCGGGCCGAACAGGTTGCAGCTCTGGACCGGATCGCGATCCGGGAGCTGGGGATTCCCGGTCTGACCCTTATGGAAAGGGCAGGCGCGTTTGCGTATCGGGCGATGCGAGCCAGTTGGCCGGACCGTGAGCACCTGGTGGTGCTTTGCGGCGCCGGGAACAATGCCGGGGACGGCTATGTGGTGGCCCGACTCGCGCGCCAGGAGGGGCTGGAGGTCACCGTGGTCGCGCTGGCCGACACGGCAGGCCTGCAGGGGGATGCCGCCACTGTCGCCCGGCATTTCCTGTCCGATGGCGGGCGGGTGGTGTCCTTCGACGGTCGTCTGCCCGCCGGGGCGGACGTGATCGTGGATGCGCTGTTCGGTACCGGCCTGAGCCGGCCCGTGGAGGGGCGCTGGGCAGAGGCTATCGCCGCAGCCAATCAGAGCGGCCTTCCGGTACTGGCCATCGATATTCCCTCCGGTGTCAGTGGTAATACGGGGGCGGTACTCGGCGCTGCGGTCCGGGCGGACATCACGACGACCTACATTGGTTTGAAGCAGGGCTTGTACACGGCGTCCGGCCGTGCCCTGGCCGGCGAGGTGCTGTACTCGGACCTGGAGCTGCCGGCGGAAGTCCATGCCCGCGAGCAGCCTTCCGCTCTGCGCCTCGACTATTTCTCCTTGCGGTACCGGCTTATGCCCCGTGCCAGGGATGGACACAAGGGCGATTACGGGCATGTACTGGTGGTCGGAGGTGACCATGGCATGGGTGGCGCGGCGCTGATGGCCGCCCGCGCTGCGCTGCGTACCGGCGCTGGGCTGGTCTCTGTTGCCACCCGCGTCGAGCACGCGGCAGGCATGCTGGCCGCACAGCCCGAGCTGATGGTTCACGGCATGCGGTCAGCGGACGACCTGAAGCCCCTGCTGGAGCGTTGCAGTACGGTGGTGCTGGGGCCCGGACTGGGCCAGGCGGAGTGGGGGCGGGGGCTGTTCCGGCGGGCCATCGACGCCGGGCTGCCCTGCGTGGTGGATGCCGACGCGCTGAATCTGCTTGCGGGCGAGACGACACAAAGCGACCAGTGGATACTGACACCGCACCCGGGCGAGGCCGGCCGGTTGCTGGGGACGAGTAGCGCCGAGGTCCAGCGAGACCGCTTCCAGGCCGTGTCACGTTTGCAGCAGCGCTACGGCGGCGCTGCAGTGCTGAAAGGGGCGGGCACGCTGGTGCTGGGAGCCGAAGGCCCGATTCGCGTCTGCGATGGCGGAAACCCCGGTATGGCCAGCGGGGGCACCGGCGACGTGCTTTCCGGGGTGCTGGGCGCCTTGCTGGCCCAGCAGCATGAGCTTCAGCAGGCTGCCGAGCTGGGAGTGTGCATGCATGCAGCGGCTGGGGATGCCGCCGCGGAAGACGGCGAACGGGGGTTGGCCGCCACGGACCTTATTCCGCACCTGCGACGGCTCGCGAACCCTCTATGACTACCATCCGTCTGCCTGATGCCGAGGCCACCGAAGCGCTTGGAGCCAGGCTGGGCGCGGCTGCTCCCGAGCAGTGCGTGATCTATCTGCACGGCGATCTGGGCGCCGGCAAGACCACGCTGGTACGAGGGCTGCTGCGCGCTCTGGGGCACCAGGGGCCGGTGCCCAGCCCCACCTACACGCTGCTGGAACCTTACGAGTTCGATGGCAGGACCGTACTGCACCTGGATCTCTATCGGCTTGCGGATCCCGGAGAGCTGGACTACCTCGGCCTGCGGGATTATCTGGGCCGGCCGATGCTGGTGCTGGTGGAATGGCCACAGCGCGGCCGCGGCGCGCTTCCCCCCGCCGATCTGGAAATTACCCTGGAATACGCGGGCGATCAACGGCTTGCGATATTGGAGCCGACGTCACCCGGGGGTACATTCCTGGTACCGGATTGAGTTTTGTGCTTTTCTAGCTTTATTTTCTATCTAGCTGCTTAGTCTGGTTTTTCTTGCAATTTTCCCCTGAAAGCATTTTACTCTAGAGAACTGTTCTCTTTCCTGGGGTCGCCTGGAATCGGCATGAAGCGTGCGTTCGTATTGCTGCTGCTACTGACATTCTCCGCACTTGCGACGGGTGAGGTGCGGGTGGAGGGTGCGCGGGTCTGGGCTGACGGTGAGCGCACCCGGGTGGTCTTCGACCTGAGTGGCCCGGTGGAGCACAGCGTATTCAGCCTGAGGGATCCGGAGCGCGTGGTCATCGATATGGCGGGCACCCGCCTCGTGAGCGACCGCACACCCGCCACCCAGGGGGTGTTGAAGGCAATTCGGGCCGCGCCGCGCGGCGATAGCGACCTGCGTGTGGTGCTGGATGTCAGCGGCAGTGTGCGCATGCAGAGCTTCCTGGTGGAGCCCAGCGGCGACCACGGCCATCGGCTGGTAGTGGATCTGCGTGGCGGCGGTGCAGAACGCGAGCAACCTGTTCGAACGGCTTCCAGCGATGGGCGGCGTGAACTGGTGGTAGCCATCGACCCGGGGCATGGCGGACGGGATCCCGGCGCCATTGGCCCCAGCGGTACGCTGGAGAAGAACGTGGTGCTGGAGGTGGGTCGCAAGGTCGCCTATCTGCTGGAGAAGGAGCCCGGTGTGCGCCCGTTGCTGATCCGGGACAGCGACGTCTTCGTGCCTCTGGCCGAGCGGCGCGAAAAGGCCCGCTCCGAACGCGCCGATATCTTCATCTCCCTGCACGCGGATGCCACTGAAAGCGGCGGCCCTCGCGGCAGCTCCGTCTACACGCTGTCGCAAACCGGGGCCACGTCCCAGGCGGCGCGACTGCTGGCCCAGCGGGAGAATGCCGCGGACATGATCGGCGGTGTCTCGCTGTCGGACAAGGACGACCTGGTACGTTCGGTGCTGGTGGACCTGTCCCGTGGCGCGACGCTGGAAGCCAGTGTGGAACTGGCAGCCGATTTGCTGCAGGAACTGGCAACGGTGGGGCCGATCCACAAGCGGGATGTGGAACGCGCGGGCTTCGTGGTGCTGCAGTCACTGGACATGCCTTCGGTGCTGGTGGAACTGGCGTTCATTTCCAATCCGCATGAGGAGAGACTGCTCCGTAGCCCGGATCACCAGTGGAAGCTTGCCCGGTCGATTGCGGCCGGCGTCATCAGCTATGCCGAGCGCCATCTGCCGGCGGACACCCGCACGGCGTCCGGCGGCGGTGGTCGGGAACACGTGGTGCGCAGGGGGGAAACCCTGAGCGGGATCGCCCGCCAGCATCAGGTGAGCGTGAGCCAACTGCGGGCTGTCAATAATCTGAACGACGACCGTATCGTGGTCGGCCGCAAACTGCGTATTCCCTGAACTGCCTGAGGCCCGGGTGGGCACAGTCGCCCGGGACCGGCGTTTTGCATCCTGAAGTTCACCTCCATCTGCTAACGTCTCCCGACCGTGCTGTGGTGCGTGCCGTATTCAGTCGTCACGCGAGGCTGAATGGTCTTCGAAGCGGGCGGACAACAAGTGTGGCCCCGATGTCGATCGGTTTATCGATCCCCGGCATGGATCACCTGGCGGCGCTTCAGTCATAATGCGTTCCTACGGTCAGCGCACCCGGCGGTAGCGCGGGCCGCCCCTGAACCATCCTGCCCGGGTGCGGAGCAGCTCCCACGGCATGGCCGTTACGCCACCAGCAATCAGGACATAAGCACCATGGCGCAGTCGCGCATTCGTCAGCTTCCGGAGCAACTCATCAACCAGATTGCCGCCGGCGAGGTGGTCGAGCGGCCGGCCTCGGTGGTCAAGGAGCTGCTGGAAAACAGCCTGGACGCCGGTGCTGACCAGGTCGAGGTGGATCTGGAGCAGGGTGGCAAGCGCCTGATCCGGATCCGCGACAACGGTTCGGGCATGAACCGGGAGGAACTGCCGCTGGCGGTGTCCCGTCACGCCACCAGCAAGATCAACAGCCTGCAGGATCTTGAGCGGGTCGGCAGCCTCGGCTTTCGCGGCGAGGCACTGCCCAGTATTGCCTCGGTTTCCCGTCTGACTCTCACGTCTCGCGCCCGGGATGAGGAAGTTGCCTGGGCGCTGGACTGTGACGGAAGCGATGCGCCGGCGGAGGTGCGTCCTGCCGCGCACCCGCCGGGCTCCACCGTGGAAGTGCGGGATCTGTTCTTCAACACGCCGGGGCGGCGCAAGTTCCTGCGGGCGGATCGTACCGAGTTCTCCCATGTCCAGGAGGCCGTGAAGCGGCTGGCGCTT
The DNA here is from genome assembly GCA_020831845.1 of Ectothiorhodospiraceae bacterium. Taxonomy (GTDB): domain Bacteria; phylum Pseudomonadota; class Gammaproteobacteria; order Nitrococcales; family Aquisalimonadaceae; genus LSCE01. The sequence continues at coordinate 6,324 of JAFIFV010000114.1, forward strand.
TCGCGCTTCGACTTCAGTCTGCAGTTGCGCCACAACGATCGGGCGGTGTCCCTGTTGCCCGCGGCGGCGGAGGGCGACATGAACGCTGCGGAGGAGCGCGTGGCGCGGCTGCTCGGGGAGTCCTTCGTCGAGCACGCCCTGCGCGTGGAGGTGGAGGCCGCGGGCCTGAAACTGGCCGGCTGGATTGCGCTGCCCACGTTCTCCCGGGTGCAGGCAGACTTGCAGTATTTCTACGTGAATGGTCGTGTGGTCAAGGATCGCATGGCCGCGCACGCCATCCGGCGGGCTTATCACGATGTGCTGTTCAAGGACCGGTATCCGGCCTACCTGTTGTACCTGGACGTTGATCCCGGCCAGGTGGACGTGAATGTGCATCCGGCGAAGCACGAGGTGCGGTTCCGGGACGGGCGGCTGATATACGATTTCATCCATCGTCATCTGCACCAGATTCTCGAGGGCGTGCGACCGGAGCGCGGCACGGAATCCGCCGCGCGGCCGTTTTCGCCGCCGCCTGGTCGGGCCGCACCGGTGTTCCAGGCGCCAAGCCAGTCGCGCATGGCCTTTCCCGTGAACGAGGCGCGCGCCCTGTATGGCGAGCCGTCGACCCACACGGCCAACGAACCGGTGGCGCAGCGGGTGAGCGGGCCGGAGCCGGCGGATGCCGCGCCACCGACGGCTCCGACCGCCCGGCATCCGCATCCGCGGCCGAAACCTGATCCGGGATCCAGCGATGCGCCTCCCCTGGGGTTTGCGCTGGCGCAGATACACGGCATCTACATCCTGGCGCAGAATGCCGAGGGGGTGGTGCTGGTGGACATGCATGCCGCTCATGAGCGTATCGTCTACGAGCGCCTGAAGCGGGCCTCTGCGGAACAGTCCATTGCGGCACAGCCTCTGCTGGTGCCTGTGCGCCTGGCGGTGAGTCCGCAGGAGGCCGAGCTGGGGGAGACCCACGCGGCGAGTTTCTCGCGACTCGGCTTCGAAGTGGACCGTACCGGCCCGGAGACGCTGCTGGTACGGCAGGTGCCCGTGTTGTTGCAGCATGTCGACGCCGAAGGCCTGGTGCGGGACGTGCTGAGCGACCTGGCGGCCACAGGTGACAGTTCCCGCCTGCAGGAGCGGTTGAACCACGTGTTGGCCACGATGGCCTGTCACGGCTCGGTGCGGGCGAACCGGCAGCTGACCCTGGCGGAGATGAATGCCCTGCTCAGGGATATGGAGCAGACCCCGAACAGCGGCCAATGCAATCATGGCCGCCCCACCTGGACCCAGCTCAGTATCGATGAGCTGGACCGGCTGTTCCTTCGCGGTCAATGACCGTCCCGGGGACCGTTCCGACGCCCGTCTTCTGCCTGATGGGGCCGACCGCCTCCGGCAAGACCGGCCTGGCCGTGGAGTTGGTGCAGTGTTTGCCGCTGCAGATCGTCAGTGTGGATTCGGCGCTGATCTATCGCGGCATGGACATCGGTACCGCCAAACCGGGGCCGGAACTGCTGGTGAAAGCCCCGCATCGCCTGATCGACATCCTGGAGCCCCACGAATCGTATTCCGCCGCTGGTTTCCGCAAAGATGCGCTGCGCGAGATCGCCGATATCCGTGCGGCCGGGGCCTGGCCCTTGCTGGTAGGGGGCACGGGCCTGTATTTCCGGGCGCTCGAGCAGGGGCTTTCACCGCTTCCGGAGGCTGACCCGGCACTTCGCCAGCAGCTGCTGTCCGACGCCGAGCGTTTGGGGTGGGCGGCTTTGCATCGGCGGCTTGCCGATCTGGACCCGGAGTCGGCAGGGCGCATACATCCCAACGATACCCAGCGCATCCAGCGGGCGCTGGAGGTCTGCGAACTGGCCGGACGCCCAATGAGTGCCATCCTTAGGGAAGAGCGAGAGCAGGACGGCGGTTTGCGGTTCGTCAAATGGGGGCTCATGCCGCCGGATCGCACAGCGCTGCACGAGCGCATCAGGCAGCGCTTCCTTCGGATGCTGGAGCAGGGGTTCGAGGACGAGGTGCGAGCGCTGCGGGTCAGGCCGGAACTGGATTTGAACAAACCGGCCATGCGCGCTGTCGGTTACCGGCAGATATGGCGGTATCTCGATGGCGACTGGGATCGCGAGACCATGATCCAGAAGGGCATTGTTGCAACGCGCAACTATGCCAAGCGTCAGCTCACCTGGTTGCGCAAGGAGGCGGGGCTGAGCTGGGTGGACCCCGCCGGGTCCGGAACGGCAAAGGATGTGGCCCATTGCATAAACGATATACTGGCCCAATCTGTCTGATAGGCAGCGGTCAGGCGACTTTGGCCTTGTCATGCTGTGCTACACTCGTGGCGCGGGAGCCTGGGGCGTTCGCGGGAATTACGGGATTTGAATGGGTTTCGGCCAACGCAGATGGTTGGATCGGCAACAGCTGTATTCGCCGGAAAACAACAAGCGATTCATAAGAACGAGGGGTTACATACATGTCCAAAGGACAATCTCTGCAGGAACCATTCCTGAATGCGCTTCGGAAGGAAAGGATTCCGGTGTCCATCTATCTGGTCAACGGCATCAAGCTCCAGGGGCAGATCGAATCCTTTGACCAGTTCGTGGTACTGCTGAAGAACACGGTCAGCCAGATGGTCTACAAGCACGCTATTTCCACGGTCGTACCGGCACGTAACGTGAAACTTGCGCCGGCAGAACCCGACCGGGGTGGTTCGGATATTGGCAACGCCTGATTCCTCCAACGGATCCGCTTCCGAGCTGAACTTCTTTGAACGGCCCGCCGGGGGTGAGCGGGCCGTTCTCGTTCACCTGGACCTTGGTCATGGCGATGTGGAACTGGAGCTGGACGAACTGCAGTCGCTGGCTGAGTCCGCCGGCGCCGAGGTGGTGGACCGGCTGATCAGCAAGCGCGCCCGGCCCGATGCCCGGTTTTTCCTGGGCCGTGGCCGGGTCGAGGAACTGGCGGCGTTGGTGGCCGCCGGCAGTGCCGACCTGGTCATCGTCAATCACGCCCTGTCTCCCAGCCAGGAACGCAACCTGGAAAAAGCCTTGCAGTGCCAGGTGCTGGACCGCACCGGGCTGATTCTGGACATCTTCGCCCAGCGGGCGCGCAGCCACGAAGGCAAGCTGCAGGTGGAGCTGGCGCAACTGCGTCATGTGGCCTCGCGCCTGGTGCGCGGCTGGAGCCACCTGGAACGCCAGAAGGGTGGTATCGGCATGCGCGGTCCCGGGGAAACCCAGTTGGAAATGGACCGTCGCATGCTCGGCGTGCGCATCAAGCAACTGGAGCGTCGCCTGGCCAAGGTGCGTCAGCAGCGTGAGCAGGGCCGTCAGGCCCGGCGTCGCCGCGAGATGGCGACGGTATCCCTGGTGGGCTACACCAATGCCGGCAAGTCCACGCTGTTCAACGCGCTCACGCAGGCGCATGTCTATGCAGACGACAGGCTGTTCGCCACGCTGGACACCACTTTGCGCCGCCTGGACTTGCCCCGGGGCGAGCCGGTGATTCTTGCCGATACAGTCGGATTCATCCGTGAGCTCCCTCACCAGCTCGTTGCCGCCTTCCGGTCGACACTGGAAGAGGCCGCCGAATCCGAGTTGTTGCTGCACGTTATCGATGCCGCCGAACCCAACCGGCGGGAGAGCATCCGTGAAGTGGAATCCGTACTGAAGGAAATCGGTGCGGATCGATTGCCGAGATTGCGTGTCTATAACAAGATCGATAGCGCGGACCGGCAGCCGGTGCGCCGACGCGACCCCGAGTCCGGCATTGAGGAGGTGTGGGTGTCCGCCGTGACCGGTGCCGGCCTGGATCTGCTGGCCGAGGCCATCCAGGACGCGCTGGGTGCCGAGCGGGTGCATGGCGTGATACGGTTAGACCCTTCGGATGGCCGATTGAGGGCCCGTCTGTTCGAGCTGGGGCAGGTGATCAGGGAGCAGCCGGAAGCAGATGGTAGCCTGCGGCTGGAAATCGATCTGCGGCGAGCCGACCTGCAGCGCCTGTACGATAAGGAGGGGCTGACCTGTCCAGTGGAGCCGGTGTCCGGCTGACCTGGGATGGGTGGTGGTGACGATGGCCCCTCGGGAGTCACCGGATTCTAGTGAGTAATCGTCGTCTTCCCTTGCGGCGGAGCGGACGGGGTCATTACAATCCTGCCTGTTTGCCTGTCAATCGCGCTTGCACGCGGAGTGGCAGCCCGGCGATAAGGGTTGGCCCACGAGATGGAAGATACGCCCGTTCTTGACCGGGAACCGCGGCGGCAGCATGCCGGCGCAAAAAACGGCTGCGCGAGATGTACGCAAGCCTGAGACGGTACGGAGAGAGACTGTATGTCGTGGAATGAACCGGGACGCGGTAACCGCGATCCCTGGGGTGGGGGTGGTTCCGGTGGAAATCAGGGACCGCCCGATCTCGATGAGGTGGTGAAGAAGCTGCGCGGCAAGCTCGGCGGCATGTTCGGAGGCAAGGGTTCTTCCGGGGGTGGCGGCGCGGAATCCGGTTCGGGCGGCGGTGGTGGCGTCAGCGCCACCGGCATCGGTCTGATCGTCGGCGTCATACTGCTGATCTGGCTTGCCTCCGGCATCTACATTGTGGATGAGGGCCAGCGCGGCCTGGAGCTGCGTTTCGGCCGTTATCACGTAACGACCATGCCGGGGCCTCACTGGCATCCCCCGTATCCGATCGGTTCCGTCGAGCGGGTCAATGTCGAGGAGCGCCGGGTGGCGGAAATCGGCTACCAGAGCGGTCCTGGCGACCGTCGCCAGAAGGTGCCGCGCGAGGCGCTGATGCTGACCCAGGACGAGAACATCATCGATGTCCAGTTGGCTGTTCAGTACCGGGTCGAGGATCCAGTGCTCTACCAGTTCAATTTCCTGGATCCGGATCAGACCCTCCATCAGGTCACCGAAAGCGCGCTGCGCGAGGTGGTGGGCCAGCGGCGCATGGATTTCGTGCTTACCGAGGGCCGCGCGGAAGTCGGTGAAGAGGTGACCCGACTGCTGAGGGAAACCATGGACCGTTACGAGACCGGCCTGGAAGTCATTACCGTCGACGTGCAGGACGTGCAGCCGCCCGAGCCCGTGCAGAATGCCTTCGAGGACGCCATTATGGCGCGTGAGGACGAGCAGCGGGTGATCAACGAGGCCAACGCCTACCGCAACGAGCTGGTGGCCCGGGCTCGCGGTGAGGCCGCCCGTGTCCGCGAGGACGCCATGGGTTATCGCTTCCGTGTGGTTGCCGATGCGGAAGGTGAAAGTGCTCGCTTCGTGGCCTTGCTGCAGGAATATGAGCAGGCACCGGAGGTGACCCGTCAGCGTATGTATCTGGACGCACTGGCGGAAATCCTGAACCGTTCCAGCAAGATCATGATTGATCACGCTGCCGGTGATCCGCTGCTCTACCTGCCGCTGGACAAGCTGCGCGAGGGGCGCCAGGCGCGCTCCGGTAACGAGGGTACGCGTCTTGATCCCGATGTGCTGAACCGCCGGGTTGCGCCTTCCGGCGCGGCCGAAACCAGCAGCCGCAGCCGCGGTGATCTGCGCAGCCGGGAGGGTCGCTGATGTCTGCCGTACGCAACTTTGTACTGATCGTCCTCGGCCTGGCAGCGGTGGTGCTGTATTTCTCGGTGTTCACCGTCCACGAGACGGAACGCGCGCTGAAGTTCAGGCTGGGTGAAGTTGTGCGGGTCGACTATGACCCGGGTCTGCACTTCAAGATGCCGTTCATCACCAATGTGCGGAAATTCGACGCCCGTGTGCAGACACTGGATGCTGAGCCCGACCGCTATCTGACCGGTGAACTGAAGAACCTGATCGTGGACGCCTTCGTGAAATGGCGCGTGGATGAAACACGGCAGTTCTACACCACGGTACAGGGGAACGTGACCGAGGCGAACCGCCGGCTGGATGTCCGCGTCAAGGACATGCTGCGCAGCGAGTTCGGCCGTCGCGATGTCCAGGACGTGATTTCCGAGGACCGTGCCCTGATCATGGACATCCTGCGGGAAGGGTTGAACGAGTACGCCCGGACCATCGGGGTGGAGGTCGTGGATGTGCGCCTCAAGCGCGTGGATCTGCCGCCCAACGTCAGCGAATCCGTGTTTGCACGCATGCGGGCGGATCGTGAGCGGGTGGCCAGGGATATTCGTGCCCGCGGTGACGAGGTTGCGGCCGGTGTCCGGGCGGATGCCGACCGTCAGCGCACCGAGACGATTGCCGAGGCCCGCCGTGATGCCGAAGAGCTGCGGGGTCAGGGGGATGCCGAGGCAACCCAGATCTATGCCAGCGCGTTCGGTCGCGACCAGGAGTTCTTCACCTTCAGCCGCAGCCTGAATGCATATCAGCGAGCGTTCCAGAGTGAAGAGGACATCCTGGTGCTGACGCCGGATTCGGAGTTCTTCCGGTACTTCCGGGATTCGCTCGGCGGCAACAGTGACGACTGATCGTCCTCGGTCGCCGGCGCACTGAGTGGTGTCGACCGCAGGTGGAGGCCCGCCTGCGGTCCCCTGCTTCAGGCCACGACCGACGGTGATTCTTGAACGGTAACTCGAACACCACGCAGCGCTTCCCCTGGGGGAGGCGCTCGGCTTTTTTGGGGCATGCATGAGCACCTGGGAATATCTGCTGTCGGCCTTCGCGCTGATGCTGGTGCTGGAGGGTATCCTGCCGTTCCTGAGCCCCAGGCACCTGCGCAGCTATATGATGCAAGTCATGGAGCTGGACGATCGCACGCTGCGCATCGCCGGCCTGGTGGCCATGCTCTGCGGGCTGGGCTTGTTGTATCTGATCCGGAACTGACGAGCGCATCATGAAGGAAGCCGATTTTTCCACAGACAACCGCTGGCTGCTCCCTGAAGGCGTCGGCGAGCTGCTGCCGCCCGAGGCGCTGGCGCTGGAGCAGTTGCGACGGCAGGTGCTGGATACGTACTGGGGCTGGGGATACGAACTGGTATTCCCACCGGTGATCGAGTACCTGGATTCGCTGCTCATCGGCACCGGCGCGGATCTCGAGCTGCAGACCTTCAAGTTGACCGATCAACTGACGGGCAGGCTGATGGGCGTGCGTGCGGACATGACGCCGCAGGCGGCCCGTATCGATGCACACAAGCTGCGTCGGGAGGAGCCGGTCCGATTATGCTATGTGGGGACCGTGCTGCAGGCGCGCCCTGACGGTCCCGGTGGCTCGCGCAATCCGGTCCAGGTGGGGGCCGAACTGTATGGTTACGGTGGCGTGGAAGGCGATGTCGAGATCATCGACCTGATGCTGGAGACGCTGTATCTCGCGGGCGCCGAGGAAATCCATCTTGATCTGGGGCACGTCGGCATCTATCGGGCCATGGCCCGTGACGCGGGGCTGGCCCCTGAGCTCGAAAAGCGCCTGTTTGAAGCCTTGCAACGGAAGGCGGCCGGGGAAATACGCGAGCTGCTGGAACATCTTCCCGACCGGGCCGCGGCGGATCGCATCGCGGGGCTGGCCAGTCTCAACGGCGGCGTGGAGGTGCTGGATCAGGCGGGTGCCTATCTGAGTGACGCCGGCGAGGAAGTGTTGCAGGCCATGCGAAGGCTGTGGGCTTTGGCGTCGGCGCTGGAAAGTCGCCATCCCGAGGTCACGCTGCACTTCGATCTGGCGGAACTGGCCGGCTATCAGTTCCACACAGGCGTGGTTTTCGCCGCCTTCGTACCCGGTAACGGAAAGGAAGTGGCGCGGGGCGGGCGCTATGATGATATCGGCCGGGTGTTCGGTCGTGCTCGACCGGCCACGGGGTTCAGTGCCGATCTGAAGGCCTTGCTTGATCTCGGTGCCGCGCAGTCCGCGGCCGAGCAGCCGCCGGCGGTGCTGGCGCCGTGGTCGGATGATGCGGCGCTTCAGCGGCGCATTCGCGAGCTGCGCACGCACGGCGAGCGGGTTGTGGTTGCCCTGCCGGGTCGTGATGACTCGCCCCAAGCGCTGGGGTGTGATCGCCTGCTGCGTTTGCAGGCCGACGAGTGGGTGGTCGTGCCCGCGGAGTAATTGCCTGAACGGGCCCGCCGGCGCGGGCATAACACATCATGTTTCAGAGTTGGGACTAGGGTTTCCTGAATGGCCAAGAATGTCGTAGTGATCGGCACCCAGTGGGGTGATGAGGGCAAGGGCAAGGTGGTGGACCTGCTGACCGAGCAGGCCGAAGCCGTGGTCCGGTTCCAGGGTGGGCACAACGCCGGCCACACGTTGGTGATCGACGGTGAAAAAACGGTGCTGCACCTGATTCCCTCGGGTATCCTGCGGGCCCATGTCCATTGCCTGATCGGGAATGGGGTGGTTATCGAGCCCGGCGAGCTGATCAAGGAACTGGACAAGCTTGAAGCCAGTGGGGTGCCCGCCCGCGAGCGGCTGCGCATCAGCCCCGCATGCCCCGTCATCCTGCCCACCCATATCCTGCTGGACAAGGCGCGGGAGATCGCCCGCGGGGCAGAGAAGATCGGCACCACTGGCCGGGGGATCGGGCCGGCCTATGAGGACAAGGTGTCGCGTCGCGGCATCCGGGTTGCCGATCTCATGAACAAGACGGCTCTGGAAGCCAAACTTCCCGAGCTGCTTAAGTTCCACAATTTCGTGCTTGAACAGTACTACGGTAGCGAGACGGTGGCCTACGACACGGTGCTGAACCAGTACCTGGACTATGCCGAGCAGCTCAAGCCCATGGTGGAGGATGTCACGGCGCTGCTGCATGCCCACCAGCAGGCGGGCAACCGCATTCTGTTCGAGGGCGCCCAGGGTGCGCTGCTGGACGTGGATCACGGGACCTATCCCTACGTGACCTCGTCCACCACCACCGCCGGCGGCGCCGCGAGCGGCACCGGTGTCGGACCGCGTGCGCTGGACTACGTGCTGGGCATCACCAAGGCCTACACCACGCGGGTGGGCTCTGGCCCGTTTCCCACCGAGCTTGATTGCGACATCGGCAAACGGCTCGCCGAGCGCGGTCACGAGTTCGGATCCACCACCGGGCGGCCGCGGCGCTGCGGCTGGTTCGACGCGGTTGCGCTGCGCAGGGCCGTGCAGGTCAATAGCGTTTCGGGGCTGTGTATCACCAAGCTGGACGTACTGGACGGGCTTGAGGCGGTGCGTATCTGTGTGGGCTACGAGAGGAAGGGGCAGTGGTATGACGTCCCCCCGCTGGGTGCCGAGGCCATGGCCGAATGCAATCCGGAATACATCGAACTGCCGGGCTGGAGCGAGAATACAGCCGGCTTGAAGGATCTGGACAAGCTGCCGCAGAAGGCCCGCGACTATCTGGACAAGTTGCAGGAACTGGTAGGAGTACCCATCGACATGATCTCCACCGGCCCGGACCGTAACGAGACCATCATCCTGCGACACCCGTTCGACAGCTAGCCGCCAGGGCGTTTCCTGCGGGCAAACAAAAAGGCGAACCGAGAGGTTCGCCTTTTTTGATCTGGTGCCCAGGAGAGGACTTGAACCTCCACGGGGTTGCCCCCACTAGCACCTGAAGCTAGCGCGTCTACCAATTCCGCCACCTGGGCCTGCGTGCCGGTGGCGAAACGCCACCCTGCTACGGCCGCGTACTCTACAGAGCGCCCGGGAAGCTGTCAACGGCCTTCACGAGAAAAAGTGATCCGTGCGAGGCGCTGCTACAGTTATGGTTCGCAAGCGCTTGATTGACGGCGTATGCTTCGAGCCAGAATCGGCGCACGACGCTCATAACATCACCCAGAGGAACAGACTTAGCCCTATGGCGAAGACCAAGAAGCACATCGACCCGAAAACCGATCCGCACCTGGCACGCGAACAGAAGAAATACGACAGGCCGGTGCCGAGTCGCGAGTTCATCATGGACTTCCTGAAGGAGCAGGCACGCCCGATGACGCGGGACGAGGTGGCTTCCGCCATGGGGCTGTCCGACGAGGAGGCGCTTGAAGGCCTGCGTCGGCGGCTCATCGCCATGGAGCGCGACGGCCAGCTGGTGGTCAACCGGCGGGGCGGTTACGTGATCGTCGACCAGCAGGAGCTGGTGCGTGGACGCGTCATCGGTCATCCGGAAGGCTATGGCTGGCTGGCCCCGGATGTCGGCGGTGACCGCATTTATCTGTCCCCAAGGGACATGCGGCAGGTGCTGCACGGTGACCGCGCCGTGGTTCGGCTGATCGGCCTGGACCAGCAGGGCAAGCCGGAAGGTAAGCTGGTGGACGTGCTGAGCCGCGAAAACCGGACCATGATGGGACGGTTCTTCAGCGAGTCCGGGGTCAGCTTCGTCACGCCCCAGAATCGTCGCATGCACCAGGACATCATGATTCCCGAGGAGCATCGCGGGGATGCCTACGACGGGCAACTCGTGGTGGTGAGCATCGAGCAGCAGCCATCCCGACGGAACCAGCCCATCGGGCGCATCATCCAGACGCTCGGCGAGAACATCGCTCCCGGCGAGGAGGCCCAGGCTGCTGCGCTCACTTTCGGCATACCGACTGAATGGCCGCCGGAAGTGCTCGACGAGATGCGTGGCGTCCCGGAGACGGTGCCCGAGAAGGCGAAACAGGGGCGCACCGACCTGCGGGGCATGCCACTGGTCACGATTGATGGGGCCGACGCGAAGGACTTCGATGATGCTGTGTTCTGCGAGCCCAAGCCCAGCGGCTGGCGGCTGGTGGTGGCCATTGCCGATGTCTCGCATTATGTCCGGCCGGATACGGCGCTGGACAAGGAAGCCCAGCATCGCGCGACATCGGTCTACTTCCCCGGTTCGGTCGTGCCGATGCTGCCGGAGGCCTTGTCCAACGGCCTGTGCTCGCTGAGACCCAGGGAAGACCGGCTGTGCATGGTTTGCGACATGCTGATCGGCGAGAACGGCGAGATCCGGCGCTCCCGCTTCTATCGGGCGGTCATGCGCTCCAGAGCCAGACTGATTTACGACATCGTGGCGCGCGTGGTGGTGGATCAGGATGCCGAATTGCGCGAACGCTACCGCGACGTCGTGCCGCACCTCGATAACCTCTACAAGCTCTACAAGGTGCTGAAGAAGGCGCGCAGCAAACGCGGTGCCATCGATTTCGAAACCACCGAGACCCAGATCCTGTTCGATGCCAGCGGCGGGGTGGAAGCGATCGAGCCGACGGTCAGAAATGACGCCCACAAACTGATCGAGGAATGCATGCTGGCGGCGAACATGGCCACGGCGCGTTACCTGCGCCGGCACCGCGTGCCCTCGCTGTTCCGTAATCACGAAGGGCCGGACGGTGATCGCCTCGACAACCTGCGGGATTTCCTGCTGGGTGTTGGTCTGAAGCTCGGTGGCGGCGAGAGCCCTGCGTCCAAGGACTATGCCCGCCTGATGGAGGTGGTGGCGAAACGACCGGACCGGGAACTGATCCAGACGGTCATGCTGCGATCACTGCAGCAGGCGGTGTATCACCCCGAGAACGAGGGGCATTTCGGTCTGGCGATGGAAGAATACGCCCACTTCACCTCTCCGATCCGCCGCTACCCGGATCTGCTGGTCCATCGGGCCATCGGCCACATCGCGGACGGCGGCAAGGCGAAGGATTTCTATCTCAGCCGTGACGAGATGTTCAGTCTCGGCGAGCATTGCTCCATGGCCGAGCGGCGCGCCGATGAGGCCACACGCGATGCCGTGATGATTCTCAAATGCCGCTACATCCGCGATCGGCTTGGTGAACACTTCGACGGCGTGATCGCGGGCGTCACTGGTTTCGGGCTGTTCGTTCAACTGGAGGATGTCTACGTCGAGGGGCTGGTGCATGTCACCCAACTGGATAGCGATTTCTTCCACTTCGACCCCATCAGCCATCAGCTCACGGGCGAGCGCACCGGCCGCGTCTACCGGCTGACCGATCGCGTGCGTGTACAGGTGGACCGGGTGGATCCGGACGAGCGGAAGATTGATCTCTCCATGCTGGGCCACATCGGCGACGACGGTCGCCTGACGCCTGTGGTTCCCGCTTCCGATGGCCGCAAGCCGGCGAAGAGGAAAGGCGGCAAGTCGCCGTTCGCGCGCAAAGCGGGCAAACCCGCCGAGCCCAGGGGGCGCCGCAAGGGGAGCCGGCGCTGAGATGGCCGAGGAGGAGAGAATTTTCGGCGTTCACGCAGTGCGCGCGGCGCTGAAATACGATCCCGGCCATGTGGTCGAGGCTTGGGTGGAGCGGGAGCGGCGCGACCAACGCATGGCCCGGGTCCGGGACGAACTCAAGCGGGCGGGTGTGCACACGCATCAGGTGCGGCGCCAGGAACTGGACAAGCTCGCCGGCGGCGGCGTGCATCAGGGCGTCGTCATCCGCTACCAGGGGCCGGCGCCCCGGGACCAGGAAGACCTGGAAGCGCTGCTGGACGGGCTTGAGGGCAGTCCACTGCTGCTGGTGCTGGACCAGGTTCAGGACCCGCACAACCTGGGTGCTTGCCTGCGCACCGCCGATGCCGCCGGCGCGCACGCGGTGATCGCCCCCCGGGACCGTGCGGTGGGTCTGACCCCGACCGTTCACAAGGTGGCGTCCGGGGCCTCCCGATCGGTCCCGTTCTTTCAGGTCACCAACCTCGCCCGCTGCCTGGAAAGCATGAAGCAGCGGGGGGTCTGGCTGGTTGGCGCCGCCGGGGATGCCGATCAGACGCTCTACGCGCTGGACCTCACCGGGCCGGTCGCCGTGGTGATGGGTGCGGAGGGGGAAGGCCTTCGCCGGCTAACCCGTGAAGCCTGCGATTTCCTGGCGCGCATTCCCATGGCCGGGGAGGTCGACAGCCTGAATGTCTCCGTAGCCACCGGCGTGATGCTCTACGAAGCGGTGCGCCAGCGGATTGGCTCCTTCGAGGCGGTGGTCTGACGCAAGGGGATCACGCCGGCCTTTCCCATGGCCGTCAATTGCTTGTATACTGCGTCGCTTTCTCGGAGCAAGGTGCTCCGGGATCCCTGCCTCACGGCATTGCCGGAGGCTCCTTCGGGGCGACCCGAATTATCCAGAGGGAGTATTCATGCGACATTACGAAATCGTGTTCATGGTGCATCCGGACCAGAGCGAGCAGGTCCCGGCCATGATCGAACGCTATCGCGCGACCGTCGAAGCCAACGGTGGCAAGACCCACCGACTGGAAGACTGGGGTCGCCGCCAGCTTGCCTATCCCATCAAGAAGCTGATCAAGGCGCACTACGTGATGATGAACGTGGAGTGCGGCCGCGAGGAAATGGAAGAGCTGACCTCGGCTTTCCGTTTCAACGACGCCGTTATCCGTCACATGGTGTATGCCCGCGAGGAAGCGATCACCGACCCGTCCCCGATGCTGAAGGAAAAGGAAGAGGGCCGGGAGCGTCCGCCCCGCCGTGAGGACGGTGATCGTCAGCCGCGCAATGATCGCCAGGACAATTCCGAAGAATCGGAGCAGGCAGAAGAAGCCTGAGCCCGCGTGCGCTCAGCGCCGGATAGCCGCCGGTGAAAGCGGATAACCGCCTGATCCTCACCGGTGTGGTGGCCAGGGAGCCGGAATTCCGGCAGACCCCGGCAGGCAGGACGATCGCACGGTTCCCGTTCGATCACGTTTACACCGGCGACGCGGAGCAGGGGCCGGGCGACATACGCTTTCGCATCTGGGTGCGGGTGACGGCACAGGAACTGATGCCTCTGCTCAGGTCCCTGAAGCCGCCACAGGCCTTGACCCTGATGGGACACCTGTACACTACCGGCTACCGGGCGCACGACAAACGCTTTGAGGTGCATGCCCGACGGCTGCACCTGGAAACCGAACAGACAGATTGAGGATACGCACATGGCACGTTTTTTCCGCCGCCGGAAGTATTGCCGCTTTACCGCCGAAGGGGTGAAGGAGATCGATTACAAGGATCTCAACACCCTGCGTAACTACATCACCGAGACCGGCAAGATCGTTCCCAGCCGGATTACCGGTACCAGTGCCCGGTATCAGCGCCAACTGGCCGCCGCCATCAAGCGTGCCCGCTACCTGGCCCTGCTGCCCTACACTGACCGCCACTAAGCGGCCGGAGTAACACGCGACGCGATGAAGGGCATTGCCCAGTTTGTCATGCAGTATCGCCTGTCGGCGATACTGCTGATTGGGGTTACCGGACTGTTGCCGATCCTGGTGTGGTTCGGCAATGCCATACTGTCCCTGGTCACGCTGCGTCGCGGGCCAGCGGAGGGGGCCCTGATCCTTGGTGCCGCCGCGCTGGTCTACGGGCTGGCCGAGCTGGTCATGGGGCGGCAGATGGTGGCAGCGGTCGGTCTGCTGCTGCTGGTCTGGTTGCCGATGTACGGGGTAGCGCTGCTGCTGCGGGTGACCATCTCGCTGTCGCTGGCGTTGCTGGGGGCCACGGCCTTCGCGGCATTGATGCTGTTGTTCTGGCATCTGATGGTGCCGGATGCCCATGCCTTCTGGCAGGGCTTCCTGGCACCGCTGCTGGAAGACATGAGCCAGCAGCAGCGTGAGGAAACGCTGGACTTCGTGGTCAACAACCTGATGGCCTACGTGGCGCTGGGGTTGTGGGCAAATCTGGTCATGGGGCTGTTGCTGGGCCGCTACTGGCAGGCGCTGCTGTTCAATCCGGGCGGCTTCCGGCAGGAGTTTCATGCGCTGCGGTTCGATCGCAGGCTGGCCGTGGTCTCCATGGTGATGCTGCTGGCGGCCAGCGTGGTCGGGCAGGGAGCGGTGTTCCAGTTCGGTGTGATTCTCTCCACACCGTTCGTGCTCCAAGGCGTTGCCATGGTGCATGGGCTGGCGACGGCCAGGAACTGGTCGCGCTTGTGGCTGGTGCTGCTTTACGTGTCGATGCCGTTCATTTATGTGCCTGTGGCGCTGATCGGCATACTGGACAGTTTCATGGATTTTCGCCAGCGCTTCGGAAAGCGGAGTGCTGACACTGGTTGACGGCAGCCGTGACGGGTGCCGACATTACGTCTGAACCATTGGGGTTGGAACGATGGAAGTCATTCTCCTGGAGAAGGTGGAGAACCTGGGTAACCTGGGTGATAAGGTGAAAGTGCGTCCCGGCTATGGCCGCAACTTTCTGATTCCGCACGGCAAGGCTACGCCGGCAACGGCCGAGAGCATCAAGGCTTTCGAAGATCGCCGTGCCGAGCTGGAGCGCCAGGCGGCCGAGGTGCTGTCTGCGGCTGAGGCGCGGAAGGCGCAGTTGGAAGGCCTGTCGGTGACCATCCCGGCCAAGGCCGGCGACGAAGGCAAGCTGTTCGGCTCGGTCGGTACCGCCGATATCGCCGAAGCGGTGACCGCAGCCGGCGTGGAGATCGCCAAGCAGGAAGTGCGTCTGCCGGAAGGTCCCCTGCGCTTGACCGGCGAATACCAGATTGACCTGCATTTGCACACCGACGTGGACACCACTGTCACTGTCATCGTCGAGGCGGCCGAAGAGGCCTGATCGTCGCGACGTGCGGGCCCGATGTGGCTGTTCAGGCTGCACCGGAGCCGCGGGAGCAGATCCGTGTATCTCCACGAAAGGCTGCATGGTTACCCATGCAGCCTTTCGCTGTGCCCGGAATTCGCGCAGAGCTGGCGTGCCGTCGGAGTTTCCCTCAAACCGTAGCAACGGTAACCTGTGGGGCGTTCCCCCGTTCCCGGAGTAACAGGATTCATGACCGAGGCCTCCAGCACGTTTTCGGACACGGCGTCGCTGAAAGTACCCCCGCACTCGCTTGAGGCCGAGCAGGCCGTGCTGGGTGGCTTGATGGTGGACAACAACGCCTGGGAGCGTGTTGCCGACCAGGTGCAGGAAGAGGACTTCTACCGCCACGATCATCAGCTGATCTTCCGCGCGCTGGCCCATCTGGCGGAGCAGCAGCGGCCGATGGACGTGGTCACGCTGTCGGAGTGGCTGAAGGCCAGTAATCAGCTGGAGGATGCGGGCGGCATTGCCTACCTTGGAGCGCTCGCGGGAGACACGCCGAGCGCAGCCAACATCAAGGCCTACGCCGAGATCGTGCGGGAGCGCTCGGTGTTGCGGAAGCTGATCCAGGCGGGAACGCGGGTGGTCGGGTCCGCTTTCCAGCCGGAAGGGCGTGCCAGCAAGGATCTCCTGGAAGACGCGGAGCGGCTGATATTCGACATCGCCGAAACCAGTGGTCGCTTCAGCAAGGGCTTCGTTGGCGTGCGGGACGTGCTGCCCTCCGTGGTGGAACGCATTGACCACCTTTACCATCAGGACGGTACCATCACCGGTCTGGCCACCGGATTCCAGGATTTCGACGAGATGACCTCCGGCTTGCAGGCAGGCGATCTGGTCATCGTCGCCGCCCGTCCTTCCATGGGCAAGACTACTTTTTCCATGAACATCGCCGAGCATGCGGCGCTGCAAGGCGGCAAACCGGTGGCCGTGTTCAGCATGGAAATGCCAGCCGACTCGTTGGCCATGCGTATGCTGTCCTCGCTGGGTCGGGTGGAATTGCAGAAGATCCGTACCGGCAAGCTTGAGGACGACGACTGGCCGCGCCTCACCTCCACCATGAGCCTGCTTTCCAACGCGCAGATGTTCATCGACGACTCGCCGGGCCTTTCACCGCAGGATATGCGCGCCAGGGCACGCCGGCTGAAACGGGAGCACGGGCTCGGTCTGATCGTGGTGGATTACCTGCAGCTGATGCAGATACCCGGCTTCAAGGAAAACCGCACCGGTGAGATTTCCGAGATTTCCCGCGGCCTGAAGGCCATGGCCAAGGAGCTGGAGGTGCCGGTGGTGGCGCTGTCCCAGCTCAACCGCAGCCTGGAACAACGCCCGAACAAACGTCCCGTGATGTCGGACCTGCGCGAGTCCGGCGCCATCGAGCAGGATGCGGACGTCATCGTATTCATCTACCGCGACGAGGTGTACAACCCCGAAAGCCCGGACAAGGGCGCAGCGGAAATCATCATCGGCAAACAGCGTAATGGCCCCATCGGCGTCTGCAGGCTGACCTTCTTGGGCAAGTACACCCGTTTCGAGAACTATATTCACGATGTCTACCGGGATGAGGGGTACCAGTGAGTCGTGATACACGCGCCGTGATCAGCGCCGGTGCGCTGCGGCACAATCTGCAGGTGGCCAGGCACGCCGCACGCGGCGCGCGGGTGATGGCGGTGATCAAGTCCAATGGCTACGGGCACGGGCTGTTGCGCGTGGCCAGGGCGCTGTCCGATGCCGATGCCTTTGCCGTGACCTGTCTGGAAGAGGCCGTGCCGCTGCGCGAGGCGGGCTATGTGCACCCCATTCTGTTGCTGGAGGGGGTCTTCGAGCCGCGGGAGCTGGAAATCGCCTGTCGCTACCGCCTGGACCTGGTGCTGCATTCCGAATGGCAACTGGAACTGCTGGAGAGCCACCGTCTTTCCCGGTCGCTGTCGGTGTGGCTGAAAGTGGATTCCGGCATGCACCGCCTGGGTTTCCCGCCGGAGCTGGTGGCGCAGGTGCACCAGCGTCTGCTAAACACCGCCAGCGTCGGCCCGCATATCCGCTACATGACGCATCTGGCGTGTGCCGATGATCGTAATGACAGGCGTTCGCTGCAGCAGTTGGAGCGGTTCTCGGCGGCGGTGGATGTGCTGCGCGGCGAGCGATCGCTGGTGAATTCCGCCGGCCTGCTGGGCTGGCCTGATCTGGTGGCGGATTGGGCGCGCCCCGGCATCATGCTTTATGGTGCCTCGCCGTTCATCGATGGCCAGGAACCGAAACCGGATCTGCGTCCGGCCATGACGCTTTGCAGCCGGCTGATCGCCATCAACCAGGTCCGCAAGGGCGAGACTGTGGGCTACGGTGCCACCTGGACCTGCCCGGAGGACATGCCGGTGGGCGTGGTCACCATCGGCTATGGAGACGGCTACCCGCGGCACGCGCCGTCCGGCACCCCGGTACTGGTCAACGGGCTTGAGACGCAACTGATCGGCCGCGTCTCCATGGACATGATCACCGTGGATCTGCGCGGCATTCGTGATCAGGTGAGTATCGGCGACCCCGTCACCTTGTGGGGGGACGGTCTCCCTATCGAGCGGGTGGCGGAGAAGGCCGGCACCATCGCCTATGAACTGCTGTGCGGCGTTACGCGCCGCGTCTACTTCGAGGAAGCCAGGGATTCGCATCATGGCCCGGGGCCGTACCCAGTTTAATTGCACGGCCTGCGGGGCGCTGTCGCCGAAATGGGCGGGCCAGTGCCCGGAATGCGGGGCCTGGAACACCATGGAGGAAGCGGTCGCTGCGCCAGCGGCCACCAGTGGTCGAGGGCCGCGAGGGCAGTATGCCGGGGATGGCGGCGCGCGCTCGCTGGTCGACGTGGATCTGGGTGAGGATCCGCGCCACCGTACCGGACTCGACGAGCTGGACCGGGTGCTGGGCGGTGGCCTGGTGCAGGGCGGGGTGGTGCTGCTGGGGGGCGATCCCGGCATCGGCAAATCCACGCTGCTGCTCCAGACCATGGCCAACCTCGCACAGCAGGGCGGGGCGCTCTACGTTACCGGCGAGGAATCGCTGCGGCAGGTGGCGATGCGGGCTTCGCGTCTCGGTGTCAGCACTGACAACCTGCAGGTGGCCGCGGAAACCTGCGTGGAATCCATTCTTGCGGTCGCAGGCCGCGAGCGGCCGCGCGTCATGGTCATTGACTCGATACAGACCATTTTCACCGAACAGCTGCAATCCGCGCCGGGGTCGGTGGCCCAGGTGCGGGAGAGCGCCGCGCTGCTCGTGCGGCATGCCAAGCAGAGCGGCACCGCGCTGTTTCTGGTGGGCCATGTCACCAAGGACGGACAGCTGGCCGGTCCCCGCGTGCTGGAGCACATGGTGGACACGGTGCTCTATTTCGAAAGCGAGGGCGGCAGCCGGTTCCGGCTGCTGCGAGCAGTAAAGAACCGCTTCGGCGCCGCCAACGAGCTGGGCGTCTTCGCCATGGATGACGCCGGCCTCAAGGAGGTGCGCAACCCCTCGTCCATATTCCTCTCTCGGCACGAGGAGGCGGTCTCGGGCAGCGTGGTCATGGTGACCCGCGAGGGCAGCCGACCGTTGCTGGTGGAACTGCAGTCGCTGGTAGCGGAAACCACGCTCAGCAATCCGCGCCGGGTAACGGTAGGCATGGACCAGAACCGCTTGTCCATGCTGCTCGCGGTGCTGCACCGCCATGGTGGGGTGTTCACGGCGGATCAGGATGTCTTCATCAATGTGGTTGGCGGCGTCCGGGTCACCGAGACCGCCAGCGACCTGCCCGTGCTGCTGGCCGTGCTCTCAAGTCTGAGGGATAGGGCTGTTCCCCAGCAGACGGTGGTCTTCGGCGAGGTGGGGCTGGCAGGCGAGATCCGCCCCGTTCCCAACGGCGAGGAGCGCCTGCGGGAGGCCGCGAAGCACGGCTTCCGCCGTGCCATCGTGCCGAAGAAGAATGCCCCGCGTGGCGGCCGCCCCTTCGAGGGGCTGGAGGTGCTTCCTGTTCAGCGCCTGGGCGACGCGATCGACGCGGCCTTCGAGTAGCGGCGCGGCCCCGGTGGACTGCCGGACGGTGCGCTAGCCCGCCAACTCCGAGAGTTCCCGCTGAAGCAGCTCCGGATCGCCGGTGTTGAGCTCCACCATGCGACGCAGATGGCTCATGCTGTCCAGATCGAGGTCCAGGCAACGGAAGCCGGCCCGGCAGCCATCCCGGTGGGAAAGAGCAAGATGCATGTGGATGTGGATATCCTCGTGCAGCGGAATATCCAGCTGGCAGTCGTCGGTGGTGCGGGGCAACCAGTCCTCGGGCAGCCTCAGCAGAGCCCCGTTCAGTGACAGATCAAGCACCTCCACGCTGCAGCGGCTGTGCCCACAGCGCAGCATTGCAGGAGCATGGAAGCTGATGCGGGAAAAATGGCGCCGATCATTCGAGGGTGGATGCGGCATGCGGATCCTCCGGTGTTTTCCCTGAAGATAGCACCGGAAGGCTCCTGGTGCATGGTTATGTGCCTGACGCGTCCCTGGCCCGGGCAGCGGCCAGCGTGTTCTCCAGCAGCGTGGCCACGGTCATCGGCCCGACGCCGCCGGGCACCGGGGTGATCCAGGCCGCGCGCTCGGCGGCGGCCGCGAAATCCACATCGCCGGTGAGCCCGCCGCTTTCAAGTCGGTGGATGCCCACGTCCACCACCACCGCACCAGGCTTGATCCAACTCCCCTGCACCAGATGGGGCTGACCCACCGCCGCCACCACCAGATCGGCGCGGGCCACTTTCTCCGGCAGTCCGATGGTGCGGCTGTGGCAGATGGTGGGTGTGCAGCGGGCGTTCAGCAACTCCAGTGCCATCGGGCGGCCGACGATGTTGGACTGGCCGAGAATGATGGCATCCCTGCCTTCCAGCGGAATGTCCGCCTCCCGCAACAGCGTCATGATTCCGTGCGGCGTGCAGGGTCGCAACCCCGGTAGCCGCAGGGCCAGACGACCCATGTTGACCGGATGGAAGCCATCCACGTCCTTGGCGGGATCGATGCGCTGGATGACCGTATCGGCATCGATATGCGCAGGCAGGGGAAGCTGGACCAGGATGCCGTCGATGGCCGGATCGGCGTTCAGTGCATCCACCTGGGCCAGCAGTTCGGCCTGCGTGGTATTGCCGGGCAGGTCGAACCCCCTGGACAGGAATCCGACTTCCCCGCAGAGTCGACGTTTCTTCCCCACGTAGACCCGAGATGCCGGATCGTCACCCACCAGGATGACGGCCAGGCCGGGAGCCCTCAGTCCATCGGCCATTCGGCGCGAGACCTCTTCCTTGATACGTATGTGCAAGCTCGCCGCAGTGGCCTTGCCGTCCAGCAGTTGTGCGGGCATACCGGTTCCGGGATGTCGGGTTGTCGAAGAAGGCGCGGATTGTCGCATGGCCCGCCTAGGCTCTCAACAATGACCTATACTGGAGCCCCGGCGGGGCGGTTATTGACGCATTTCACGGGCCTGCGTATTATCTCCGCCTCCGTTACGGTAGCCAGCGGGGCGCGATGCGCCATGGCAGCACGGGGTGTGGCGCAGCCTGGTAGCGCGCCTGCTTTGGGAGCAGGAAGTCGGGGGTTCGAATCCCTCCACCCCGACCACACTGTTTGGCACCGGCCGACGAAGGACGTATCATTGCGCCCGTAGCTCAACCGGATAGAGCATCGGCCTTCTAAGCCGACGGTTGCAGGTTCGAGTCCTGCCGGGCGTGCCAGTATCGGTGTGCCGGAACGGATAGTCAGTCAATGGTGGGCGTAGCTCAGTTGGTAGAGCCCTGGATTGTGATTCCAGTTGTCGTGGGTTCGAGTCCCATCGTCCACCCCAGTTTGTCGGGCCGTTAGCTCAATTGGTAGAGCAGCTGACTCTTAATCAGTAGGTTCGGGGTTCGAGTCCCTGACGGCCCACCAGGAATCAGGCCCGCGGCATGCCCGCGGGCCTTTTGCTATGGTGGCTGCGCCGGATCGGCTTGCGTCCTCGTATGTGACGCATGATAATCCGGGCACCATCGGGCCGGCGGGCGTTGCCCGCCACGTGTTTGCGAGTGTGGCGGAATTGGTAGACGCGGCGGCTTTAGGTGCCGTTGGGGAAACCCGTGCAGGTTCAAGTCCTGCCACTCGCACCAGATCAGACTGGCGGGCATGCAGTCCCGCGCTATGCCGAGTTCGGACGAGGTAATTGAAATGCAAGTGTCTGTGCAAACCACCGAAGGCCTGGAGCGCCGCCTGACGGTTCAGGTTCCCGCCGATCAGGTCGAGAGCGAGGTGGAAAACCGCCTGCGCGATCTGTCCCGGAACGTGCGCATGGATGGTTTCCGGCCTGGCAAGGTTCCGTTCAAGGTGGTCCAGAAGCGCTACGGTGCTCAGGTGCGCCAGGATGTCATCAATGACATGCTGCAGCGCACGTACGGTGAGGCGCTCACCCAGGAATCGCTGAACCCGGCCGGTACGCCCCAAGTGGACATCAAGCAGGGACTGACCAGCGGTGACCTGGAATACGAAGCCGTGTTCGAGGTGATGCCCGAGTTCGAAGTCAAGGGCGTCAAGGACATGAAGCTGGAGCGTCCGGTTGCGGAAGTCGCCGACGCCGATGTGGACAAGGTGCTGGCAGACCTGCAGAAGCAGCAGGCCAAGTACAATCCGGTGGAGCGTGCCGCGAGGGAAGGCGACCGCGTGGTCGTGGACTTCAAGGGCGAGATCGATGGCGAGGACTTCCCCGGCAACGAGGGCGAGGACCAGCCGGTGACGCTGGGCTCCAACACCATGCCCCCGGAGTTCGAGAAGGCGCTGGAAGGCCTGAAGGCAGGTGAGACCAAGGACATCGAGTATACGTTCGCCGATGATTTCCCCACCGAGTCCATTCAGGGCAAGACCGCCATGTTCCATACTACCGTGAAGGCGGTTGAGGAGCCGGAACTGCCCGAGATCAACGACGAACTGGCTCAGGCTGTCGGCGTCGCGGAAGGTGGTCTGGATGAGCTCAAGAGCCTGATCCGCAAGAACCTGGGTGCGGAGGCCGAGCGCGCCACGAAGACCCAGCTCAAGCAGCAGGTTTCGGATGGCCTGGCCAAGGCCAACGAAGACATCACCATTCCCAAGGCACTGATCGACGGTGAAATCAGCGCGCTGCAGGAACAGATGAAGCAGCGTATCCAGCAGCAGACCGGCCAGCAGGACGATCTCGATTTGCCGGGCCAACTGTTCGAGGAGCAGGCCCGCCGCCGCGTACTGCTCGGTCTGGTGATGAACAAGCTGATCAGCGAGAATGAGATCAAGCTGGATCGGGAGAAGGTGCAGGAGCAGCTCCAGCAGCTGGCTGCCAGCTACCCGAATCCGCAGGAAGTCATCCAGTACTACACCCAGAACCGGCAGTTGATGCAGAGTCTGGAAATCAATGTGCTGGAAGACCAGGTCATCGACTGGGTGGTGGAGCAGGCCGCCGTCGAGGACAAGCCCACCGATCTGGATGCACTGTTGAAGCCGCAGCAGCCGGAAGCGGCGGCGCAGGAGCAGACGGAAAAGACCGAGGACTGATTACATGAGCGCAGGTGACAACCGCTTCGACGCATTGAGCCCCCAGGCCAATCTGGTCCCCATGGTGGTGGAGCAGACCTCCCGTGGGGAGCGCGCCTACGACATTTTCTCGCGGTTGTTGAAGGAGCGCGTGGTGTTCATGGTCGGCCCGGTCGAGGACCATATGGCCAACCTGCTGGTGGCGCAGCTGCTATTCCTGGAATCGGAGAACCCGGACAAGGACATTCATCTGTACATCAATTCCCCCGGCGGCGCGGTCACCGCGGGCATGGCGATCTACGACACCATGCAGTTCATCAAGCCCGACGTCAGCACGGTGTGTCTGGGGCAGGCCGCCAGCATGGGCGCGCTGCTGCTTGCCGGCGGCGCCAAGGGCAAGCGCTATTGCCTGCCCAACTCCCGGGTGATGATTCATCAGCCGCTGGGCGGCTATCAGGGCCAGGCCAGCGACATCGACATCCACGCCAAGGAAATCCTCAGCGTGCGTGACCGCCTCAACCGTATCCTGTCGCACCACACCGGCCAGCCGCTGGAACGTGTGCAGCAGGACACCGACCGGGACAACTTCATGGGGCCCGATCAGGCCGTGGAGTACGGTCTGGTGGATTCGGTGATTACCGATCGCAGCAAGGTTGACGGCGCTTCTTCCTGAGCCGTCGGGGTGCCGGCGGGGACACCGCCGGTACCCAGCCTCCCCCGGCGTTCTGCCAACTTGCTCTTGGAAATTCCCCCTCCCCATCGTCCATACTGCAGACAGGCCCCCGGGTGGTGGCCGTCCAGGCGGGAGTAGTGCCAGTGGTGGTGCGGCGCCACATGGTTGCCGGACGGCATTGCAGCGCTGACGGAGCCTGCGGGCGGAAACGCCGTAGCGACGCCATTTGCGGCCTTGCGTGCACCCGCAAAAGCAGGCAAGGTTATACCAGACCCTCTCAGAAATAACCGAGGATCGGTCATGAGCGATAGAGACAAGACCAGAGGTGATGACGGTGGAAAGCTCCTCTACTGCTCCTTCTGCGGGAAGAGCCAGCACGAGGTGCGCAAGCTGATAGCCGGGCCCTCTGTGTTCGTCTGCGACGAATGCGTCGAGCTATGCAATGACATCATTCGTGAGGAAATGCAGGAAAAGAGCGGTAGCGGAAGCTCCAAGCTACCCAAGCCCCACGAGATCAAGAAGGTCCTCGATGAATATGTCATCGGACAGGATCACGCCAAGAAGGTGCTGTCCGTAGCGGTTTACAATCATTACAAGCGCCTGGACGCGGGGCAGGGTCGCGGCAAGGACGATGTCGAACTGGCCAAGAGCAACATCCTGCTGGTGGGCCCCACCGGCTCGGGCAAGACATTGTTGGCGGAAACGCTGGCGCGGCTGCTGGATGTACCGTTCACCATCGCGGATGCCACGA
Organism: Ectothiorhodospiraceae bacterium; assembly: GCA_020831845.1. GTDB lineage: Bacteria > Pseudomonadota > Gammaproteobacteria > Nitrococcales > Aquisalimonadaceae > LSCE01. Next base: position 30,654 of record JAFIFV010000114.1, read on the forward strand.
CGCTGACCGAAGCCGGTTATGTTGGCGAGGATGTCGAGAACATCATCCAGAAGCTGTTGCAGAAGTGCGATTACGATGTGGAGAAGGCCCAGACCGGGATCGTCTACATCGATGAAATCGACAAGATCTCACGCAAGTCGGACAACCCCTCCATTACCCGGGATGTCTCCGGTGAAGGCGTGCAGCAGGCACTATTGAAGCTTATCGAGGGTACCGTGGCATCGGTGCCGCCGCAGGGTGGCCGCAAGCACCCGCAGCAGGAGTTTCTGCAGGTGAATACAGCCGGCATCCTGTTCATCGTCGGCGGTGCGTTCGCCGGCCTGGACAAGGTTATCCAGGAACGCTCGGAGAAGGGCGGTATCGGCTTCTCTGCCAAGGTCACCAGCAAGGCCGAACGCAAGAGCGTGGGCGAAACGCTGCTCGGCGTCGAACCCGAAGACCTCGTCAAGTACGGGCTGATTCCCGAGTTCGTCGGCCGCCTGCCCGTTGTTGCCACGCTCAACGAGCTGGACGAGGATGCGCTGGTGGAAATCCTCACACAGCCGAAGAACGCCGTGACCAAGCAGTACGCGAAGCTGTTCGATATGGAAGGCGTGGAACTGGAATTCCGTGAAGATGCGCTGCGGGCCGTTGCCCGCAAGGCCATGGAGCGGAAAACCGGTGCCCGCGGTCTGCGAACCATCATCGAAACCGTGTTGCTGGATACCATGTACGAGATTCCATCCATGGAAGGCGTCAGCAAGGTGGTGATCGACGAGGCCGTGATCAAGGGCGAAGCCAAGCCGTACCTGATCTACGACGGCTCCGAGCAGAGCAAGGCAGCGTCCGACTGACAGACGGCCCTGCGCACCCGTTTCGCCGTCAACACCCTCATGGGCTGTGCGCTCATGGGGGTGTGGCGTTTCTGAGGCCGCCCGCATTCGGACCGACGCGCCAGTTGAAACACCGTATCGTCGGCCGCATATCCTGATGCAGAATGGACAGCAGCCGCGTCCGACAGTCACGTATTATTGAGGAACCCCTTTCATGTCCCGCAGTGATCAGACGTCCGAGATCGTCCAGGAATCCATCACCGCCGCCCCGGTACTGCCGCTGCGCGACGTGGTGGTGTATCCGCACATGGTCATTCCGTTGTTCGTCGGACGGGAGAAGTCCATCAAGGCGCTGGAAGCGGCCATGGACGCCGACAAGAAAATCCTGCTGCTGGCCCAGAAGAGCGCCGACGTGGACGACCCCGGCGAGGACGACCTCTACCGGCAGGGAACAGTGGCTACCATCCTGCAGATGCTGAAGCTGCCCGACGGCACCGTGAAGGTGCTGGTGGAGGGGCTTTATCGCGCGCAGCTGGTCAGCCTGGAAGATGCCGAGGATTTTCTTACCGCCCGCCTGGTCGTGCCGCCGGTGAAAGGCTACGAGGACGATCGCGAGGTGGAAGTCCTGGCACGCTCGGTCATGAGCCAGTTCGACCAGTACGTGAAGCTGAACAAGAAGGTGCCGCCGGAAATTCTCTCTTCCCTGGCCAGCATTGACGATCCGGGTCGCCTGGCAGACACCATTGCCGCGCACATGGCGCTGAAGATCGAAGGCAAGCAGACCGTGCTGGAGATTGACGACGTACGCGATCGTCTGGAGCATCTGCTGGGCCTGATCGAAGGCGAGATCGATATCCTGCAGATCGAGAAGCGCATCCGCGGCCGCGTCAAGCAGCAGATGGAGAAGAGCCAGCGCGAGTACTACCTCAACGAGCAGGCCAAGGCCATCCAGAAGGAGCTGGGCGATCTCGAGGACGTGCCCAACGAAACCGAGGAACTCGAACAGAAGATCGAGCAGGCCGGCATGCCCAAGGAGGTCAAGTCCAAGGCCAAGACGGAACTGCGCAAGCTGCAGATGATGCAGCCGATGTCGGCTGAAGCCACGGTGGTCCGCAACTACATCGACTGGCTGGTTTCCGTACCCTGGAAGAAGCGCACCCGCGTACGGCTGGATCTCAAGAAGGCCGAGCAGGTGCTGGATGCCGATCACTACGGTCTGGAGAAGGTCAAGGAGCGGATCATCGAGTATCTCGCCGTGCAGAAGCGCGTCCGGAAGCTCAAGGGCCCGATCCTCTGCCTGGTGGGGCCTCCCGGCGTCGGCAAGACCTCGCTGGGCCAGTCCATCGCCCGTGCGACCAACAGGAAGTTCGTGCGCATGTCCCTGGGTGGTGTGCGGGACGAGGCCGAAATCCGTGGCCACCGCCGCACCTACATTGGTTCGCTGCCCGGCAAGATTGTCCAGAACCTGGCCAAGGCGGAAACGCGCAACCCGCTGTTCCTGCTGGACGAAATTGACAAGATGGCGATGGATTTCCGGGGAGACCCGGCGTCCGCGTTGCTGGAAGTGCTGGACCCGGAACAGAACTTCACCTTCAACGACCACTACCTGGAAGTGGATGTGGACCTGTCCGAGGTGCTGTTCGTCTGTACCGCCAACACGCTGAATATCCCGGCACCGCTGCTGGACCGGATGGAAGTGATCCGGCTGGCGGGCTATACCGAGGACGAAAAGACCAACATCGCCCAGGCCTACCTGCTGCCGAAGCAGCTGAAGGCCAATGGCCTGAAAGACTCCGAAGTGGACATCAGCGAGAACGCCATCCGGGACATCACGCGCTACTACACGCGTGAGGCCGGCGTGCGCGGTCTGGAGCGGGAAATCGCCAAGATCTGCCGCAAGGTGGTCAAGGAACTGGTGATGGAGCCGCGGGCCAAGAAGCTGATGGTGACCACGCAGAACCTGGACAAGTACCTGGGCGTGCGCAAGTTCCGCTACGGCATCGCCGAGGAAACCGATCAGGTTGGCCTGGTCACGGGCCTGGCCTGGACGGAGGTGGGCGGCGAGCTGCTCAACATCGAAGCCGCCATGGTGCCGGGCAAGGGCCGAATGACCCAGACTGGACAACTGGGCGAAGTCATGAAGGAGTCCATCCAGGCTGCGATGACGGTGGTTCGCAGCCGTGCGCGCAGCCTGGGGATCGAGCCGGACTTCCATCAGAACCAGGATATGCACATCCACGTTCCGGAGGGTGCCATCCCGAAGGACGGTCCCAGTGCCGGTATCGGCATGTGCACCGCCATGGTCTCGGCCCTGACCGATATTCCGGTCAAGGCCACGGTGGCGATGACCGGCGAGATCACGCTGCGCGGCGAGGTCTTGCCCATCGGCGGGCTCAAGGAGAAGCTGCTCGCGGCGCATCGCGGTGGTATCACCACAGTCATTATCCCCGAGGAAAATCGCAAGGATCTCACGGAGATACCGAAGAACATCGTATCCAGGCTGGATGTGCGTCCAGTGCGCTGGATCGATGAAGTCCTGGAGATCGCCTTGCTTCGGGTGCCGACCCCGCTGCCCGAGAAGGACTCCACGGATGGCGACGAGGTGAGTGAGAAGAAGCGAGGCAGCCGGCGTTCCAAGAAGCAGGGCCCCGCACACGCGCATTGACACGGATTCCGCGTGCTTGCTATAACACGGCCTCATTGGCGGGCGCGTAACAGCGCCCGCCGGTCTGCGAGAAGCAGGGTCGGAAGCCAGCGGTTTTTCGACCGAATGATGAAGGCAACCAGGAACGGTTGTCATGACCGTCAGGCGGGGATTTCGGCAGCCGTGGAAACTTACCGTGCGATGCCTTTCCGTCAATCCCTAAAGCTTGTACAGTAGGTCGCACGGTAACGATGGAAACCGTGGTGTCCACGCAGAACAACTCCAAGGGGAATACAGGATGAATAAATCGGAACTTATTGAAGCCGTCGCCCAGTCCGCCGACCTGTCCAAGGCTTCCGCCACCCGTGCAGTCGATGCCGTGGTTGAGGCGGTGACCAAAGCTCTGAAAGAGAATGACACGGTGAGCCTGGTTGGCTTCGGTACCTTCAGCGTGCGCGAGCGTGCCGCTCGCTCCGGTCGCAACCCGCGCACCGGTGAAACGATCAAGATTTCTGCCAGCAAAGTCCCTTCTTTCAAGGCTGGCAAAGCGCTAAAGGATGCCGTAAACTAGCGCCTCCTTGAAACGAGGGGTGGTTAGCTCAGCTGGTAGAGCGTCGCCCTTACAAGGCGAATGTCGGGGGTTCGATCCCCTCACCACCCACCAGATGGTGAAAAATTCGGAGCGGTAGTTCAGTTGGTTAGAATACCGGCCTGTCACGCCGGGGGTCGCGGGTTCGAGTCCCGTCCGCTCCGCCAGATCGTTAAAAAGGCGCCTTCGGGCGCCTTTTGCTTTTTCCCCTCCCCAGAGTCCCACAGCGTGATGATGCCCGTATGACCGTATGACCGTATGAGTCGATATTGATCGGTCAGGATTCGCCTTGCGCTTCCGGGATAGCTAGAATGTCTGGCTGCCGGTCAGGGAAGCGCCGTTTACGGAATGCAGTGCGTTCACGCCCGGCACCACCTGACCGGATTGACGATTGCCCGGGATGCCGGGGTATTTAACAGAGGAACAGGGGCGACATGCTGCTTGCCATCAGAGAGCACGTTAGGGGCTGGCTGGCCTGGATTATCATCATTCTCATCGGAGCTGCCTTTGCGCTGGTGGGTTTGTCCAGCTACATGGGGCCCAGCGGCGGCGGGCAGGTCGTGGCCGAGGTCAATGGCGCGGACATCACCAGGGACCAGCTCGATCGTGCGTTCAGCCAACGCCGTACCATGTACGAGCAGATGTACCAGGGTGAGTTGCCGCGCTCGTTGCAGGACCAGTTGCGGCGCGATGCGCTGGACGAACTGATTACCGAGCACCTGGTGCGGGAGTTCGTCAGCACCCGTGGGTTCCGTCTGAGCGACCAGGATCTGGGCGCACTGATCCGCGCCGACCAGCGCTTCCACGTGGACGGCCGATTCTCCCCCGAGCAGTACCGGCGGATGCTGAGCCAGCAGGGCTTCAGCACCGATCGTTTCGAGCAGATGATGCGTCAGCAGGCGCTGATGGAACAGCTCTCGGAGCTATTCAGCGACACGGCGCTGGTCACGGACAGGGATCTGGAGCGCGCCGTCGCGTTGCGCCACCAGGAGCGGGATCTGCGTTTTGCACGCATTTCGTACCAGGCCTATGTGGACGAGGTGGAGGTGACAGATGACGAGATCTCCGAGTTCTACGAGCAGAACCGGGACGAGTTCCAGTCCACGGAGCGCGTGCGTGTCGAATACGTGATGCTGGAGCGGGATGCGCTGATCGAGCAGCTCGAGATTTCCGATCAGGACATCGAAGAGCGTTTCGAGCGCGTCCGCGGCCGGTTCGTGGAAGAGGAAAGCCGGACCGCGCGCCATATCCTGATCCGTGCCCCCGAAGGTGCGGAAGAGGAAAGGGCGCAGGCGCGAGAGCAGGTGCAAGAGTTGCGTCAGCGTATCGAGGACGGAGAGTCCTTCGGTGATCTCGCTCGCGAGTATTCCGACGATACCGGCTCGGCCCGTGAGGGTGGCAGTCTGGGCCGCGTGGAACGTGGCCTGATGGTGGAGCCGTTCGAAGACGCGCTGTTCGCGCTGGAGGACGAAGGCGCGATGTCCGAGCCGGTGGAAACCCGGTTCGGTGTGCATCTCATTCAGCTCGACCGGATTCACGGTGGTGACGAGGTCAGCCTGGAAGACGTGCGCGATGAAGTGCGCCAGGAGTTGGCCGAGGAACGCGTGGAGCGGGAACTGTTCGATCGTCGCAGCAGGCTGGAGGAGATGGCCTTCGACTGGGCGGACAGCCTGGAGCCGGCGGCGGAGGAGCTCGGCCTGGAGATCCGTGAGTCAGACTGGTTCTCGCGTCAGGGCGGGGAGGGTATCGCCTCCGAAGAGGCCGTGGTGCGAGCGGCATTTGGCGGGGAGGTGCTCGAAGCACAGCAGAACAGCGACGTGCTGGAACTCGAAGGAGGCCGCTTCGTGGTGATCCGCATCGCCGATCACGAGCCTCGCGAGACGCTGGCGCTGGATGAGGTGCGCGACGACATCGAGCAGCATCTGCGGTCGCGGAAGGCGTTTGATCTCGCCCGCGAGCGTGCGGACAACGTGCTCGCCGGCCTGCGTGACGGTGGCGATTTCTCCGAGCTGGCCGGGGATGCGCCGGAGATGGAGCTGGAAGAGGCTGGTTTCGTCAAACGTGACGCCAGCTACCCGCGGCCACTGCTGCGTGAAGCCTTCCGCCTGGGCAAGCCCGGGGAGGACGAAGCCGTGTATGGTGTGGTTGACCTGGGTGACGGCAGTCTGGCCGTGCTGCAGGTGAACGCGGTGCGTGATGGCAACCTGGAAGAACTGGACGACGAGGCGGTAGCCGGGGAGCGCCGGCGCCTGCGCGAACTGGCCACCGAGGCCTCCATCCAGGATTTCCTGAGTCAGCTTCGTCAGGATGCCGACGTCCGCATCCACGAGGAACGCTTTCTCTAGATCCGCCTGCTTGGTCACACAAAAAAACGGGCCCCGTGGGGCCCGTTTTTCGTTGCTGCAGCTGCTGCGCCTATTCCTCGATGCTGTCCAGCCCGGGCAGGCCAACCATGTGGAAGCCGCTGTCCACGTGGATGACCTCACCGGTTACCCCGCGGGCCAGATCCGAGCACAGGAAGGCCGCCACATTGCCCACTTCTTCCGTGGTGACATTGCGCTTCAGCGGGGCTGAACGAGCGTTGTACTCCAGCATGCGCCGGAAGCTGCCGATGCCGGCAGCGGCCAGCGTCTTGATCGGGCCGGCGGACAGTCCGTTCACGCGAATGCCCTGGGCCCCCAGATCATAGGCCATGTAGCGCACACTGGCTTCCAGCGACGCCTTGGCGGGTCCCATGACGTTATAGGAGGGCAGTGCCCGTTCCGCGCCCAGATAGGTCATGGTCAGCAGCGCCGCCTCCTCGCTCATCATCGGGCGCAAGGCCTTGGCCAGCGCGACGAAGCTGTAGGCGCTGATGTCGTGGGCCATGCGGTAGCCTTCGCGGGTGGTGTTGTCCACGTAGGAGCCTTTCAGCTCTTCCTGGGGGGCGAAGGCGATGGAATGGATAATGATATCCACCGAGTCCCAGTGCTTTTTCAGTTCACCGCCCAGGTTGTCGAAATCCTCGTCCCGGCCGACGTCCAGCGGCAGCACAATGTTGCTGCCCAGCTCGCCTGCGAGTTTCTCAACGCGGGGCTTGAGCTTGTCGCCCAGGTAGGTGAATGCCAGTTCCGCGCCTTCCCGCTGCATGGCCTGCGCAACACCCCAGGCAATCGAGCGGTTGCTGGCGATGCCGGTGATCAACGCCTTCTTGTTGGCAAGAAATCCCATCGTGCGTCTCCGTTTTACTGTTCAGGTCAGAACGCGGGAGAACATCGACCACTCCCACGGCCGCGCGCGATAGTGGCTCGCGCAGTGGCGGGAATCGGGTCGTGTTTCCCATGCCGTGAAACCCAGACGGCCTTAGCCCGTCTAACACGCATGTGTGAGTGCCACACTGCCGCGGACTATAACGTATTCGCGCCCGGTTTTCCGGTTTCAGCGATGGCGTGGTGGTGGGGGATTCGCGCAGCGCGCTGGCACAGAGTGTGAGAAGGTTAGTACCATCCAAGCAGCCGTTCACTATCAGGGGAGCATCGGTGTTAATGGGTAATCTGCGCATGCAGTGGGGTCTGGTTCTGGCCCTGGGATTCGGAAGCGCGGTCGCCGCGGAACAGCATGGCATGGCGCTGCACGGGGACCTGAAGTATGGTCCGGAATTCGAGCACTTCGACTACGTCAATCCCGATGCCCCCAAGGGCGGATCTGTTCGTCTGGCCGCCCAGGGCAGTACCTATGACAACCTGAACCCGTTCCTCCTGCGCGGTATTTCGCCGGCCGGTATCGGCCAGGTTTTCGACACGCTGACCACCCAGTCCTCCGATGAACCGTTTTCCGAGTACGGCCTCATTGCCGAGTCAATGGCCGTGGCCGAAGACTACAGCTGGGTGCGTTTCACTCTGCGGGCGGAAGCGCGCTTCCACGATGGCGAGCCGATCACGCCCGAGGATGTGATCTGGACGTTCGAGACGCTGAAGGAAAAAGGGCATCCGCACTACCGGGTCTACTACAACGACGTGGAGCGTGCGGAACAGGTGGGCGAGCGTGCCGTGAAATTCCATTTTGCGGTGGATAACAACGCGGAGCTGCCGTTGATCATCGGCCAGTTGCCGGTGCTGCCGCGCCACTACTGGGAAGACCGCGACTTCGCCCGCACCACCATGGAGCCGCCACTGGGCAGCGGCCCCTACCGCATCGAACGGGTGGATCCCGGTCGCAGCATCACCTACCACCGGGTCGAAGACTACTGGGCCGCCGATCTGCCGGTGAACCGCGGGCGGCATAATTTCGACCGTATCCGCTACGATTACTACCGCGACACCACGGTCGCGCTGGAAGCCTTCAAGGCCGGCGAATACGACTTCCGGGTGGAGAACATCGCGCGTAACTGGGCCACCCAGTACGATATAGCGGCGGTGCGCAACGGTGAGATGATCCTGGAGGAAATCGAGCACGACATCCCCACCGGCATGCAGGCGTATTTCTTCAATATCCGACGCGAGATCTTCCAGGATCCGCGGGTGAGGAAGGCGCTGGGCTATGCCTTCGACTACGAATGGACCAACCGCACGCTGTTCAACGATTCCTACACGCGCACCACCAGCTATTTCTCCAATTCGGAACTTGCCTCCTCGGGCTTGCCCGGAGAGGCCGAGCTGGTCTTCCTGGAGCCGTTCCGGGACGAACTCCCCGAGGCGCTGTTCGAGCGGGAGTACACGCCGCCCACCACGGATGGCTCCGGTGGGCTGCGTGGCAATCTGCGCCGTGCCTTCGAACTGCTGGCGGAGGCCGGCTGGCAGGTGCAGGACAATCGGCTGACGCACACCGAAACCGGGCGCGAGATGCGGTTCACCATTCTGTTGGACAACCCGACCTTCGAGCGGGTGACGCTGCCCTTCGTGCGTAATCTGGAGCAGTTGGGCATCCAGGCGCGCGTGCGCACCGTGGACACCTCGCAATACCAGAACCGCATGGACAGCTTCGATTTCGATATGACCGTGCAGCTTATCGGGCAGTCGCAGTCGCCGGGCAACGAACAGCGCAACTACTGGAGCTGCGCGGCCGCTGAAACCGACGGCAGCCGCAACTACAGCGGCATCTGCGATCCTGTGATCGACGAACTGATCGAGCGTGTGATCTACGCCACCGACCGGGACGAGCTGGTCAATGCCACGCGCGCCCTGGATCGCGTGCTGCTCTGGGGGCACTACGTGATTCCCCAGTGGCATGTGAATACTTTCCGCATCGCCTACTGGAACAAGTTCGAGCGGCCTCCCATCTCGCCGGACTTTGCCCTGGGCTTTGACACCTGGTGGCACAAGGACGCCGAGTAGTGCTCAGCTACGTCCTCCGACGACTGCTGCTCATGATCCCCACGTTGCTGGGGATCATGATCATCAACTTCGTCATCGTCCAGGTCGCCCCCGGCGGGCCCGTGGAGCGCGTGATTGCGCAGATCCAGGGACAGGCGGTGGACAGCACCGCCCGTTTCACCGGCACCGCCGGCGGTGAAACTGGCGAGGCGGCGCGCTACCTCCAGACCGGCGGTGACGAATCCTATCGCGGGGCGCGAGGCCTGCCGCCTGACCTGGTGGAAGAACTGGAGCGCATGTACGGCTTCGACCGCCCGGCGCACGAGCGCTTCGTGCTGATGCTGGGCAACTACATCCGGCTGGATTTCGGCGACAGCTTCTACCAGGACCGCTCGGTGATACAGCTCATCATCGACAAGCTGCCGGTGTCGATCTCGCTGGGGCTGTGGACCACGCTGCTGGTGTACCTCATTTCCATCCCGCTGGGCATTCGCAAAGCCGTCCACGATGGCAGCCGTTTCGACTTCTGGACCTCGGCCGTGGTGTTCGTCGGTTTCGCCATACCCAGCTTTCTGTTCGCCATCCTGCTCATCGTGCTGTTCGCCGGCGGCAGCTTCTGGGACCTGTTCCCGTTGCGTGGCCTGGTCTCGGAGAACTGGGAAGAGCTGTCCTGGCCCATGCGCATACTGGACTACTTCCACCACATCGCGCTGCCGGTGCTGGCACTGGTGATCGGCGGCTTCGCCGGCCTCACCATGCTCACCAAGAACTCCTTCCTGGAGGAGATCAACAAGCAGTACGTGATGACGGCGCGGGCCAAGGGCGCCGCCGAGAACAGGGTCCTGTACGGCCACGTGTTCCGTAACGCCATGCTGGTGGTCATTGCCGGTTTCCCGGCTGCGTTCCTGGGGATCCTGTTCACCGGTTCGCTGCTGATCGAGGTGATCTTCTCGCTGGACGGTCTGGGACTGCTGGGCTTCGAGGCGGTCATCAACCGCGACTACCCGGTGGTGTTCGGCACGCTGTTCATCTTCACGCTGCTCGGACTGGGCCTGAACCTGATCGGTGACCTGATGTACGTCGCCATCGACCCGAGAATCGACTTTGAAAGGCGGGAGGGGTAGTGCTTCATCAAGATGCCATATGCCGCACCGAGAGGTCATGGACTGTGTTGCTCCGTCGGGCGAGGACGATGGCGATTGCCGGCGAGGCGCGGCTTGCCATGAACGCTGACAAGCCATCTGAATGCGAACATTGCACGTTCACGGAGCACCCGTGAGTCCTATCAACCGTCGCCGCTGGCAGCAGTTCAAGGCCAATCGTCGTGGCTGGTGGTCGCTGTGGATCTTCCTGGTGTTGTTCGTCCTGAGCCTGGGCGCGGATTTCCTGGCTAACGACCGGCCGCTGCTTATCCACTATGACGGCGGCTGGTATACGCCCATGTTCCAGGTCTATCCGGAAACGACGTTCGGCGGTTTCTTTCCCACCGAAGCGGACTATCGGCATGCGGAAGTCCAGGAACTGATCGAGGAGAAGGGCTGGATTCTCTGGCCGCCCATCCGCTACAGCTACCAGACAGTGAATTTCAACCTGGAGCATGCGGCGCCGGCACCGCCGTCGACCGAGCACTGGCTGGGTACCGACGATCAGGCGCGGGACGTCATGGCGCGGCTGATCTACGGCTTCCGGATCTCGGTGCTGTTCGGTCTGGCACTGACCATCGCCAGCTCCATCATCGGCATCATGGCCGGAGCGGTGCAGGGGTACTTCGGAGGCTGGCTCGATCTGCTGGCGCAACGTTTCATCGAGATCTGGAACGGGCTGCCAGTGCTCTATCTGCTGATCATCATGGCCAGTTTCGTGGAGCCCAGCTTCTGGTGGCTGCTGCTGATCATGCTGCTGTTCTCGTGGACGGCGCTGGTGGCCGTGGTGCGGGCGGAATTCCTGAAGGTGCGCAATTTCGAATACGTGAAGGCGGCCAAGGCGCTGGGGGTTCCCGACCGCACCATCATCTTCCGCCACGTACTGCCGAATGCCATGGTGGCCACGCTCACCTTCGTGCCGTTCATTCTCAGCGGCTCCATCACCACGCTGACGGCCCTGGATTTCCTGGGTTTCGGTCTGCCGCCGGGCTCGGCCTCGCTGGGCGAGCTGCTGGCCCAGGCCAAGGCCAATCTGCACGCGCCGTGGCTGGGCATCACTGCGTTCATGGTGCTGGCGGTGATGCTGACCCTGCTGATTTTCATTGGCGAGGCAGTGCGCGACGCCTTCGATCCTCGCAAGACATTCGGACAGGTGCGGGCATGAGTGAAGCGTTGTTAAGTGTCAACGACCTGCGGGTGAGTTTCCGTACCGAGCGGGGTGACGTGGAGGCGGTGAAGGGCGTGTCCTGGAGCCTGAATGCGGGGGAGACGCTGGCGCTGGTGGGGGAAAGCGGCTCCGGCAAATCCGTCTCAGCGATGTCCGTGCTGCAGTTGCTTCCATATCCGCGCGCCTGGCATCCCTCCGGCAGCATCCGCTTTGCGGGCGAGGAACTGATGGGCGCCCCCGGCCCACTGATCCGCTCCATCCGCGGCGGCCGTATCGGCACCATCTTCCAGGAGCCGATGACCTCGCTGAATCCCCTGCACACGGTGGAAAAGCAGATTGCCGAAACGTTGCGCATCCACAAGGGCCTGCAGGGCAAGGCCGCGCGGGAACGGATACTGGAACTGCTGGAACTGGTCCGCCTGCCGGAGCCGGTGCGGCGGCTGAAATCCTTTCCGCATGAACTTTCCGGCGGCCAGCGGCAGCGGGTGATGATCGCCATGGCACTGGCCAACCATCCGGAACTGCTGATCGCCGACGAACCCACCACCGCGCTGGATGTGACCGTGCAGGCCCGTATTCTCGAGCTGATCAAGGAGCTGCAGCAACGCTTTCACATGGCGCTCCTTCTGATCAGCCATGATCTCAATGTGGTCCGCCACATGGCCGACCGCATCTGCGTCATGCGCTACGGCGAGGTGGTAGAGGAGGGCGCTGCAGAGCAGGTGTTCATCACACCGCAGCATGCCTACACGCGCTTGCTGATCGAATCCGAGCCCCGTGGCGGCCCGTACTCCTCGAGGGGTGGCGAGCCAGTGCTGGTGGGTGACGATGTCAAGGTGCACTTCCCGATCAAGGCGGGTTTCTTCCGCCGGGTGCGGGATTATGTCCGCGCCGTGGACGGGGTGAGCCTCCGCGTTCATCCCGGCCAGACCGTTGGCGTGGTCGGGGAAAGCGGTTCCGGCAAGACCACGCTTGCCCTGGCCCTGTTGCGGCTGCAGCAGGCCAAAGGGCGTATCGTGTTTCTGGGCGAGGACATCAGCCGATTGCCCAGCCGCCGGCTGCGGCCAAAGCGCAAGGCCATGCAGGTGGTGTTTCAGGATCCCTTCGGCAGCCTCAGCCCCCGCATGAGCGTGGAACAGATCGTTGCCGAGGGGTTGCAGGTCCATCAGCCGGAACTCACGGCCGAGCAGCGCCAGCAGGTCATTGCCCAGGCCCTGGAGGAAGTGGGACTGGGCGCGGAGTTGATGCCCCGCTTCCCCCACGAGCTCTCCGGCGGCCAGCGCCAGCGTATAGCGGTGGCCCGCGCGCTGGTGCTCAAGCCCAGGCTCATCGTGCTGGATGAGCCCACCTCGGCGCTGGATCGATCCGTCCAGGCGCAACTCGTGGACCTGCTCCGGGAACTGCAGCGCAAGCATCAGCTTGCCTATCTGTTCATCAGCCACGACCTGAAGGTGGTGCGCGCGCTGGCGCATCAGATCATCGTCATGAAGGACGGCAAGGTGGTGGAGCAGGGCGACGCCGAAACGGTCTACCGCAACCCGCGGGAGCCCTATACGCGGGAATTGCTGGAAGCCGCGCTGATGTGAACACTTTCTGTTATCATCGCGGCCCCGTAAGTCTCTGAAACAAGAGCATCTGGCATGGATCCTGTGATCGCCCTGGTGGGGCGGCCCAATGTGGGCAAGTCCACCCTGTTCAATTACCTGACCCGGACCCGCGATGCGCTGGTGGCGGACTTTCCCGGTTTGACCCGGGACCGCCAGTACGGCCGCGGCAAAGTGGGCGATCGCCGCTACCTGGTCGTGGATACCGGCGGCCTTGGTGACGACCCGGAAGGGCTCGAACTGCACATGCAGCAGCAGGCGCTGGCCGCCATCGGCGAGGCAGACCTGGTGGTGTTCCTGGTGGATGCCCGCGCCGGCGTGACCGCGGCGGACGAGGAAATCGCCGCCCATCTGCGCAGGGTCGGAAAGCCGGTGATCCTGGCCGTGAACAAGACCGATGGTGTGGACGAGCGTGTCGCCACTGCGGACTTCCACGTGCTGGGGCTGGGCGAGCCATACCCCATGGCCGCCGCCCACGGGCGGGGTATTCCGCAGATGCTGGAGTACGCCTTCGAACGGCTGCCGGAAACGCACGGCCAGGAAGGGGCCCCGGAACTGCTCAGCGACGCCGAAACCGGAATACGCGTTGCCATCGTCGGCCGGCCCAACGTGGGCAAGTCCACCCTGGTGAATCGCCTGCTGGGCGAGGAGCGGGTGGTGGTGTTCGACATGCCCGGCACGACGCGCGACAGCATTTTCATTCCCTTCGAACGCCAGGGCCAGCGCTACACACTGATCGACACCGCCGGTGTGCGGCGGCGCTCGCGTGTCACCGAGGTGGTGGAGAAATTCAGCATCATCAAGACGCTGCAGGCCATCGAGGCCGCCCATGTGGTGATCATGGTGCTGGACGCCCGCGAGGGCGTGTCGGAGCAGGACGCGCACCTGGTCGGCCACATCATGGATGCGGGCCGGGGCCTGGTTATGGCCATCAACAAATGGGATGGCATGGAGCCGGACGAGAAGGAGAACGTACGCCGCCTGCTGAACGTCAAACTGGGCTTCCTGGATTTCGCCGAGGCGCATTTCATCTCGGCCCTGCACGGCAGCGGTACCGGCCTGCTGTTTGATGCGGTTCGGCGCGCCCACGAGGCGGCCATGGTGGATCTGTCCACCAGCCGCCTGACCAATGTGCTGGAGGATGCCGTCAGCGCGCACCCGCCGCCGTTGGTCCGCGGCCGCCGTATCAAGCTGCGCTATGCCCACCAGGGGGGGCGCAATCCGCCGATTATCGTGGTGCACGGCAATCAGGCCGAGCAGACGCCCAAGGCCTACCGTCGCTACCTGGTGAACACATTTCGCCGCGTGCTGAAACTGAAGGGCACGCCGGTGCGCCTGGAGTTCAAGACCACGGAGAACCCCTACGAGGGCAAGAAGAACAAGCTGACCCCGCGCCAGGAAATGCGGCGCCAGCGTATGGTGCGCCTGGTCAAGCAGCGCGAGAAGCGCAAGAAGGGTCGCTGAATGAAAAAGCCCCGCCGAGGCGGGGCTTCGAGTAGCCGGCTTCGGCCGGGTGTCAATGATATCCCATGCCCGGCCGCACCTTGCCGCGGAAGACCCAGTAGGTCCATGCGGTGTAGCCGAGGATGATCGGAATCAGGAACAGCACGCCGATCAGCAGGAACAGCTGGGATTCCGGCGCCGAGGCGGCATCCCAGAAGGTGTGGTCCGGCGGGACCGCCAGCGGCCACATGCTGATCAGCAGGCCCACGTAGAAGGCGATGAACAGCGTCATCGTAGCCACGAATGGCACGCCTTCCTTTCGCCGCTGGATCGAACTCCACAGCCACAACGAAGCGGCCAGCGTCACCACCGGGAATATCCACAACCACTGCGCATTGCTCAGCCAGCGCTCCATCACCCGGGCTTCGGCCAGTGGCGTCCAGATGCTGATGATGACGAAGAACAGCAGCACCACGGACAGCAGGCGCTGCGCCATGCCGTAGGCCCACTCCTGCAGAGGCCCCTCCGTTTTCAGGATCAGCCAGGTGGCGCCCAGCAGGCTGTAGCCTGCCACCAGTGCCAGCCCGGTCATCACCGTGAACGGTGTCAGCCAGTCCAGCGCGCCGCCCACGTAGCGGAAGCCTTCGGTTTCGAACCCCTGGATATAGGCGCCTACCACGGCCCCCTGGGCGAAGGTCGCCACCAGGGATCCGCCGAAGAACGACCAGTTCCAGAGGTAGCGCGAGGTGCGCGCCTTGAAGCGGAACTCGAAGGCGATGCCGCGAAAGATCAGCCCGGCCAGCCGCAGGAACACGCCGATGTAGAGTGCCGGCAGGAACACCGCGTACACCAGGGGGAAGGCCGCCAGCAGGCCGGCCCCGCCCAGGATCAGCCAGGTCTCGTTGCCGTCCCAGACCGGGGCCACGGTGTTCATCATCACATCCCGGCCTTCTTCGTCGGGGGCGAACGGGAAGAGGATGCCCACCCCCAGGTCGAAGCCGTCCATCAGCACGTACATGAATACGCCCAGGCCGATGATGCCAATCCAGATCAACGTCAGGTCGATGAGTTCCATGCGTTACCTCCCGGCGCCCTGGGGCGCGGCATCATCGAAATCGGTACCCACGGCGGAGAGCGGGCGCTTTGGTCGGCCGCCTGGTTCCGTGGTATGGGTTTCCGGCGCATCAGGGCCGGCCTGGATCAGCCGTACCAGGTAGTACAGCCCGGCCGTGAACACAGCGGCGTAGACCACGATGTAGCCGATCAACGTGAACAGGGCCATGCCACCGGTCAGCGAGGGCGTGACTCCGTCGGCGAGACGCAGGATGCCGTACACCAGATATGGCTGGCGGCCCACCTCGGTGACGAACCAGCCCGCCAGCACGGCAACGAACGGCAGCGGAATCATCCAGGTGAATACCCGCAGCAGGCGGGTGGACTCGAACAGCCGGCCGCGCAGCCGCTGCACCAGCGCAATCACGGACACGGCAATCATCAGCATGCCGATGCCTACCATGATGCGGAAGCTCCAGAACACCGTGGCCACCGGCGGGCGGTCTTCCGGCGCCCATT
Source organism: Ectothiorhodospiraceae bacterium (assembly GCA_020831845.1). Lineage (GTDB taxonomy): Bacteria > Pseudomonadota > Gammaproteobacteria > Nitrococcales > Aquisalimonadaceae > LSCE01. The sequence goes on from JAFIFV010000114.1 coordinate 46,919, forward strand.
CCTTCAGGCCAGGCACCACGCCGTCCATCTCGTGGGTGAGGATCAGGCTGGCCATCTTCGGAATGCCGATCTCCAGGTAATTGCGCTCCGCGCTGGCACTGGGAATGGCGAACAACAGCAGCGGCGCCCCGGATTGTGTTTCCCAGACGCCTTCCATGGCCGCCACCTTGGCCGGCTGGTGCTCGAAGGTATTCAAGCCGTGGATATCCCCCACCACCAACTGCGCCGGGGCAATGATGGCCAGCAGCACCACGGTCATGCCCAGGGCCTTGCGGTTCATCTCCACTGCACGGTTGCGCAGCAGGTACCAGGCGCTGACACCCGCCACCACGAAGCCGGCGGTGAGGAACGAGGCCAACGCCATGTGGAAGAAGCGTGGCCACAGCGAGGCGTTGAAGATGGCTTCCATCCAGGAGGTCACGTAGAACATGCCTTCCCTGACCTCGACGCCGGCGGGCGTCTGCATCCAGCTATTGGCGGACAGGATCCAGAACGAGGAGATGAACGTCCCTAACGCCACCATGCAGGCGGCGAACAGGTGCAGCCCCCTCGGCACCTTGTTGCGGCCGAACAGCAGCACCCCGAGGAACGTGGCTTCCAGGAAGAAGGCCGTCACCACCTCGTAACTGAGAATCGGCCCCAGGAAGTTGGCCGAGGCGTAGGAGAAGTTGCTCCAGTTGGTGCCGAACTGGAAGGCCATCACGATGCCGGATACCACCCCCATGCCGAAAACCACGGCGAAGACCTTGGTCCAGAAGCGGGAGAGCTGTTCGTACAGCGGGTTCTCTGTCTTGTAATACAGGCCTTCCAGCGTGGCGATATAGGACGCCAGCCCGATGGTGAATACCGGGAAAATCGCGTGGAAGGAGACGACGAAGGCGAACTGAATACGTGAGAGTAAGAGAGGATCGAGTTCCATGCCCTTAGCGCCCCTGGGAGAGAGTGAGAATTCAGGGGCGATTGTGAGGCCGGGGTCGGACAGGCAATTTGATGCAGATCAACAGAAGTGCGGATAGGAGCAATGGCAGGGCCAAAGCGGCCCCTCAGGCGGGCCGCGCTTGCAGCCACTCATCCAGCAGATCCGCGGGCAGCGTGGTCATCGGGCGCTGATCCATGATTTCCGCCTTTACCTGCTTCAGCGCCTCCTCGGCGCTGGGCGCCTCCACCCGGTAGGTCTTCTCCGCCAGCGGTCCCAGCGAGGCATAGGCATCCTTGCGGGAATCGGCGGAAACGGTGCAGATCCATTCGGTCATTGTCGCTAGCCTCCTCGTAGCGTCTGTGGCTGCAAGTATAGCCAACGCCGCCGGGGCGCTTGGGGTGGCTATCGTGCGCATTTCGCAGCGTCGGCGCGAGTAACTCCAGAAAGGGCAAATCGAAGGGTGTCGCTGCGTGGTTACATCTTGATAGGGATTGCTGCAGCCCAGATATTGGAAGGCAGTGCAACGGCGACGATTTGCCAGGAGGCCGCCATGAACCGCAAGTTACTGCTCTCGCTGCTCGTCTGCATTCCGTTTCTCGGCACAGCATGGGCGGCGGATTACGACTCCGCCTCGGACCGGGAAGACGTGGCCATCGAACAGGAGCGGGAAGAAGCGGGTGACCGCATGCGCTCCTGGGAAGAGAGGATGCGCGAGATCGGTCGCCAGACGGACCAGCTCTCCGATGAAACCCGCGAACGCCTGAGCCGGGCCTGGGAAGACACCCAGACGCAGTGGGGCAGGTTGCAGGATGCCTCCAAGGAACAATGGGGCAAGGCCCAGTCCCGCATGAACGATGCCATGAACCGGCTTGAACGGGCCTGGGAGGCGGCTACCGAGGAGCGGGAGGAATAAGCGGAGAAAACCCGCGTGACTCCTACCACGCGCTGGACGAAGACAAACAGCCCCCCGGAACGGCAAGCACCGGAACGGGGGGCTACTTTACGCTGAACGACGCACCAGCTCTCCGCTGCGGTAGTCCGCCAGCGCCTGCTCCACTTCGTGCCGGTGGTTCATCACAAACGGCCCATAGCCGGCAACAGGCTCATCAATGGGTTCCCCACTCAGTACCAGCACGACGGCGTCGTTGTTTGCCTCGATCGTGAAACCGTCGCCATTGCGGTCGAGGATGACCAGATCGGCTTCCCGCCCGATCTCCTGCTGATTCACCAGCACGGTACCTTTGAGCACGGCCAGGGCCACCGGCCAACCTTCCGGCATCGGAAGCCGGGCAAGGCCGTCGCGGTTCAGGCGCAGATCCCACACCTGCATCGGCGTATGGGTGGCGGCCGGTCCGGTTCTGCCGTCCAGTTCTCCGGCGATCACACGCACTGACCCGGCATCATTCGCCAGCGGCACTTCCGGAATGTCCGTGCCGCGGATGGCCTGGTAGCCCGGCTCGGCCATCTTGGTCCTCGCAGGCAGGTTCACCCACAACTGCACCATTTCCAGCGGCCCGCCCGCGGCAGTGAAGGCGTCGGAGTGGTACTCCTCGTGCAGGATGCCGGAGCCCGCCGTCATCCACTGCACGTCCCCGGGGCCGATCATGCCGCCCTGCCCGGTGGAATCCCGGTGGGCGACTTCACCCTGATAGACAATGGTGACCGTCTCGAATCCGCGATGCGGATGCTCAGCCACGCCCCGGCGGCGAGTCGCCGGCTCGAACGTGACCGGGCCGGCATAGTCCAGCAGCAGGAACGGGTCCAGCGCCTTGCCGTGATTCTCGTAGGAAAACAGCGAGCGCACCGGAAATCCGTTGCCCACCCAGTGGTGGCGGGGTGCGTTGTAGATACCGCGAATCTTCTTCATTGCAACCTCCCGTATGCTGTTGATGAACGTTGCTCGGGAGTATAGTGATGGAACGATGGCGCCAGTAGTCAGTGAAATCGCATCGCATCGTTCACTCAGGAGAACAGTATCGGTATGCGTGACCTGAATGACCTGTTTTTCTATGTCCAGGTCGTGGACCATGGAGGCTTTGCGCCGGCCGGGCGGGCGCTGGGCATGCCCAAATCGCGCCTCAGCCGCCGCATCGCCTCCCTGGAAGAGCGGCTTGGCGTACGCCTGATCCACCGGACCACGCGGCAGTTCTTCGTCACGCCCATCGGCGAAACCTACTATCTGCACTGCAAGGCGATGCTGGTGGAAGCCGAGGCCGCGGAAGACGCCGTGGCCACGTTGCAGTCGGAACCGCGCGGCGTGGTTCGGCTGAGTTGCCCGGTGGCGCTGCTGCAGGCCTATGTCGGCGATATGCTGGCCGATTTCATGGTGCGTTACCCCCTGGTCAACGTGGTGCTTGAGGCCACCAACCGGAGGGTGGACCTGGTGGGCGAGGGCATTGATCTGGCGATCCGCGTTCGCCCGCCGCCGCTGGAAGACAGCGATCTGGTGTTGCGTGTGCTGGCCGATCGGGGCCAGTGCCTGCTGGCCAGTCCCGAACTGGTCCGGCGGATGGGCGAGCCCGATAAGCCGGAAGAGCTGGGTAACTGGCCCAGTCTTGGACTTGGTACGGCGCAACAGGATTTCGCATGGAACCTGTTCGGCCCGAAGGAACGCCCGGTTACCGTGCGCCATACGCCCCGGCTTGTGACCACGGATATGAGCGCCTTGCGCAAGGCGGCGATCGCCGGCATCGGGGTGGTGCAGTTGCCCCGCATGATGGTGCGCAAGGAACTGGACGCCGGTCTGCTGGTTCCGGTACTGCCGGCATGGACGCCCCGCCGGGAGATCGTCCATGCGGTTTTTCCGTCACGGCGGGGCCTGTTGCCGGCGGTCAGGAAACTGGTGGATCATCTGGCCGATGCGTTCGGCGCACTGCATGAGGATTGATCGGCGTGCGGTAATCAGGTGCGCCGCGCTGGTTGCTTGAATGTCATTCCTCCGGTGTCCGGTGCCGGGATACGGGGCAACGGCGTACCGTCAACCGATCCGAACCTGCGCCCTGCGTTCCAGTCCTCCGTGGCCTGGTGAATCTCTTCCGCCGAGCGGGCCACGAAGTTCCACCAGAGCAGGATGTCCTCTCCGAAAGGCTGGCCGCCGATCACCAGCGCCTGGGAGGCTTCCGACAGTTCCACCGCCAGATGCGTTCTGCCGGTTCCGAGATAGAGCAGCGTGCCGGGTGCGAAGACCTCGCCGGCTGCGGTCACAGTTCCCCGCAGGCTGAGCAGCGCGTGTTCGAAGCGTGGTTCGAGGGGGATGGTGGTTTGCGCCGGAGCATCCGCGCGCAGGTCCATGCCCACCAGCGGCGAGAACACCTCGGCAGGAGATGTCCTTCCCATCGCGCTGCCCGCGAGCAGGGTGATGACGACACCGTCCTGTTCCATCACCGGCAGGTCGGGATAGTGGTGAAAACCCGGTTCGCGATGGCGCTCCGCCTCGGGCAGGGCAATCCATAACTGAGCGGCATGGAGCCGGCCTGGCGCATCCGAGACGGACTCCTCCGAATGGACGATCCCGCGGCCCGCCGTCATCAGGTTCACCTGGCCGGGCCGGATGATCTGCTCGTAACCCAGGCTGTCCCGATGCAGGACCTCGCCGTCCAGCATCCAGGTGAAGGTCTGCAGACCGATATGCGGGTGAGGCCCCACATTCAAGCCTTTGCCGGCGGCGTATTCCGCGGGACCCGCATGGTCGAGAAAGCACCATGCACCCACCATGCGCCGGGCCTTGGAGGGTACAGCGCGGCGGACGATGAAGTTCTCCCCGATCTTTGCTTCCCGGGCGGCGATGCGCTCGGCAACCGGTTCCCCCGGGCAGGGTGGACAGTCGGAGGAGGGGGAAGCACTTTGCTCTCGAAACAGGTCGGTCATGGCGGTCTCCTTTCGGTCCGGGACGGTCGGCGGAGGAATACCGCAGGTAGCCCGGCGCTGTGATGCACGGGGGCAAGCTAGGGCAGCGTGAATACTTCAGCGCTTCCCTAGACGGGCTGCCCCCGCGGGATACTAACCTTCAAGGAGGTAAAACGGCCTACTTGGCTTTGGCAAAGTAGCTCGTCATCAGATTACGGTAGTTCGGAATGTGGTCGGAGAACAGTTCCCCGAGCCCCTCGATATCGTTGCGCCAGTCCCGATGCAACTCGCAGGCCATGGCAAACCAGGTGGTCAACTGTACCCCGGCCTGCTGCATACGGAGCCAGGCGGCATGGCGGGACACCGTATTGAATGTGCCTGACGCGTCCGTCACCACGAAGACGTCGAAACCTTCCTCGATGGCCGACAGCGCCGGGAAGGCTACGCAGACCTCGGTAACCACACCGGCAATGATGAGCTGCTTCTTCCCGGTGGCCCTGACGGCGTTGAGAAAATCGTCGTTGTCCCAGGCGTTGATATTGCCAGGGCGCGCGATATAGGGCGCATCCGGAAACATTTCCGTGAGCTCAGGCACCAGCGGACCGTTCGGACCCTCCTCGAAGCTGGTGGTGAGGATCGTCGGCAGCCCGAAGTATTTTCCGCAGGCCGCGGTGGCGAGCACATTGTTCTTGAATTCGCTGGGAGTGAAATCCTGTACCAGCGAGATCAGTCCCGCTTGGTGATCCACCAACAGCAGGGCAGCGTCATTCTTGTCCAGTGGCTTGTACGTATATGGCGTGGTCATGGGAACCTCCTCGACTGCAAGATGCTCCATAGAGCAGGAACTGATTGGAGCGGGCGCCACTTGGTTCGTGGCCCGGGCCGCTGGCAATGAAGCGTCAAACGCCAGACGCATCTTGAGTGCGTGTCTGTCGAGTGGACCTGTCTCGCCAGCGTGGGGTAACTGTGGTCCCCGACGCCGGCCTTGAGTAGAGGTAAAAATAGAGATTCAGTGTTCCTCATGCAGGACAATGCTGGATTATGTTGGCAATTTTTCTGAATCAGTACCGCATGGGGAACGATTATCTGTGAGGAAGGAGCGAAGCAGCCTGGGGCCAGCCGCAAGCCTAACCCCCGCGTCGCCCCGGCGTCTCCAGTGATGGCCAGACGTCACCCTGGGCGGACGCTGTCCGAACCAGCACCACCGGGCGCACGGGCAGGCCGGCCAACCGACGGTAAAGGCCGAAACGAACGGCGCCCTTGCTGGTCTTGTGTCGCCGGGCCACGCTCAGTTCGATCAACAGATATGGCCCCAGCTTGGTTACCCGGGCCTGCTTCCGGTCCAGCCCCAGGTTGTTCAGTGCACGTTCCACCTGCACTTGCAGCTCATGCGGCGGAGCGGCCAGCAGCAGTTCCCGCAGCGCCCCGATGGTCATGCGCAACGGCACCAGGACGAAGTAGCCGGAGACCAGTATGACCATCACCGGATCCGCATAGACGGCCAGGCCTGCCCAGCGAGTCTGCTCCAGCCCGAAGGCGGCGGCAAAACCGGCCAGTACCGCCGCACTCAGCAAGGTGTCCATGCTCCACTGCTGGTATTCCGCATGGACCAGATCTGTCCGCTGGCGAACCAGCACCCACCGCAGGTAGAGCAGGCAGATGCCGCAGCCCACCACGTTGATTGCCGTGAACAGCAGCGCCATTCCGGTCTGAATGTCCGTGCCGCCGGTCACGAGAGCCCGCACCGCTGAGGCGAACGACAGCAGGCAGACCAGCATGATGGCAATGCCTTTCACCGCGATTACCAGAGGCTGTAGTGCCGCGTATCCGAACGGAAACCGCACATTGCCAGGCCTGCGAACCAGTCGCCCGGCCTGTATGGCCAGCAGGGAGAGCAGCAGACTTACCAGCGAGTAGGCGCCATCGAACAGGATCATCAACGACCCCATCCACAAGCCCCAGCCTATACCGGCTGCGGCGAATACAGCGGCGAATGCCGCTGATACCATCAGCGACGTATTTTCCCGCAGAAAGAAGTAACGCATTATCCCTCCATAACGTATTGAAGGCATCATAGGGGGTGTAAGGCGCAGGGCGTCAATCGCTCAGCGACGAAAAAACCGGCGGAGAGTTAGCATGAGAATTGCTCAGATCGAGACTTTCCTGGCCGTGGTGAAACACGGATCCATCGCCGCCGCCGCGCGCGAACTAGGGCAGAGCCGCACCACTGTCAGCACCGCTCTGTCGGCGCTTGAGGACGAACTGGCGGTCGCCCTGTTCGAGCGCGGCGGAAACCGGCTTTCCCTGACTCCGATCGGCGGCGCTATCGTGACCGACTGCCGCAGGCTGGAGCAGGTGGCAAACCAGATCCACTCCCGCTGCCGCCATCACCTCACCGGTGCCGAGTCCGCGCTGCGCATCGCCCGGGATGACTGTCTGCCAGAGAGTGCCTGGCGGGAACTGCTGCGACGCCTGAAACGGCAATTCCCTCAGACCAGCGTCTCCGTCTATCTGGCACCGCCCAGGGAACTGCCGTTGCTGGTGGAACGCCAGGCCGTGGACGTGGCTTATGGGCTCATGCCGGAACAAACCAGCATGGGCTACCAGCGACTGCGCGAGATCGCCGATGTGCGCATGCATACCGTGGCCTCCAGTGACCACCCATTGGCCCGTCTCGCCACGGTGACCCAGGACGATCTGGTAATGCATACGGAAGTGACCCTGGCGTATCTGGGAGATACTTCTTTAATGGCCGATGCGCCGGAAACGGCGAACTATCTGGCCTTCACCCAGTACGAAGTCATTCGCGACGTGGTGATGGAAGGCGCGGGATGGGCGGACCTCCCCCTGCCGCTGATCACCGAAGCCCTGGCCCTGGGCAAACTCCGTGTCATCCGCCACCCTGAAGCGCAATGGTGGAAAACCCTGTTTGCGCTGGAATCTGCCCAGGCCACCGGCGGTCCGGTGGTCACGTGGCTGGCCAACGCGCTAGAGGCATGGTTCCGCGATGAGACAGTGATCAAAGAGGAGCAGCGTTCGGGGGATAGGGTGCCGAGAGGGGAGGGCTAAGTGATCGGTTCCGCGATTACATGGTATCGGTAAACTGTCTGCAGTAGCCTCCTCTCACGGAAAGAATTTGTCGAAAGACAGGTGATCGATATGCGGTGTTACGAAGTGGTCGGAATGACGCAATATCGCTGCGTTCTATCCAATTCCTGTAGAATGTGCTGAGAGCCGAGCATGAGTCAGCAAGCGTACTATGAGCGATCATTGAGCGTAGAGGTGTATCCTCATCTCAGGATAGCCCTTGAGGTAGTTGATGCGTCGCTGCCCATGGTGGCCGTGGATATAGGCTGCGGTGCTGGGCGTGATACCGTGTTCTTGGCTGAGCGCGGTTTTACGGTATACGCATATGACAAAAGCGATGCTGCTATCGCACGCCTGAGTGAAACCGGGCGCATATATCTTAATGAAACGTTATTCCCCCAGGTTTGCAGTTTTGAGCAGTATGAGTATCCAGAATCGACTCTGGTAAGCGCATGCTCCAGCTTGTTCTTTTGTAATCCGGGATTTTTTCCCCTTGCTTGGAGGAATATCACTCGGTCACTGCTGAGAGGGGGAGTCTTTTGTGGACATTTTATGGGGGAAAACGATTCTTGGGCAAAGAAGGAAGGTGGTGATCTGACAATTCACGCACGTTCTGAGTTGGAAGAGCTTTTTCGTCGTGATTTCAAAATTGTTGATATCTATGAGCATGATGCAGAAGGCATGACTTTGCTCGGAAGGAAAAAGCGCTGGCATACCTACTCTGTCGTTGCTCAGAAAATCGTTTAACCAGCGGCTGTTGGCGGGCGCGCCTACGCTGCGCTTCGGAACGCCGCAAAGCCGAGCGTCAGAGATACCAAGAAGGCAGTGCAGAAATATGGAAGATCGAAAAAAACTAGCTGTGCTGATTGATGCCGATAACGTCAGTTTCGCGTTGTGCGAAGCATTGGTTCAGGAAGTCGCCAAGTATGGAGCTGCAAGTGTTAAACGCGCGTATGGGGACTGGACAACACCCCGGCTATCTTCATGGAAACCGATGCTCCATGAGTATGCGATTAGCCCGATGCAGCAGTTCAGCTATACAACCGGGAAAAATTCGACCGACTCATCCATGATCATTGATGCCATGGATTTGCTCTATACAGAGAAATTTGATGGTTTTTGCCTGGTTACAAGCGATTCCGACTTTACAAAGCTGGCCACACGTATTCGCGAATCCGGCTTGGTAGTGTATGGGTTTGGTGAAAAGAAAACGCCTGGGTCGCTTCAAGCCGCATGCGATAAGTTCGTTTTCCTTGAGGCACTCGTAGTTCCGTCGAGTGAATCGGGAGGGGAGGGGAGTGGTAAGTCCGCCGCTAAAGAGAAGAAATCCAAGAAACAGCTGAATCAGGACGCCAAGCTGATAAGCCTCTTGCGGGGAGCCGTTGAAGCGACTTCCGACGATACCGGATGGGCAAATATCGCAGCTGTAGGAGCACATATTGCCAACCAGAGTTCCTTCGACTCCAGGAACTACGGATATCGAAAGCTAAGTAGTTTGATTGAAACAACGGAGCTGTTTGATATCGAAAAGCGAAACCCAAGAGGCAACAACGGTTACGATTTGTATCTTAGAGATAAGCGTTTTTCCGGGTAGCCCTGAGAAGGGGGGTATGGATTCCCCCGCAATTAAGGAAGCGCTGAAGTATTCACGCTGCCGCGTTGCGGTCAGATTTTTCGCGCTGCGTCGTTGCGCCTCTTGGCAAGGGCCCGCCATTGCCGGCGAGTCGCGCCTTGCCCACGGGCTTGCTGCAATGCCAGAGTCCCATGCGAATCGATCAGAGGCTCCCTGGGGGCTCGGCCGGTTTTCGTCCGTGGCGGTGTCGCAAGCCACCCCAGGTAGAACCACGACCTGCGGCGTCTTGCTCCTGGCCATGAACGAAAACCGGTCTCGAGCGCGACAGCGTGAATACTTCAGCGCTTCCTTAAGCACGGGGAGCACTTCTTAATCGAGCGAACGAGGAATTGGTTGCAGGTGACCGGAGTAGCCCCGATGAGGCGCGTGGGGGTATCTCTGACGAATTCGAATCATGTTTGCTGCGGAAATGATCGGCTTGCTCTAACATCATCGCAGCCGACGACTTCGCCGCGTGGTCTCTAGGTTGTGCCTCATGTGGAGGTGCTCACGTACGACTATTAAAGAATTAACAATGACTTATGGTTGGCCGCGGCCCATGTCGCGGCGAGGGAGGAATGCATGTTCAATCACATTATGGTCGGTTCGAATGACATCGAGCGTTCAAAACGCTTCTATGACGCAGTGCTCGGGACGCTCGGCGCGGGTGAGCCGCTGCGCAACAAGGCGGACGCGGGCCACACCAGGCTCTTCTACCGACACGAAGGCAACACTTTCTGCGTCAGCGAGCCCATCAACGGCGAAGCGGCAACGTTCGCCAACGGCAGCACCATCGGTTTCAAGTGCAACTCGCCTGAACAGGTGCATGAATTCCACGACACGGCTGTGGCGTCCGGTGGCACTTCGATTGAAGATGCGCCGGGGCTTCGCAAGGGGGCTATGGGCGAAATGTACCTGGCCTATGTACGTGATCCTGACGGCAACAAGCTCTGCGCCATCCATCGTCCCAAGCAGGACCGTTGATCGGGTGGGCTGACGCCCAGGTATCAGGCAGTGAGCGGTATGCTACCCGGCCCGGTCTCCAGCCGGCGCGCCACTCGAGGCACGCGGCTGGGTTTGGGCGTCATGCAGTGACTGTTGCGAAGGCATCCATGGTCGTGCCCGCCATAAGTGTGCGCTGCCCATTATCCAGTCGTCGACACGAAACGGACTTATGCCGTCCACCGTTCGCGTCGCCCTCGACGTGGTCGAGCGGCGTGGCGCAGCAGGCGTTGGAACGTTGGGCATTCCATATGATCAGGGGCCGGGCACTCGGCAGCATGTCGCAAGCCATCGCGCATAGCGGTCAATCGACGAATGACCCTGTCCAGCTCATTCGCCTTTGCCATGAGCTGCGCGCGGTCGATGCGGGGACTGCCCGTAGCATCGAGCATGCCTCCGATCTCGTCCAGGGAGAACCCCGCACTGCGCCCGAGTGCAATCAGCGATAGCCGCTCCAGGATGTTCTGCGCAAACAGCCGCCGCAAGCCATGTCTTCCAACCGAGCAGATGAGCCCTTTCTCTTCGTAGTAGCGCAAGGTGGAGGCCGGCAGACCAGAGCGCCGGGCGACCTCGGCAATATCCAGAGATTTCACGCTTGACCTCAAGTCGACTTGAATTCGTACATTGAAATCCTTGTAGACGAAAGGGACAAGCATCACCATGCATGACGCTCTCGAAATACTTCTGCATTCCGCTGTCATTGGAATTGGCGCTACGCTGGTAATGGACCTCTGGGGTTGGATCCAGAAGCGCGTCTTCCATGCACCGCCACTCGATTACGCGCTGGTGGGGAGATGGATCGGCCACTTTCCCCAGGGCCAGTTTCGGCATGACTCCATCATGGCCGCGTCGCCGGTTGGTGGTGAACGCGCCTGGGGTTGGATCGCGCACTATGTCATCGGCATTGTCTTTGCCGTCCTGCTGGTCTCGCTGTGGGGGCTGGAGTGGGTTCAGGGTCCCACGTTGGCACCAGCGCTGGCGGTCGGTGTCGGCAGTGTCGTGATCCCCTTCTTCATCATGCAGCCCGCCTTTGGTATCGGAATTGCCGGTTCACGTACGCCGAAGCCGACTATCACCCGATTGAAGAGTCTCGCAGCGCATCTATCCTTTGCCATCGGGCTGTATCTTGCAGCGAAAACCTGGGCGGTGTTGTAGCTGTATTATTCGTAACAGGGCCCAGTGCCAGATCACATGCGCCGACTGCCACATCGCGGGGGAAAGTGCGGACAGGCTCATGGCGCCTGGTCCGCGCTGCTTGGGAGGGCGACTGTTTATGGAACGCGTAACGGGAATCGGAGGCATTTTCTTCCGGGCGAGAGACCCCGGCGAACTGGCGGCCTGGTACGAGCGGCATCTCGGAGTATCGAAGGTTCCGAAAACCTATGATGATGACCCTTGGTGGCAAGATGAAGGGCCGACGGTATTCGCCCCGTTGCCGGCTGATACGGAATACTTCGGTCGACCCGAGCAGACGTGGCTGATCAACTTTCGGGTCAGCAATATGGACGCCATGGTGGCCCAGCTTCGCGACGCGGGCATTGCCGTGGAAGTGGATCCGACCGAATATCCCAATGGCCGGTTTGCTCGCTTGTGCGACCCCGAAGGAAATCCCATCCAGCTCTGGCAACCAAAGGTCACGGACGAGACAGATGACGGGAAGGGAGTGCTTCCTTAATGACCGGGACGGCAGGTACCACCAACCGGCCCTGCCTTTTGGTCCTGCGGCGAGATCGTAACGTTGAGCCCTGCCGGGCCCTGGTTTTGCGTTGAGTGAGGGAGGACACATGTACGGGCCAAGCCCCTCAAACAAGCATCCAATGGAAGGTTTTCCACAGGTGTGTTTCATCAAGAATACGGTGAGCAACCCCAACATCATCGTCGGCGACTACACGTACTATGACGACCCGGAGGATTCGGAGAACTTCGAGCGCAACGTCCTCTATCACTACCCGTTCATCGGCGACAAGCTGATCATCGGAAAATTCTGCGCAATCGCCCGTGGTGCCAAGTTCATCATGAACGGAGCCAATCACAAGCTCTCTGGTATCTCGACCTATCCCTTCCAGATATTTCGCAATGGGTGGGAGAAGGTGATGCCCGCTCTGGACGAGTTTCCCTACAAGGGGGACACGGTTGTCGGGAATGACGTCTGGATCGGCTATGACGCGCTGATCATGCCGGGGGTGAATATTGGTAACGGCGCGATCATTTCCTCGCGCGCGGTTGTGACCAGCGGTGTTCCCGCCTACACCGTTGTCGGCGGCAATCCGGCCAGGCCCATCAAGCAGCGGTTCCCGCCGGAGGCGATCGAGATGCTGGAGGCGATTGCCTGGTGGAACTGGCCTGTTGAGAAGATAAGCCGCCATCTGCCGGTGATCGTGTCGGGAGATATCGAGGCGCTGCGGGCTTGCGGGGAGACTTGATCACCAATCCACAGCTGGCACGCCAACGCGCGGCCGGGCTTCAACATCGAAAAGATGGTGAGTCATGGACGAAGAGGAATCACTTGGTCGAGCAATCCGGGAAGAGGTGGCAATTTTCCCGTATGACCGGGGCTGGCCTTACTTGTTCGAAGAGGAGCGGGACCGCCTTCTTTGCCTGTTTCCTGGTTATTTCCTGGCAATAGAGCATGTTGGCAGCACCGCAGTGCCAGGTCTTTCAGCCAAGCCTGTCATCGATATGCTGGCAGGAGTAGAGTCAATATCGCGTGCCGACGAATTGATGGAGCCGTTGTGCCAGGCCAGATATGCGACATCAATGGAGTTCAATGCCTCGTTGGTTGAACGGCGCTGGCTTATGCGCTGGTCCAAGGGGCGTCGGACACATCATCTGCACCTTGTGGTTCATGGTAGCGAGGAGTGGGAACGGCGCCTGGCGTTTCGGGACATGCTCCGTGCCGATGCTGAACTGGCAAACCGGTATGCGCAGAACAAGCTGGCGTGGGCGGCGGAATTCCGCTCGGACAGAGAAGCCTATACCGCAGCCAAGGGGCATTTCATTCAGGAGGCGCTGGGGCGCGCAGGATAACCTTGCCGACCACATTTTTTCTGGAGAATGAGTTGCTTCGGACTATGCTAAAATTGAGATTCGTAAAATGAATAAACGCAAATGGTTGTTCGTGACTACACCATTTGTGTTTTTTACAATATATACATATTTTGTATCATCTTCTTTCCCGGAATATCCAGAAAATTTACGTTGGCTTGTTTCGCTTTTCTTAGGGTTTATTATATTGCTATTCATCGTGCAAAGGGTGATGGTGGATGATAACTACTTTATTCCAACTATGGTTATAGTTCTTCTCGTAAATTTTGTCGTTATATTTTCTGTTGATATTGATAATTTCGATAATATTGAAAGTATTTACCCAGTTCTCGCTCTTCTGCTGGAGCGACCCCAGTTAATCCTGTATTTTTGTTTGCTGATGATGGCTGTTGCGCCTCCGGCTTTGTGGAATGGTAGTTTTACATTCTACTTTTCTAGGCTCGATTATCCTGAAGAAAATTGGAAAGACCCTGACTTTATCCGAGCTAATAAAAGGATAAGCTACTTCTGGGTTTTTGTGTTTTTCTTGTGCTTCCTGTCCCAGCTTGTACCAATGATAATAGTGCAAATTTTTGCTCCTATTGTCATCGTTATGACTCTAGGATTATATGGCACAAAAAGGTTGATTGGTCGCTTTTTGAGTCAGATTGAAGCGAGATATGATTAGGGAGGTTAAATAGATCATGGGTTATATTTTTCAAGGTTTATCATAACAAAACCCTGGTCTAACGGTATAGCCAAGGCGACGGTTCCTGCACCGACGCCGCGAAGGCCTCTCGACGATAGCGGTGCAGGCCGCGCTCTCAAGGATTCGGGAGCGGGGTGGGGTGGCCGTGGAGGCGTTCCCGCTCGATTTGGACTATCGCGGCCAGCCGCCATATACCGGTTCAGTGCATCTGTACAGGCGGCTTGGGTTTCAACCCGTTACGCACCTGGGGAAGAACGTCCTCCTGATGCGCCGGCTGACCCTCCCGGACGAATGATGGTGGGGTTGACGGCCTGGCAGAGTTCCCTGGTCCGTAAGGAAGCGCTGAAGTATTCACGCTGCCGCGTTACGG
>JAFIFV010000125.1 GCA_020831845.1 Ectothiorhodospiraceae bacterium
GCGTCGTTGCGGCGCTTGACCGTGGAACGACCACGGCGCCGCGCACCGCGCCTGGCAGCGCGAAAAATCCGACCGTAACGCGGCAACGTGAATACGTCAGCGCTTCCTTAAACAGGCAGAATATCAGCTTCGTCACCGCTCCATAACCATGGCGGCCGAGCCCGGAATCCGGCGGCATACGTTTCCGAAGGCGGATTTTGGTATGCTTCGAATACTGTTGCGCATCGCCGCGCCCCGACACAGAGCGTTCGTTCCGCCCATGAACAAATCCGTAGTCACGCCGTTTCGCCAGCACGATCATGATCATGACCACTGCGTGGACGAGGCGCTGGCGCAGGCCGAGGCCAATTGCCTGCGCAAAGGCGTGCGACTGACCAAGATTCGCCGCCGGGTACTGGAGCTGATCTGGCGCCGGCATGAACCAGTCAAGGCTTACGATCTGCTTGACAGACTGAAGACCGAACACCGCTCGGCAGCCCCACCCACCGTGTATCGCGCACTGGACTTTCTGCTCGCCGAAGGCCTGATTCATCGGATCGAATCGCTGAATGCCTATGTGGGCTGCGGTGACCCCAGTCACCCGCATCTGGGCCAGTTCCTCATCTGCCAGCACTGTAACGCCGTGGCGGAGTTGAACGACCCGGATATCAGCGCCCTGCTCCGGCGCAAGAGCGAACAACTGGGCTTTCAGGTGAACTGGCAGACCATCGAGATCAACGGGGTCTGCCCGGATTGCCGATCACGGCAGCAGGGTGAACAGGATCGAGGGCTGTCTTGATCACGCAGGACCAACCGATTGGCTGACCGATCGGTTAGCTTGCCTCTGACCGCTGTTCGTCCTATCGTTCGATAGCGTCATGGATGGGAGCTTCGCCGGGACACGCCCGGCGCACACGACCAACGCACACGGTCGTTCGTCCGGAAATGCTCAGCATGCTCCGGAGCCTCAGGCCACATGGAATATTTGACAAAATCATCAAGGACTTGCGACATGATCAAGCGCAAAGCCGGATCACTCCGGCTCCTGGCCGTCTGCGCCCTGGCGCTGGCCATGGCGGCCCCCGCAGCCGCCCAGACCAGCCTCTCCCAGCTGGGACCCAGGGATCTTGCCGAGATCTACCGCCTGGCCGTGGATCGTGATCCGCAGTTGCGGGCGGCTCAGGATCGGCGGCGCGCGGCGGACGAGCTCCAGCCCCAGGCGAGAGCCCTGTTCATGCCTGAAATCAACCTGGAGGCCCAGGCCGGCCGCAACTGGGAGCGTATCGAGGGGGGACTGGGGGCGATCGTACCCGGCCCGGACGAGCAGGAGCTCTACTACAACCAGTGGACCGCCGGCGTCAACCTGACCCAGCCCCTGTTCCGCATGGAAAGCTTCGCGCTGCGCGCCCAGGCCGGCATTCTGATGGACCAGGCCGGCCTGCAACTCGCGCAGGCACAGCAAGGCTTGATGCTGCGGGTTGCGGAAGGCTACTTCAACGTGCTGCTTGCCCAGGACACGGTGTCGACCATCGACGCCGAGATCGCGGCCATCGAAACCGAACTCCGTCGGGCCCGCCGGGCGCTGGATGTGGGCACCGGAACCATTACCGACGTCAATGACGCCCAGGCGCGCTACGATCTGGTTCAGGCCCAGCGTTTGCGGGCACAGAATCAGTTGCAGATCGCGCGCGAGAGCCTGCGCCGGCTGATCGGCGAACCTGCCGGCGAACTGGCCGGCCTGCGGGAAGACTTCATTGCCCAGGCTCCCAGTCCGTCGGATCCAGAGATCTGGGCCGATCGCGCTGAGCGCTACAACCTGGAAGTCCGGTTCTCCGAACAGCAACTGGCCCGGTCCCGGGAGGAAATCCGCCAGGAGCGTGCCGGCCACGCGCCGCGGGTGGATCTGGTGGCGAACTACGGCCGCAACTACCAGAGCGAGACGCAGTTCAGCTCACAGAGCCAGGAGGGCGAGCAGGCTGCCGTGGGTGTTCGGCTGCAGGTACCGCTGTTTGCTGGCGGCTCTGTCTCGTCCCGGGTGCGGGAAGCCCAGGCCAATCGGGACGCCACCTTCCAGGATACGCTGGACGCCAAACGCCAGGCCGGCCTGCAGGCGGAATCCGCGTATCTCAATCTGGTCTCCAGCCTGCAGCAGATCCGGGCGCTGGAACAGGCGCTGCGTTCAATTCGCAGCACCGAACAATCCACCCAGCGGGGCCTGGAAGTCGGAGTGCGCACCACACTGGACGTACTCAACGTGCAGCGGGAACGCTTCGAAACCGAGCGCCAGCTGGCCGAGGCCCGCTACGACTACCTGCTCAATTACCTCGAACTGCAGGTGGCGGTGGGTGGTGGCGTGGATGACTCCAGCATCGAGGATGTGAACTACTTCCTCGCCGGCGATCGCGGCCCCACGGAAGAGTGAGCCGCATGGCCGCGCCGAATCGGCGCCGGCAGGGTTCCGCGGGGATTCTTCCCGCCCTCCTGCTCGCGCTTGTCGCCATGGGGGCTGGAGGCTGCGCCAGCCTCACCGCAGTGGATCAGGATCAGGCCTTCAGCGAACCGCCACGGACCGTGGAGCTGGAGGACGTTCCCTATTTCCCGCAGGAGGAACTGCAGTGCGGACCGGCCGCCTTGGCCGAAGTGCTGAGCTGGACCGGCCAGCCGGCAACGCCGGAGGAGCTGAAGCCCGCACTGTTCATCCCGGCACGGGAGGGTACCCTGCAGGCCGAGCTTGTGGCCCAGACGCGGCAGCGCGATCGCGTACCCACCATCATCGAACCCACGTTCGACGCGATGCTTGCGGAACTGCATGCCGGAAACCCGGTTCTCGTCTTCCAGAACCTCGGGCTCGGCTGGTGGCCAGTCTGGCATTATGCCGTCGTCGTGGGCTATGACCCGGAACAGCAGGAGTTCATCCTCCGGTCAGGCACGGAAAAGCGCGTGCTCACCTCGCTGGATCTGTTCCGCCGCACCTGGGACCGCGCCGACCGTTGGGCGATGGTGGTCACCAGGCCGGACCAACCGGCAGCCACCGCCACGGCCACCGGTTGGCTGCGCGGTGCGGTGGAACTGGAGCAGACAGGCCGTGTCGAAGCGGCTGTCGAGGCTTACGAGACCGGCCGGGATCATTGGCCGGAAGAGGCCGGGTTCCATTTGGGGCTGGTCAATCTGCTGTACGCGGAGGGCGAGCTGGAACTGGCCGCGGAGGCAGCGGAAACCGGCATCGTGGCGGATACCGCTCGCAAGGGAGTACTGTTGAACAATCTGGCGTTGATCCGGGCCCAGCAGGAACGCTGGGATGAAGCCGAACAGGCCGCACTGTCTGCGGTGGCGGAAGGTGGACGCTTTGCCGACACCTACGAGCAGACACTGCGACGTGTCCGCTGCCGGGGCGACGATACATGCCTGCAGCGGGCGCGCTAGCCCGACATGGTATACTGCGCCGCATCCGCGGAGCGCACGCGCCCCGCAGGTCACGCAACCGCTGGAGGTGATGGCACGATGGACGAGAATACCCGCACCGAACTGGAAGCTGCTGCCTTCCGACAGCTGGTGTCGCATCTGCGCGAGCACACCGAGGTGCAGAATATCGATCTCATGAACCTCGCCGGCTTCTGTCGCAACTGCCTGTCGAAGTGGTACAAGGCGGCGGCCGAGGAGCGAGGTCTGGAAGTGGATTACGAGCAGGCCCGGGAGCTGATCTACGGGATGCCGTACGAGGAGTGGAAGGCACGCTACCAGAAGTAGCGCCGCCCGACACCCGCGGAGCACTCATGGAAGTCCTGAACCCGCAGCACCTGGCCGAGTTGATGGCCACGCATCCCCACTACGTGGCTGCGCTGCTGTTCACCATTGTTTTTCTCGAGGCGCTGATTGCGGTGGGTTATCTGATTCCTGCCGGCACCGTGCTGTTCTCGGCGGGCGCACTGATGGCCAGCGGCACAGTATCACCACAGGCCGCCATACTGGGGGCCAGTCTTGGCGCGGCGGCGGGCAGCAGTGTGAGTTATCTGGCCGGGGCCCGGCTCTCCACCCGGCTGGAACGGATCTGGCCATTCACGCGCTACCCGGCCCTGCTGGAACGGAACCGCAGCTTCGTGCGGCGCCACGGCGGCAAGAGTGTGTTCCTGGGCCGTTTCACCAAGGCCTTGCGGCCCACCGTCCCCGCCGTAGCCGGTATGCTGGGCATGAGCTACCGGCGCTTCACCTTCTTCAATCTGAGCGGCTGCCTGGCCTGGTCCCTGGTCTACCTGGGCATCGGCTTCCTGCTCGGTTCCTCTGCCGGATTCAACCCGCAACAGACCATTCAGTTGTCGGCCTTCCTGCTCACTGCAACGCTGCTGTTCGCAATGACCGCGATGATGGTCCGGCAGCGCCGCGCCCGCCTGGCCGAACGCCCCCTCGACGACGACCGCTAGAGTTCCGTTGCAGGGGCAAGCCCTGCCTTAGCGCCTGCCCAGCAGCCGTAGCGGCACCAGCAGCACCAGGCAGGCCGTCAGCACCGGGCCGATCGGCAGATCCAGCAACATTGCCCCGACGAAGGCCACCAGATAGGCGGCGAGTGCCAGCGCGGGAGCCAGGATAACGGCAGGCCGCCAGCCCGGCGCCAGCGCAAACGCAACCCAGGCGGGAACGAAGATCAGGGCGAAGGCGGGGATCACGCCCACCGCCGTAGCGCCGAGCCCGACCGAGGCCGCCACCAGCAGATTGAACCCGATTCCCAACCGGCGTACCGAATGGCCGTTGGCCTGGTCCTGACCGGGAAACAGGCGCGCACGCAGCAGCCGCGGTGACAGACGAGGCATGAGCGCGATGACCACCAGCGCAAGCGCCAGGGCAGCCCAGAAGTGCTCGCTGCCGGTGAAATACAACTGCCCATCCACCAGTGCCTGCCCGAGCATTTTCGCGTGGTGGCTGAACGATGCTCCCAGCAACATGACCGACCAGCCAAGCAGGATCATCGCCGCGTATGCATCGTTGCCCCCCCGCCGGAAAGCGGCCTGGGAAACCACCCCCAGCCCAGCCAGCGTCATTGCGCTGGCCACCATGGGTAACGCGGTCAGGCTGGCCAGAACCCCGCCGGCGGCGGCCAGGTGCGCGAAGCCCAGAGCCGCCAGCCATTCCTGGCGCAGCCGCAGGTAGAGCCCGAGTACAGGCAGAAGCACGGATAGCAGCGCACCCGTAACAAAGGGCAGCCGGAACAGCGGGTCGAACAGCAAGTCGAACTGCTGGGTCATGCCCTGCCCACCTCCACCACCCGATCGGCGACACGATCCAGGAAATCCGGTTCGTGGCTGATCACCAGCGCGCCGCGTCCGGCCGGCAGTTCGGATAGAGTGGCGACCAGCAATGCCTCACCATCCGTGTCGAGATTGTTCGTGGGCTCGTCCAGCAACAGGATTTCCCCCGGATGCAGCAATGCTGCCCAGACCAGCAGCAACTGACGCTGGCCGCCGCTCAGTCTATCCACGCGCTGATCGAGCAGCGCATTCAGGCGGGCAGGCAGGGTCGTCGGCAAACTGCCGGCGTTCAGCGCCAGCAGTTCGCCGGCACGGAGCGGGAGCTCCTGGATCTCCGGCGGCTGCTGATCCTGATAGGCGTACCGACTATCCGCCCGTCGACGCACCGCACCCTCGAAACGGGTCGCCTGTCCGGTCAGGGCGCGCAGTACGGTGGATTTGCCCACGCCATTACCGCCAGTGAGTCCGACCACTTCTCCAGGGTAGAGTGAAAACGACAGGGGGCCGACAACCGGCCCCCTGTATCCGGCCACCAGATCGGTGACCGTCAGTAGCGCATCCGCCATCCAGTCCTCTCTTCAGGTCAGCTCCCGAGGCGGCTGATGGCGCTGACCCACCGATCCAGCAGCGCGAAGTAGTCCTCGGCGGAGCCTCCCACTTCCACATTGGTGGGCAGAACCACGGTGTTCCAACCCAGTTCGCCGGCGACAAAGTCCGGACCGCGAGAGGAATGATAACCCGAATAGATGATCACGCCCTCACGACCATCCAACCCTCGGACCAGCGACTGCAGATGGGACGCTGTCGGAGGTACACCGGGGACCGGCTCCAGGTAGCCCAACTCCGGCACGCCCAGCAACTCCAGCAGATACTTGGCGTCCTCATGGAACAGCACGACGCCAGGCGCTCCGTCGGCTTCCTCACGCCAGCGCTCCACCGCACTCTCCGCCTGGTCTCGGAACGCCGCAGCGTTTCTACGGAAGCTATCAGCATTGTCGCCGTCCAGTTCGGCCATGCGTTCCGCCAGGGCCTCGGCGACATCGGCCATGCGCAAGGGGTCCATGTAGACATGCGGGTTCCCCGTGGGATGGACATCGCCGAGGGACCGATCGGCCGGCGCACCCTCATCCAGCCGGTCCACCTGGGCACCGGCCTCGAAGTAACCGCTGCGGCCGGGGTTCAGACGCGGATTATTCGACCGCTCGATAGCCAGCGGCAGCCAGCCCACCTCCAGTTCGGCTCCCACCGAAACCACCAGATCGGCACGGCGCAGCGCCACCATCATGTTGGGCCGCACCTCCAGGTAATGGGCGTCCCGATCCGGCGGCGCCAGCACCCGCACGCTGACGTGCTCCCCGCCCACTGTTTCCGCGAGCATACCCATGTTGCTGGTGCTCGCGACGACGTTCAACTGCGCGCTGGCCAGACCACTGACCATCATGAGCAGTGTTGCCAGCAGGATGCGATTCAGCATGTTTGCCTCCTCGTTCGATACGTTGTGTATGAGCGGCGCGCCGTTCCCTGCATCGGGGGCGCGCCGGGATGCAATACCCTGCGGATCAGAAGTCGTGGGCGCCGTGGACGCCCAGACTCACGTTGTACTGCAGCATTACGCTCCAGGCGCCGTGATCATGGTCGTCGCCGTTGTCGTCGGCATAGTCCATGTAGTTGGTCTGCAGCCGGATCCGGGAGAATTCCGTGGGCATGAACGATACCTGGGCCGCATAGCGGTAGGAGGTGCCGAAGGACTCGAAACGATTGTTGCCGCGGTCCGGGTCCAGGCTGTTATTGGTGAGGCCCAGCGCTTCTGCCCGCAGGCCGGCGTTCCAGCGCGGGGCGAAACCGTAGATGGCCTGCAGGTAGGCGCCGTCCTGCTTGGCGGTACCGGAGAAGACATCCGCCGTGCCACCGGAGACGGTGGGCGCCAGCGTACTGCCATCGACGAAGTCGCGCGAGGCGTAGTCAACGTCGATCTCGCGGTAGAAGTACTCGCCCTGGACCACCCAGTTGCCATGGCCATAGGCACGGCCTGAATCGTACTTGTAGACCGCGTCCACGCCCGCAAACCAGGCATCCCCATCCCAGGTCTCCAGGCGCCCGGAACTGTGTCCTTCCTGATTCTGCCAGGTGCGCACGTAGCCGCCTGAGAGGCCGAACTGGGCTGCATGACTGTAGCCGAGATCCGGCGCAAACTTGGCGAAGGCGGTAACCAACCTCGGGCCACTGGAATCATCCAGGTCGTTATCGGCGCGCCAGCGCAGACGTGTCGGCCCTTCGGTACCGGGGTCGCCGCCGTAGCCGACGATGGTGTGTTCTTCGGAACCTACATAGTTGGCGATACCACCCCGGCCCTGCAGCACCTCGATACCAAACCGGCTGTAGAATGGCAGCGGCGCCAGCCAGGAAAGCTGGACACCCACGTCCTGCAGTCCATGGTCGCCGAACAGGTATTCGCTCACCAGCGGCCGGTCGACGAACTGCCAGTCATGCGGATGCTGCTTGTTGATGTAGCCGATATCGGAGAGGAACTTGCCGGCCTTGATCTGAAGCCCGGCAGGGAGGCTCCGAGTGGTGATGTAAGCCTCCTCCAGTTCCACGTTATCACCGTCCACTGCCAGGATGGCAATGGCATCGAAATAGTTGTCCACTGAGGCGGAGAAGGCGAATTCCGTCTCGCGCAGGTTGAACCCGTCTTCCATGCCATGACCATGATCGTGCCCATGGCTGTGGTCATGGCCACCGTCGAATCCGGCAGGGCTATGTGCCTCGCCGCTGAAAGTGTTCTTGTAGACACCGTCGAGTATCACGGAGATGGCGGGATTGAAGGCGGTGCCGGAAGTCACCCGGTCCCGGCTGCCAGCCAGGTTGTAGGTGCCGATTCCCTGGCTGTCCAACGGATCCTGTGCCCCAACGCGGGTAGGATTCTGCTGTTGCTGAGCGCTGGCACCGGACGCAGCGATAAGCAATGCAAGCCCAACGGGAAGCGATGCAGCGTTGATTCTGGACATGGGGAGCCCCTGTTCTCTAATTGGTTTCGATGATGGCGGCAAGAGAACGGCGAGCGAACGCTCACCGAACATGAGATGTTATCGTATAACAACCACGATGGAATGCAATTCTATAACGTAATAAAAGCCCGACACTTGTCTCGGGAAACTCACCGGAACCAGCAATACGAAGAATTTCCCGGGACGCCCCCGGTCAGCCCGCTTCCGACCCGAACGCGGATCGACCACGCGCAAGCGCCAGGGAAGCGCTGATCAATCCCCGCGCTTGAAGCCGGCGAGCTGCCGCCGGTCGTGCTTGCCGGGGCGACGATCAGGCTGCGGAAACGCCACCGCCTGGGCACGCAGTTGGGCGCGCACCCGCTCACGTTGGTCCCGGCTTTCCTCGGTTTCGCGATACAAGGTCTGCGCCACCGACGCCGGCCCGCGACGATCAGCCAGACCCTCGACGATCAACTGATAGTCCAGCGCATCCTTGCGCAGGCGAATCTCGTCACCGGTACGTACCAGCCTGGCAGGTTTCGCCCGATGGCCATTGATCTCCACCTTGCCTCCGTTGATGGCATCAGTGGCCAGTCGGCGGGTTTTGTAGAACCGCGCCGCCCACAGCCACTTGTCCAATCGGACGCCTTCCTCGCTCATTCCGCCTTGCCGTCCACCATACCCACGGAAGGACCATAGCTGCCGTAGATGTAGTCCGTAAGCTCCGCGATGCGATGCTCCTGACCATGCACCACGCTGCCGACCAGGTCGCGCACGGACAGCATCCCCACCAGTCTTCCCTGCTCCACCACCGGCAGGTGACGACAGTTCTTGTTGTCCACCAGAACCAGCGCCTCACCCACGGTAGTCTGGGGCCGCACCACCACCAGTTCCCGCGTCATGACGCTGGAGACCGGCGTCTGGTCCGGATCCATGCTGCCATCAATGACCCGGCGAAGCACGTCCCGCTCGGTGAATATACCGGCCAGACGGCTGCCCTCCATCACCGCCACCGCACCGATATTGCGCTGGTTCATCAGATGCACGGCCTCGGTCACCGTGGCCGAGGGCTGCACGGTATGCACCGCGCTATCCCCCTTGCCGGCCAGAAGCGTGCTTACCGGTGTCTCCATCACTTCCCCTCCATTCTCTTGTTTCATACCTGCCTATGTGATCAGCGGTGCAACGCCTCGGCGGCCACGATCACGCCATCATGATCGGCGTAGAGCCAGTCACCCGGGTGGAAGCTCACACCCGCGAAGGTCACCGGCACGTCGCGATCGCCCACGCCTTTCTTGACACTCTTCAGCGGGTGCGTGTTCAGCGCCTTCACCCCGATGTCGATGCGGGCCAGGTCGGCCGCATCCCGGACACAGCCATACACCAGCACACCCGCCCACCCGTTTTTCTGGCCCATCTCCGCCAGGTTGTCGCCTAGCAGCGCGCAGCGCATGGAGCCACCGCCATCCACCACCAGCACGCGATCTTCACCAGGCTCTTCCAGCGCACCGCGCACCAGCGAGTTGTCCTCGAACACCTTCACGGTCGTGACCCTGCCATGAAACATCGGCTTGCCACCGTAGTCGCGAAACAATGGGCTGAGCACACGCAGGCTGTCGGAATGGTCATCACAGAGGTCGGTGGTTTTCAAGCGCATCGGGCAGCTATCCTTTTTTCTTCAACCGGGATGGGCATCATCCTAGCAGTCTTTGGACATTCGCTCCCGCAGCGATTGACAGTGCGCCGTTCGCGGCAACAATGGCTGTTCCTTGACGCCTAGGGAAACACTGATTAATTCCCGCGCTCGCGTTATAGTTGGATTTTCGCGATGCTAGGCGCGGTGCGCAGTGCCGTGGTCATTCCACGGTCAAGCGCCGCAACAACGCAGCGCGAAAAATCCAACTGTAACCCCTCCGGGCTCGGCCGCATCGCCCGTGGCGGTGTCGCAAGCCACCGCAGGTAGAATGACTACCTGCGGCACCTTGCTTCTAGCCACGAACGAAAATAGGACTCGAGCGCGAACGTGTCAATTAATCAGTGTTTCCCTAGGCAGTGGCAGGCATGAATCAGCAAGCGAACCCTCTGGAGCGCAGGCAGACCGATCTTCGGGCACAGCTCCGACAGGCCGAGCGCCCGATTCTGCTCGGTGTTGCCGGCGACAGCGGCAGCGGCAAGACCACCTATACCCATGGCATACGACGCCTGCTCGGAAACGACATGGTGACCACCATTGCGCTGGACGGCTACCACAAGGAGGACCGGGCCCAGCGCAGAAAGAGCGGCCGGCTACCACTGGACCCGGACGCCAACCATCTGGATCTGGTGGAGGAACATCTGCGCGCGCTCCGGACCGGGCAACCGGTGGAGGTGCCCATCTACAATCACGGCACCGGCTGCTTCGATGCACCCCAGATCGTTCGCCCCGCACAAGTCGTGGTGATCGAGGGCCTGCATGCGCTGTACTCCCAGTTCCTGCCGCTGCTGGATTTCTCGCTGTACGTGGACTCTGACCAGGACGTGAAATGGCGCTGGAAATTCGAACGCGACGTTGTTGCCCGAGGTCATGACCCGGAAGATCTGGAAAGCGAGATCCAGCGCCGGGAGGCCGCCTACAAACAGTGGATCGATTTCCAGAAAACCCATGCCAATGTGGTCATCAAGGTGCATGAGAGCCATCTCTCGGCACTGGCGCACCAGCAGTATGACGGTTCGCTACCGGACAACTGTTATCATATGGAAATAATCGTCAGCCCAAGCGAACTGCCGTTGCACCCGCTGAACCTGCCGGTGAACCTGAATGGGCTGACCATGCTGGATGCGCAGCCGTTCATGCTGGCTTCGGTACCCAGCACCTACTGGGGCAGACGCGTCAACGTGATCCATGTGGACGGCATATTGCCGATGGAGGCCATGCACCGCCTGGAAGAGGACATCATGGCGTTGACCGGAATCGCGACCGAGCTGGATACACGCGTCCTCACCGAGCAGGCACAGAACTCCACCATGCGATTCACCCAGTCGCTGGTGGCCTGGCCGTTCCTCGGCCGGATATCGGCACTGCTTTCCGGTGACGCACCGGACACCGAGGAGTTCGACACCTGAACAGCGGTATGCGCCTGGGGTTGGCGGTGGCCTGCGCGTTGCTGGTCATCGGTGCCTATATCGCCCTGCTGTGGGCCTTCGTGCGCTGGATCTGGCCGCTGCTCCCGACCTGGGCAATGTTGCTGGTATTCCTGGCGCTGGCCGTCCTGGTGATAGGCTCTCCCATCACGGCGCTACGCGTTTACAACAAGGTTCGCGGGCGCGACGACAACCCGCCCTAGGGAAACGCGACCTGTTCAACGCGACCCTGAGGCGGGAGACTGCCGCCGCACGCTCGACACCCGTGGAGAAGACATGACCGAATCGCCTGCTTCGTCCTGGACTCGGCAACTGCAGACTGCACTGGACGCGCAGCATCAGGCCATGGAAGCCATCACCGAACTGCAGCAGAGCCTGCCCCCCACCCTCTCGCCGGGCAGAGAGCACCCCGACCTGCCCCGGGCGCTGGAAGCAGTGGCAACGGCATCCACCACCGACCTGGCGTTGACTGCGTTCTGCGAGTGGTGGCTGCGTCTGGACCGCCGGCTGAAGGGAACGGTGCTGCTTCAGACCGCGGAAGGCAACCCGCCCTCCATCGCCGCGGCCTGGGATACCGACAATTACTGGGTGGACAGCGTGGAATCCATGGGGCGCCACCGGGACGACGACCAGGCTCACCAGGTATTGCAGGAACTGCGCTCCCTGCCGCCGGAACGCGTGGGAACCGCACCGCTGGACGCCTTTGGTGCCACCTGTGGGGAGATCCGTTACTGGAGCGCCGATGACGGTGAACCGGTGCTGGGGACCAGCCAGCGAATCCTGGCACAGGGCCTGGCGATGACGCTGGCAGCGCTGTCGCTGCAGGTGATCAACCGACAGCGCTCCGTACGGGATCCGCTAACCGGCCTTTTCAACTGGCGATATCTGGAGGAAACGCTGCACCGGGAGTTCCACCGCAGTCGCCGCACCGGTCAGTCTCTGGGGCTGCTGCTGGTCGATCTGGACGGGTTCGCCGCGTTCAACCGGGACCATGGCACAGCCAACGGGGACCGTCTGCTGCAGATCGTGGGCGGCCTGCTGCAGGCTTCGTTCCGGGGCTCGGACGTGTGCTGCCGCATGGACGGAGGACAGTTCGCCGTGGTCATGCCGGATGCCAGCATGGAAGACACCGCCCGGCGCGCCCGCGACCTGCTCACGGCACTCCGCGGCACGGGTGTCAACCGCGGCGGGCGCAGTATTCCCGCCCCGACCGCGTCCATCGGCGGGGCCGCCTATCCCCTGCACGGCAGCGAGGTGAGCGTGCTACTGGACGCCGCGGACAGCGCACGCCTGCTGGCGCGCCAGGAGGGCGGCGACTGTATCCGTATCGCCGAACGGCTGGAATGATCACCATGGGCAACCAGTTCACCGTCCACTACCGCCTGCATTGTGCCCCCGGGGAAGATCCGATGCAGAAAGCACGCGGCATCGCCCTGGAACAGACCGTGGAACTGCCCGCGGATTGCCTGCGTCCGGACATCGCCGATACCTGGGTGGGCCAGATCCAGTCACTGGAAGAACAGGCGCCGCGGCAATGGAACTGCGCCATCGCCTACGACAGCCGGCTGGCCGGCGAGGAACTGAGCCAGCTGCTGAATACGCTGTTCGGCAACATCTCGCTGAAAAGCGGCATCGTGGTGGACGCGGTGGACTGGCCGCACAGCCTGCTGGAATGCTTCGGCGGGCCGCGCCACGGCATCGAGGGGCTGCGGCAGATGACCGGCGTACCCGCCGGCAAGCCGATGACCTGCACGGCCTTGAAACCAGTGGGCTACAGCGCGGAAGAGCTGGCCGCACTGGCCTATGCCTTTGCGCTCGGCGGCGTGGATATCATCAAGGATGACCACGGCATCGCAAACCAGCCCACCGCGCCTTACCTGGAGCGGCTGCACGCCTGCCAGCAGGCGGTGGAGCGGGCGAACCGTGAAACCGGCGGCTCCAGCCGCTACTTCCCCAATGTCACCGCCCCGCATCATTTGCTGAAACGCCGGCTGGACGCCGCGGCGGATGCCGGCTGCGAGGGAGCATTGATCAGCCCGTGGCTCACCGGGCTGGACTCCCTCCGCTGGGCCCGCGACCACAGCGGCCTGGCAATGATGGCCCACCCGGCGCTCACCGGCGGCCAGATGGGCGAAACCCACGGCCTGTCGCCCGCGCTGCTGCTCGGGGAGCTTTTCCGACTGGCCGGCGCGGATGCCTCCATCTATCCGAATACCGGCGGTCGCTTCGGCTTCACAGAGGACCAGTGCCACGCCATCAATCGGGCACTGCGTGAACCGCTAGGGGGGCTGAAACCATCGGCACCGACGCCCGGCGGCGGCATGGATGCCGAGCGGGCACCGTATTGGATTGAACGCTACGGCCCCGATACCA
Organism: Ectothiorhodospiraceae bacterium; assembly: GCA_020831845.1. Taxonomy (GTDB): domain Bacteria; phylum Pseudomonadota; class Gammaproteobacteria; order Nitrococcales; family Aquisalimonadaceae; genus LSCE01. The sequence goes on from JAFIFV010000125.1 coordinate 13,700, forward strand.
TCATACTGATTGGCGGCAGCCTGTACGCCCAGGGCGACATAACGGCTGCCTCCGGGAACCTGCTCAAGGCACTGGGAAGATAGGCATCAATGGCCAAGATCATACGCGCACGCGACTACCGCTGGGACGTTCCGCTAAAGGAATACAAGACCGACGGCACCGGGTTCCGCGACATCACCCGGCAGACCATCCTCGGCGAGGGAGAAAACGAGGAGCGCCTGAACTTCCTGACGCGCTATTTCGAAGTCCAGCCTGGAGGGTACTCCTCGCTGGAGCACCATGAGCATCCCCACGCCGTGATCATCATCCGCGGTGAAGGGGAGGTGATCCTGAAGGACAGCGTGGAACTCGTGGGCCTGCACGACTGCGTGTACATCTCGCCTCACACCTACCATCAGTTCCACGCCACCGGCAACGAGCCACTGGGGTTCCTGTGCATGGTGGACCGGGAGCGGGACAGGCCGCAGATTCCCGGCGAGGAGGAAGTCGAGCAGCTCAAGCGGTCGCCCGAGGTGGCCAAACGACTGAAAGTCTGAGGCAGCAACGAGGTATTCGCGGTGACGTGAATGCTTCAGCGTTTCCACTTGATGCTGCAGCCCACGCTGGGCCGCTGCGGAATGTCGATATCCTTTCCGGTCAGTACCGCCGTGGCGGCGATACGCAGATCCTCCCCGCTGACCGACTTGCCATTGCCGGGGCGGCTGTCGTCGAACTGCCCGCGATAGACCAGTTCGCGCTCGCCATCGAACAGAAAGAAATCCGGGGTGCAGACGGCGCCATAACTGCGCGCCACTTGCTGCGAGGCGTCATGCGCATAGGGAAACGGGTAGCCCACCCGCGCCTTCTCGCGCACCATGGCCTCGAAGCTATCCTCAGGAACCCGCGCCTCGTCGTTGGAATTGATCGCCACTATGGCCACCCCCCGGGGAATGAACTCCCGGCCGAAGCTGGCAAGGCCGGCACTGAGGTGACGGACAAAGGGGCAATGGGTGCAGATGAAGGCCACCAGCAACGCGGGGGCATCGGCGAAATCGTCCCGGGCGACGATGCCGCCGTCGGTCTCCGGCAACCGGAAGTTCGGCGCCTGCGTTCCGAGTGGAATCATGTCCGACGTCAATGGCGGCATGCAGTGAAGCCTCCGAAAACGCGTGACCCGGGCCCGGTATGGGCCCGGGTCGGATCACATCAGCTGTCGGCGTCCTCGACCAGTTCCAGAAGCAAATCGAGCAGGCGCTCACCCCGCTCACCAACCATGTCCACGAAGGTATCGCGCACAGGCACACTCAACTCACGAAAGGCCTCGCGCTCCTCGGCCGTCAGTTCGACGATCTGGATATCACTGTTTTCCTTGATGGTATCCAGCCGTTCTTCATTGAGTTCAACCTGGACCTCGTGAATGTACTCCACCAACTCGGCGGCCACGTCTTCCACGATTTCCTTCAGCTCGTCGGACAGGCCGTCATACCAGTCGCGGTTGCCCATGAAAGTGGCGATGAATTGCGCCTGATTGGCGAACACAAGGTAATCCTGTACCTCGTAGAAGCTCATTTCCTCATGCGCGAATACCGGCTGGATGTTGCCCTCGATCTGGCCGAGCTGCAGGCCACTGTAGATCTCGCCGTACTCCATTGTCGTGGGATCGGCACCATAGGCCTGATAGGTTTCGCGCAACAGGCGGTTATCCATGGTCCGGATGGCGATGCCCGAGAAATCCTCCGGCGTCCGCACCTCCTCCTGCAGGCCCCAGACCTGCCAACCTTCCGGAACCACCGCAAGCGGGTGCAGATCACGGTCTCGGAACGCGCCCTGGAAATCCTCGCTCTTCAGGAACTCATCCGAATTCAGAACCTGGGTGTTGGTCCATTCATCGTCGGTGAGGATGAAATTCAGGCTGAACAACTGGCTCTCGGGAACGGTGCCGCCGAGGAAACCGGAGCCGAACGCCAGTTGAATGGCGCCACTCTGCACCGCATCGTAGATGTCGGTCAGGCCGCCGATCTGGCCGTACGGAAACAGTTGGACAGTGACGGCGCCATCCGTGCGCTCCTCCATCAGCTCGGCAAAGCGTGCACCGTACTCGTACTGGACGCTGCCTTCGATTTCCTCGAGACCGAAGCGCCAGGTCTGCGCCTCGATGGCGTGGGAAACGCCGGAGCCGAACACTGCCACACCCAGCGCGGCCGAAATAACTCCATGATGCCAACGCATCTCTCTACCTCCTTCTTCGTCTTAAAGGCTGTTCCGGGAACTCATCGTGCTCCGCCCCGTTCGACGGGAAACTCCATCGCACTGTATGCGGACCGACTCCCACCGGACTGCTAGACGTCGCCGAGTCTTCCTGGGGGTTACTTTCAACCTTAACACACCCCCGGACCTTGTCTACGCGGTGTCCAAGCGCCGGCATCTGGGCTATGGTGATTAGGAAATTGCTGCTGTTACGGGGGGTGGGACATGGCCGAAACCGGCTCGGATCAGCCGTCGCGGAAACGCGGGGGACCGCTACTGAAACTGATACGCGGCATCGACCGGGGCCTGGAATTCGCGGAGATGACCATCGTTGGGGGCTCCATTCTGATCATGGCACTGGTCATGGTGACGCATGTGCTGGGTCGCACCTTCTTCCGCACCGGCATACCCGGCGTGACCGAGATCACCGAGCTTCTGATCATCCTGATCACCTTCGTCGGCGTCAGCTACGCAGTCCGACGCGCTCGTCACATATCCATGTCCGCAATCTACGATCAACTGGGCGGCATGATCCGCAAAGGCATGCAGGTGCTCATCTGTGTGGTAACCGGGGCGCTGTTGCTCTACCTGGCGTGGGAGGCACTTGGCTACACGCAGACCATCTACGCTCGTGGACGCACCACCTCGGCGCTCAACATTCCCCTCTGGATCATCTATGCCGTCCTGCCCGTGGGCTTTTTCCTCGCAGGCATTCAGTACTGGCTGACCGCGCTGCGCAATCTCACCACGCGTGAGATGTACCGCTCATTCACCGAGCTCGAACTCTACGACGACGTTCCGGCCGACGGCACGAACTCTATCCCGACGGAGAATACGGAGAAAAACTAGGCCCAGGCCCACGGCCGCAAGGGAGAAAAGTCACCATGCTCACATGGCTCATCATTCTGATGGTGGTTCTGCTGCTGCTCGGTTTCCCCATGATGGTACCGCTGCTGGCCGCCACGCTGTTCATGATGTTCACGGACATGACCTTCTTCGGTCCGGATCAGGGCATCAGCTGGATGATTACCGGCGTCAGCAACTGGGTACTCGCTGCGGTGCCCATGTTCATCTTCGCCGCCGACATCATGACCAAGGGACACACGGCGAACCGGCTGCTGGACCTGGTCAGTGCCTTCTGCGGCCACCTGCGCGGCGGCCTGCCGATCACCACCGCCGCAAGCTGCACGCTGTTCGGCGCCGTCTCCGGTTCCACCCAGGCGACGGTGGTGGCCATGGGCGGCCCGATGCGGCCCCGCCTGCTGGCCAAGGGCTACAAGGACAGCTTCACGCTGGCGCTGATCATCAATGCCAGCGACATCGCGCTGCTGATCCCGCCCAGCATCGGCATGATTGTCTACGGCGTGATCGCGCGCGGAGCCTCCATCGGTGACCTGTTCATCGCGGGCATCCTCCCCGGGCTGATGATCCTGCTGATGTTCTCCATCTACTGCTATGTCGCCTCGCGCATCATGGGCATCGAGGCGGAACCCCGCGCCGGCTGGAAGACGCGTCTGCGGGCGCTGCGCGGCGCACTGCTGCCGCTGGGCTTCCCGCTGCTGGTGGTCGGCGGCATCTACACGGGCACCTTCAGCCCGGTGGAAGCCTCGGCCATGGCCGTGCTCTACGCCTTCGTGCTGGAAGTGATCATCTACCGCAAGGTCAGCCTGAAGGACATGGGCTCCATCGCCCTGTCCACCGGCATGATCACCGCCGTCGTCTTCGTGCTGGTGGCCGCCGGCTATGCCTTCTCCCAGGCACTGAGCACCGCCGGCATTCCCCAGCAGATCCTGCAGCCCATCATCGCCGCCTTCGGAGACAATCCCACCGCGGCGCTGGCGCTGATCGCGGTGGCCTATTTCATCGGCTGCATGTTCGTGGACCCGATCGTGGTCATTCTGATCCTCACGCCGCTGTTTGCGCCGCTGGTGCAGGCCACGGGTCTGGACCCGGTGCACGTGGGCGTGGTGGTGACTTTGCAGGCGGCCATCGGGTCGGCAACACCGCCCTTCGGCTGCGACATCTTCACCGCCATGGCGGTATTCCGAAGGCCCTATCTCGATGTGATACGCGGCACGCCGCCGTTCATCTTCATATTGCTGATCGCCACCGTGCTGGTGATCCTGTTCCCGCAGATTTCCCTGTGGTTGCCCTCGATGGGCGCCCAGTAAGCGCAATAGGCTCAGACATGCGATTTGATTTCGCCACAGCAACACTGATCGGAGCGGCCTCACTTGCTTGGCTGGCCCCCACCGCCATTGGCATGGAAGCCGAACTGGAGGACGAGGAACAGAATATCTTCCTGCCCGTAGCTGAGGAGCGCACCGACCGGCTGAAGGTGGCAGTCCTCTACAATGACTCCCATGTCCAGATTCGGTACGAATACCCCACCGATCGGCCAAGCTGGTATCACCAGGTCTGGAAGTACGAGGACGGCGAGTGGGTACGCTACGGCTCCGGCGGCCGCGGCCCGGACCAGCACGGCCTGTACGAGGACCGCATCTCCATGATGCTGGACGATGGTAGCGTGGACGGTTTCGATCGATACGGCGGCTGGATGCTGGCACATGAGGGCATGCGCACGCTGGGTTCGGCCGCCGACGCCGATGCTGTGAGGGAGCACCCGAAGCTGGGCCGGGACATGGGCCGCAGTGACGTGCGGAAGTATCTGCCGGGCACGAGGGATGCGGAGCCGGAGGAAACCTCCTGGGACCGCGTGAAAGACGATGAAACCCTGCGCGCCTTGCAGGAAAACGGCTATTTCCTTGACCTCTGGCAATGGCGGGCCCACCGCAGCCACCCGGTGGGGCATGCCGACAACGGCTACGTGCTGCATTACCGCCTCTCCTCGGAAGGCCGGGGCATGTATACAGACAACTGGAACGACGATGCCGGCCAGCCAGCCTACATGCTGGACCCCGGGAAAACCGGCAAACGCGCGCTGCGCTGGGAGAAACTGCTGGAACGCGGCTACAGCCAGGACGATGCGTACTTCATCTCGGAAGACAACGCCACGGCCTTCGACCCGGACCACGACTGGCAGGAAGGTGACGTCATCCCCCAGCGCTTCCTGCGCCAGCCGGAGGGCAGCCGGGGCGCAATCAGCGCCGGCGGCAGGTACCAGGACGGCGCCTGGCGGATCCGGCTTACTCGCACACTGGAGTCCCCCAACCCGCTGGACAGCAAGGCACTGGAACCCGGCGGCAGCTACACGGTCGCCTTCGCCGTGCACAGCGGCGGTGTCGGCGCACGCTGGCACCGGGTGTCACTGCCGCAATCGCTCAGCCTCGGAGATGACGGCGATGCCGACATCCAGGCCACCCGCGTGGAAGGCAACCTGGACGAGGCGGGGGCCGAGTGGACGGACATTCCCCTGGTCTACCCCGGACAGGTCACCTGGCAATGGCTGCATGGGGATCACCATCCCGGCAGTCCGCTGGTCCGTCAGGGGGCCCTGGGCGTGCGGGACATGCATGACACCCAGCAACTCAGCGACTTCATTGCCGACCATGAACGGCGACTGAAGGATCAGTAGTCGATGGACAAACCGACGGTAAGGCTGCGCCCCAGCCGCCAGCCATAGTCGCTATCCCCACGGTCGGAGGCAAAGACGTTCCCGGCGTCCAGGGTCAACCGGGCCAGCCGCGACAACTGCTGCCAGGCACGCAGGTCCACCACCGTATGGGCATCCACCCGCTGATTTTCCGCATCGTCCCTGTACTGGTGGCCAACCCGGGCGATGCGCGCACCAGCGCCGAAACCGCCGCGCCCGGTCCACTCCGGCGCCAGACCCACGCTGTAGCGGGGAACGAAGGGCAGGCTGCTGCCCGAACTCCGGTCCTCCGCTTCCGTGTAGGCCGCGCTTCCCGAGAGCCTGAAACCGGCCGGCAGTTCCGCGCGCCATGACAGCTCGGCGCCCTGTATCAACGCCCGATCCACGTTCGCATAGGTGTGAATGGGAATGCCGTCATCCGCATTCACCTCGCCGCTGTCCCGCCGGATCACACGATCTCGCACCGTGGTACGAAAGTAGCCCAGGCTGTACCAGCCCCGCCCGTCCGCCAGCCGCTGCTCCAGGTTCAGCGTGCCGCTGTAGGCGGTTTCCGGGGCCAGATCGGGGTTGGACTCCACATAATAGCCGCCGTGCCGCATCAGACCATCGTAATAGAGCTGACGGATCGTGGGGGACTTGAACGCCCGACCGGCGGAGGCCCGCACCGTGGTGTCCCGGGTTGCACGCCAGAGCGCGCTCAGCTTGGGGTTGAACTCGTCGCCGAAGGTGTCGTGGGATTCGTAGCGCAGCCCCGGCACCAGCACGAAGCGGCCACCACCCATCTGGATTTCGTCCTGGACATAGATGCTGTAGGTATTCACGCGCTCATCCACGTCCACCGGTGGCTGCTCCTGACCATTGACGTAGCTCAGCGAACGGTAGTCGAGACGCTGCCGTTGCCCCTCCGCACCCACGGTCAGCCAGTGCCGGTCGCCGAAGCGGGTGGCGATGATCTCGGCCTGACGGTAGCCGATGTCGCCCTGCCGGTAGCCATGGTCGAAGCCCGGATACCCCTGCGTGAAATCCTGCTGGTAGGTGTATCCCTGCACGGCGATCCGGTAACGCCCCTCGTCGTAGGCGGTGCGGGCAGCCAGTCGGTAACTGTCGTATTCCCGGTCGAACCGGCTCGGACCGGCCGGCAACTCGCGCCGACTACGTTCCACGTCCGCGCTCAGCCCCAGCGAGAAAGGTCCAGGGAAATCTGTTTCCCACCGGCTGAACAAGGCATCCCGCGTCGTCAGGCGGGAGCTCGCGTCGTTGCCCTCGTCTTCCTCCCGGCTGTAGTGCAGATAGTAGCCTGAGCGTTCGCCGACGCGGTCACCGTAGGCGGCATGGCTACGCAGCCGGGTACGAACCCTGTCCCTGGGCGACTGGCCGGCACGGTCCAGCATCTCGTAGCGCCCGAAGCTGGTTCCGGCCGAGGCCACCGGGCCGGAGGGGACCGGCCGGGTGATGACATTCACCACGCCGGCCATGGCATCGGCTCCGTAGAGCGCCGACCCGGCCCCCCGCACCACCTCCACGCGCTCCACCATGGACAGCGGGATCTGGTTCAGGCTCACCCCGTAGTCGCCGTGCGCTCCCAACCCGCCATGCACGCGCTGGCCGTCCACGAGAATCAGGCCGTAGCCCTCGTTGAACTGCAAACCCCGCATGCTGCTGCGCAGGTTGTCGGCGCCGATCACGTCATCCAGCAGGCTGGTATCGATACCGGGTACGGTGCCCAACGCAGCGGCGAGGTTGCCGGCCCCGCTGCGCTCCAGGTCTGCGCGGTCCAGCAACACGGTTTCCACGGGCACCGAGTCCAGTGCGTGCGGGGTGCGGGTACCCGTAACGACCAGCGGCTCCAGCGCCCGGGCATCGATCGGGCCGGTTCCGGTTTCGGCCAGCGCCACGCCCGAACAAGCGATCGCCAACGGCAGCAGAGCCGCCCTTCGCCATGGGTGCATGTCAGCTCCATTCCTGGTGTGTATGTATCCGGACCGCTTCGCCGCGGCGGCGGCGATGACGGTGGGCGAGGTTGGCCCGCCACAGCAGTTCCTGATCCGACAGCGCGGCGGCCAGCGGACCGTCATAGATCAGCCGGTGGTCCTCGGACAGCATCAGGGCGCGGTCCCCCAGCTCGGCAGCCAGACTCAGGTTGTGCGTGCTGACAACCGTGGTGACCTGCTCCAGATCCAGCAGGAAGTCCACAAGCCAGCCGGTGGCGCGTGGATCCAGGTTGGCGGTGGGTTCGTCCATCAGCAGGAGCGCCGGCTCCAGCACCAGTACCGCGGCCAGGCACAGCCGCTGCTTTTCGCCGCCACTGAGGCGGAATGGAGGGGTATCCAGCAAGTCCGACAGGCCCAGCTCGGCCGCCCAGTGCCGGATACGCCGATCCCGCTCCTCAACCGGGAGCTGACGCAAGCTGTAGCCGATCTCCTCGGCCACGGTGGGATTGAACAGCATGGCGTCGGGATCCTGGAACAGCAGCCCCACCTGACGACGGAATTCGCGGCTCCAGCGTCGGTCCCGCAGCTGCCCGTGCGTCAGCGCCGTCCCCTGGAAAAGCACCTGCCCCTGCTGCGGAAGCAACAAGCCATTCATCAGTTTCAGCAGCGTGCTCTTGCCGCAGCCATTGGCGCCCAGCAACACCACCCGTTCGCCGGCCGCGATGTGCAGGCTGACGTTGTCCAGCGCAACGCCGTACTCGTGGTGGAAACTCACACCGTCAAGGACGATCATCGAACACCCCGCGCGAACGCATGCCCTGACTCAGCGATTCCGCCTGCGCCTGCGCCTTGTCCATCAGCACCACGCCCTGGCGGGCCGCGCTGCGGTAATGATCCCGCAGTCGTGGCGGCTGAACGCTTCGACTTCTGAACGCGTGGCGGTAGTCCTGCACCAGGCGGCGCATCAGCAGGATCTGGTTGATCGCGACCACGGCCAGAAAGCGGCTGGCCGGCCCAACGGAAAGCGCTCGAACCAGATCGATCCGGGCCGCCAGCCAGAGCGTCAACACAGTCAGCAGCAGCACCCTCAGGTTCAGTCGGATCACCGTCAAGGCCCAGGGGTTGCCCTGCCACAGGGACAATGCGACATAACCACCACTGACCATCAGGTTCACCAACAGCACCGCGAGCAGCGCGCGCCAAAGCAACCGGGGAGCCAGCCGGCCAGCCGCCAGCAGTACGGCAAGCAGAATGATTGCCAGCCAGAGCGGCTCGTGCAGGAAACTCACCGCCACCACTGCCAGCAGATAGGCAGCCAGCCAGAAACGCGGACTCATGGCATTGCTCCCGAGCGCCTCGGTCCTGCCATGCGCAGGATCATCCAGGTCAGCAAACCCTCGCCCAGACCAATCAGAAGATGGGGCAGCACGATGGCCGGCACCGTGACCGCCGCCGTGAACGGAAAGAACAGCGGCCGCCCGGCATCATCCGTGGCCAGCAGCGGCTGTGCACCGAGCACCAGTGCCATTGCCGTGGCCGAGAGCAGCACCGAGAGCCAGACCGCCACAACCTGAGCGGTTGCTGCGTGCCAGCGGCGCAATAGCCCATGCAGGCCCACCGCCAGCGCCGCGCCCAGCAGGCCCATGATCAGTGCGTTCACCGGCAGGCTGGTGATGCCTCCGGCACCGAACAGCAGCGCCTGCAGCAGCAGGACCAGGCTGTAGGCGAGGAAGGCCGGCCAGATACCGAATGCCAGGGCCAGCAGGCCGACGCCCAGCAGGTGTCCCGAGGTGCCGCCGGGCAGCGGGATCATGACGGTGGTCAGCACAAAAGCAAGTGCGGTCAGCACCGCCAGCCTCGGGATGGTCTGCTCGTCCAGTTGCGCCGCCACCCGGCGGACGGCGTACATCCAGGCGGGAACGGCCAGCGCGGCGGCGGGCAGAAAGGTTTGTGGCGACAGAAAGCCGTCAGGGATATGCATGGTTACGAGCCAGCCCGATGCCGGTGCCTCCAGAACAGCAGCAGGCCACCCAGCCCGAGCAGGTAGCCGACACCTGCCAGCACCGCGGCAAGGCGTGGCAGGCCGGGCCCATGGACTTCCTCCAGTTGGGCCTGCGCGTCGACTGCCAATGTCAGTTCGAGCCCGTGGCCATCGTCCGTGGTGACACGCAGACGCCAGTCGCCGGGGCGATCGGGCACCAGTGTCACCCGGCCGAGGCCATCCGTGCGGCCGACTTGGAAAGCAACGGATTCTTCCGGCCGAAACACTTCATAGGATTCGTAGATGGGCGGATCGCCGTATGGGAAATCCAACTCCACCACCAGGGCCTGTCCCGCCTGCACCCGGTACTGGATATCGTGGGCCAGAACCCCTGGCGAGCAGAGCCCCAGCACCACAAGCAGGCCCAGCCAGCGCATCATTCGTCCACCGCCACATGGAACGTCAGTGTGGCGGCAAATGTCTGCGTATCGCAGACCTCAGGGTCAGGATAGGGCGTGCTGGCGTGACTGCGCAGCATCCAGCGCCCACCGGCATTCAGCGGCACCGTCGCGAAACCCTCCCCATCGGTTTCGGTCTCCAGCGCCGGCGTTTCTCCGTTCGACTCGCTCAAGGCCACCAGAGGCCCCTGGTAGGGGCTCCCCTGGAACAGCACCAGGACGCGCAGCGTGTCGCCGCGCCGCAAGCCCGTCACATCGGATTGCGGCACCACTTCCAGCACGTGCCCCACCGGCGCAGCGGGCACCGGAGGGGCGGGCGTCCCGACGCGCACCATCGTCTTCATGCTGTTACCGGAATAGCTGCAGCTCACCGCATCCGGCACATCCCGGCGCGACTGCCGGAGGCCCCCCGCAGGGGTCCGGGACCAATACCCCCGGACCTGGGTGGCTGCGGCCAGATAGACCCCGGGGGGTGTCAATGCATCGCTATGAAACCCCTGATCGCCGTCCCGGGATATCGAGACGTCCGCGCCGTCAGCCGAGAGAATTCGAAGCCCCGCTATCCTGTCAGCCTCCAGCACGGCTTCGTCCCCGAAATGATGCCCCCAACCGGGTGTGATGGACAGCGAGTCTCCGGGCTGGAGCCGGAAGCTTTCCGGAACCAGCCAGGGGTAGTGCGCCAGCCCGGCACCCGTATACGCCATGCAGCAAATCACCACTGACCAGCGCAACGCACTTGTCAGGACCAAAGCCCGGATCATCCCCCTCTCCCCGCATGCAGTATGAAAAAAAGATCGTTTTTTCTTATCACAAGATATGCCAACGCATGCGTACTTGCCCGCTTTTCCGCTGATTCAGGAACATGGGAAACTTGCCGTCCGGTCGCCAGGATGCGTAACGGCCACCGGACGCACTAATAGTGTGCAGAACCTGCTATCGAATGCCCGATATTGGGGCGCACCTCGGTCAGCCCGTCTGCACCAGTGCCAGCGGCACCACTTCCAGATGGCCGTGGCGCACGCCGCGGCGGGTCATGGTCTCCTCCGCAAACGCCTGAAGCTGCGCTCGCGGGCCACGCAGCACCACCGTCTCCAGGCAGTTGTCATGGTCGAGGTGCACATGCAGCGTGGCGATTCCCAGATGGAAATGACTGTGGTGATCGGCGATCAGGCGCTGACCCAGCCCCCAGGCGTGGTGATCATAGACATAGGTCAGCACGCCCAGGCACGGCTCATCGTCCGCACCGGAATCAGGCGTGCTGGCCAGCAACTGCCGCAGAAGATCCCGGACCGCTTCGGAGCGGCTGCTGTAGCCCCGCCGCTTGCGATAAGCATCGAAGGCCTCGGCCAGCCCCTTATCCAGCGAGACGGTAAAGCGCTCGGTCATTGTGCTTCCTGCTTCTTCCCTTCCCCGTCAAGCTCATGGTGATACAGGTGCACATCCCGCTGTGGGTAGGGAATGGTAATTCCCTCTTCGTCGAAGCGCCGCTTGATACGCTCCGTCAGATCCCAGTACACGCCCCAGTAATCCTCCGCCTTTACCCAGGGCCGCACAATCCAGTCCACACTGGAGTCACCATGGGCCGACATGCGGATGTTCGGCGCCGGCTCCTTCAGCACGCGCTCGTCGCTGTCGACGATGCCGCGCAGCACCTCCCGCACCTTGTCGCTATCGTCGTCGTAACTGACGCTGGCGACCAGGTCTACCCGCCGGGTCGGATGGGAGGAGTAATTGGTGATGGTGCCGCTCATCATCTGACCGTTGGGCACGATCACGCGCCGGTTGTCCGGCGTGTTGAGCACAGTGGTGAAGATCTGCACCTCGTCAATGGTGCCGGCCACACCCCCGCCCTCAATATAGTCGCCGACACGGTATGGGCGGAAGATGATAATCAGCACGCCGGCCGCGAAATTGGCCAGCGAGCCTTGCAGCGCCAGGCCAACCGCGAGGCCAGCAGCACCCAGCACTGCGATCAGTGATGTGGTCTGGATACCCACCTGGCTGATCGCCGCCAGGACGACGAATATCAGCAACAACGCGTAGATCATGTTGCCGAGGAACTTGACCAGGATGGGTTCGAGCTTCGCTCGCTCCATCGCCTTCACGACCAGACGATGCACGAACAGCGCCACCCAGCGCCCGACAAGAAAGATGACAATCGCGGCGAGCAGGTTCAGAACCAGCTCCGTTCCGCTTTCCTGAATAACCAGGACGATTTCTTCTGTTTCCATGGATAGGCTCTCTTCTGACTTGCGCTACAATGCCCGGGGTAATTTCGCCTGACGGGACGAACAGTCCGATGCAGTCAGGCTGCTGAAGTATGGAACACAATCACAAAAGACGGACCGCATCACAGCATTGCCGTGCCGAGGGGCTCATGATGCGGGGTATACGGAAGCCCTCGCCAGCGGCGCCACGGAGAAGCGCACGGTAATGAACCATTCACTGACCGTTGCATGAGCATACCTCGCCTGCCCATCGTTGCTCCACGCCGCCGTCTGTCGGCGTGCTGGCTGTGCCTGCTGCTCATGCTGCTGGCCAGCGCAACGTCCTCCGCCGGTGAACGCCTGGATGTTGCCGCCCGTGATTTCCCCCTGGTTCTCGGCCCCCACGCGGAGATCCTGGAAGACCCGGATGGCGGGTTATCCATCAACACTGTGCTGGCCGGGCTGCAGGCGCAGGACTGGCAGCCCTCCAGGCAGCAGACGCTGAACTTCAGCTTCTCCGATTCCGCCTACTGGCTGCGCTTCGAACTCGGCAATGAATCAGACAGGGATGTGACCCGCCTGATGGAGTTGGCGATGCCGCTGCACGACTACCTGGACGTGTACCTTGTGGCGGGAGGCGAGGTCCTGGAAGCGCTGCGCTCGGGAAACCGGCTGCCGTTCGCATCCCGCCCGATCAATTATCGCAACGTGATCGTACCGATCACGGTCCCGGCCGGAGAACAGCGCCAGCTGTATCTGCGGCTGGCCACCCACGACGGCCTGTATGACGCTACACCGCTGTACCTTTGGGGCCAGGAGGCGTTCTTCCTGAGAGCCCAGGGAGAACTGCTCTGGTACGGTGTGTACTATGGCGCCCTCCTGGCCTTGCTGGCTTACAACCTGTTGTTGTTCATCTCCACCCGTGAGCGCCAGTTCATCTACTACGTGGCCTACCTGACGGCATTCTTCGTCTGGAATTTCACCTTCCGTGGCTACGCCTACCAATACTGGTGGCCGGAATGGCCGACATTGAACAGCCAGATGGTCGCCGTGAGCAGTGCCCTGATCTATGTCACCCTCACCCTGTTCAGCATCGACTTCCTGGATCTGCGGCAGCAGGCACCGCGCCTGCGGCGGATACTCATCGGCCTGACAGCGCTGATTGCGGCCACACTGCCACTTGCCCTGCTGGGCCATTACGCACTGACATTCCGCCTGCTGATTCCCGCCGGCATTGCCTATCTGCTGTTCATCTATGCGCTGGCAGCGCTCCTGAGCTGGCGCGGACACGCGCCGGCCCGCATTTACCTGCTGGCCTGGAGTGTGCTGGTCGCCGGCGCCGTGTTGTATTACCTGCGGGTCCTGAACGTACTGCCATCGAATTTCATTACCGAGAACGCGCTGCAGATAGGTTCCGGACTGGAGTTCGTCCTGCTGGCCTTCGGCCTCGCCTACAAGCTGAACCGCCAGAAGGCGGAGCGGCTGGATGCGGAGAAGGCGTTCAGCGCCATCCAGACCCAGCTCAGCCAGGAGCTGGAAGATAAGGTGCGCGAACGCACCACCGATCTGGAAGCGCTGAACCGCCGGCTGCAGGAGATGGCCGCCACGGATGTGCTGACCGGGCTCGGCAACCGGCGTCATTTCAACGCCCTGTTCAACCGCGAATTCGACCGCAGCAGGCGCCAGAACAAGCTGTTCTGCTTCTGCATCATGGACATCGACCGGTTCAAGGAATACAACGACAGCTACGGCCACCAAGCCGGCGACGAGGTCCTGCGGCGCGTGGCCGGCCTGCTCAGCGATCACCTGCGGCGTGCCGGCGACCATGCCTTCCGGCTCGGGGGCGAGGAGTTCGGCATCATGCTGGATGTGGATAGCACGGAGCAGGCCGTGGATCGCATCGAGACGGTCCGCCGCGCAATCGAGCAGCAGCGCATCGAGCAGGAATCGGCGCCGGATGGCATCCTGACCGCGTCTTTCGGGCTGGTCTGCTGCACCGATTACAAGGTCATGAGCCGCACCCACGACGTCTACCTGGCGGCCGACAATGCGCTTTACCGCGCCAAGGCGCAGGGCCGGAACCAGCTCAGGATCCACGGCCCCGGAGAGCGCCAACCCGAGCCCCCTCCACCCGCACCGAGGTAGCAGCCTCTTCCCCGTTGCTGTAGGGTGCTTCCCTTCTCGCTGCGAAGCCACATCGCAGGTCGCCGGGCACGGCTGGCAACCAGCTGTACTACCCTTGCAGACAGTATTGCCTGACTTTTCCTTGGCCTGCACGGCGCAAACCGACGCCACTGGCATGCAGCCGGCCTGCCGCCGGCAGGCCAGATCTCTGCAGGACGGCATTCCATGCCGAAACCCACATCAGCAATCTGGAGTCGCACCATGGACAAGAATCCGGACAAGGGCTACGTCGCTCTCCTCGGTTGGTCCCTGAACGCCGTTGAAGCCGCCGAGGACTTCGACAGGCGGTACATCGTGGTGGCACCCGACTGGGCCGAGGACTACTGCAAACAACACGACATACCCTACGTTCCCTGGAATTTCGAACGCCTGAACGACCGGTCCATGGAGATTGCACAGACTCTCAAGGACATGGGCGTGGACGTCGCCATTCCGCTGTTCGAGGAAACGGTGGAATGGGCAGGCGCCATCAACTCCCTGCTGATGGACAACCCGCGCTTGCTCGGGCAGTCCATGCTGATGCGGGACAAATCGCTGATGAAGCGCCGGGCCCAGCTGGGTGGAATACGGGTGGGCATCTTCGAGGAAGCCCACGACCGCGAGGATGTGATGCGCTTTCTGCGCCGCGTCAACCAGACCTTGCTGAAGCTGGATGGCGACCTCAACGACCCCATTCATTTCAAGGCCTTCGACAAGGCCGGCTGCCTGGGACATCGGGTCATTCGCACGCCGGACGACGTGGACGCCATCCCGGAAGAAGAATTCCCGGCGCTGATGGAATCACACCTGGACGGCTGGGAATTCGCTGTCGAAGCCTGGGTGCACAAAGGCAAGATCCGCTTCCTGAACATTTCGGAGTACGTGACACTGGGCTATTCGGTGCATGTTCCGGCGTCGCCGGAACTGGAACGCTATCGCCCGCAGATCAGGCAGCAGATCGAAAAACTGATCCGCACCTTCGAGATCGATTTCGGCTTCGTGCATCCGGAGTACTTCGTCACCAGCGATGACGAAATGTACTTCGGCGAGGTCGCCTACCGTCCACCCGGCTTCAAGGTCTTCGAACTGCTGGAACGGGTTTACGGCTTCAATGCCTACCAGGCGCTGATCCTGGTCTTCGACCCCAAGACCAAGGAAGAGGAGGTCGCGGCGTTCTTCCCGAAGGAAATCGAGGATGCCAAGTGCTACGCCGGCTGTTTCGGCGTCTATCCGCGCCGGCGCGTGGTCAGCCGACTGGAAATCCCGGAGGAAACCGAGGACCATCCCTACTTCGAGTCCCATGAGCTGACGCCGCCACTGGAGGAAACCGTGACCAAACGCACGGCCTTCGGGACGCATTGGGGATTACTGTTCTTCAAGGGCGACGATCCGAAGCAGATGCACGCCCTGCTGAAACGCCAGGAAGAATTGGACTTCTACGTCTAGCGTTCGTGGAGTCCTGGAGATTGCTGGCAGAATCGTTCGTCGAGGAGTCGGCATGACAGGCGATACAGACGACAAACCCGCGGCTGCCGGGAAGCTGGAACTGCTATTGGAACGGCTTGACGAAGCCATCTCGGTGCTTGCCAGGGCACGCAGCTTCGCGAAACCGGGCAAGATGCAGCGGGTGTTTGAGACGGCGCGTCGCGTGCTGCTGCAGGAGGGCGGCTGCGGCGCGCTGGAGGCAAGAGCGAGACACCTTGAGGAGGCCGGCATCTTCGAAGGATCGGACTGGGCCTCGCCGCAGATCCTGATCCCGTCGCTGAGCACGCATTCCCTGCAAAGCCCGGTGGAAGACACGGTCATGGTGGAGGCGCTGAGCGAACTTCGGCTGCTGGCCGTGGCCCTCGGCGACTATCGCCACCCCCTGATCTCTCAGGAACAGGCGCACCATTACCTGACCCAGGTGCTTGCCATCAACCTCACCATGCTGTTCACACCGCCCAGTGAGGCGGAGCGCGAGACGCAGGGACGGCTGGCGCAGGTTTCGAGGCGCCTGCTGCGGCACCTGGCGGACCGCATCGGGTTCGAACACATCATCGACAAGCTGATCGAGGAGATCTGGCGCGTCCTGCAGCAACGCCCGATCCAGGTGGACTCGGTGAAGCAGATGGTGACCCAGATCGCCGTCTGCCAGGCCAATCCCAATATCGAGCTCGGCGGCAGCGGCCAGGGCGGGGAGCGGTTGGTCAGCAGCCTTTACGGCCCCAGCCTGGGATGCCGCGAAGACCCCGGGCTGGAAGTCTACCGGGAACGTCTGCAACGCATGGACCGGGGTGCCCTGCAGGGCGAAGCCACCGGCTTTGCCCGGGCCATGCACGACACCGGCCTGGTCTCCCCCTACCATCCGGTGCTGCTCCATCACCTGTTGGATCATGGCGATCATCTGCTCGCTGAGGCGCTGGGCCTTTCGGCCACCGGACGCGACTGCATGCTCTGCTACAACGAACTGGTGCGGGAGTTGGTGCGTACTGCAGTTCTCCCGCCCACAGCGCAAGCCGTCTACGGCCTTGCATTGATGCTGGAGCGGGGCATCCTCTACCAACCGCCGGTAGCCCCCGCCATATGGCGCCAGATCAACCTGCCACTGTCTGAATGGTCACGAGAGCATCTGCTCGCGGCGTACGGCCACGATGCCCCCCCGGAAGCCCGTCTGCTGGAGGGCGTGCTCTGCATGCTGGGACTCCCGCTGGGGGTCGGCCAGGGAAACAACCCTACCTGCCAGTCGGCACGCGCCCTGTCCATGTGGGCCTACAACGATCCCGACTACCTGCTGCAGATGGTGGCCTGGGCCGCCCGTGACGACGAAATCGTCATGCATTTCGAGGGTCAGCCCATCTCCTCGCAGGACAGTGTCCTGGGGGTGGCCAAGGAACTGCCGATGGACCTGGACCCGCTATCGCTGCTGGTGGTCCCCCATCTGGACCGGATCTACGCGGAGATGGGACGCCGTTGCGTTGCTCGCGAAGGCGACCCGCATCGCTGGGTGAATCCGGAATTCCACGGCTGGTGGGCGGGGCGGGGATTCAGCATCAACGTGGATGTAGAAACCGGACAGCTCGTAGACCTGGATCGGTTCCTTCGACATTTCTACGCCTGCTACCACCCCTACTACAACGGTAACCAGCCATTGATTCACCCGCAGCCGGCCGGCATCGCCTTCACCGACAGCGCCGCGCGTTTCATCGGCTGGCATGCCATCACCATTCTGCGTACAGCGCTGGACCCCCAGGATGTGATGCGGGTGTACTTCTTCAACCCGAATAATGACAGCGCACAGGACTGGGGCGACGGTGTGGTGGTCAGCACCTCCGGCCGCGGAGAACGCTACGGCGAGGCCTCCCTGCCATTCGAGCAGTTCGCCTCACGGCTCTATATCTATCATTACGACCCGCTTGAAGGCGGCGAACTGGCCAGCGTCTCCGATGAGGAACTGGAGCGGGTCAAGGCTTACCTCTATCGGAGTTGGGGGGCGGACCGGATTCCTGCAACAGATCTACAGGCCAGTCCGGCTAATCCGAACGACAGCCACTGATTCCGAGCTATCGCCGCCCGTGAACAGACAGAAGTCACCCGGCCTCGGCGGCTCTCGCACGCTGGTAGGACGGCAACGCCTGGAACCGGCGCACGTAGTCGCTGATGGCCGGATAGCGGGTGCCGATCTGCAGCCGATCCAGCGCCGCTTCCAGAGGGTAGCTCATCTGGATATCGGCCGCGGTGATCCGGTCGCCCACCAGCCATTCCCGCTGCCGCAGGCACGTGTCCACGAAATCCATATGGGTACGGGTCTGAGGCCCGATGAACGCCCTGTCGACGCCATCGGCAATCCTCCGCGCGATAGGACGGACGAAGAATGGCATCGGGCTGGTCCTGACCTTCCCGAAGACCAGTTTCAATAGCAGCGGCGGCATCAACGACCCCTCGGCGTAATGCATCCAGTAGGTGTAATCCAGGAACGCAGGGCTGTCGTCCGGAGGAATCATGTGCTCCCGGCCATAGCGTCTCGCCAGGTAATCCAGAATGGCGCCGGATTCGGCCAGGGTCAGGTCCCCATCCGTGATGACCGGCGACTTCCCCAGCGGATGGACCTGTTTCAGGCTCTCGGGTGCCAGCATGGTTTCCGAATTGCGCTGGTAGTGCCTGATTTCGTAGGCCAACCCCAGCTCCTCCAGCATCCAGAGGACTCGACGTGAGCGGGATTCGTCAAGGTGATGCAGGACGATCATGGCGTGCTCCTTGTCGTTAAAGCAGTGCCTCCCTAATACCATGCATTGCCTCGTGCCACATCCCCCGTTAGGGATGTGCGCCCGCTGCGGGCGCCCGTTTGGGTGGCCAGGGAAAGGACTAGAGGATTGGGAAAGCGGCAGGCCAACACTGCGTTGCCCCCGCCCCACGCGAGACCGGTTTTCGTTCGCGGCCGGGCGCAAACCGACGCAGGTGGTGGATCGGCCCGCGGTGACTTGCGGAAAACCCGCCTGTACCGCGAGTATGGGAACGAAACAGTATTTCCCTGGCCACTGTTCAGGACGCTGCCTTGAATCACGCCTATCATGACAGCCAGGAAAAGAGAAAAGGGAAATCGCCTTGATTGGAGATCGTTCCGTCATCGTCATCCACGATGAGCGCATGCTGAATCACCAACCCGATGCCAAGGACCCCTATCTGCCCGGAAGACTGGAGCGCCGGGTCCGGGAGATACTGAACGGCCTAGCGGTGCAATGGAACTATCCGGAACACCCGGGACGGCTTCGCGCCATACTGGAACTCCTGAAGGCGGAACCGGTCCCGGGCACAGGGTCCCGTAGCGCCGAAGCAGCCACCCACGAACAACTCGCGCGCGTTCACGGCACCGCCTACCTGCATGAGATCGAGCGCCTCCGCGGCAAGCACGCTTGGCTGGACGTGGACACCACGGCGGTCTCTCCGGGCAGCGTGGAGGCGGCAGAGGTCGCCGCCGGCGCAGCCATCGCAGCTGTGGAGATCGTGTGCCGGGGCGAGGCGGACAGCGCCTTCGCACTGTGCCGGCCCCCCGGCCATCACGCCGAACCGGTACGCGCACGCGGCTTCTGCCTGTTCAACAACGCGGCCGTGGCCGCCGCACATGCCCGGGAGGCGCTGGGCTGCGAACGGGTGCTGATCGTGGACTGGGACGCCCACCACGGCAACGGCACCCAGGATATCTTCTGGGCCTCACCCGACGTGATGCTGTTCGACACCCACCGCGCCGCACCCTTCTATCCGGGCTCCGGCCATCTGGAGGACGTGGGCGCGGGCCTTGGCGAAGGCACGATTGTCAACGTGCCCCTGCCAGGCGGCGCGGGCGATGCCGCCATGCTGAACGCCTTCCGGAACATCCTCGTACCCGCCGCGGAATGGTTCAAGCCGGATCTCATTCTGGTTTCAGCCGGCTTCGACGCGCACCGCCTCGATCTCTGTCTGAATGTCAGCTATGAGGGGTTCGGTGCGATGACAGCCGTGGTGCAGGAGCTCGCCGACCGGCTTTGCCAAGGGCGTCTGGCGCTGGTCCTGGAAGGGGGCTATCACCTGGAAGCACTGGCCCGCGGGGTGCGTTCGGTCCTGCAGGTGCTCGCCGGCGGGGAAGCCCCGGCCCCTTCCGAGATCGGCATTCAGGAAGTAGCGGAGGCCGCCGAGTATCATCGGACGGCATTCACCGGGGACTTCGATTGACAAGTGTTCCCTCTGGCGTCACTTAGGCGTTGAGGGGGCGAGCCAGGTGGATCCGGTTTCGGCCCCCGGCCTTGGCGGTGTAAAGTGCCTCATCAGCAGCCTGCAGTGCGTCGTCCGCCAGGCCGTAATCCAGCAACGAAGCCAGACCGGCGCTGAGCGTGACCGAGAAATCCTCCGTGGTTCCGGTGAACGGTAACGCCTGCAGCCGACGCCGCACATCATCGAAGATCTCTTCCGCCTTGTCGACATCGCAGTCCGGCAATACGGCCACGAACTCCTCGCCGCCATAACGCCCCAGGACATCAGTGCGCCGCAGGCGATGCCGAAGCAGATTGGCCAATGCCTTGATGACGCGATCACCCACGGCGTGGCCATACGAATCGTTGATTCGCTTGAAACGGTCAATGTCCAGCATGGCGACAGTCGCCGGACGGCCGGTCCGCTGCGCGCGCTGGAATTCCACTGCAAGCGCTTCCTTGATGCGGGCATGCGTCAATAGGCCGGTCAGGCTGTCCCTCGCGATCAGTTCGCTCAGCTTGCGCGCACGGCGGCAGCGTGCGAGCACGGCGGCAACCAGATGACGGTCGGCAATGGGTTTGGTGATGAAGTCATCCCCACCCTGCCCCAACGCGTTGATCTGTTCATCAATGTCAGTCTCTGCCGACAGAAATACGATCGGCAGACCGGCCCACTCGTCCTGCATGCGGATCATGCGTGCGAGATCAACGCCGAAAAACTCCGGCATGTGCATGTCCATCAGCACCAGCTCCGGCCGGCTGCCGTGGACCGCCTCCAGCAGCCCACGCGGCCTTGTTACCAGCGTCGCGGTCATGCCTGCCGCCTGCAGCGTAAGCCGGTAGTGCTCCCCCAACTCCTGATCGTCGTCCACGATCAGCACTCGGTAGGGCTCCGCACTGCTGGCATCCAGCAGCGACTCCACCCGGTCGGCCAGCTTCGCGGCGTCTACCGGCTTCAGGTAGTAGCCCTCACCGCCAGCCCTGGCGACCGCGTGCCGAGTGTCGAAACTGTCGTGGGAACCAATGAAGATGGTCGGCGGCACCATAGGGCCGCTGCGTTGCCACTGTTTCAGGAAGCGCGTCGCGGGCTCGCCCTGATCCTCGAATTCGGCGTTGATGACCAGCACGTCGGGAGATGTCCGATCCAGGAGCTGACGCAGATCGGCAGCGTCGCCCGCCAGGGAAGTCCGATAACCGAACTGATCCAGCGCCCCTTGCAGCTCACGGCCGGCGGCGGCTTCCGCTTCGGCCACAAGAATATGGGCTGTGGCTGGCGCACGCTCGCGCGCGGCGCCAGCGCGCGCTTCTGTAACGATCGACCCGGAAACCGTCCGGGCGAGATGGTTGGCAAGAAGCAGCACGCGATCGGGAAAATCGTTATCCAAGGCCTGGTGTGGGGGCCGGGCATCGGAAATGGTTTGATCCAGTTGCTGTTCCAGCAGACGGGCCTGATCGGACAAGGCGGGGTAGCCGAATGTGCCCGCGGTCCCGACCATCCTGTGGAGCCCCAGCCGAAGCGACGCCAGGCGTGCCTCGGCCGTGCGCTTGTCACGGCTCTCCATCAGTTGCCCGGCCAGCGAGGCCAGATCAGCGATCTCCCGCCCCAGCCGCTCCCGATAGCGCTCCCGCAAGAGCTCCAGTTGCGTCTGGAAACGATCATCCTCCGGCGTGTCGGCCACAGGTGGTCTCCCAGATACACCGCACCTCCTGTGCCAGCGACATCGGATCAAATGGTTTCCTGATAACCCCCGCGGCGCCGAGCGCCCGATACCTCTCGACTTCCTCGCACTGGGCCTTGGCAGTCATGAATATCGCCGGGACATCCTGCAGCGCCGACTGCTTGCGAAGTTCAAGCAGGGTTTCCGGGCCATCCATGCCGGGCATCATCACGTCCAGCAGCAGCTGTGGCCGGAAGCCCGCGGCTTGGCCCAGTGCCTGGAGCTCGGAGCTGCAAAGGTGAACCCGATAACCGCCAACGACCTCCAGGGCGAGCTGTGCCACCGCCTGGATATCCGTATCATCCTCCACGTACAGTATACGCTCCAGCATCTCGCTTCATCCGTTCCGGCTGCTCCGCACGCCTCGAGTGACGGGTTACTGGACCAGATCTCCGGCTCTCCCTCCGGCGATCGCACCAGAACACCGTTCAGCAAGACCTGCAGTCGCCCCCCGCCACGGCAGAGGTATTCCTTCTCGAACGGCCCGAAACGGCCGAGTTTCCTGAGATTTTCCAATTGCTGCAATTGCGTATCCACGAACTCCGCGGGGGTGATATCCCAATCGGTCATGGCCAGGAACTCGTTTTCCCGGTAGCCGGTCATGCGCAGCATTTCTGGATTCGCTTCCAGCAACCGGCCATCCGACAGCCGTTCGCGTACCATGCCGACCGGGGCGAGGTCGTGCAGGGTTTGCAAGCGCTTGGCTATGCGCTGCTGCTCCTCCGCCACTTGCCGCAACTGCATCTGGCTGATTGCCTGGCGGGCCAGCGCTTTCAGTGCCTCCTGCTCCGAGTTGGAGAACGTGCGCGGACGCGTATCCAGGACGCACAGCGTGCCCAGCGCGTCGCCCTCCGGCGTTACCAGTGGCGCGCCGGCGTAAAAGCGCAGCCATGGCTCACCCACCACCGCGCGGTGCCCGCGGAAACGGGGATCCTGCTGTGTGTCCTCCACCACCATGACATGTCTTGGAGCATTGATGGCGTAGGCGCAGAACGCCTCGTCGCGCCGGGTTTCGCTCTCCTCGAATCCGACGCTTGCCTTGAACCACTGGCGCTCCTCGCCGATGAGTGTTACCAGCGCGATCGGCACCTCGAACAGTCTGCTTGCGAGAAGCACCAGATCATCGAAGCCCTGCTCCCTGGGCGTGTCCATGACCCGGTAGGCTCGCAGTTGCTCGACCCTACGCTGCTCGTTCTCGGGAACCGGCGGCTTCAAGCTGCTCTCCGTCTCTGGTGGTGGCCCACGGCTACTCCAGAGCGTACTCGCCGATACCGAGATCGGGCAATCCACCCACGCAGAAGAACCGAGGCGATCAATAGGCGTCGGTAAAGCGCTGGATGACCACCTGCATGGCTTCCCGCCACCGCCGCTCCAGCGCGGGAGTCAACTGCGGATCGCTCTCGCGAATGGTCTGGACCAGGCTTTCCAGCCAGCAGGTGTAATAGCGCGGCTCCACAGGGGCACGCCCAGCCCGGCTATGCACGTGGGCCATCGTGGCGACGCCCTCCTCGACGAACGACTCGCCGCCGGCATACATCAGGGCCGTGCTGATCCCTCGGCGCAGCGCGCGGCGCTGGGCGCTGAAATCGGTCCTGGCGAAAGCGGGCCGCATGGCCGGGTGGCTCTCCATCAGCACCTCGTAGAATCGATCGATGAAGCGTTTGGTCTGCAGACAGCGGCCATAGCTTTGCTGTACGTCGTGGTAACGATCCAACTCCGGTTCCCCCCTGCTTGATCCAAGCAGGCAAGATGCCGACACCGGCGGCCGGGGGTCTTGACCTGCATCAATCGGATGAGGGAACCCGGGTCTCCCCGACAAGCTGATCACCGCCATAGAACCTCATCGTATTACGCCCGGCTGCCTTGGCCTCGTAGAGCGCTATATCGGCACGCTTGATAATGCTGTCTGCGGTATCCCCGGTATCACCGTAGAGACTGACACCGATACTTGCCGAGCCCTGGTAGGTGCCGCCGGGCATGTGCTCCATCCGGTAGGCCTGGTTCAGCGCCGCTCCGATCTGCTGTGCCAACCGCTCGGCACACCTGGCAGCAATCTCCCTGTCCGGCGAAAGACCGCCCAGCATCACGATGAACTCGTCCCCGCCCAACCTGGCGACGGTATCGCTTTTCCTGGCGCAACTGGTCAGGCGGCCTGCCACCTGGACCAGCAACTCGTCACCGACGTCATGGCCCCAGGTATCGTTCAGCCGCTTGAAATAGTCCAGGTCCACGAACAGCAAGGCCCCGTGCGTGCCGGAGCGGAGTGCCGCCTTCAGGCCGTGGTCCAGGCGGTCCGCCAGCAGGCGGCGATTCGGCAATTGCGTGAGCGGATCCTGGAACGCCAGTTTCCGGATGGTTTCCTCGGCCTTCTTGCGCTCCGTAATATCGGAGAACGCAAGCACGTAGTGCGAAACCCAGCCCTCGGCACTTTTCACCGCGGTCGCCATCGCCCAGGCGGGAAAGTCCGCACCGGTTGCCGACCTGACCCAGAGTTCGCCCTCCCAGCGGGATTGGTGGCGGACCGTCTCGGCCATGGTCTCGTAGAAAGCCGGTTCGTGGCTGGGTGTGCGGAACATGCTCAGCGGCTGCCCCACCGCCTGCTCCGGCAGGTAACCGGTCAGTTCCGTGAACCGGCGATTCACCCGGATGATGGTTCTGCACTGGTCGGTTACCAGCATGCCCTGCTGCGACTCGAAGGCGACAGCGGCAATGCGCAACTCCTCTTCCGCCTGCTTGCGCTCGGTGATGTCATGCAGCACGCAATGGAAACGGACGAAGCTACCGCTGACGTCGCGTTGCACGCGCATATCCATGACAACCGTGAGCGCCTCCCCATCGGACCGCAGCAGTTCCAGTTCGGCCCGCATCTGCCGCCGATGCGAGGCCTTGCTGAACAATTCAGCGTTGCGCTCCAGCGTGGCCGCGCTCCAAAGCTGCTGGAACGGCTTGCCGAGCAGATCCTCGGCGTCGAAATCCACCAGATCAAGCAGAGGCCCGTTCATGTCCTGGACCGCGCCGTAGTGATCCAGCGCCAGATAGGCAACAGGCGAATGCTCGAACAGTTCCCGGAACCGGGCTTCGCTCTCCCGAAGCGCCTGTTCGGCACGCACGTGCTCGGTCAGGTCGATGTTGGTACCGGCAATCCGAACGGGGTCACCCGCGTTGTTCCGCACGATGAACCCGCGTGAATCCACCGGCACATAATGGCCCTGCTTGTGGCGAAGCCGGAACGTAATGGCGTAGTTGTCAGGCCCCTTGGCGAGAAACCCCGCGAGCGCCTTGTTGACCCGCTCACGGTCTTCCGGGTGCATGAACTCCCGCCACAGCTCTTCGCGCGGCTCGAGTTCACCCACCGCATAGCCGAGCATGCCCCACCAGCGGGGGGAGTAATAAAGTGCGCCTGATTCCAGGTCCCAGTCCCAGAGCGCGTCGTTTGCCCCCTTCAGCGCCAGAGCAAGCCTCTCCTCGCTGCGCTCCAGCGCCTCGCCCGCCTTGCGACGTTCAGTGATATCGGTCATGAAACCGTGCCAGAGGACGCTGCCGTCCTCCAGCCGCCGGGGCGTCGCATGACCCTCCAGCCACCGCAAACCCTTGCGGGGCAGGATGATTCTTCCTTCATCGCGCCAGACATCCAGGGTCAGCGCCGAGCGCCGGATACCCGCTTCAATACGTTCGAGGTCGTCGGGATGTATCCGCTGGAACACCTGCTCGGCGCTTCTGCTCAACACGTTCGGGGACAACTCGAACAGTTCGTTCGCGGCATCGTTGACATAGGGGTAGCAGGAGGAACCGTCGGGACGCAGCAGGAACTGGAAAATCACGCCGGGCACCTGGGAGGCGAGTTCCTCAAGCAGCTTGGCTTTCCAGACATCGGCAGGTGTCTTTCGGTCGGAACTCATTCGACAGGCCCACTCCCGTTCAGTTTCGCAGGGAATGCGCCCACAGAGTCCCGAACGCCGTGCCG
Organism: Ectothiorhodospiraceae bacterium; assembly: GCA_020831845.1. Taxonomy (GTDB): domain Bacteria; phylum Pseudomonadota; class Gammaproteobacteria; order Nitrococcales; family Aquisalimonadaceae; genus LSCE01. The sequence continues at coordinate 39,606 of JAFIFV010000125.1, forward strand.
GGAATCGTGAGAGCGTCCCTGGCGTTCAGCCGTTCCGCGGAGTGCGTTTTCGCTTTTCAGCAACCAGCGCATTCAACGCGCCAGCGTGCCTCTTTTCTTACAAGTAAAGTACAGCAGCCCGTTACCCGCAACACGCGTTAGCCGCCTCTACCGGCCCCAATGCCTTCCGGCTGGACCACGAAGCGCCCTTCCAGCGTGCCGACAACGATGTCTCCCAGCAGCAACTGTGCCTGCAATTCCAGTCGGGCGGGCCGCTTGCGCCCAAGCAGCGAAACCGCCTTTTCCCAGTCCGGCGCGGCAGGCGCTTGCGCCACCGCCAGGAAATCGCCGGCAATCGGTTTCAAGTAGTTCATGGTGTGGCTCTGGATGACCACGTTGCCCGGGATGCCTGCAGCCCGCAGCCTGGCCACCACCATCAGCCAGGCTGACAAAACGCCAATGGCCGCGGCGCTGCCGCCGAACACCGTGCCCTGATGATTGACATTCGGAGTCAGCGGCGCGGAGAGCGTCAACGTGGACTCATCGGCCTGCTCGAGATGCACTTCCATGGCCCGCGCCATGGGTATGCGATCGAGCATATAGCGTTCCAGTTCATGAAGGTCCGGCACGACTATTTCCTCAAAGCACTTTTCGCAGAATCTCGAATTCCAGCGCGGCTACCTTCGGAATGCCGAACCGCTCCGACGCGGGGAAAGGCTGGCGTTCACCTGTGGTCTGGTATCCGCGACGGTGGTAATAGGCAATGAGCTCATGCCTGAGCGTAATCACCGCCATCAGCATGTTCCGCGCCTGCCATCTGGCACGGGCGAAACCCTCTGCCTCCGCCATCAGCCACTTGCCGATGCCCGCCCCCTGCATGCCCGGTCGCACTGTCAGCATGCCCAGATGGACAGCGTCGCCATCCAGGCGCAAGTGAACCACTCCCACCAGCCTGGATTGCTGGAACCCGAGCAGGAAGACGGAGTCAGCCATCGCCATCAGTTCGGAAATTTCTTCCTCGTCGGTACGCTGACCTCCGAGGAGATCGGCCTCCGTGGTCCACCCCAGGCGGCTGCTGTCGCCGCGGTAACCGGCGTTCACCAGCGCGACGATGTCGGGAATATCCGCGCCCCCCGCCCGCCGCACATGCAGCGCCTGCTCCATCTACAAGGCAGCCTCGTAGGCCTGTTTGCGGCGGGTGAACTCCGCGATGAATTCCTGCAAGCGTTCCTCGTCGTACTCCCGCAGGCCACTGATCACCAGCTTCTTGGAGCCGCTGCCCACCGACTGCCCACCTGCGGTAATACGGAAATGCAGCCGCGACTCCCCGCGCTTGCCGGCAACGTCCATGGACGCGCTGGCCAGTTCCATGTCCAGCTCCCGTGCGTCCAGCATGTCCAGTTCGAACCCCATGCTGTCGTAGATGACCAGCGGGCGATCCGGGTTGAACATGACCTTCTTCTCCGCCATCAGCGGCTTCATGTAGTGGGGAAAATTCTTGCCGGAGAACGCCACGTAACGGCGTACGAAGGCCTCGATGAAGTCGGGCTCTCTATTGATGCACCCGGAGCGCTCGACGCGCAGGTAGGTCTTGCCGGCATGGTCCACCACGTCGAGCACGGTGTCGTCTCGGGCGACGATACTCAGCGGCACGTCTGCTCCCACCATACCCTGGAAGATGAACTGCATGCGCTCGGAAACACCCTGATAGGCGAGCACCAGCGCAAACAGCAGGTCACCGGGCACACAGAAACGCTTCGCGTCCTCGTCATGAATCGGGTTGTAGTCGCCAGCCACTTCCTTGGCGAAACGGCTGGCCTGCCTCGCACTGATGCGGATGGCGCCTTCGGCGGAATCGTGGAACTGGTCAAGAAACATCAAGGGTGCACCTGAGTCTGCTCATTCGTTTTCGCGGGGTTCCCCGGCCATTCTAGCCGATCCGGGCGAGGAAACGCCCGGGGCTGCAACACCCAGGCTGGGATGCTTTGCCACCGGACGGTCGAGATGATACCCCTGCACCAGGTCCACGCCCAGCTCACGCAGCATATCAAGCGTCGACGCGTCCTCGACGAATTCCGCGACCACTTTTTTCCCGAGCCCGGACGCAACGTCGATCATCGCCTTCACGAAGGCCTGGTTGTCGGGGTTGTTGGGCAGGTCGCGAATGAACATGCCGTCGATCTTGAGGATCTGCACGGCCAGGTACTTCAGATAGGCGAAGGTGGAGAAGCCGGAGCCGAAGTCGTCCAGGCACACCATGCAACCGGTCTGCTGCAGCAGCTCGATGAAGCGCTGGGCGTCCTGCATCTCCGACACGGCTGCCGTTTCGGTGAGTTCGATGATGAGGCGCTCCGGAGCAACCCCATGCTGTTCCAGCAGCCCCTGGATGTACTGGGGCAGGCCCGGCTCGTCGAAGCTGCGGCCGGAGATGTTCACAGCCAGTGCGGGGACCCCGGGGTGCTGCAACAGGGTCTCCACGCTCTTGCGCAACACCCAACGGTCGATCTCCAGGATCTGGCCCGATTTCTCCGCCACCGGAATGAACTGCCCGGGCATCAGCAGACGATCCTGCGCTCCGGGGTCGTTCATCCGGACCAGGGCCTCCAGATGGCTCAGTTGGCGATTCTCTGCGTGGTAGACGCCCTGAAAGTGCAGTTCGAAGGCATCCTGCTCCAGCGCCTGGGCAATGCACCTTCCCCACGACATGCGCTCCAGCATGGCTTCGGCGTCGCCCCTGTTCGGGTCGTAGATCGCCCAGGTGTTCTTGCCCTGGTTCTTGGCCTGGTACATGGCGGTATCCGCATGCGCCACCAGATCCTCGGCCTCCGTGCCGTGCAGGGGGAAGATGGCGATGCCGACGCTGGCCGTCAGACGGAAATTGCTGCCCCGGAAGCGCAGCGGAATGGACGACACCGCGTGCACCACCCGCTCGGCCAGGCGCACCGGATCATCCTTGCCGGAGAGCTCCGTCAGAATGGCGAATTCGTCGCCGCCCAGGCGCGCAAACATCTCACCGCTACGCACCAGACTGGACACTTCGCCCGCCGCCCTGACCAGCACCGTATCACCGGCCCGGTGGCCGAAGGTGTCGTTGATGTGCTTGAAGTCGTCCAGATCGAAGTACATCAGTGCGAAACGGGACTCCACGCGGCGTGCTGTCTTGATCATGCGTTCCAGGTGTTCCTGGAAGCGGTGACGGTTGTGCAGTCCGGTCAGCGGATCATGCTCTGCCAGGTAAACCAGCTGCTGCGCGGTCTGGCGCTCATGGGTCACGTCCTCGTAGATCCACAGCCGGCCGATCAGCCGGCCTTCGGTATCGGTCACCGGGTAGGACAACTGGGTAAGGACACGGCCGTCGTAGAGATCGAGCTCGAAGCGCTCGCTGATCTCGTGCGTATCCAGCACCTGCAACACATGCCGCGATGCGTGGTCCGGTCGGGCGAAGCGGTGCGTGGAATGCTCCAGCACCTCTTTGGTCGGACGTCCGACGAGTTGTACGCGATCATCGATCGCCCACATCCGGCGGAACGAGGGATTCACGTACTCCACCCGTGAGTCCCTGTCCTCGAACAGAATGCCGATGCTCATGCCGGACAGCAGCGCGGCCATCCTGCCCTGTTCACGCTGAGCCAGCTCCCGCAGTTCCCGGTGGCGCTGCTCGGATTCCTTGAGTTGCTCCATGGAACGCTGGCGCTCGCTGACATCCTGCAGCGTGCCGACGAAGCGCACCGCGCGTCCGGCTCCATCCCGCTGGCAGAAGAACGTCGGCGCCAGGTAGCGCGTTGCGCCGAGATCCGGGTGGGTTCGAAAGACCGCCGGCACCGGGTCCTCGCCAGTGCTGAGCCCCCGGAAGGCCTCGGCAACCAGCTCCCGATCATCCGGATGAATATGGTCCAGGTAAGTCTCCAGATCGGGGATGCCCCGGGCAGGGTCAAACCCCAGCAGACGATACATTTCCCTGGACCAGTGTCCTTCGCCGCTCGCCACCTCGATCTCCCAATGGCCCAGCCCGGCGTGGCGCTCCGCCATTTCCAGCCGTTCCTTGGCTTCCCTGAGCGCATTCTGGGACGCGACGCGCTCCGAAATGTCGTGGACGATGGCCACGAAACACGGTTCCACGCCAGCCTCCGCAACGTACTGCAGGAAAACTTCCACCGGTACCCGGTTGCCGGCCCGGGTCATGTGCGCAGTCTCGAACCGGAGAACGCGAATGCTGCCCGCCAGTAGCGGCGCAATCAGGTCGCGAAACCGGGGTTCCGGGTAGTCCGGCTTGATGTCGTAGGGGTGCATCCGCAGCAGTTCATCCACACGATAGCCGAGCTGTTGCTCCGCTCCCCTGTTGACGTACGTGAATTCCAGGGAGTCGGCATCGAAGATGAACACCGCGTCCAGCGTCCGGTCGAGAGTATTGCGAAACTGCTCCAGCTCGACCCGCGCCTTGTGCAAGGGACTGGCATCCACCACATGCCCTTCCAGGAATTTGAGCTGGTCGTTGTCGTCGAAAACCGGCCGGCCGCGCTCGAAACACCAGCGCAGCTCTCCGTTGCGGGCGACGAGCCGGTAGCTGACGTGGTAGCTTCGCCGCTGGGCGACCGCTTCCTGGACTTCCTGCCAGACGCGCTCACGGTCATCCACATGCAGCAGCCGCTCGAAGGTGATCGTGCGCGAGGAGAGAAAGTCCGAAGCCGGGTAGCCGGTGATCTCCTGTACCTCGCCCGCCATGTAGATCATGCTCCATGCCCGGTCGTTGCGGCTGCGGTAGACCAGACCGGTCACTGTCTCCAGCACCCGGACCAGATCACCGGTGGCGCTGGTGCTGATACTGCGGACCAGCGCCACCAGCGCAACGCTTGCCACCACCGTGCAAGCGGCTCTCATCAGCCGGACGGGCACACTGGTCCAGGCCAGGAAATCCGCCTCCGTGGGCAGCCATCCGGGCAGACCCGCCACCGGCGACAGGATGAAAGGGACAAGCAGGCCGTAACCCAGCAGCGCCACACCGGCGAGGCGCAACCAGGGAACGTAGGCACGCAGTTCCTGATACGCCTGCGACACCTGGCTCACCGCCAGCAGGGCCGCAGCGCTCAGCAGCGCACCGGGAAAACCGAGGAATAACCTGGAACCTGCCGCCAGACCGGCCAGGCTGGCCTCCGCAAGCACGACGCAGAGCAGTACGCCCGCGGCAGCCAGGGGGTACAGAGTCAGGGCTGGAATTCGAGGGCCAGTAGGCAGATCCCGGAATACTCGCCGACCAAACTCCAGCAACGGCAGATAGGACAGGGGCAACAGGAGGCGTACGGCGTACTCCAGCCACATTGCGGGCTCACGGCTCATCTCCCAGCCGAGGAAGATCACAAGGCCATGGAGCAGCCCGAACAGGCCAAGCAGCCATAAATGCGGAGCAAGCAACAGCGCTCCCCCGCGGCGCGGCAGCATCAGGGCGACCACCCCGAGCACCACAAAGGCCAGACCCTGAATCTGGTATACCAACCCAAGGTGCAAAATCGACCAGTCAATCAACAAGTGCCGCCATCCCAGGGTTCACCGTGCCCTTTCAGAAGTACCCCACCAACCGCCCGAGCAGCAGCACCATCAGCCAACCGCAGAGCGACATCACTGCCGCCACACGGACGGTTATCGGCAGCCTGCCGGTGGATAATAGCCAGAAATCCCGGCTTACCGGCCAGAGCCGCAATGCCAGGATATTCAGCAAGCCCACCACCAGCACCGCCATCTTCAACAGGAACAGACTGGAGTCCGTGTACTCGGTGGCCCGCGTCATGAAGAGCAGTATGCCGGTAAGCAGTGCAAGGCCGAAGCCCACCGCAGCCATTCGGGAGAGCACGCGCCAGAGTGGGCGGAGCGGCACGCTGGGCCAGACCCCCAGCAGCCGCAGATCCAGCGGCACGATTGCACCCACGAGCAAGGCAACCCCGAGAATATGCCCAGCATTGACCAGCGGGTAGAGCAGGAAGGAGCGCCTCAGGCCGGCGGCGAGCGACATGGCCTCGAGTGCGGCCAGCCACTCCCCGATCAAGCGCCGAGGCTCCCGGGATTCATGGTCAGTCCAAGGTCGACATCACGGGACCCGCCCCGGGTACAAATCATGATTATGCCCATCGATCACCACCCGTACCGCCTTGATCAGGCGTTCTTCTTCGTTCGCGGACCGGTTGCCGATAACGGTGATCATCGCACCTTCGGTGAGCAGTTCCTCGGTCAGGCCGGCCCGCTCGTTACGCCAGGGCTGGCCGACTTCCGCCGTCCACTCCCCGTCCGCGGTCTGCATATCCACCTCACCGTGGGGATTGCCCAGACGCACATCCGTGATACGGCCGCTGATCTCGACGAGTTCGTCCTCGGCCCAGCCCCAGCCATGGTGGGCCATCGCTGTCACGGTGACAAGGATGCCGGCAAAGGCCAGCATCAATCCGGACGAAAACGGATTTCTTCTCATGGCCTGCATGTCTCAACCTCCTGCGCCTGCCTTGGGAGCTGCCGAACCATTTCCGCGGTCGCGATAATACGTCGAAGGCTCCCTCGGCGTTATCGGTAGAGGCATAGACCAGAAAAACGGCCGGCGGTTGCCGACATCGTCAGGCTGCTGCCCGCAGCGGAGGACTGCTCCGGACAGCAGAACCGGAACGCATGCCGGGCCTCAGTACCCCCTGTCGGCTGCGAAGCGGTCGGCGTGGTAACGGTAGTCGCCGAACAGCTGTTGCATCGGACGGGCGCGCTTGACGAACAGGCCAATATCGAACTCGTCTGTCATGCCCATGCCACCATGCATCTGGATGCCTTCGTTGGTGGCCAGCTCCGCCACCTCACTGGCCTTCGCCTTGGCAAGGCTGACCAGTTGCGCGGCGGAGTCATCCTGCTGATCCAGCGCGGTCAACGCCTTCAGCACCACCGATTTCATCAGCTCGATTTCGCTGAACAGATGGGCAGCACGATGCTGCAGACCCTGGAAGGAACCAATGGTGACGCCGAACTGCTTGCGCTCGTGCAGATACTTCACGGTGCGATCGAATGCTTCCTGCGCAATACCCAGCAGTTCTGCGGCAAGCATGGCATTGCCCACGTCCAGCGTCTGTTGCAACACCGCATAACCATCACCGGCCTTCCCCAGCACGGCGTCCTTCGGTACCGCTACCTGATCGAAAGTGACCACGGCCGCGTTACGGCTGTCCACCATGATGGTACGTTCCACCGTCACTCCGGCTGCGGCACGGTCCACCAGCAGCAAGGTCAGACCGTCGGCGTCTCCGGGCTCGCCTGCGGTCCGCGCCGACACCACCAGCTTGTCGGCCACATGCCCGTCCACCACCGCGACCTTGCGTCCGCTGATGACAAAGCCGTCACCCTGCGCTTCAGCGCGGGTCTCGACATAATGCGGCGCGTGGCGGGCGCGCTCGTCCACCGCCAGCGCCATGATCATGGAGCCGTCGGCGATGGCCGGAAGCAACGCCTGCTTCTGGGCATCCGAACCGGTGTTCCGGAGCAGTGTTGCGCCGAGCACAGCAGTGGCAAACAAGGGGCTGGCGGTGAGATTCCGGCCGACTTCCTCGAACACCTGTCCCATGCCCACATACCCGAAGCCGGAACCGCCGTATTCCTCATCGATCAGCGTGCCGACGAAGCCCATTTCCACCATTTCCTGCCAGAGCTCCCGGGAAAATCCCGTCTCGTCTCGCTCGTCACGCAGCTTGCGCAACTGGCTGACCGGTGCACGCTCCTGCATGAAACGCCGGGCAGCGTCCTTCAGCATCTGCTGTTCGTCGTTCAGTACCAGACCTGTCATGTCTTTGTTCTCCCTGGGATCTGTCAGCGCAGCCCGAGTATGTTGCGGGCAATGACGTTCAGCTGCACTTCGGAGGTGCCGCCCTCGATGGAGTTGCCCTTGGACCGCAGCCACTGCCGCGCCAGCGCCCCCTCGTTCCAGGCTTCGCCCTCCCAGACCATCGCGTCGCTGCCATGGATGGCCATCAGCAGTTCCTGCCTGCGCTTGTTCAGTTCGGTGCCGTAGTACTTGAGCATCGCGGAGGCGTTGCCCACGCCCTGACCTGCCTTCGCCTCGTCCACCACGCGCTCGGCAGTGAACTCGAAGGCCTTTGCGTCCAGTTCCCAGCGGGCGATATCGCCACGCAGCATCCCGTCCGCCAGCCGGCCCTGCTCGACTCCCAGCGCCTCCACCGCCTGCTGGGGCAGGGTTTTCTGGCCCGCGGCAGTGCGGCCGAAACCGCCGATCATTTCGCGCTCATGGGTCAACAGGTACTTGGCGATGGTCCAGCCCTGATCAACCTCGCCCACCACCTGGTTCTTCTCCACACGGACGTTTTCCAGGAAGGTTTCGCAGAACGGTGAACTTCCGGAAATCAGTTTGATGGGGCGCGTGCTGACACCAGGCGTGGCCATGTCGAACAGCACCAGGCTGATGCCCAGCTGCTTTTTCACGTCAGGATTGGTCCGCACCAGGCAGAACATCCAGTCGGCCTTGTCGGCGTAGGATGTCCAGATTTTCTGGCCATTGACGATGAAATGATCACCCTTGTCCTCGGCACGCGTCTGCAACCCGGCCAGGTCAGAGCCCGCATTGGGCTCGCTGTACCCCTGGCACCAGCGGATTTCTCCCCGCACGATCGGCGGCAGGTGCTGCCGCTTCAGCTCCTCGGAGCCGAATTTCAGAATCGCGGGACCGATCATCCAGACGCCGAAACTGTGTAGCGGCGGCCGCGCCCTGATGCGCGCCATTTCCTGCCGTAGCACCTTCACCTGTTCGCGGCTCAGCCCGCCGCCGCCGTACTCGCTGGGCCAATCGGGCGCGGTCCAGCCCTTCTCCGCCATGCGCTCGAGCCACAGGCGCTGGTCCTCGCTCTGGAACGTCCAGTTACGACCGCCCCAGCACTGATCCTTGTCGCTCATCACCGGCGAGCGCATGCTCTGCGGGCAATTCTCCTCCAGCCAGGCTCGGGTTTCCCGGCGAAACGCCTCAAGATCGGACACGTCAGTTCTCCTCCAGGTCGGGGTAGTAACGGGCAGGCGCGGCGGTTGACTCCGGGTTCTGCCCATCAAAACGGTCAGTCGCGAAAATTCTCATACTGCAGGGGCAGATCCAGTTCGGCCTGCTTGAGCAGGGCGATGACCTGTTGCAGATCATCGCGCTTCTTGCCGGTGATCCGCACCTTGTCACCCTGAATGGCGGCCTGCACCTTCAACTTGGCATCCTTCACCAGCTTCACGATCTTCCTCGCCAGGTCACTGTCGATACCGTGGCGCAGCGTTATCTGCTGATGGGCGTACTTGCCAGCCTGTTCCACCTTGCCCAGCTCGACGCAGCCGATGTCCACGCCGCGCTTGCTGAGCTTGGCGTAGAGAATGTCCAGCATCTGCTGGAGCTGGAATTCGGATTCACTCGTCATGGTCACCACATGGCCGTCCAGCGAGAAATCGGCCTTGCTGCCCTTGAAATCGAAACGGTTGCCCACTTCCCGCGATGCCTGGTCCACGGCATTCGAGACTTCATGCAGATCAATTTCGGAGACAACATCGAATGATGGCACGATCTATCCTCTTCAATAATATCGAAACGGCAGTGCTCCGGTCGCTCACGGCAGCCCGGCGCCGGCAACGTCCACCCGGCAGGTGAAGAGTACCGCTTCACGGTTGGCGGCACGGCGTTTCGCGGCGGAATCCGGCGCACAGCATAGCAGCAGCGTTCGGCCGTCCTCGCCGCCAAGCATGCAGGCGAACACGCCCAGCCCATCCGGTGCCGGAATCTCGTCGAGGATATCACCGCCCTCGGCAACCCGCAGACAACGACCGCCGACCGCATCGGCCACCCAGATACAGCCATCGGCATCCAGGCAGCAGCCGTCGGGGGCAACGGCTAGTGCCTTCACTGCCTCGGCGCGACTGCTTAGCGGTGGTGTGGGGGCAAGTTGCGCCCACACCCGCCGCCCGGACAATGATCCATCGTCGCCGATGTCGAACGCCGTCATGCGAGCCGCAAACGTCTCACCGACAATCAGCGTCCGGCCGTCGGGGGTGATCACGGTTCCGTTGGGGAAATACAGATCCTCGGCAACGACAGCGACCGCTCCGTCCGCCTCGACACGGACGAGCACAGCCGGTCGGGGATCATCTCCCGCCATCAGGTCGAAGCCGAAATTACCAACCCACGCCCTGCCCCGTGCATCCACCACCATGTCATTGACGTACCCGCCTGCGTAACGCGACAGATCCGCGTGCGTGGTCACCCGGCCGTCCGGATGGCGCCGCAGCACGCGCTGGTCCTTCATCGAGACGATCAGCATGGAATGGTCAGGCAGCCAGCCGATACCCGAGGGCTGTCCCGGCACTTCCAGAAACGTCTCCGCCTTGCCATCGGGGCTCAGGGAATAGACGGTATGCCGGTAGAAGTCCGACACCCACCAATGGCCATCGCGCCAGCGAGGGCCCTCGTAGAACGACCCGCCGCGCAACAATTCCCGCATCGCATGCTTGACCATGGCGCCGCCACTCCTCCGTTTTGTGCTTTCTTTGCAGAGTACCGTATAGCAAGCGGCGCCATATTCACACCGTGAGACGCGGCGTAGGGGCCGTCCTTCCTGGCGACGTTCCTGCCACTGCGCATCCCCCGACGCGGCGTGGTCGGCCCGGTCTGACAGTCAATCGAGCAATAACGACGCAATGACCTTATCGATACATAATCAAGTAACGATTCAATTACATCAGCAGATCCCCGCCGACGCAGCGTCACAACTCCATGACATTCTTTTTATTAACATCAAGTACCACTGTCTTCAATACAAGACATGTTGACAGACTACAGATGCATTGCTAGATATTGCATCTTAAAGATACAAATTGATTTTTTGTTTCCTAGAACAACAACACGCTGGGAAGCATGACTTGCGACCGCCCTTGCCGGCAGTCCTGTTCGGTTCCAGGCAGGGATGATGGAGATCACCCCTCCAGGAAGCCCGTTTCACCAGGAAACGGGCAGCTGAAGAAAAACCGCAAAGAGAGGAGCATCGAAAATGAAAGGAATGAGAACAACAACAATGTGGCTTGCATCGCTGACACTTGCAATAGCATCCAGCGCTGCCCTGGCCACCAACCCTGGAGGCGACCCTCCCCCCGAAGGCGAAACCGGAACCGGCTTCCCGCTGGTCGGCGACTTCGCTGCGGATGGTCCCTACAGCGTCACGAGCAGCAACGTCAATCTGAGCTGCCGCGTCTACCGTCCCGAGGATCTGGGGGCGGGCAGCTTGCAGCATCCGATCATCATCTGGGGTAACGGCACCGGCGCCACGCCAACCACCTACCGCGGTCTGCTGGAGCACTGGGCCAGCCACGGCTTCGTGGTCGCCGCAGCGCGAACGTCCAACGCCGGCAGCGGCGAGCAGATGATCGGCTGCCTGGATTGGCTCGAGTCCCAGAATGCCAGCAGTTCCGGTACCTATGCTGGAAATCTGGACATGAACCGGATCGGCGCCTCGGGACACTCCCAAGGGGGCGGCGGCTCCATCATGGCCGGCCGCGACAGCCGGATCACCGCAACGGCACCCATGCAGCCGTACATCCTGGGCCTTGGCCATGAAACCTCGTCCCAGCGGCAGCAGCACGGCCCGATGTTCCTGATGTCCGGCAGCCGGGACACAATTGCCGGCCCCCGGCTCAACCAGCAGCCGGTGTTCAACCGCGCCAATGTCCCGGTCTTCTGGGGAACATTGTCCGGGGCCGGCCATTTTGAACCGACCGGCAGCGCCGGCGATTTCAGAGGCCCGGCCACCGCCTGGTTCCGCTACCAACTGATGGATGACGAACTGGCAATGGACGAGTTCATAGGTCCGACCTGCGGACTTTGCCAGGACCGCTCCTGGGATGTGGAGCGGAAAGACCTGTAGTTTCAGTCGCACGGACTGAAGCAGGTAGCCCCGTTCCGCTGGAATCCTCCGCCCGGCGGTTCGGGGCTTTCTTTTCCCCTGGCTAAACGTTGCAAGGCCAGCCGCCGCGCTACGACCGCAGGGTTTCCACTAATAATGTGGCGGGATCTCTTCCTGGTGCCCGCCCCCGTCCGGCACCAACGCGGCCAGTTTCCGCAACTGTTCCTGCAATTGCGCATGGCTGCGTTCCAGCACATCAAGTTGCCGCTGCTGGCGCACGACCACATCGTTCAGCTCGCCAATCGTGTGTTCCTGGTATGCCAGCTTTTCCTCGAGCCTGATCAGCCTGATATCGCTCATCGGATTGGTTCCATTGGGGAAACGTTAAGGAAGCGCTGAAGTATTCACGTTGTCGCGCTCGAGACCGGTTTTCGCTCGTGGCCAGGAGCAAGACGCCGCGAGTAGTGGTTCTACCTGCGGTAGCTGGGTGTATCCGGGGCCCGCTTCAAGGTCACCGGGAAGTGAGTCTACCAGAGAAGAAAAAGAAGGCCGGCAGTTGCGCCGGCCTGAAGGGGATCCATCGACCAGGGAACTGCGGCTGGAGGAGAGAGGGCCGCATTCCCGGCGACGGTCAGAGACTCCAGCCGAGGCTGGAATACATCGGGGCGTCCCAGCCCCGGAATCTACATGGGTGGTCTCCCTCGAAGCGCGCCGGCCACCAGCGAGATGACCAGCAACACCAGGAATATGAAGAAAATGATCTTGGCGATTTCCGCAGCGGCTCCGGCGATGCCGGTAAAGCCCAGCAAGGCCGCGATAATCGCGATGATGAAGAACGTCAATGACCATGACAGCATAATCTTCTCCAGTATGCGCAGTACGCATTGTTCGTATCAGCAAGCCGCGAAGCGGATGGAGGGCGGCACCGGGTGCAATCCTTCACGTCTCACCGCCCCCCCGAAACCTCAATCAGTCGTCAAAGGCATCCCCGATGTCCTCGGCGGTGTCATCGATTTCCTCTCCAGCCTCTTCTGCCGGCCCCTGGTCGTCACAGGCAACCAGCCCGAACCCACTGAAGGCCAGCAACATGAACAGCAAAAATACCCAGGTACGCGTTTTATCCACAATGGACTCCTTGATCTTACGAATTCGGAAAGGGTTATTGCAGAAACCGTGCCTGAAAATGTAAATCATTGAAAAAACTAATTTCCACTGAAATTCTGATCCGGTGAATGTGTCAAAATGTCACAAGCAAGCACAATAATGTTTCCAAATGGCAACGATGCCAAAAGGCGAATTGGTTCCGATTTCCATTCGCTGCTAATTCAAAGTACGCGGCGCGATCCGGTTTGGTTCCACCACAGGAAACAATATCTCGTTCCCCGGTCGGATTACACGCAGATGATTGCCTGCCCCAAGCCAGGGGAAGCGCTGAATTCCCCTGCTTGCAGGTCCGGGCTGGCCACAACGACAGCAACAGGCTTCTGCCCATGGCCCAGGTCTTGCGGCCTCAGTGGACGATGCTTAAGGAAGCGCTGATTAATTCCGGCGCTCGCGTTACAGCTGGATTTTTCGCGATGCCAGGCGCGGTGCGCAGCGCCGTGGTGGTTCCACGGTCAAGCGCCGCAACAACGCAGTGCGGACGATCCGGCTGTAATCCTCTGGGGCTCGGCCGATTTTCGCCCGTGGCGTTAAAGTCGGACTCGAGCGCGAACGTGGGAATTAATCAGCGCTTCCTTAAACGAGAAAGGGAACCAATCTGGCGACTCGAGCGTATAGTAGAAAGTGGCGGTGCTGCCCCGCGGAATGGCGGTAGCCAAATCAGCATGAAACAGCGCCTTTCTGGATCAAACCCTGTCATATTGACAGGTGCGAACTTTCGCGCTGCGCCACATGACTTCCACTCCCAACAATGAGCAAGCCGAGAGGCGAAACAGGAAGATGCGCGAGAAAAACCACTCAGAGCAAGACACCACTCCACCCCCTCCCTGCAACCGGATCAATGACTCGAGTCAGCTCCGGTCGCACACGTTCCGGCCCCCGTCCTCGCAGAGTGACGATGAAGCCGAGCGCGCGTTCGCACGGCATCTGGAAGAGCGCTGAAGCATGGCAGCCAACGACACCCGGGCATCGCCACGTCGGGTGTGCTACTCTCCCAGCAAGCAGCGTCCGGCGCACGCAATGCTGGTGTAGCTTGTTTTTTCTGCACCGGGTTCGGAAAGGACGCCCGATGGCCTGGCTGCCCCAGCCATATGACGCCCACGGATGTGCAACGCCGGAACTCGATAATATATGCGGCTCGCCGGCAACCCGCGGATGTCCCTCTCCCGCCGTACGTCGGTCGTGGGACTATCGCAGCGAGGCTGCGCGTGGCCGGCCGCGAGGGATGATCGTATGGACAGTCTTCGCTCACGCATTGAGGCGGAGATACCGCATCTGCGGCGATACGCGAGGGCACTCGTCGGGGGAATCGAAGAAGCCGACGACCTCGTACAGGCATGTTTGGAACGTGCCCTTAGCAGGGCTTCTCAATGGGACCCCACCAGAGGGCTCAGGCCCTGGCTGTTCCGCATCCTCCACAATTTGTACGTATCGTGGCTTCGGGGCCGCGACCGTGAATTCAACTTTCAGCGGAAATATCCCGAACACGACGGCTTCGACGCCGACCACGAAAGTTCCATCGCGCTGGATGTAGTGGGTGCGGCCATGGAAAAATTGCCCAGAGACCACCGGGACGCGATACTGCTTGTCGCCGTCGAGGGGCTCTCTTATCAGGAAGCGTCCTCGGTATTGGCGGTTCCAGTAGGGACCGTGCGCTCCCGCCTCTCCAGGGCGAGGGAAACATTACGCGAACTGGTTGAGACAGCTCCCGGCGAAGATGATCGCAGGAGGGGGGCGGAATAATGACAGAGCGACGCGACTGGCTCGATCCGGAGATCCTTGGCGCCTACGTGGACGACGAGCTGGACGCGTCGTCACGCGCCGAGGTTGCCCGCAGGCTGGCGGAAACCCCGGACGCCTTCCGGCGCGTGCAGAGCTACAAGACCCAGAACGATACCCTGAATCGCCTCTATGGCCCCGTTGCCGACGAGCCGGTTCCGGATCGCCTGTTGCGTGTCCTACGGGAAACGCCAATGGAGGCCACCAAAGTCTCCGGAGCCCCCCCCGGCCGGCCGCCCTGGGTAAAGCGCACCATGGCGCTTGCCATGACCGCAGGCGTGGCGCTGGCCGTAGGACTCACGCTCGGCTGGCAGGTGCGCGGCAACCTGTACCACCAGGAAGCGGAACGCATCGCCATGGAAATGTTCCTGCATCAGGCCACCAACTCCTACTCCCTCTATGCCAGCGAAGACTCCCCTTGGAGGGAAGGCGGGGTCCAGGAGGACCGGACGGAATTCGCCTCCTGGTTCAGGGAGCGCATGAACGCCGAGATTTCCACCCCGGAATTCGATGAGGCGGGCTTCGAGTTCGTCGGCGGGAGGGCACTGCCCGCCGCCCGCGGCTCGGCCGGCCAGATGCTCTACCGTGATGCAGACAACCGGATCATCGCCATCTACTTCGAATCACGAGGCGGCGATGAGGGCGTGCGGCGCGCCGGGGGCGGCCTGAACGGCAGCATCATCAAACAGGAGGACACCTCGGTCTACTACTGGCAATCGGAATCCGGCGGCACCAGTTACGCCATGATCGGCGCGATAGATCGCGATTTGCTGGCATCGCTGGCGGAATCCATCCTGGAGCAATTCGGCAACTGAACAGACGGGACCGCTGCCCCGTCAGCCTCCGGCCGCGTCCAGCCCGGCGCGCATGCCTGCCGCCTTGATGCCGGCCAGCGCCGCAGCCTCGTCATTGTCGGATGAATCGCCGCTCACACCAACAGCACCAATGATCCTGTCCGACCCATCCAGCACCAGCACGCCCCCCGGAACCGGAACGAACTGCCCTTGGGAAACCGAGGCCACCGCGGCCAGAAAATGATGGCGGGACTGGTTGCGCTGCCCGATGGTACCGCTGGAGATGCCGATGCCGAGCGCCGCGTAGGCCTTGCCCCGGGCGACTTCCACCCGCAGGATGCCGGAGCCGTCCTCGCGATCCATGGATACAATGTGACCACCCGCATCCAGCACAACAATAGTGAGCGGCTGCATGGACTGGCCACGCCCCTCCGCCAGTGCTCCTTCGATAATCGCGCGAGCGCCGGCAAGGGAAAGGGACTCCATCAAGGAATACACATCTGCTGCCATTATTCTGATACTCCGTAGACCAATGACTACCCCAGTGTAGGGAAACGCGGCACGCTTCGCACGACAGCGGTTTCCCGCGCCCCGGCGATACTGCATGATGTATGGCATGAGTTCACAGATGCAGCAGGGGCAGCCACGCATCGGGATACTGTACACCGGAGGCACCTTCGGTATGGTTCCCTCCGAGCGTGGCTACGTACCCTCGGACGATCTCCCTGACCGCGTGGAAAGGGCGCTGAGCGGCGAACTGCGCTCATGGCTGCACTGGATCGAGCACGGCGCCGGTCCGCCGGTCAACAGTGCCGATGTCTCGCCCCGGTACTGGTACCGGCTGGCGGAGGCCATCCGCTCCCGGGCTGACGCTTATGACGGCTTCGTCGTCATCCACGGCACGGACACGCTGAGTTATACCGGCTCCGCCCTCTCGTTTCTGCTGGCGGGCCTGGGCCACCCGGTGGTGGTCACCGGCTCCAGCCTTCCACTGGTTGAGGAAGGCAGCGATGCCCTACCCAATTTCGAGGGCGCGTTGCGTGCCGCGGCCTCCCCCCGGCTGACCGACGTCGGCCTGGCATTCGGCGATAGCCTGTTCCGGGCGAACCGCAGCAGCAAGCGCTTCGGCACGTTCGACAACCCCTTCGCCAGCCCCAACGCCGCCCCCCTGGCCCACCTGGGCAACCCCCTGCGCTGGCGGAACGCAACGCCATGCCCGTCTGACGTGCTACCCACCGCCCGCTGGCAGCCGGAGATCAAGGTTACGCTGTTACCGGTCTTCCCCGGCATCGAGGGAAGCCTGCTCCGGAGCGCGGCCGAGAATGGTGCACGTGGGTTGCTGCTGGAATGCTACCCCTCGGGTATCGGCCCGGGAGGCGATCCGGACTTCGTCGCCGCCATCAGTGAGCTGACCGCAGCGGGCGTTACCGTGGCCGCCATCCCGCAGAATCAGCACGGCCGGGTGCGCCTGGGGCAATATGCAAGCAGCTCACCGCTACGGGACGCCGGGCTGATCAGCGGAGCCGACATGACGCGGGAAGCAGCACTGACGAAGCTGCATTATCTGCTGTCGACCGATCTGGAGCCGGACAGTGTCGCCCGGTATTTCTGCAGCAACCTTCGCGGCGAGCTTACCGAGCAGGATCCGAACGCGACCTGACACAGCCGGCAGTCAATGCAGTTTCAGGCGCGGGCGCACCAGTTTGTTGAAGCGGCCCGCGATCAGCAACATGATGGTTCGCGGCCAGCCGTACAAGGCTGCCTGGTGCATGCGGTACAACCAGATATACATCACCCTTGCCAGCCAGCCTTCAATGAAGAAGTTTCCGCCTTTCATCAGGCTGCCCATCAGCGTGCCCACGGAACTGTAGCTGGACAAGGAAACCAGCGAGCCGTGATCCTTGTAACGGAACGCGGTGACCGGTTTGCCGGCCATCAGCCGCTGGATATTGGCGGCTGCATGGTAACCCATTTGCTGGGCTGACTGCGCCCGAGGAGGAATGGGCTTGTCAGCTCCCTCCGGGAGCAGATAGGCGGCATCACCGATCACGAAGACGCGGTCCTGGCCGCGGGCCTGGAGACTGGACATCACCTCGACCTGATGCGAGCGGGTGGCATGCAGCCCCTCGATGTCACTGAGCACCGCGGGTCCCCTGACTCCTGCCGCCCAGACCAGAAGCTCCGCCTCGACCCGCTCCCCGCTCCTGGTGATAAAGGCCTGTTCCACCGCCTCCGCGACGGCCTCCCCCGTACGCACCTTCACTCCGAGCGCCTGCAGGCGCCTGCTCGCGGTTGCCGACACCCGTTCCGGCAGGGCCGGCAGGATGCGCGGCGCTGCCTCGATCACATCCACCTTCAACTGGTCGCGATCCAGATGTTCGTGCCCATAAAGCCTCAACATCGCCACGGCGTGATGGATCTCCGCTGCCAGTTCAACGCCGGTGGCACCGCCTCCAACAATCGCGACGGAAACCGGCGCATTCAGATGATTGGCCTGCAGACAGGCGTTCATGAAACGCTCCCGAAAGCGTTCCGCCTGCTGACGGCTGTCCATCATCATGCAATGCTGCGCGACGCCGGGCGTGCCAAAATCGTTGCACAGGCTACCCACGGCAAGAACCAGGTAGTCGTAGGGAAGCTGTCGCTCGGGCAGTATTTCCTCACCCTCGGCGTCGCAGATGGGGGCCAGCGTGACGGTTCGCTCGCGGACATCCACACCCGTGAGCGTTCCCGGCTCGAAACGGTAGTGATTCAAGCGCGCGTGGGCGCGGTAATCCACGGCATCCAGATCGGCATCGATGGCGCCGGTGGCCACTTCGTGGAAACGCGGCTTCCAGACATGCACGTTGGTGGAGTCGACCAATGTGACGTGAGCCGTTCCAGGTTTGCCCAGCTTCTTTCCCAGTTGCGTCACCAGCGGCAAACCACCCGCTCCACCGCCGACGACAACGATCCTCGGTTTGTCCATGGTAGTCCCTTTCTGAATCATCGGGCCGCGGCAGCCTTGGGAAGCACTCTTTGGTTCCCGCGTTCGCGTCAGGAGAACACCGTTTCCACCGGCTCCCCGCCATCCAGCAACAGGTGCTCACGGTGCCTGAGGGCCCGGTTGGTCGCAACTGCCAGCAGCACCTGCGCCACGTTCCCGCGGGAGATGGTGTTATGGGCAACCGCTTCCGGATCGGTGGTGATGCGTCCAGTGGGCGGTTCGTCGGTGAGGCGGCCAGGCTTGAGAATGACGTATTCCAGTCGCGACCGCCGCAGGAGCACATCCGCGGCATACTTTGCCGCCATGTACGGCCGCAGCTTCTCCGGTGCCTGCATGGGTTGCTCGGCGCGCATGGCGCTGACCATGATGAAACGACCGATACCCAGTTCCTCGGAAAGCTCAATTGACCGCACCGCCCCGTAGAGATCCACGAGCAAGGTCTTGTCCGGCCCGGTGTTAGGTCCGGATCCGGCCGTAAACACAACCTGATCGCAGCCCTCGAAGGCCGCCGAAAAGTCCTGCTCGAGGTCAGCCACCACGGTTTCCACCCCGATCTTTTCGAAGTCCTCGCTTTGCCCGGCGTCACGGATCATTGCCCGGATCGGGAAATCGGCGGCTGCGGCAAGCGTGCAAAACTGGTAGCCGATCTGGCCGTGCGCTCCGATGATCAGCGTTTTCATCGCCACCCCCTTGTCCTGATTTTGTGACGTGGATCACACACGAATTCATCACCATGATAAAACTATGCGCCTCGGAGAGTTTCCTTTTTGGCAGCGGAGCCTCCGGCAGGCTAGTATCGGGAAAGGCACAGGAGTGCCAGCACTAACCTTTCGTCAAGGCTAGAAAGTCGGATGACGGCTGCTCTCCCCGTACCCAATATGCATATCAAGTCCTCAACCCAAGGGGCAAAGGTGCTCGATGATCGGCTCGACCGGTAAACCCGGACCCGGCTCGGAAGAGCCGCCAGGCACGTCCTTGCCGGAACTGAACGGAAAACTGGGCTACAACGCCGTCATGATAGCCTGTCTGTTGGGTGCGGTGGGCTGTGCCTATGGTGTTCTCGTCGGCACGCTGGTGGGGCTGAGCCCCTGGGAGTGGGCAACCATTCCGTTAATGGGGGTGGTATCAAGCAGCATTGCCTGGTTGCTCTGGCGCACCGGCGAACGCTATCTGACCAGCATTTCCGTGTTCATCGTCGTCTGGCTGTCATTCTATCTTCTCAGCAACCTGACCAATACCATTTACGTAACGCGGGAACTCAATGCCGCGTTTATCTACCTCCCCTGGTTTCCCGTGCTGTTCGCCTTCATCGTCGCGCTGTTCCAGGGAAGGCTGGGCATACATCTGAGTTGGGTGATCTATTCGGGCGTCGCGCTGATCCTGTTGCGCGCCGCCTATATCGAAACACGCTTTGCCATGGATGACCCGTGGACGGCGGCCGTGGTAGTCAGCCTGATTGCCCTGCCCACATTCATAACATTGCTGTATGCGGTGGCTGCCTTTCGCGAGCAGTTCGCCGCCTCCCACGCCCGCAGTCGGCTGCTTGCCGAGCATGCCAACAAGCTGGAGCATATCGCCTATCACGATGGTCTCACCGGCCTGCCCAACCGCAAGCAGCTCGAAAATCGCCTTATCGCCCGGCTGTCGGACAAACACACGCAGGACCTGGCGGTTCATCACATCGATCTGGACGGGTTCAAGGACGTGAATGATTCCCACGGCCATGCCGCCGGCGACATGATCCTGCGGGTGCTTGCGGACCGCCTGCAGCAGCTGACCGGGGACAACGCGGACCTGGCACGCGTCAACGCGGATGAATTCGTGATAGTCCAGCAGTCCATGGATATCCACCGTGACGCCACCCAGATGGGGGAACGCATCCTGGCGCTGATCTACCAGCCCCTGCATGTTGCCGAGACGGAAGTCCGCATGAGCGCAAGCGTAGGGACGGCCCTGTGGACAGGCGCGAGCGGCGGCAGTGCGGAACGGCGCCGAGCCGTCTCCCGTGTGTCGGCCGACCTGCTCAGCCAGGCGGACATGGCCATGCTGGCGGCGAAGCAGGCCGGCGGCAATGCGCAACGGCTCTACGAGCCGGCCATGCTGCGCGCCGCCGACCGACGCCTGGAGACGCGTACCAGTCTTCGCCGCGCCCTGGCCAACGGTGAATTCGAACTTTACTACCAGCCACAGATCAACATGGCCACCGGCGAGCTGGTCGCTGCCGAGGCCCTGATCCGCTGGCACGATCCGATCAACGGCTTGCGCAGCCCCGCGGATTTCATTCCCATCGCCGAGGAATCCGGCTCCATAACCGATATCGGTCACTGGGTACTGGCGGAGGCATGTCGTACCGCGGCAGCCTGGCCCACGCAGAACCTGAAGATCGAAGTGAATATTTCGCCGACCCAGATTGACCGCGGGAACCTGCTGGGCTCGGTTCAGTCCGCGCTGGCGGAAAGCGGCCTGGCGCCGGAACGGCTGGACCTGGAATTGACCGAAAGCGTGTTCGCCCGCACCGACGACGCTCATGTGCGCAATACGTTCTCCGCCCTGAAGTCGCTCGGGGTCGGTCTGGTGGTGGATGATTTCGGTACCGGCTATTCGTCGCTGCTTTACCTGAAGCGTTTCCCCATCACGATGATGAAGATCGACCGGGCATTCACCGCCGGCATCGAGAACGGGTCCACGGACTATGCCATCGTCAAGGCCATCATCACGCTATCGCGCGCCATGGGCGTGCAGTTGGTGGCTGAAGGTATTGAAACGGAGCAGCAACGAGACATACTCGTTCAGGAAGGCTGTGTTGTCGGCCAGGGTTTCCTCTACGGCAAACCCATGAACAGGGCAGCATTTCAGGCCATGTACTTTCCCGACCAGGCCTCGACCGTCAACAGGGATTAGTCACCAGGAGACCGAGACGTGTCGCAGGAACCGCAAACGGACGCACTGGCACGTTTCTTCGAGTTCCAGCACGCCTGGTCCGAGGAGCAACGAAACCTGGTTCACCGCATCCGTTACGCGGTCTACTGTCAGGAGTTCCGCTTCGAGCGCGAGGAAGACTGCCCCGGAGGCATGGAGCGGGACGACTACGACGATGATTCCCGCCACTGCCTGCTGATCCACCGGCAGACCGGCACGCCCGCCGGTTGCGTCCGGGTGATAGAACCCGGACGCGGGAGCGATCACAAGCTGGCGCTGGAGCGTTTCTGCGGAACCAGCCTCGAGCACCCGACATTGCATCCGGCACGCTTCCCCAGGGATACCGTCTGCGAGGTGTCGCGCCTGGCGGTGCCAGCCTTCTTCCGCCGCCGCCAGGGCGAGAACCTGACACCGTACGGAAACGTGGAAGAACTGCGCGTGTCCGACGCCGAAACGCGCACCTTTCCCCTGATCGGCATGGCCATGTTCCTGGCAGCCACCGCACTGGTGGGTCTGGCCAACCGCCCCCACGTATTTGCCATGATGGAGCCACGGCTTGCGCGACTGCTGTCCCGTGCCGGACTCAATTTCGTGCAGGTTGGACGCATGATCAACTACCATGGACCGCGGGCGGCGTTCTATATCCACCAGCACGAAGCGGTGGACGCCCTGCAGCCTCCACTGAAACGGCTCTACGCCACCATCCTGCAGCAACTGACCTCGCCGCCGGGGGAGCCCATGGCGAAAACAGGCAGCGACGGCTAGCGGTGACAACGGACTCCCATATACCCGCGCCCCAGGCGGTGCAGCAGGCGATGGCCGAATGGATTGCGCGCATCGGCGACGAGGCGGTGATCGACGACCCGACCGAGCTGCAGCGCCGCAGCCGCGCCACCTTCGGCACGTACAGCAGGCTGCTGGGCATCATACGCCCGGCCGGAGTCGAACAGGTGCGCGCGTGCCTGGACATTGCCCGGCGGTACAGCGTGCCGGTCTACCCGTGCAGTACCGGCAAGAACTGGGGCTACGGCTCGATGGCCCTGCCCGGCGACGGTGTCGCTCTGCTACTGGACCGGATGAACCGTATTCGCGCCTACGACGACGAGTTGGGAACGGTGACCGTCGAGCCGGGCGTAACCCAGCGCCAATTGCACGACTATCTGGCCCAGCAGGGAGGGCGCTACTGGCAGGACGTCACCGGCTCCAGTGCCGATTGCAGCGTGCTGGGCAACACGGTCGAGCGCGGCTTCGGCCATACCCCGTACGCCGATCACTTCGCCAATGTCTGTGGGCTGGAAGTGATTACCGCCACCGGCCGCGTCGTCCGGACCGGCTTTCAGCGTTTCCACAATGCCCAGGCCGCCCATGCCTACAAATGGGGCGTGGGGCCTTACCTGGACGGACTGTTCTCCCAGTCCGGGCTGGGCGTGGTTACCGCGATCACGCTCTGGCTCATGCCCCGCCCGGAAGCATTCCAGTATTTCCAGGTCAGCGTCCGGGATGACGCTGATCTGGAACCGCTGATAGACACCCTGCGCGAGCTGCGCATGGAGGGCAGCGTGCAAAGCGCGGTGCATATCGCGAACCGCTTCAAGGTGTTCAGCGCCATGGAGCCTTACCCCTGGGAGGCGCTGAACGGGGAGACACCATTGCCGGAAACCTACGTGGAACAGCGACTGCGCCAGTTGCGGCTGGGCGCGTGGAGCTTCTCGGGGGCTCTCTACGGCACGCGACAGGGAGTGGCCCTGGCCCGGAAGCGGATACGCCGGCAATTGCGCGGGCGCGTGCACATCCAGCAGATGCGGTTCATGAACCCGTCCAGGCTCGCCCTGCTGGACCGCTTCAAGACACCGCTCTCGCGACTCACGGGGCTTCCCCTGGAACGCATGTTGGGATTCATGCAGGTGCTGTTCGGTATCAAGCAGGGGGTGCCGACGAACCGCATGCTGGCCAGCGTTTACTGGCGCAAGCGCACGCCGCCTCCGGCGGACCCGGACCCTGACCGCGACGGCTGCGGCCTGTTCTGGTGCGCACCCGTGGCGCCGCTGAAGGGCGCCGACGCCCGCGCCATGGTCACAATCGCCAACACCGTCTTTGCACGCCACGGCTTCGAGCCCATGCTATCGATGACCGTGATCTCGGAACGGGCCCTGGATAACGTGATCGCCCTGCACTACGACCGTGACATTCCGGGCGAAGACGAACGTGCTTTCGCCTGCTACGAGGAGTTGCTCAACCGGATGATGGACGCTGGCTACTATCCCTACAGGCTGGGTATCCAGAGCATGGAAGCCTTACGGGAGCGCAGCAGCAGCGAGTGGAACCACACACTGGCCGACATACGCCAGGCACTGGACCCTGATGGCATTCTCGCCCCCGGGCGCTACCCCGCCTGACGGCGTGCCCCCCGGGATTCAAGCGCCAGTACGCGGCGCTCGATGGCGAAGACATGGGGATCGCTTTCGCCCATGGCGCGCAGGGATTCGGCCAGCAGCAGCAGATACTCCCGGTTGCTGCCGCTGGGTCCGACGGACCGGGCAATCTGCGTCGCCAGTTCCGGTTCCGGCGCCGGTCCCAGGAAGGCGGCGTTGTCTTCGGTGGCGATGTACACCAGCCCCTGGGCATGGTCGCCGGTGCTGAAGGTCATCTCGGTACTGAAGCGCAGATAGCCGTTCTTTTCGCGACAATCCAGGTGGTCGAAGACCTCCGGGCCGATGAGATAGGCCATGCCTGCACAAACGGTCTCCGGCGCCGGCACCAGCGTCACCACGCGCCCCGGCGTATCCGGCGTGCCGCGATGGTCATGCGAGCCCTGCCAGAATCGGCGCGCCCAACCCCGGATGCTTGCCGGGCGCCGTTCCAGGTAGGGGAAATCCACCTTGTAGATCAGCGAACCATAGCCGAACAGCCAGACCTGTTCCTGGCCGTGGAACAGGCCCCCGGCACGGTTCGCTGCAATCGTATTCACTGACATTCAAACACCGATATCCTCGTTCCAGACGTCCGGATGCGCTTCGATGAAGCGGCGCATCAATTCCATGCATTCGGGCGATTGCAGCACGTCCACCTGCACGCCATGATCGCGTAGCAAGGCCTCCTCCCCCAGGAAGGTATGGTTCTCCCCCACCACAACCCGCGGGATGCCGTAGAGCAGGATGGCGCCGCTGCACATCGGGCAGGGCGACAAGGTGGTATAGAGCGTACATTCACGATACACCGCGCCCGGCAGACGCCCGGCATTCTCCAGCGCATCCATCTCGCCGTGGAGCACGGTGCTGCCCTTCTGCTGGCGCTGGTTGTGACCCCGGCCGATGACCCGGCCCTGATACACCAGCACCGAACCGATCGGGACACCGCCTTCCTCCAGCCCCTGTCTGGCCTCGGAAATGGCCGCTTCCATGAATTGATCCATGCACTGCATACCTCTGAATCAGTTGCGGGAACCGGCTGGCGCGATTGCCTGACCGGCCAGGCGTTCCAGCACCAGATAGGCCGCTCCCGCCACCAGCACGCCCACGACCGGCGCGATGAAGGGGGAGAAGTACGCCACCGCCGCCCCGATCCCATAGGCCGCCAGGCCCGTCCACAGGTAGTCTGGCAGGTTCGCCTGGGCCAGTGGTGCGTACGCGCCCCGGCGCCGTATGTAGAAATCCGCCATCAACACGCCGCCCAGGGGCGGGATGAAGGTACCCAGTAGTATCAGGAACGGCACCAGCATATCGTACATGCCGAAGATGGCCAGCGCCGTGCCGATACCCGCTCCCACCAGGGTAACCAGCGCGCGGCGTTCCGTCCGCAGCAGGTTGCAGCCGGCCACCGCGAAGTTGTAGATGGTATTGTCCTGCGTGGTCCAGATGTTCAGGAAGAGCATGGCCACCGCCAGCACGGCCAGGCCCTGAGCCAGCATCACGTCGACGATATCGGCCTGCTGATAGACCAGCGCGCCCAGCGCCCCGGTCAGCACCATCAGCCCGTTGCCGATGAAGAACGCCAGCAGTGTGGCAACCACCGCGTCGCGGCCCGAGCTGGCGAACCGTGTCCAGTTGGTGGCCTGGGTGCCGCCACTGACGAAGGTGCCGATGATCATGGTGATGGCCGCGCCGATGGACAGGCTTTCCGTGGGAGACATGGCCATCAGGCCACCCAACCCTCCAACCTCGATAACGCCCATGGACAAGCTCAGGGCAATCAGCAGCAGCATGGCGGGAACGGCGAACCGGGACAGCAGCTCAAGGCCACGGTAGCCCACCATCGCCGTCAGGCAGAAACCGATACCGAACAGCACCATCAGGGGCAGCGTCAGCATCTCCGGCAGGCCGGTAATGCGGACCAGCAGGATCGCCATCGTCGCCGTTCCCCAGGCATACCAGCCCACCTGGGTGAAACCGAGAATGCAATCCGCCAGCCGGCTGCCCTTCTCGCCGAAGCAGTAGCGTGCCATCAGCACCGTATTCAGCCCCGAGCGCGCGGCCATGTAGCCAAGCGCAGCGGCATACACCCCCAGCAGCAGATTGCCCACAACGATAACCAGCAGCAGCGTGGTGAAATCAAAGGCCACACCGAGGCTGCCGCCGGCCCACATGGTGGCGGTGAAGAAGGTGAAACCAACCAGTATTACCACCAGGGACCAGAACCCCCGCCGGTCTCCTTCCGGGACTTCACGCAACGGATAGTCGTTTCGGGTCATGTCGGAGAGCGTTTTCATGAATTGTCCTTCTGCAGCGTGAATACTTCAGCGCTTCCTTGATGGGGTCGACCGGCCCAAGCCTGCCATGCCGCCGGCGTCAAGACACATGGTTCCGCATGGAGCCTTAGCAAGAGGCGTGCCTCGCCAACCCGAGGGTTAGTAGTGGCAGAGAGCGAATACGCAGTGCGGAATGCAGCGCGCCTGCACCGCCCGGATGCAGGCACGCACCATCGAAGTGCCGGCGACGGAACGTCAACCAGCGGAGAGGGTTCTGTCCAGCAAGTCCAGACGGTCCTGCCCCCAGAAGGGCTCGCCGCGGTAGCTGTACCAGGGCACGCCGAAACAACCGTCAGCGAGCGCCTGCTCGCAACTCTGCTCCAGTCTCAGTTGCCCCTGCTCGCCACCGGCATCTGCCAGCAACGCTCTGCCATCCAGGCCAGCCGCCCCAGCCACGGCAACCAGGGTCTCCGGATCGGCAATATCCCGATCCTCCACCCAGCATGCGCGCATCAGGTCCAGCGACAGTCCGGCGATGGAGTGACCCGCCGCCTTCGCCGCCAACGCCAGCCGGGAAGCGGGTTGATCGTCAGCCGGGAAGTACTTCGGTTCCAGCGTCAGGGGCACACCCAGCACCTTCGGCCAGCGGCGCAACTCGGCCATGCGGTATGCCTGTCGCGCCGGTGGCCGCTGCGCCAGGGGCACT
This sequence comes from Ectothiorhodospiraceae bacterium, assembly GCA_020831845.1. Lineage (GTDB taxonomy): Bacteria > Pseudomonadota > Gammaproteobacteria > Nitrococcales > Aquisalimonadaceae > LSCE01. The sequence continues at coordinate 66,502 of JAFIFV010000125.1, forward strand.
CCACCAGTCTTGGGGAAAATGAGCCGGGTGGAGACCGGCACGTAATCGATTTCCACGCCATGACGTCGCGCCATTTCGGCCAGGCGCTCGTGCCCCAGGTAGCTCCAGGGGGAAATATGGCTGTAGTAGTAGGTGATGGTGTCAGGCATTGCATGCTCCTTGAAGACACTCCGAACTGCGAGGCTGAGGCAGGGCCGGGCGAATGACCCCC
>JAFIFV010000130.1 GCA_020831845.1 Ectothiorhodospiraceae bacterium
CCCCCCCCCCCCCACCCGAAGGGCGCCCTTGTGCGGCTCGTCAGCGGCGTTGCGCTCGCTTGACGTGGAATGACCACGCCGGTGCTCGCGCGCCTTGCTGCCAAGCCGCACAAGGGCGCTGAGGCATGGCAATACGTTCGAGAAGGTTAGTATCATCATGGATCGGCGACCTGATAGAAGACTTCCCCTTCGCGGATCATGCCCAGCTCGCTGCGGGCACGTTCCTCCAGCGCCTCCAGGCCGTCCTTGAGATCACGCACATCGGCGTCCAACGCCTCGTTGCGTTCGCGCAACTCGGCATTGCGGGCCTGCTGTTCATCCACGGCCTGCCGCAGCTGCCAGACCTGTGCGAGGCCTCCATCCTGGGACCAGAGCTGGAACTGCAGGATCAGCAACAGCCCCGCTAGCAGCGTAATCAGCAAACGCATAGGCAGGCATAACAGTTCATTGCAACGACAGCAGACACCTTAGCGTAGTCCAGCGGCCCGCGCGACAGCGTTCTACGCGCCGTACCACAGGCCGTGTGGTACGCGCTTTCAGAACCGCTTCAGGTTCGGGAAAGCCTTGCGGCCGGCGTACACGGCCTGCTCTCCCAGTTCCGCCTCGATTCGCAGCAACTGGTTGTACTTGGCGACACGGTCGGAGCGACACAGGGAACCGGTCTTGATCTGGGTGGCGCTGGACGCCACGGCCAGATCGGCAATGGTGGTATCTTCCGTTTCGCCGGACCGGTGCGAGACCACCGCCGTATACCCGGCGCCTTCGGCCAGCGCGATCGCGTCCAGGGTCTCGGTCAGCGTACCGATCTGGTTGAACTTGATCAGAATGGAATTCGCGATGCCCTTGTCGATACCTTCCTGCAGAATCCGTGTATTGGTCACGAAGAGGTCGTCGCCCACCAACTGGCAACGCTGACCCAGTTTGTCCGTCAGCTGCTTCCAGCCGTCCCAGTCACTCTCGTCCATACCGTCTTCGATGGTGATAATCGGATACTGGTCCACCCACCCCGCCAGCACGTCGGCAAACTCTGCGGCGGAATAACGCTTGCCCTCGGATTCCAGAACGTAGGCGCCGTCCTTGTAGAACTCCGAGCTGGCCACGTCCAGGCCCAGCCAGATCTGCTCGCCCAGGGAATAGCCAGAGGCTTCAACGGCTTCCTTGATGGTTTCCAGGGCTGCCTGGTTTGACGGCAGGTCGGGCGCGAAACCGCCTTCGTCACCCACGGCCGTGCTGAGGCCGCGGCCGGCCAGCACCTTCTTCAGCGCGTGGAAGATTTCCGTGCCGGCGCGCAGCGCCTCGCTGAAGCGATCGAAGCCGATCGGCAGGATCATGAATTCCTGCAGGTCGACGCTGTTATCCGCATGAGCGCCGCCATTGATGATGTTCATCATGGGTACCGGCAGCACGTAGGGCCCGCTGGTATTGAGCGAGCGATACAGCTCCACGCCGCGTTCCGCCGCCTGGGCGCGGGCGACCGCCAGCGAGGCTGCCAGCAGCGCGTTGGCTCCGAGACGACTCTTGTTGTCGGTTCCGTCCAGTTCGATCATGCGCTGGTCGATGGCACGCTGCTCGGCGGCATCCATGCCCCTGAGGGCATCGGCCAGCGTGGTGTTGACGTTTTCAACCGCCTTGCGCACGCCCTTGCCGAGATAGCGAGCCTTGTCACCGTCACGCAGCTCAACGGCCTCCCGAGTGCCCGTGGACGCCCCGGAGGGCACCGCCGCTCGCCCGAACGCGCCGCTTTCCAGCCACACGTCAGCCTCGACAGTCGGGTTGCCGCGGGAGTCGAGAATCTCCCGCGCCTTGATCGTCTGGATCTTGGTCATTGGAAATAAAATCCCTGTATAACAATATCTTGAAAAATAAAATTAAATTTCATTATAGATCATGTTCCGGAAAACCTGACTGTTTCACCAGCCGGTCCAGTTGCGCCAGCGTGGTGAGCAATTGCTCCATGCGCGGTAGCGGCCAGGCATTCGGCCCATCGGACAGCGCCTTGGCGGGATCGGGGTGGGTTTCCATGAAGATACCGGCAACACCGGCTGCCACGGCCGCCCTGGCCAGCACCGGAACGAACTCGCGCTGACCGCCGGAGACGTTACCCTGACCACCGGGCAACTGAACCGAATGCGTGGCGTCGAATACCACCGGGCAGCCGGTATCACGCATTACCGACAGCGAACGCATGTCCGAAACCAGGTTGTTGTAGCCAAACGAGGCGCCGCGCTCGCAAACCATGATCTGCCGATTGCCCATCGCACGGGCCTTTTCCACCACGTTCCCCATGTCCCAGGGGGCGAGGAACTGACCTTTCTTGATGTTGACCGGGCGGCCCTGGGAAGCCACCTTCTGTATGTAGTTCGTCTGCCGGCACAGGAACGCCGGTGTCTGCAGCACGTCCACCACCGAGGCGACTTCCTCCAACGGGGTGTCCTCGTGCACGTCGGTAATCACCGGCACACCCAGGCGCGCCTTGACCGTCTCCAGGATCTTCAGCCCCTGCTCCATGCCCAGGCCACGGAAACTCTCGTGGGAGGAGCGGTTGGCCTTGTCAAAGGATGACTTGTAAATGAAGGGGATGGAAAGCCTTTCGCAGATTTCCTTGAGCTCGCCGGCTGTATCCAGCGCCAACTGCTCCGATTCCACGACGCAGGGGCCGGCGATCAGGAACAGTGGCTGGTCCAGCCCGGCGCGGAATCCGCAGAGATCAATGCTGCTCATGGTCCCTCCCGATAGCTACTGGCCGCGATGCTCGCGGGCAGCCTTGATGAAGCCGCTGAACAGCGGGTGGCCATCCCGCGGCGTGGAGGTGAATTCCGGGTGGAACTGGCAGCCGATAAACCACGGGTGGTCCGGCAGCTCCACGACTTCCACCAGGTTACCGTCGTCGGACAAGCCGGAAATACGCAGGCCGGCCTGCTTCAGTTGTTCAGCATAGTGGTTGTTGAACTCGAAGCGATGCCGGTGCCGCTCGACAATGGATCCCTGGCCGTACATCCGCGCCACCAGCGAACCGGGCTCCAGCTGGCAGGCTTGACCGCCCAGGCGCATGGTGCCGCCCAGGTCATCGTCCGGCCCGCGACGCTCGATGCGGCCGTCATTGGTCATCCATTCGGTGATCAGGCCGATCACCGGGTGCGGCGCGTCCCGATTGAACTCCGTGCTGTGCGCGCCGACGAGGCCCGCGACGTTGCGGGCGAACTCGATCACGGAGACCTGCATGCCCAGGCAGATGCCGAGATAGGGAACCCTGTTCTCCCGGGCGTAGCGGGCGGCCAGGATCTTGCCTTCCACTCCCCGCTCGCCGAAGCCGCCCGGCACCAGGATGGCATCCACGTCATCCAGCAGACTGGTGCCGTGCTGCTCCACCTCTTCGGAGTCCACGTAGCGGATGTTCACCCGCGTCAGAGTATGAATCCCGGCGTGGATCAGCGACTCGCTCAGCGATTTGTAGGCATCCGCCAGGTTGACGTACTTGCCGACCATGGCAATGGTGACCTCGCCGGTGGGCTGCTGCTTCGCCTTCACCACCTTTTCCCAGTCGGCCAGATCCGCCGGCGGCAGATCCTTCAGGTCCAGTTTCTCCGCGACGATGCTGTCCAGATGCTGGGCATGCAATGCCAACGGCACTTTGTAGATGTCGTCGACATCCAGCACGGAAATCACCGCCTGCTGCTCAACGTTGGTGAACAGGGCGATCTTCCGCCGTTCGTCCTCGGGGATGGGCTGGGTTGCCCGGCACAGCAGGATGTCCGGCTGGATACCGATGGAGCGCAGTTCCTTCACGGAGTGCTGTGTGGGCTTGGTTTTCATCTCGCCGCTGGCACCGATGAACGGCACCAGCGTCAGGTGGATGAACAGGCTGTCGCGGCGGTGCTCCACCCCCATCTGGCGAATTGCTTCCAGGAACGGCAGCGATTCGATGTCACCCACTGTGCCACCGATCTCGACCAGCGCCACCTCACTGCCTTCGGCCCCGGCCCGGATGCAGCGTTTGATTTCGTCGGTGATGTGGGGGATCACCTGCACGGTGCCGCCCAGGTACTCGCCGCGGCGTTCCTTGCGGATCACGTTCTCGTAGATGCGACCGGTCGTGTAGTTGTTGCGGCGGCCTGTGCGCATTCGCACGAAGCGCTCGTAGTGACCGAGATCCAGGTCGGTTTCGGCGCCGTCCTCGGTGACGTAGACCTCACCGTGCTGGAACGGGCTCATGGTGCCGGGATCCACATTGATGTAGGGATCCAGCTTGATCATCGTGACCTTCAACCCGCGGGCCTGAAGAATGCTGGCCAGAGAGGCCGCGGCGATGCCTTTACCCAACGAGGACACAACACCGCCTGTAATGAAGATGTATCGGGTCATAGAGACTTCGTTTCTGGTGGCTGCAAGAGGGGGCCAGAACTGACCCGCGGGACGGGAGGAAACAGTAACAGAACAACCGCCCCAGCACAACGCTGACCGATCGGTCAGCGCATTCTCAGACAGGCTCCCACCGCAGCTCCAGGCCGGTCTCGTCCTCGCCCACGCCGTACCCCTCGCAGACGCAGACGCCGGGAATGGCGACGATTTCGTTGCCGTCTCGGAGAATCGGCCAGTGCATACGCTGCCAGGGCGGTATGCCAGCCTCCTGCAGCAGTTTCTTGACCTGGCGCTCTCCCCGACCTTCGGGCCGGCAACGCTCGCCATACCGGCGTGGAGCCAGCTCAAGTCCGGCCTCCAGCAGTTCCGGATCTAGCCCTCCGTCGCTTTCCTGGACGTGCAGCACGCCCGCCTCCAGCAATTGCAGTGGCCGACCGTCCCAGGGCACGGGGATGGTCCAGGGAGGCGGGTCACCGCCTTCGTCGGCGTACAGCAACCCCCGGAAGCGGCGCAGGCGGGCGCCAGGCCAGGCCAGTTCCGGCTGGCGGTCCTCGCCCGCCGCCAGCAGATCGTGCAAGCCCTGGCGCAGACGCGGGCGCGGTGGCATGGGCAGGTCCAGTCGGCGCAACCAGGCGCGGACCAGGTTCCTCGCCCGGGCATCGGGCAATTCGCGCAGTAGATCGCAGGAAACCGTCGCTCCCCTGCCCAGTCCGTCAACGATCGCCAGTTCCTCCAGCAGGAAGCGACTTTCCCGCGCCTGCTGCGCAAGCTGGGCCAGGCTCTGGTCGGCACCGGGCCAACGTTGGCGGAGCGGCGGCAGGACACGGTGCCGCAGGAAGTTCCGGTCGTGCGCCAGATCCGCATTGGCCGGATCGTCGATCCAGGCCAGACGGTGCTGCTCGGCGTAGGCCAGAATCGCGGCGCGCGGGACGCCGAGCAGCGGGCGCGCCAATCTCGCAACGCCCAGAGGCCGCCCGGGCGGCATCGCCGCCAGTCCGTCGATACCCGCCCCGCGCAGGGCGCGCAATAGCAGGGTTTCCACCTGGTCGTCCCGGTGATGGCCCGTCAGCAGCAGTTCGCCGGCAGCAAGGTGCTGTTCCAGTGCGGCATAGCGTGCCCGCCGGGCCTGCGCCTCAAGGCTTGGTCCAGGGGAGACGTCCACCGCGACGACCTGTAGCGGGACGTCCAGGTCGGCGCAGACATCACTACAATGCTCGGCCCAGCTATCCGCAGCGGGATGGATGCCGTGGTTCACGTGCAGGGCCCGCAGGGGAAACGGCAGCAATTCGGCTTGGGAGGCAAGGACATGCAGCAGCACGTGGGAGTCGACGCCGCCACTGTACGCGACAACGTAACCATGCGCCCCGCGCTGGCGCCCGAGCCAGTCCACGATGGCCTGCGGCTCGAGCACCGAGGGCATCATGGCCTGTTATTCCTTGAAGTTGCCGTGCCGCATCAGACGCTGATAGCGGTTTTGCAGCAGTTCGTCGGTTTCCAGCGATTCCAGCTCGGAGAGCTGTTCCAGGAACCGCGCCTTCAGCGTGGCCGCCATCACCTTGGGGTCGCGGTGGGCGCCGCCCAGCGGCTCCTCGATCACGATATCGATGAGATTCAGCTCCTTCAGCCGCTTGGCGGTAATGCCCATGGCCTCGGCGGCATCCTGAGCCCGTTCCGCGCTTTTCCAGAGTATGGACGCACAACCTTCCGGGGAAATCACCGCGTAGGTGCTGTAGCTCAGCATCATGATGCGGTCACCGACCCCGATGGCCAGGGCCCCGCCGGAGCCGCCCTCACCGACCACGGTGCAGATGATGGGCACCCTCAGGCCGGCCATCTCCTGCAGATTGCGGGCGATCGCCTCGCTCTGCCCGCGTTCCTCGGCGCCGACGCCCGGATAGGCTCCTGGCGTGTCGATGAAGGTGAAGATCGGCAGCCGGAAGCGTTCCGCCATCTGCATCAGCCGCAGTGCCTTGCGGTAGCCTTCGGGACGCGGCATGCCGAAATTGCGGCGTATCTTCTCCTTGGTATCACGCCCCTTCTGGTGGCCGATCAACATCACCGGCTTACCCTCCAGCCGGGCGACACCACCGACAATGGCCGGATCGTCCGCATAGGCGCGATCACCGTGCAGCTCCTCGAACTCCGTGAAGATCTCCTTCACGTAGTCCAGCGTGTAGGGGCGCTGGGGATGCCTGGCCAGCTGGGCTATCTGCCAGGAGCTGAGGTTGGAGAATATCTGCTCGGTGAGCGTGACGCTCTTGGCCTTGAGCCGGCGGATTTCCTCGCTGATATTGAGTTCGTTGTCGTCGCCGACGTAGCGAAGCTCGTCTATCTTCGCTTCCAGCTCGGCAATGGGGCGTTCGAATTCGAGAAAATTCAGGTTCATGTCAACAGGCCCTAGCCAGTATTCTACTTTTGCCACGGCGTCGCCCCGGCGTACAGATCGCATACCGTAGTCCGGCGCTGGTCGGGCCGCAAGTCTACACTCGCACCGCCTGCACCTTCCACGGCGTCCTTCCGCCGCGCAGGGGGGATCAGTACTCCACGCGCACGCCCTGTTCGCCGGAGAGCGCACCCAGGCGCTGGATCAGTTCGTCCGTCGGCCGCACGCGCCACGCGTCGCCGAAACGCAATACCGCGCGCGCCTGCTCGCATTCGTACTCCATCCATACCGGGCAACGGCCGTCACGGTAGATGGAAAGCGCCTGTTTCAGGTGATCGAGGGCGCCATTCTCCAGCTGCCTTCGCTGCAGACGCATGACCAACCGTCGGGCGTAGGTCTCGCGCACCTCGCCGATATCCAGCACCTTGTCCGCATTGATGCGCCAGCCATCGGAGAAGTCGTCGTAACCCAGGGAGCCTTCCACGACGATAAGCTGGTCCTTGTTCACGAGGTGGCCGAAACGTTTGTACGCCTCGGTGAACAGGGTGACCTCGATGCGGCCGGTGCGGTCGTCCAGCACCAGAAAGGCGATGCGGCTGCCCGATTGGGTATTGCGGGTCCGCATGGCCATGACCAGGCCGGCGGCGATCACCCGCCGCTCCTTCTGCCGGCCACCGAAACCTTCCGTGCCCACGGGGCTGCCGCCGCTGATCAGTTCGTTGATACGGCCGGTCACCACCTTGACAAGCTCGCCTTCGTATCGGGCAATAGGATGACCGGTGAGATATAGCCCCAGCGTTTCCTTTTCCGCCTGCAGGCGCTCCTCGTCGTCCCACTCCGGCAGAACCGGATCGGATGCGGCGGCACTGCCGCTATCCTCCGCCGGCTGGCCCCCCAGCGCGAGGCCGAACATGTCGTCCTGGCCCACGGCACTGTTGCGGGAGTGCTGCTCGGCCGCCTTCACCGCCGGCGTGACCTGGCTCATCAGCGTCGCCCGGTTCGCGCCCAGGCTATCCAGGCAGCCGGCCCGCACCAGAGCCTCCAGCGTGCGCCGGTTGATCTTGCGCAGGTCCACCCGGCGACAGAGATCATACAGGTCGGCATACGGGCCATTGGTCTCCCGCTCCGTAACGAGGGCTTCGATGGCACCCTGCCCGACGCCCTTCACCGCACCAATACCGTAGACGATGGTGTGTTCGTCGGCGGCGCGGAACTTGTAGCCGGAGCGGTTTACGTCCGGCGGCAGCACGGTCAGCCCCATGTCCCGGCATTCCTCGATCAGGGTCACCACCTTGTCGGTGGAATCCATGTCGGAGGACAGCACTGCGGCCATGAACGGCGCCGGATAGTGCGCCTTCAGCCATGCGGTCTGGTAGGACAGCAGCGCGTACGCCGCCGAGTGCGACTTGTTGAAACCGTAGCCGGCGAACTTTTCCATCAGATCGAAGATGCCGGTGGCGTGCTCTTCCGTGAGACCGTTGGCGGTGGCCCCCTGGAGGAAGATCTCCCGCTGCTTGGCCATCTCCTCGGGCTTTTTCTTGCCCATGGCCCGCCGCAGCAGGTCGGCGCCGCCCAGGGAATAGCCCGCCAGCACCTGGGCGATGCGCTGCACCTGCTCCTGATAGAGGATGACGCCGTAGGTGGGTTTGAGCACCGACTCCAGGTCCGCGTGATGCAGCTCCGGCGTTGGATAGGCCACCTTCGCGTGGCCATGCTTGCGGGCGATGAAGTCGTCCACCATGCCGGACTGCAGCGGGCCCGGGCGGAACAGTGCCACCAGCGCGATGATATCCTCGAAGCTGTCCGGCTGCAGCCGCTTGATGAGATCCTTCATGCCGCGGGATTCCAGCTGGAACACGGCGGTGGTGGCACAACGCTTCAGCAACTCGAAACTGGCCCGGTCGTCAAGCGGGATCTGCTCGATCTGCAACGACTCCTCACCCCGCTCCTGGCGGATCAGGTTCACCGCCTTCACCGTCCAGTCGATGATGGTAAGCGTACGCAGCCCCAGGAAATCGAACTTGACCAGGCCGACCGCTTCCACGTCGTCCTTGTCGTACTGGGTGGCCAGGGAGGCACCGCCCGGTTCGCAGTACAACGGCGAGAAATCGGTCAGATCGGACGGCGAGATGACCACGCCGCCGGCATGCTTGCCGACGTTGCGGGCCACGCCCTCCAGCTTCATGGCCAGGTCCAGCAGCGTGGAGATCTCCTCGTCGTTGTCGTACTGCTCCTTGAGCTCCGGCTCCTGCTCCAGCGCCTTGTCCAGCGTCATGCCGATCTCGAACGGGATCAGCTTGGCGATCCGGTCCACCATGCCGTACGGATGGCCCAGCACCCGGCCCACGTCACGCACCACGGCGCGCGCGGCCATGGTGCCGTGGGTGGCGATCTGGGAAACCTTCTCGCGGCCATACTTGCGGGCCACGTAGTCGATAACCCGGTCACGGCCTTCCATGCAGAAGTCCACGTCGAAGTCCGGCATGGAGACGCGCTCGGGGTTCAGGAAGCGCTCGAACAACAGGTCGTAACGCAACGGGTCCAGATCGGTAATCTTGAGCGCGTAGGCCACCAGCGACCCGGCTCCGGAGCCGCGCCCAGGCCCCACGGGAATATCGTTGTCCTTGGCCCACTGGATGAAATCGGCAACGATCAGGAAATAGCCGGGGAACCCCATCTGTATGATGACGTCCAGTTCCCGCTGCAAGCGCTCGTCATAGATCTTCCGCCGCTCGGGGTAGTCGGGTGCAGCCGGGTCCAGGAGTACCTGCAGCCGCTCCTCCAGGCCGCGCCAGGATTCCTGGCAGAGATATTCATCGATGGTAAGACCATCCGGGATGGGGAAATCGGGGAGAAAGTTCTCACCCAGCGTGATATCCAGGTTGCAGCGCCTGGCGATGGCGACGGTATTGTCGATGGCCTCGGGAATGTCCTCGAACAGCTCCGCCATCTCTTCCGGAGAGCGCAGGTACTGCTCCTCGGTAAACTCGCGTGGGCGGCGGGCGTCGTCCAGTGTACGCCCCTGGTGGATACAGACCCTGGCCTCGTGGGCCTCGAAATCGTCCGCCTGGATGAAGCGGACTGCATTGGTGGCCACCACCGGCGCATCGCTCTCCTGGGCCAGCGCCACGGCGGCATGCAGATGATCCTCGTCACCCGGACGGCCACAACGCTGCAGTTCCAGATAGTAGCTGTCCGGAAACAGATCAAGCCACCAGGCCAGCTTGCGGCGGGCCAGCTCGGCATCGCCGTTGATCAGGGCCTTGCCGACATCGCCGCCCTTGCCGCCGGAGAGCACGATGAGACCCTCATGGTCCGCCTCGATCCAGGCACGGGAGATCACCGGGTAATCTCCCTTCTGGCCTTCCAGGTAGCTCCGGGAAATCAGCCGGGTCAGCGTGGTGTAGCCGTCGCGGTTGCAGACCAGCACCGTAACGCGGGAGCGCCCCTCCGGGGCTTCGGTGTCCTCCACCCACAGATCGGCGCCAACCAGCGGCTTGATACCAGCCCCCAGGCAGGCCTTGAAGAATTTCACCATGCCGAACAGGTTGCCCTGATCGGTAATCGCCACCGCCGGCATGCCGGCAGCCGCGGCCGCCTTCACCAGCGGCTTGATGCGGACGATGCCGTCCACCAACGAGTACTCGGTATGCAGATTCAGGTGTACAAAGGTCTTGGGCATGCTCGACTTCGGCTCGGCCTTGCTTCATCCTTGCCGGCGGTCCGGAAGACTTGGGCCACGCCTGGGCGTGGCCGCTGCTTCCTTCTCAGGCTGGGAGCCTGAACCGGGCGAAATTGAACGTGTATTATGAACACTCCGCGGGTGTACAGAAACCACGGAACAGTACCGATTTCCCTTTGGAAGGCGCAACCATCTGGATTTCCTGATGATTCATTCCTCCGTCAGCATCGATCCCGGCGCCTTGCTGGGTGAAAACATCACGGTCGGCCCATTTGCCTGCATCGGGCCGGATGTGGAAATCGGCGACCGCTGCCATATCGGCCCTCACGTGGTCATCCAGGGCCCCACCCGCCTCGGCGCCGATAACCGGATCAGCCCCCACGCCGTGCTCGGCGAGCCGCCACAGGATCTCGGCTACCAGGGAGAACCCACCCGACTGGAGATCGGCGACCGTAACATCATCCGCGAATTCGTCACCATACACCGGGCCAGCACCAAGGAAGAGCACGTCACCCGCGTCGGCAACGACAACATGTTCATGGCCTACAGCCACATCGGCCACGACTGCCGGGTGGGCAACCACGTCACCATGGCCAACGCTGCCACGCTGGCTGGCCATGTGACGGTGGAGGACCACGTGATCATCGCCGGCCTGTGCGCAATCCACCAGTTCGCGCGCATCGGTGCGTACGCCATGCTGGGCGGCGGCACCATGGCACCGATGGACATCCCCCCCTACGCCATGGCCTCGGGCAATCACGCCAAGCTGTACGGTCTGAACCGTCGCGGACTGCAGCGCAACGGCTTCTCCCGGGACGACATCCAGCACGTGCGACACGCCTACCGCCTGCTGTTCAAATCCGGGCTGCGGCTGGAGCAGGCGCTGGAGGAGATCCTGGCCGAGCAGGCGCTGGCCGCGTCGAAACCGGTGCAGCACCTGGTGCAGTTCATTCGGCAGACCAAACGAGGCATCACGCGATGAAGGCACTGCGTACGGCCGTGGTGGGCACCGGATATCTGGGACGATTCCACGCCCAGAAATATGCCGCCCTGCCGGACTCCGAGCTGGTGGCCGTGGTGGATACGGATGTCGACCGGGCAAAGGCGGTGGCGGACGAGCTGGGCTGTCGCGCGATGAGCGATTACCGGGAACTCGCCGGGCTGGTGGATGCGGCCAGCATCGTGGTGCCCACGCAGTTGCACCACCGGCTGGCCTCCGACCTGCTCCGCCAGGGCATTCACGTGCTGGTGGAAAAGCCGATGACGGTCACGCTGGATGAAGCCGACGAGTTGATCCGGCTGGCCCATGCGAACGATCTGCGGTTGCAGGTGGGCCACCTGGAACGGTTCAACCCGGCAGTTCAGGCCATGGTGGGCATGGTGGCCACGCCGATGTTCATCGAATCCCATCGACTGGCGCCGTTCAATCCCCGCGGGGCCGATGTCAGCGTGGTGCTCGATCTGATGATCCACGACATCGACATCATCCTCAACCTGGTCGGCCAGCCATTGGCGCGGATCGACGCCAACGGGGTGCCGGTGATCTCCCGCGACATCGACATCGCCAACGCCCGGCTGCAGTTCGAGAACGGATGCGTCGCCAATGTGACAGCAAGCCGCGTCAGCCAGAAGAGCGAACGGAAGATGCGTCTTTTCCAGCCCAATGCCTACATGGCACTGGATTTCCAGAGCCGAAGCCTGGATGTACGTCGCAAGGCCAGCGATGTGCCCGCCTCCGGCATCCCCGAGATTCTCAGCGACCAGCGGGAATTCGAGAGTGGCGACGCCATCATGAGCGAGATCAGCGCCTTTCTGGACAGCATCCGCAGCGGCAGCCGGCCCATCGTCAGCGGCGAAGACGGCCGACAGGCGCTGGCCACCGCCATTGAGATCACCCGACAGCTCAACGCCCACCCCCTGCCCGGGCAGTTGTAAAGAGGACAGCGAACAATGATTCCGATGGTGGACCTGAAAGCCCAGTACGCCGATATTCGCGAGGAGATCGAACAGGGCTTCAGCCAGGTACTGGACTCCGCACAGTTCATCCTGGGCCCGAACGTGCAAGCGCTGGAAGCGGAGGTGGCGGAATACCTCTGCGTGCCGCACGCCGTCTCCTGCGCCTCCGGCACCGACGCGCTGCACCTGGCGCTGGCGGCCGCCGGCGTCGGCCCGGGCGACGAGGTCATCACCACCCCGTTCACTTTCATCGCCACCGCCGAAGCCATTCGCTACGTGGGCGCAAAACCGGTCTTCGTGGACATCGAGGCCCACAGCTACAACCTGGACCTGGGCCAGGTGGAAAGCGCCATCACCGAGCGCACCCGCGCCATCCTGCCCGTGCATCTGTTCGGCCAGCCGGTGGACATGCGCGAACTGCAGCGCATCGCCACGGACCATGGCCTGATGATCATCGAAGATTGCGCGCAGTCCTTCGGCGCCAGCCGGGACGACATCATGACCGGCTGCTTCGGTATCGCCGGCTGCTTCAGCTTCTTCCCGAGCAAGAACCTGGGCGGTTACGGCGATGGAGGCCTGGTGGTGACCGGTTCGCAATCCATGGCCGAGGAAATGCGAGTGCTCCGCAACCACGGCAGCCGGGAGCGTTATCACCACCACGTGATCGGCTACAACAGCCGGCTGGACGAGGTCCAGGCCATGATCGTGCGGGCCAAACTGAAGCGGATCACCGGCTACAACGACCGCCGCCGCAAGGTCGCGCACGCCTACAGCGAGCGCCTGGCCGGGCTGCCGGGTGTACGGACGCCCTGGGAAGATCCCGAGGGCCACCACGTCTACCATCAGTACACCCTGCTGGTGGAAGACCGCGACCGTGTGATGGAAGCGCTGAAACAGGCCGGGGTCTCCAGCGCCATCTACTACCCCATCCCCCTCCATCGCCAGGAAGTGTTTCTGGAGGAGTACGCGGGGGTGTCCCTTCCGGTGGCGGAGGACGTGGCAAGCCATTGCCTGTCGTTGCCGATCTATCCCGAATTGACCGACGAACAGATCGAGGCCGTCACCGATGCGGTGATCAGCGCCGTGAACGGCGGCGAAGTGGCGGTTGACGCCGACTAGCGTGCCTCAGAAGGGCAGCGACTGGACGCTCAGCGCTTCCCGCACCGGCGCGAATGATCGCCGGTGCTCGGGACAGGGTCCATGTTCGGCCAGGGCACGCAGATGCTGTGGGGTGGGATACCCCTTGTGGCGGGCGAAGCCATAAGCCGGGAATACCAGATCCAGTTCTGCCATGCAGCGGTCGCGATAGACCTTCGCCAGGATCGAGGCCGCGCCGATCGCGGGCTCCAGCCCGTCACCACCGACGATGGCCCGCCCTTCCGCCGGAAGCCCGACAGGCACCTGGTTGCCGTCCACCAGAACCATATGCGCCGCCACGGGCAGCGCCACCACCGCCTGCCGCATGGCGAGCATGGTGGCCTGGAAGATATTGTGCTGGTCGATGTCAGCGGCGCTGCACGGGGCAATGGCCCAGGCGAGGGCTCGCTGCCGGATCTCCAGATAAAGGGCGTCACGCCGCTTTGGCGTCAGCTTCTTGGAATCATTCAGGCCTGGAATCGGATCAGCGAGGTCGAGGATCACCGCAGCGGCTACCACCGGGCCGGCCAGCGGCCCACGGCCGGCCTCGTCCACGCCGGCCACCAGGGGCTGCTTGCCGAAAACACCGGAACCGCCGCTAAGCGCCGTCATGCGCGTGTCTCCCGGTACAGGCGGTCCACCGCCAAGGCTGCCTCGTGGCTCGCGTTGCGCCGCAGCTCGGCATGCAGACGGGCGAACTCGTCCATCAGTTCCTTGCGCTGTTCCGGGGCATTCAGCAACTCCAGCATGGCGGGGCCCAGGCAGCGGGGTACCGCATCTTCCTGGGCAAACTCCTGAACCAGCTGGCGCCCGCCAATCAGATTCGGCATGGCGAAATGGGGGACTTTGACCAGCTTGCGCGCCAGCCAGGCCGTGGTCGCCGATACCTTGTAGGCCACCACCATGGGGCGTTTGTGCAGCATGGCCTCCAGCGTCGCCGTGCCCGACGCCAGCAGCACCGCGTCCGCAGCCGCCATGCAGTCGCGGGAGCGGCCATCCACCAGCGTGACATCCAGCCCCGGCGCCCGCGCGGCCACCAACGGTTCCAGCCACGCACGAATACGGCCGGTGGCACAGGGAATCACGAAGCGCAGCCCGGAACGCTCGCCGGCGAGCCATGCGGCGGTTGCCAGAAACTCCGACCCCAGCGCCTGCACCTCGCTCATACGGCTGCCCGGCAGCAGCGCCACCACCAGCCCGTCCGCTGCAACCTCCAGGCCCAATGCCTGCCTCGCCCCGGCTCGATCCGGCTCCATCGACACCTCGTCCGCCAGCGGATGACCGACAAAGGTCACCGGTACGTCATGCTTGCGGAAGAATTCGGCTTCGAAGGGAAAGATGCTGAGCATCAGGTCGACCGAGCGGCGAATGGTCTTCACCCTCCCCTGCCGCCATGCCCATACGGTCGGGCTCACGTAGTGGACCGTGGGGATGCCGGCCTGCTTCAGCCGCCGTTCGACGCCGAGATTGAAATCCGGGGCATCGACGCCGATGAAGAGATCCGGCGGCTCCTCCAGTAGCCTGCGCACGACGTCACGACGAATACGCAGCAGCGAGGGGAGATGCCGCAGTACCTCCATCAGGCCCATCACCGACAACGATTCCAACGGGTAATAGGATTGCATGCCCTGATCGGCCATACGCTCGCCACCGATGCCGACGAACTCCACGTCGGGGTGCAGCAGGCGCAGTTCGCGCATCAGGCCGGCGGCCAGGTAATCGCCCGAAAGTTCGCCCGCTATGATGCCGACACGCATGGGAGCAGGAAACTCAGCGCACGATACCGCGACCGTCGGCCGCGAGAAAATCCACCAGCGGTTGAAGCACCGGCTGCCTCTCCGCCATCGGTCGCAGGGTGTCCAGCGCCTGTTCCAGACGCAAGCCCTGCTTGTAGATCACGCGATAGGCGCGTCTGACCGCCTGTATCTGGTCACGGTCCAGTCCGTGGCGGCGCATACCCTCGGAGTTGACGCCATGCGGCGCCGCGGGATTGCCGGCCACGGTGATGTAGGGCGGGATGTCCTGCTTCACCGAACTGCCCATGGATGAAAAGCTGTACTCACCGATCCTGCAGAACTGATGGACCAGCGTGAAGCCGCCCAGGATAACGTGATCCCCGACGAGCACATGGCCGGCCAGTGATGCGCCGTTGGCGAACACGGTGTCATTACCGATTACGCAGTCGTGCGCTATGTGCACATAGGCCATGATCCAGTTGTCATCGCCAATGCGTGTTTCACCCAGGTCCTGGACCGTCCCTCGATTGATGGTGACGAACTCGCGGAAGGTGTTGCGGTCGCCAATGACCAAACGGGTACGCTCGCCGGCGTACTTCTTGTCCTGCGGATCCGCCCCGATGGAGGCGTACTGGAACACGCGGTTTCCAGCGCCCATCGTGGTCGGTCCCTGAATCGTGGCATGGGGCCCTATATCGCAATCATCGCCGATCACCACGTCGGGGCCGATGACGGAATAAGCCCCGACACTGACATTTCGACCCAGGCTGGCGGACGAATCGATAACGGCAGTCTGATGAATCAATTGGACAAATCCCGCATGGTGCACATGACTTCAGCTTCGGCCGCCACCTGGCCGTCCACCGTGGCCTGGCCCTCGAACACCCAGATGCCGCGTTTCCGGCGCACAATGCGCACCTCCAGCCGCACCTGGTCTCCGGGTTCCACCGGGCGCTTGAACCGCGCCTTGTCGAAACCCACGAGATAGAAGATCAGATTACCTTCCGGCGCCTGCCCCTCGGTTTCGAACGCCAGCAGCCCGCCGGCCTGGGCCAGGGCCTCGAGCAGCAACACGCCGGGCATGACGGGTCGCTGCGGAAAATGGCCGTTGAAGAACGGTTCGTTAATGGTCACATTCTTCACTGCCACGATGGATTCGCCGGCGACCATTTCCAGCACCCGGTCCACCATGAGGAACGGGTAGCGGTGCGGGAGCTGCGTCAGGATACCGTGTATGTCCATATGTTCTCTTTCGTATATCGTTGTCGCCGGCGCCATCGCGTAGCGCGCGTGTCCGGTCAGTCTTCCGTGCTACCACGGTCCAGTTTCTGTTCCACGCGACGCAGGCGCCGCGCCATGTCGTCCAGTTGGTGGAACCTTGCCACATTCTTGCGCCAATCGCGGCTGGGCTCGACCGCCGTTCCGGAGGAGTAGATACCCGGCTCCAGCAGACTCTTGGTCACCTGGGACATCCCCGTGACCTGCACACCATCACCCAGCGTTATGTGGCCGTTCACCGCTGACGCACCGCCGATGGCGCAGTGCTTGCCAATCGTGGTGCTTCCGGCAACCCCCGCGCAACCCGCGAACACGGTGTGGTCGCCGATGCGACAGTTGTGCGCAATCTGTACCAGATTGTCGAGCTTCACGCCGTCACCAATCACGGTATCGTCCAGCGCGCCGCGATCAATGGTGGTATTGCAACCCACATCCACGTCATCGCCAACGCGCACCGCGCCCACCTGGGGAACGCGATACCAGATGCCGGCGTCCAGCGCGAAGCCGAAGCCGTCGGCGCCGACCACAGAACCGGGATGCAGTTTACAGCGTTTGCCAATGCGACAACGATCCCAGACTGTCACGTTCGCGACAAGCTGTGTGTCATCGTCAATAGCCACATCCTCGCCGATAACGCAGCCAGGGCCCACCTGGACGCGGTCCCCCAGGCGCGAGCCGCGCCCCACCGAGACGTGCGGCCCGATGGAGACGTTCTCTCCCAACGTCGCCTCGGGGTGTATCCAGGCGGTAGGGTGGACGCCCACGGGCTCCCTGCGCTGGGGATATAGCAGTGCCAACGCACGTGCAAAGGCGAGATGAGGGTTCGCGGCAATCAGCACCGGCACGGGCGATTCCGCTGCCATGGATTCGCTGAGGATCACACAGGCCGCGCGGGTTTCCGCCAGATGCTTCCGGTGGCGGGGGTCGGCGAGAAAACTCAGGCTGCGGGGGCCCGCGCTGGCGAGCGAGGCGGCGTTGCTGACGGCAGCCTCCGCGTCCCCTCTGAGCTCGAGACCAAGAGTATCGGACAGTTCGCCGAGACTGATATCCACTGCGCCCCTCCCCCAGGGAAAATTGGTCATGGGTGCCCGCCACGGTAACAGCCGGCCGCCAGCGCTTATGCGAGCAAGGTCACGCCAGTCGATGCAGCCACCCTTCGATGGGTTGGGCAGGGATAATGCCAGAGGAGCCGGGATATGTCACAAGCGTAACGCCGTAGAGTCGGATCGGACCACTGCATGGTGGCAATCAGTAGTTGCCACTCTCGAAATCGCTGCGCAGCCGGTCCAGCACCAGATCCGTGATATCCACCTGATCACTGGCGTACACCACCCCGTCGCTGACCACCAGGTCGTAGCCGTTGCGTTCGGCGACACCACTGATGGTCTCGAAGATGTAACGCTGAAGGCGCCCCAGCTCCTCGTTCCGCCGCATGTTGAAATCCTCGCGAAACTCATCCTGCACGCGTCGCAATTCCCGTTTCCGGGACACTACATCGCGTTGCAGGCGCCGCTGCTCTTCCTCGCTCATGATGGCGCCGTCCCGCGACAACCGCTCCTCCAGGCTGCGTATATCGGACTGCTCCGCGGCGATCTCGCGATCCCTGGGGGAGAACTCCTCTTCCAGTTTGGTCCTGGCGGCTTCGGCCTGGGGGGCTTCGGCGGAAACCCGGCCCAGGTTGACAAAGCCGATGCGCGTCTCCGCAAGCGCCACACCGGAGAACAGCAGGGCGATAATGACGACCAGGGTCCTGCCGAGGAGTCTCTGCGTAACGATTGGTCTGTTGATCACTAGCCGACTCTGTCGCTGAACAATGATGGCATCAGGGCCGTCCCGGGCAAAGGCCGCCCCCTTGCGCCCGCGATGATCAGAAGAACGACCCCAGCGAGAACTGGAAGCGGTCCCTGTCATCGCCCGGCTCGTCATTTAACGGCCAGGCCAGGCTCATTGTCAATGCGCCCAGCGGCGACATCCAGGTAAACGCGGTACCCGCAGAATACCGGACTTCACCCAGGTCCACGCTGGAATCGTCCTTGGTGTTGTACACTTGCCCACCATCCACGAAGGTGGATAGGCGCACCGCATCCGACTCCACGAACGGCACCGGGAACTGCAGTTCGGCACTGGCGTTCAGCCGCATATTGCCCCCGGTCGGACGCCCGTCGTCCGGATCCCGCGGCCCCAGGGAGCTGGCCCGGTAACCGCGCACCGAGCTGATACCGCCGGTGAAGAAGTTCTCGAAGAACGGCAGTTCAGTGGTGTCGCCGTAGCCCTCGCCATAGGCGACACGGCCCTCCAGTCCGAACACCACGCGATTGGTAATCGGCAAGTAACGCTTGTTGTTGTAGTAGGCCTTGTAATAGCGCAGGTCACTGCCTGGCACCGTGACCTCCCCGCCGAACTGCTGGGTTCCCCCTTCCGTCGGGAAGATACGGCGATCGGTGGTATTCCGGCTCCATCGTGCGGACACCTTGTAGTTCAGGTAATCATCACCGAATTCGTCGACGAAGTTCTGCAACCTGGTCGTGGAGTCACGCACGTCCAACCGGATGTCATCCACGCCGAAGTCGAAGCGGATCTGGTCTTCCTCGTTCAACGGCACACCCAGGCCGACGGACAGGCTGCCGGAACGGATGCCGTAATCCGAAAGGCGCTGACGGCGGGCATCGATCTCTCGCAACTGGGCGTTAAAGTAGCGTGTGACCCCGTCCACAGTATAGTAGCGATCGGTGTAGGTCAGCTGGTAGAGACGACTGAAGCGGTTGTTGTCCGCGGCAAGCACCACCCGGTCACCTGTACCGAGCACGTTGTCCTGCGCTACCGAGAAGTTCAGCAGCACGCCGGTGCCGCTGCCGTAGCCGATACCCGCCTGGAGGCTGCCGGACAACCCCTCCTCGACGTTGACGTTGACATCCACCTGGTCCTGCTCGCCCGGCACCTGCGGCGTCTCGATATTCACGGAATCGAAGAAGCCCAGGCGGTTCAGGCGGGTCCGGGACAGGCGGATCTTGCTGGCATCGAACCAGCCGCCTTCCATTTGCCGCATCTCCCGGCGGATGACCTCGTCATCCGTCCGGTAATTGCCGCTGATGTTGATGCGGCGTACGTAGGCGCGCGCCCCCGGGTCGACGAAATAGGTCAGGGTGACCTCCCGGGTCTCGCGGTCCACCTCGGGGATGGGGTTCACATTGGCAAAAGCATAACCTTCCTGCCCTAGACGCTCACGTATGGCGTCGCCGCCCGCCTGGATGCGCGACTGGGAAAACAGCTCGCCGCGCTCCAGGTCCAGCTGTTCGCGCAGTTCCTGTTCGCCGACGATCAGATCCCCGACCAGTCGCACTTCGCCGATGGTGTAACGCTCGCCCTCGGACAGATTCACGCTGACGTAGATGCCACGACGGTCCGGGGTCATCGAGACCTGGGTGGAGATGATGTTGAAATTCACGAAACCACGGTTCAGGTAATGCGAACGTACCGCCTCGAGATCGGCGCTGAGACGCTCTCTGGAGTACTGGTCACGGCGGGAGAATGGCAGGTACCAGGGGCGCGGGCCCAAGCTGACCAGCCGACGCAGTTCTCGGTCTGAGAAACTCTCGTTGCCGGTAAACGAAACCTCGCGGATCCGCGCGGTCTCGCCTTCGTCGATGTCTATGCGGATACCAACGCGGTTGCGCGGCAGCGGTGAGACGGTGCTGGAGATCTCGACGTCGTACTTGCCCTGGGCGAAGTACTGCCGCCGCAGTTCGTTTTCCACCCCTTCGAGCAGCGAACGGTTGAAGGTTTCGCCTTCCGCGAGCCCGACCTCGCGCAGCGCATCGCGAAGCGGGTCGGAATCAATGGCATCGTTACCGAAGAACTCGACACGAGCAATGGATGGACGCTCCACCACCTCCACCACCAGCACGTTGCCGTCACGCTGCAGATCGATGTCCTGGAAGAATCCGGTCCTGTACAGGGCGCGGATGGATTCGGCCGCCCGCTGGGCATCCATCTCGTCGTTGACGCCCACCGGCAGATAGTTGAACACGGTACCCGGCGCGATCCGCCGCAGGCCCTCCACTCGAATGTCCTCCACTGTGAAAGCGTCGAATGCATACGCATGGGAAGACCAGGCCAGGGCCAGCACGAGCAGGGCTATGAGTTTTCGCATAAAGGAACGAAATCTTTGGTGGTCAGCCCGCCAGGCGGGCTATGTCGTTGTAGAAGGCAAGGCTCATGAGTAGCAGCAACAGCAGCATGCCCAGGTACTGCGCGTAGATCTGGACATGCTCGGACACCGGGCTCCCCTTGACCGCCTCGACGAAAAAATACAGCAGGTGGCCACCGTCCAGCATCGGTATGGGCAGCAGGTTGAGCACCCCCAGGCTGATGCTGACAATGGCCAGGAATTTCAGGAACGAAACCAGACCCGAGGATGCCGTGTCCCCCGCATACTGTCCGATGGTTATAGGGCCGCTGAGATTGTTCAGTGACGCCTGTCCGGTGATCATTCCCCAAAGCACCTGCAGAGTCAGCACGCTGGTTCGGTAGGTGTCGGCAGCGGCTTCCCCGATGGCACTCACCGGGCCGTACCGTACCGTGTGCTGAATCTCCTCGTAAAGCCCCTCCGGCACATCGGGCCGAACGCCAAGCACACCCCGCTGGCTGCCCGCCTCCCCCAGGTCGACGCGCAGGGCCTGCAGGGCGCCGTCTCTCTCCACCTCTATCCGTACTGATTCGCCGGCACGTTCCTGCAATGCGTTCACCAGCGCGGTCCAGCCGTCAATGTGGGCACCGTCCACCGCCACAATCAGATCCCCTGGCAGCAGGCCGGCGGTTTCCGCGGCACCCCCACCCACCAGTTCGCCCACCCGCGCATCCAGACTGGGGCGCCAAGGCTGCACACCGATCGTGCCGAGCAGGTTCGGGTCATCACCCAGTCGACCGAGACCGCGAAGATCCAGCGTCCGCTGACGCTCGATGCCACTGTCATCCCGCACGGTCAGCACCGTTTCGGAACGGCTCAAACTGGCATCAAGCATGGCCACGAGCACCTTGTCCCAGGTCGGCGTGGACCGGTTGCCGACCGCCACGATTTCCTCGCCGGACTGCACTCCCGCCTCGGCGGCAGGCGTCCCCTCCGGAACGTCCCCCACGACGGGCCGCATTTCCGTGGTACCGGCCACGAAGATCGCCCAGTAGACGGCAATGGCGAACAGGAAATTGAAGGCAGGGCCTGCGGCAACGATCGCCGTTCTCCGCCACAACGCCTGGCGGTTGAAAGCACGATGGCGCTCATCTTCCGCCACCGGGGCCTCGCGCTCATCAAGCATCTTGACGTAGCCGCCCAGCGGAATCGAGGCGATGCAGTATTCTGTCTGGTCGCGCCCACCGCGCCAGGTGTAGAGAGGCTTGCCGAAGCCGACGGAGTAGCGGAGGACCTTCACGCCAAGCCTGCGGGCGACCCAGTAATGGCCGAATTCATGGAAGGCTACCAGAATGCTGATAGCCACCAGGAAGGCAACAATATTGGTGAAAATACCGCTCACGTATCCCGTCCAGCAACAGGCAGCCCCGATAGGCGGCTGCCGGGCCATCATCAATTATTGGAGAAAACCGCCCACCCGTTCACGGGCCAGCGATCGCGCCCGTTCATCGGCGGAGAATACATCATCCAAGGCTAGGACCGGCTCCGCGCCCAGACGTTCCAGCACCGCCTGAATCAAATCCGCAATCTGCGTGAATCGCAGTTTTCCGTGCAGAAACGCATCCACCGCGACCTCGTTGGCGGCGTTCAGGCTGATGCAGGCATCGCCCCCCGCCTCCAGCGCCTGGTAGGCCAGCGACAGACAGGGAAAGCGGGACACGTCCGGCGGCTCGAAATCCAGCCGTGCGGCGGCGACCAGATCCAGACCTGCGACCCCGGAACCTATGCGTTCCGGATAGGCCAGAGCGTGAGCGATGGGAGTCCGCATGTCGGGATTGCCCAATTGCGCCAGCATGGAGCCGTCGACGTATTCCACCAGGGAATGGATAATGCTCTGCGGGTGCACGACCACATCGACCCGCTCCCCCGGCAGCCCGAACAACCAGCACGCCTCGATCATCTCCAGCCCCTTGTTCATCAAAGTGGCCGAATCCACCGAGATCTTGCGCCCCATGTTCCAGTTGGGATGAGCGCAGGCCTGTTCAGGCGTCACGTGGGCCAACTGCGCCGTGGGCAGGCACCGGAACGGGCCACCGGACGCGGTCAGGAGCACCCGTGCCACGCCACGCTCCACCAACTCGCCGCGCCGGAAACCCGAGGGCAGGCACTGGAAAACCGCATTGTGCTCGCTATCCAGAGGCAGAAGCGTCGCACCGTGGCGAACCACCGCATCCATGAACAACTGCCCGGCCATTACCAGGGCTTCCTTGTTCGCCAGCAGAATGCGTTTGCCGGCATTCACCGCCGCCAGTGTGGACGCGAGCCCGGCGGCACCGACAATGCCGGCAATCACGGTATCGCTGCCCCCATCCCCGGCAACCTCTTCCAGTGCCCGCCGGCCCGCCCGCACCCGTGTCTGCAGGCCGGAGGCATGCAACCGCTGCTGCAACTCGCCGGCCTCCCGGGCATCATCCAGTACCGCCAGTTCAGGCCGGAACTGGCGGCACTGCTGTTCCAGTCTGGCCACGTTGCGATGCGCCGTCAGCGCATGGACGCTATAACGGTCAGGGTGTCGTGCAATCACGTCCAGGGCGCTGACG
Organism: Ectothiorhodospiraceae bacterium; assembly: GCA_020831845.1. GTDB lineage: Bacteria > Pseudomonadota > Gammaproteobacteria > Nitrococcales > Aquisalimonadaceae > LSCE01. The sequence continues at coordinate 23,258 of JAFIFV010000130.1, forward strand.
CCGATGGAGCCGGTGGCACCCAGAAGCGTGACTGACTGCTTGGCGGAGCCGGAGGGAAGCACGTTCACAAGCCCATCATGCCAATCAGATACAACAGCAGGGCGAAGATGGTCACGGAGGCAGTGAGGCTATCGATGCGGTCCAGCACGCCGCCGTGACCCGGCAACAATGTTCCGCTGTCCTTCACCCCGACACGTCGTTTTACCATGCTTTCATAAAGGTCGCCCACGACAGAAAACACCACCGTCAACAACACGATCGGGATCAGTAGCACAACGGACATGGGCGGGACCGGAAAGAGGGTCTCCATGACCAGGGCAGCGACCACCGCCAGCAGCAGCCCGCCGATAGCACCCTCCCAGGTCTTGCCAGGGCTGATCCCGGGCGCCAGTTTGCGACGGCCCAGCGCCCGCCCGGCAAAATAGGCGCCGACATCGGCCGCCCAGGTCAGTACCAGCGGAAACAGGAGCAACCACGGCCCGGCCGGTTGCGCATGCAACCAGACCATGCCGCACCAGGACGGCAGCAGCACAAGGGCGCCCGTCAGCAAGGGGGCCGGCGTGGCGGCACCTCGCTGCTCCTCCGTGGCCGAAGCATAGTGCTTGAGCTGCACCAGGGCCACAAGCCACCAGAGCAACCCCAGTAGCAGCAGTAGCGGCGACCAGGGGCCATCCGCGGGCGCGCCGCCGATGACACCCATGATGAAAACCAGCCCGCCGAGATAAGCCCAACGTGTGGCTGGCCGGTCACACCCTACCAGGCGGGTCCATTCCCAGGCCCCGACCAGGAAGGCGGCTCCGGCCGCCATGGCGAAGCCCCAGGTGGGAAGCAGGAAAATCGCGGCCAGTGCAAGCGGAAGCAGCACCAGCGCCGTCAGCACCCGCCATCTAAGCACGATACGCCTGCTCGAGCTGTGCGCTGGTCTGGCCGAAGCGGCGTTCGCGGCCGGCATACCAGGCGAACGCCTCGTCCAGGTCTTCAACGCCGAAATCCGGCCATAGCGTGGGGGAGAAATACAGCTCCGCGTAGGCAAGCTGCCAGAGCAGGAAGTTGCTGATGCGGCGCTCCCCACCTGTTCGAATCAGCAGGTCGGGATCAGGCAGGCCGGCTGTGCTCAGACAGCCCGAAAGGCTATCCTCCGTGATGGAGGCCGGGTCTAGATTGCCGTCCCGGGCAGCCTCGGCAAGCCTGCGGGCGGCCTCGACCATATCCCAGCGCCCACCGTAGCTGGCTGCGATGACCAGCGTCAGACCCGAGTTGTCGGCGGTGAGCTGTTCCACGCGCTCTACCTGGCGGCGCAGGCGCTCTCCCAAACGGTGGCGGTCACCGATCAGGCGAATGCGCACATCGTTTTCGTGCAGCTTGCCGGCTTCCTTCTCCAGCGTTCTCAGGAACAGATCCATCAACACCGAGACTTCATCCGCAGGACGCGACCAGTTCTCACTGCTGAACGCAAACAGCGTGAGCACGCGGACACCGCGACGGCCACAGGCTTCCACCGTCTTCCTGACCGCTTCCACGCCGGCACGGTGGCCGGCCGGACGCGGCATGAACCGAGCCTGCGCCCAGCGTCCGTTGCCATCCATAACAATGGCCACGTGCTTTGGAACGGTGGCTGAGTCTGTGCCCGGTTCGATCTGCTGTTCGCTGCTCATAAATTTTCGGATAGTCCACCTTCCCGCGCGGCTCTCCGGCAAGCAATCAGAACCCGGCTCCCGGCGGCATGCATCCGCCCGGGACCGAGTCGGTGAAGATGTCGACCAGGCCGGCGGTCAGATCTCCATGAGCTCCTGTTCCTTGCGCTCCAGCAAGGCTTCGATTTCACCCACATAGTGATCGGTCAGCTTCTGAACCTGCTCTTCAGCGCGCCGCTGCTCATCTTCGGAGATTTCCTTCTCCTTGGTAAGCGACTTGAGGTCGTTGTTGGCGTCGCGGCGCACGTTCCGGATCGCCACACGCGCCTGCTCCGCTTCTCCCCGCACCACCTTGACCAGATCCTTGCGCCGCTCCTCGGTGAGCGGCGGCATGGGAACCCGGATCACGGTGCCGGAGGTCGCCGGATTCAGTCCCAGATCGGAGGTCAGGATGGCCTTCTCGATCACCGGCACCATCTGTTTCTCGTAGGCGGTAACCGTCAGCGTGCGGGCATCGGACGCGTTCACGTTAGCCACCTGATTCAGCGGCGTTTCCGAGCCATAGTAATCCACCGTGATGTGGTCCAGCAGGCTGGAGTGGGCACGGCCGGTCCGGATCTTCATGAACTCCGATTTGAGCGCCTCGATGGATTTCTTCATCCTTGATTCGGCGTCTTTCTTGATATCTTCAATCACGCAGCTATCCCCTTTCCACCACGGTTCCGACATCCTCGCCGCGAACCACATCCATCAGGGCTCCGGGGCGCATCATGTCGAACACCAGGATCGGTAGATTGTGGTCCCGGCAAAGCACGATGGCTGTGGCATCCATCACCATCAGCTTTCTTTCCAGGACCTCGTCGTATGTCAGGCGCCGGTACCGTTCGGCGGTCGGATCCTTTACAGGATCAGCAGTGTACACGCCATCCACCTTGGTTGCCTTCAGCATGATCTCCGCGTCCACCTCGATCGCCCGCAGGCTGGCGGCGGAATCGGTGGTGAAGAAGGGGTTGCCGGTACCGGCGGCGAAAATCACCACTCGCCCCTTCTCCAGGTGTCGCATGGCTCGGCGGCGAATGTAATCCTCGCAGACCTGATTGATCTTGATGGCGGACATCACACGGGTATACACACCCGCATGCTCCAGTGCATCCTGCAAGGCCAGGGCATTCATGACCGTCGCCAACATGCCCATGTGGTCTGCCGTGACCCTGTCCATGCCGGCGGCGGCCAGCCCCGCTCCGCGGAAGATGTTGCCGCCGCCGATCACCAGCGCCACCTCGACGCCCATGTCACGCACTTCCCGCACTTCTTCGGCCAGCCGCCGGATGACAACGGGGTCGATACCATAGTCCCCATTGCCAAGCAGGCCCTCGCCACTCAGTTTCAGCAGGATCCGTCGGTACACAGGCTTCTTCATCAGGTGGCGCTCCTTAAGGATGACTCAGGAACCACGCACCTGGGCCATGACTTCCTCGGCAAAGTTGCCTTCTTCCTTCTCGATACCCTCGCCCACTTCCAGGCGCTCGAAGGTCACCACCTTGGCACCCGCACCCTTCAGCAGCTCGGCCACCGTCTGGTCGGGATCCTTCACGAAGGGTTGCCCCACCAGCGTGGTTTCCTTGAGGAACTTCTTAACGCGACCTTCGATCATCTTGTCGACGATCTCGGCCGGTTTGCCGCTCTCCAGCGCCTGGGCACGGAGAATCTCCCGTTCTTTCTCCAGGGTCTCGGCCGGCATATCGCTCTCATCGACGCAGACCGGCTTGCTGGCCGCCACGTGCATGGCGATGTCCCTGCCCAGTTGCGCGTCACCGCCTTCCAGCTCAACCATGACACCAATACGCACGCCGTGCAGATAGGTGTGCAACTGGCCATTGGCGCTGTTGAACAAGGTGAAACGGCGCACCTGCACGTTCTCGCCGATCTTGGCGACCAGTTCCTGGCGCAGGGTGTTGATATCCTTGTCACCTGCACTGGCGGCAAGCAGGGTTTCGACATCCGCCGGCTGGGTGCTCAGCGCAGCTTCCGCAACAGTCTGCGCGAAAGCGCCGAAGTCGTCACCACCTGCCACGAAATCGGTTTCGCAGTTCACTTCCAGCAGCACGCCACGCTTGGCATCGTCGCTGACCAGCGCCACCACCTTGCCTTCGGCGGCCACGCGATCGGCCTTCTTGTCGGCCTTGGCCAGCCCTTTCTTGCGCATCAGCTCGACGGCCTTCTCGACGTCGCCGTCCACTTCCACCAGCGCCTTCTTGCATTCCATCATGCCGGAGCCGGTACGCTCACGCAGCTCCTTGACCATAGCAGCAGTGATTGCCATGCCTGCATTCCTCTTGAATCGGTATTGATGAAACGGGGAGCCTGGCTCCCCGTTTGCAGCGTGTCTGACGTACCAGCCTCAGTTGGCTGCCGTCTCGCCGGAGTCGCCGCCGGCGGATGCGTCCTCGCGAACCTCGACGAAGTCGTCCTTTTCGCTACCCGGACGGACCGAGGATGCACGGGCATCCAGTACGGCATCGGCAGCCCCGCGAAGGTACAGACGGATGGCGCGAATGGCATCGTCGTTACCGGGGATCACGTAGTCCACGCCCCGCATGTCGTTGTTGGTATCCACCACGCCCACGACGGGGATGCCCAGCTTCCTGGCTTCCTGGACGGCGATCTTCTCGAAACCGACATCAATCACGAACAGGGCGTCGGGAAGGCGCTCCATGTCCTTGATGCCGCCCAGCGAGCGATTCAGCTTTTCCAGCTCGCGCGTCAGCATCAGGGCTTCCTTCTTGGCCAGCTTCTGGAAGGTGCCGTCCTGGGACTGCGCCTCCAGATCCTTCAACCGACGAATGGACTGCTTCACGGTGCGGAAGTTGGTCAGCATGCCACCGAGCCAGCGGTGGTCCACATAAGGCATGCCGCAACGATCGGCTTCCTCGCGCACGGCCTCACGCGCAGCCCGCTTGGTGCCTACGAACAGGATGCGACCACCATCGGCGATCAGCTTGCCGACGTAGTTCAGCTCGTCCTGATACAGAGGCAGCGATTTTTCCAGGTTGATGATGTGAATCTTGTTCCGTTCACCGAAGATGAACGGAGACATCTTGGGGTTCCAGTAGCGGGTCTGGTGACCGAAATGGACACCGGCCTCCAGCATTTCTCGCATGGATACGTTAGCCATGATTTCTCCTTGGACGGGTTTGGGCCTCCATGCACCCGCATGCAACAACCCTTGTGGCACTCCATCTGTTATAAGAGGCCGAGGGCAACCCATTGCATGTGACGGTGCATGTGCGGTTTCAGTTTGCAGCGGGGCTGCGCGTCGGCGAGCAAGGCGGTAACGGTGCGTTGCCCGCACCGACCTGCCCGGCTCCCCACCTTTCCGGCATTTGCCTGAAAGGCGCGCGATTTATACCATACTCGTTTGGCTGCGACAATTTGCAGGCGGTTTGCGACAGGCGATAATACGCTCTCGTTTCCCACAGCCCCACGCTCCAGAGTTTCCCAAAGTCACCGAACATTTCGAACAGAAGGCCTTCCAGCGAATGCCAGTAACCATCAAGACGCCCGAAGAGATCGAGAAGATGCGCGTGGCCGGTCGTCTGGCCAGTGACGTGTTGACGATGATCGCACCCCACGTACAGCCCGGGATAAGCACCGAGGAGCTTGACCGGATCTGCCACGACTATATAGTCAACGAGCAGCGGGCCGTCCCTGCGCCGCTGAACTACCGCGGCTTTCCCAAGTCCATCTGCACCTCGGTCAACCATGTCATCTGCCATGGCATTCCCGGGCCGAAGACGCTCAAGAAGGGCGATATCATCAATATCGATATCACCGTGATCAAGGACGGTTACCACGGCGACACAAGTCGCATGTTCTTCGTCGGAGAACCCACGGTGCTTGGCAAGCGACTGTCGGAAGTCGCTCATGCCTGCATGTGGGAAGGCATCCACCTGGTGCGTCCAGGGGCCAGGCTCGGCGATATCGGGCATGCAATCCAGAAACTGGCCGAGAGCCACAACTATTCCGTGGTGCGTGAGTATTGCGGCCATGGCATCGGCAAGGAATTCCACGAGGACCCGCAAGTGCTGCACTACGGCAAGCCCGGCACCGGCATGATCCTGGAGGCGGGAATGACGTTCACCATCGAGCCCATGGTGAACGCGGGCCGCAAGGAAACCCGGCTGCTGAAGGATGACTGGACCGTGGTGACCAAGGACCACAGCCTGTCCGCACAGTGGGAGCACACCATCCTGGTCACCTCTGACGGTTACGAAGTCCTGACCCTACGTTCCGATGAGCAACCAGGCGTGATGCCGACTTGATCACTTCCATGCACAAGCACCTGCCAGATTACCAGCACCTGCTGCTCGACCCCGCCGAGCTGGAACGCCGACTGGCCGATGGTGAACCGGCCATCAAGGTGTTCCGCGAGGCATTGGAGGACGGTGACGCCATGATCCAGGGCCTGTTCCGTGAAGGGACCCCGGCCAGGGTACTGGTGCCGGAACGGGCCCGCTTGATCGACCAGTTGCTGATCAGGGCGTGGAACCGTCTGCTGCCCGACACGGACAACGGCAGCGTCGCACTGGTGGCCGTGGGCGGCTACGGGCGCGGCGAACTCCACCCCGGCTCGGACATCGACATCATGATCCTGCTCGCCGGTGGCTGCGATGGCGAGCTGGCGGAAGGGGTGGAGCAGTTCCTGATGTTCCTCTGGGATATCGGGCTCGAGGTGGGCCACAGCGTGCGTTCCATCGACGACTGCGTCACCGAGGCCAAGGCGGACATCACCGTCGCCACCAACCTGATGGAATCCCGGCTGCTGGCCGGCCCGCAGGGCCTGTACCAGCGCATGAAGGAGTCCACCGGCCCCACCCGGGCCTGGCCAAGCCGACAGTTTTTCGAGGCCAAGCTGGCCGAGCAGGAAGCCCGCCACCTGAAGTACCACGATACTGCTTACAATCTGGAACCGAATATCAAGGAAAGCCCAGGCGGGCTGCGCGACATTCATATGGTGGGCTGGGTAGCCAAACGCCATTTCGGCGCGGAGACCCTGCACGATCTGGTGAAGAAGGACTTTCTCACCGAGTCCGAGTACCAGGATCTGGTCGCCGGCGAGAACTTCCTCTGGGACATCCGTTTCGCCCTGCACATTCACGCCGGCAGGCGCGAGGACCGACTGATCTTCGACCACCAGACAGACCTGGCCAAGCAGTTTGGCTACGCTGACCAGGAACACACGCTGGCGGTCGAACAGCTGATGCAGCGCTATTTCCGGACCGTGATGGAGCTCAGCCGCCTGAACGAAATGCTGCTGCAGCTGTTCCAGGAGGCGATACTCTACTCGGACGATCACGAACCCCCGCAACTGATCAACAAACGCTTTCAGGTCCGCAAGGGCTTCATAGAGGTGACGCACCCGAACGTGCTGCGGCGCTACCCCTTCGCACTGCTGGAAGTCTTCCTGCTGATGCAGCAGCGTCCGGAACTGAAGGGGGTTCGCGCTTCCACTATTCGATTGATTCGCGATCATCGCCATCTGATCGACGGCAGGTTCCGCAAGGACCTGCGCGCCCGCAGCCTGTTCATGGAGATCCTGAAGCAGCCGCAGGGTATTACCCACGAGCTGCGACGGATGCATCGCTATGGCGTACTCGGACGCTACCTCCCCGCCTTTGGCGCCATCACCGGGCGCATGCAGTACGATCTGTTCCACGTCTATACGGTGGATTCGCACACGCTGTTCGTGGTCCGCAACCTGCGGCGCTTCGCGCTGGCCAGGCATGCGGACGAGCTGCCGTTCTGCCATACCATCATGCAGCGGTTGCCGAAGCCGGAACTCCTGTACATTGCCGGGCTTTTCCATGACATCGCCAAGGGGCGCGGTGGCGACCACTCGGAGCTGGGTGCGCGCGACGCGTACCAGTTCTGCATCGAGCACGGGCTGAGCCAGTACGACGCCCGTTTCGTCTCGTGGCTGGTGGAAAAGCATCTGCTGATGTCCATGACCGCGCAGCGCAAGGACATCTCCGACCCCGAGGTAATCAATGCCTTCTCCGAGCAGCTGGGGGACAGAAACCGGCTCGACTACCTCTACCTGCTCACCGTGGCCGACATCCGCGCCACCAATCCGGGGCTGTGGAACTCCTGGAAGGATTCGCTGCTGTTGGAACTCTACACTGCGGCCAACCGCGCCCTGCGCCGCGGCCTTGAGCACCCGATGGATACCCAGGAGCTGGTACGGGAAACCCAGCAGCAGGCCCGTCGGCGCCTGAAGGTCAAGGGCCTCCACCACATGACGGTGAAGTCGATCTGGCAGCACTTCACGGATGACTACTTCCTCCGCTACTCCGCCGAGGAGATCACCTGGCACACGGAAGCCATTGCCCGAAGCAAACCCTCCGATCTGCCGCTGGTTCTACTGGATTCCCACAGCGCCCGCGGCGGCACGGAGTTGTTTGTCTATGCCGATGACCGCGAAAACCTGTTCGCGCTGACCGTGGCCGCAATCGACCAGTTGAACCTGAATATCCAGGACGCACGCATCATAACCACCGAGGACGGCCACACGCTGGACAGCTACCTGGTGCTGGAGAACGGCGGTCAGCCGGTGCATGAGCCCTGGAGGAAGGAAGAGATCGTCCGCCGCTTGCGCGAGGGCCTGACGCAATCCGAACTGCACGCGCCCTCACGCCGCCCAGTCCCTCGCCAGCTAAGGCATTTCAGCATCGAAACCGAGGTGAACTTCGCTCAGGACGAGGCAAACGGCCGAACGGCGCTGGAGCTGTTGACCAGTGACCGACCCGGCCTGCTGGCTCGGGTGGGTTACGCGTTCGCCCGGCTGGGCATCCGCCTGCAGAACGCCAAGATCGCAACCATCGGCGCGCGGGCTGAAGACGTGTTCTTCATTACCGACGAGGAAAACCGGCCGATTCGCAATCCGGCCCACTTCCAGCGCATCCAGGAGACGTTGCTGGAAGTGCTGGAAGAACAGCAGGATCTGGTGGAACGGGCGAACGGTCTGTAGCCGAACGGCCGCCTGCCCCGGAGCAGGCGCCGGCCTGCCGCCCGTTTCGGGCGCCACCAGGTTTCCTCTATACTGAGCGGCCACCGCACCACCCGTCACCCGATACACCGCGACGTCTTTGCAAGAAGGCCAGAATGAACTCCAATCTTGACCGCCTGCAGCCGTATCCGTTTCAGCGCCTGGGAGATCTGCTCGCCGACAGCAAACCTCCCCGGAACCTGCCGCTGATCGATCTGGGCATCGGCGAACCGAAGCACCCCACACCGGTATTGCTACGCGACGCACTGGTGGCGCATCTGGACGGACTGGGCAGCTACCCACCCACCAAGGGCGGCGCCCCTCTGCGGCAGACGATCTGCAACTGGCTGGAGCAACGTTTCGTCGTGCCCGCGGGTTGGCTGGACCCGGAACGCCACTGCATACCTGTCGCCGGAACCCGTGAGGCCCTGTTCGCGGTGGCGCAGGCAGTCGTGGATTCCGTCGGCACCCCGGTGGTGGCCATGCCGAACCCGTTCTACCAGATCTATGAGGGCGCGGCCCTGCTTGCCGGCGCCGAGCCATACTTCCTGAACTGCACCGCCGACAACGACTACACCCCCGACCTGGACCAGGTGCCGGACTCGGTCTGGGATTGCTGCCAGCTGATCTACGTCTGCTCGCCCGGAAACCCGTCAGGGGCCGTTCTGGAGCGCGACTGGTACGGCAAGCTGCTGGCACTGGCCGACCGGCACGACTTCATCATCGCCGCCGACGAGTGCTATTCGGAAATCTATCGCCCCGGTGGCGAACCACCACTGGGGCTACTCCAGTATTGCGCCGAAACCGGCCGCCACGACTTCCGCCGCTGCCTGGTGTTCCACAGCCTGTCGAAGCGCTCGAATGCGCCGGGGCTGCGTTCCGGCTTTGTCGCCGGCGACGCCGAGGTGCTCCGCCGCTTCCTGCTGTTCCGCACCTATCACGGCTGCGCGCTCTCCGACCCTGTGCAGGCAGCCAGCATCGCAGCCTGGAGTGACGAGACGCACGTCGAAGAGAACCGTGTGGCTTACCAGGAAAAATTCGACGCCGTGCTGGACATCCTGCAACCGGTGATGGACGTGCAACGGCCGGCCGCGGGCTTCTACCTCTGGCCCCGCACGCCGATCGCGGATACCATCTTTGCCCGTCGACTCTACGAGCAGGAGAATGTCCGCGTACTGCCGGGGAGCTATCTCTCGCGCAAGACCCAGTCGCTGAACCCGGGCGCCGACCATGTGCGCCTGGCATTGGTGGCCCCGCTCGATCAGTGCGTGGAGGCCGCTCGGCGCATCCGTCGTCTGCTGGAGCGCAGCCGCAAGGCGCAGGCCTGAGCGGCCCCGCGGCGCCGCAACCACATTAGTCAACAAGATCAAGGAGCCCGCCCATGGAGCAACTCAAGTCCGTCATCGAAACCGCCTTCGAGCAACGCGCCGACCTCAGCCCCGCCTCCGCCAGCGCTGAAGTACGTGAAGCGGTGGAAAGCGCAATCATGCTGCTGGACAGCGGCGAGGCCCGGGTGGCGGAAAAACGCGATGGCGAGTGGGTGGTGAACCAGTGGCTGAAAAAGGCCGTGCTGCTGTCGTTCCGGCTGCACGACAACCAGGTCATGCGCACCGGGGCCATCAACTATTTCGACAAGGTGCCGCTGAAGTACACCGACTACAACAGCCAGCAGTTCCAGGAGGGCGGCGTCCGGGTGGTTCCGCCGGCAGTGGCACGCCGCGGTGCCTACATCGCCCCGGGAGCAGTACTGATGCCGTCCTACGTGAACATCGGCGCCTACGTGGACTCCGGCACCATGGTGGACACCTGGGCCACGGTGGGATCCTGCGCCCAGATCGGCAAGAACGTGCACCTGTCCGGCGGCGTCGGCATCGGCGGTGTCCTCGAGCCTCTGCAGGCCGGCCCGGTGATCATCGAGGACAACTGCTTCATCGGCGCACGCTCGGAAGTGGTGGAAGGTGTCGTGATCGAAGAAGGCGCGGTCATCTCCATGGGCGTCTACCTGGGTCAGAGCACCAAGATCTACAACCGTGAGACCGGCGAGGTTACCTACGGCCGGGTTCCCAAGGGGGCTGTCGTTGTCCCCGGCAACCTGCCCTCCAAGGATGGCAGTCACAGCCTGTACTGCGCAGTGATCATCAAACAGGTGGACGAGAAGACGCGTTCGAAGGTCGGCTTGAACGAACTGCTGCGCCCCTGACATGACCACGCTCTACGGCATTTCCAACTGCGACACCTGCCGCAAGGCCAGGGCGTATCTCGACAGCCTGGACGTCGAATACCGCTTTCACGATCTTCGCAAGGACGGGCTCGAGCGCGACCTGCTGGAACGCTGGCTGGAGAAGCTGGGGCCCGATACCCTGGTCAACCGGCGCAGCACCACCTGGCGCGGTCTCGGCGAGGACGAGAAACGGCGGGCCGATGGCACCGGCCTGCCCGATCTGTTGCTCGCCCACCCCACCCTGGTGAAACGGCCCATCCTGGACACCGGCGATACCTGCCTGGCCGGCTTCCGGGAAGAAACCTACCGGCAGGCGCTGCGCTGAGGAAGCACCATGTCCGACACGCTGGAACTGACCCGCGAGTTGATCCGCCGGCCCTCGATCACTCCGGATGATGCCGGCTGCCAGGACCTGCTACAGGGCCGGCTGGACGCCATCGGCTTCACCGGTGCTACCCTCCGCTTCGGCGAGGTGACCAACCTCTGGAGCCGGCGCGGCGACGACGGTCCCCTGCTGGTGTTCCTGGGCCACACGGATGTCGTACCCACCGGCCCCGAAGCGCGCTGGCAGAGCCCGCCGTTCCAGCCCACCGAGCGCGACGGCCTGCTCTACGGCCGAGGGTCGGCGGACATGAAAGGCAGCGTCGCTGCCTTCGTCACAGCCTGCGAGCGCTTCGTCGCCCGCCATCCGAACCATCGCGGCTCCATCGCGCTGCTGATCACCAGTGACGAGGAAGGCCCGGCCGTGGACGGCACCGTACGAGTCGTCGAGGAACTGCAGCGCCGGAACATCCGCATCGACTGGTGCCTGGTCGGCGAACCCAGCAGCGAATCCATCGTGGCGGACACGGTCAAGCACGGTCGGCGGGGCTCGCTCAACGGCCGGTTGCGAGTGCGCGGCGTGCAGGGCCATGTGGCCTATCCGCACAAGGCGCGCAACCCCATTCACCAGGCCATGCCGGCCCTGGTGGAACTGAGCGCCCGCCAATGGGATCAGGGCAATGCCTCCTTTCCGCCCACGACGTTCCAGATCTCCAACCTGAACGCCGGCACCGGCGCCACCAATGTGATTCCGGGCGAGGTGGAACTGCTGTTCAACTTCCGCTTCTCCACCGAGTCCACGGCGGAGAGCCTGCAGCAGCAGGTCGAGGCCGTACTCGACGCGCACGGGCTCGAGTACGACCTGGCATGGACGCTTTCCGCACAACCGTTCCTGACCGAGGCCGGCACCCTGGTGGACGCCACCCGCGCGGCCATCCACGACATCACCGGACGTGACACCGCCCTGTCCACCGCCGGGGGAACCTCCGACGGGCGGTTCATCGCGCCCACCGGTGCCCAGGTGGTGGAACTCGGCCCGGTCAACGCGTCCATCCACCAGATCGACGAGCACGTGGACATCGCCGGCCTGGATACGCTTTCGCGCATCTACGAACGGGTTCTGGAACGCCTCCTGACGGATCAGCCCCGGCGCTGAGGAGACCGCTGCGTTCCCAATGAGCACTCCTTCAGAACCGTAGGATGTGCACCACAATGTGATGCACACCCATTCCCCGGCCTGGGACCGGTGCGCAGCCCCGACGGCCTGCACACCCTATCCCTGCGCTTTGGCATGCGCGCAATCCACCGCTGCACGCCCCACCCCCCGGCTACCCTGATCGGGTTATTGATCTCCCCATTGCCTCCAGTACCGTGCAATCGTGGCCGTGTATGCACCAACCCGGAGAACGCATTCCACAGAACCATGAGACCGCCATCCGGCCGGCGCGGTCGAAACGACTGAGGAAAAGAACAATGAACCACAACAAGCTCCAGTACCTGCCCGGCGCCCTTCTGCTGGCTCTTGGCGCCATCCCCCTGCTGGCCCAGGTCTCCATACCCAACACCTTCCAGGCCGGCGAAACCGCCAGTGCCGACGAGGTCAACGCCAATTTCCAGGCGCTGCAAGCCGCCCTCGATGACGCCCTTGAGCGCATCGAAGTGCTGGAATCCGACACTGTCGCGGGGCTGGGCGACCACGTGGAAGTCATCGCCGACCCGCACCACCCCAACGACCACACGGTGCGCTTCTCCGCCGTGAATGTGCAGATCGTCAACGGCACCGGCAGCACCGACGGCGCCACCAATGGCCTGGGCAACCTGATTCTGGGGTATAACGAAGAGCGCTCCGGCCCTGCAACCTGCACCCGGGGCGGACGCCACAACTCAGGTGCAGCGGACCCCGCAACCCGCTGTGAAGGCTGGAACGGAGAGTGGGCCGAAAGCTTCAAGAGCGGATCCCATAACCTGGTTGCCGGTATCGGCAATGCCTATTCCGGTTACGGTGGTGTGGTACTGGGAGAGAACAATGCCGCGACTGGCGCATTGACCTCCGTTCTCGGTGGCGAGAACAACGTCGCCGCGGGGGAGCGGAGTGTGATTATCGGTGGCCGGAGCAACGAGATCGCCGGGTACAAGCCGGTCGCCAACAGCGGGACCGGGAACAATTCCGCGATTGTGGGAGGGGACGGCAACCGTGTCGAACAGGCATTCAGCGTGGCGATTCTGGGCGGTAACCGCAATGTCGCTACCGATGCGGATCCCACATCCAACGCCAACGGTGCCTATGAGTCCAGCATTGTCGGTGGAACCAGCAACACAGTGACGGCGCGGGGTAGCGTAGTAGTTGGCGGCTGGAATAATACGGCCAGCGGCCTGGAGGCTGTCGTCCTCGGTGGTGGCCAGCAGAACGAGGCCAGTGGCAATCGCAGCGTGGTTCTTGGTGGTGGCAGCACTAAAGCGACCGACACCGTTGAGATCGCACCGTGATCAAGGAGCGGGATCCATGCGCATGAAACCGGCATTGATAACGCTTGCGCTCGCCTTGTTGCTGGTCGGCTGCGGCAGCAGCAGCAGCAGCGGTGGTGGCGGAGGCGGATCGAGCGATAACGGCACTGCCAGTTCCAGCTGGGACGAGATGGTCTGGGACCAGGACGACTGGGGCTGACGCCCCGGACACCCCGCGCAAGGCCCGGATCTTGTGCGGGTTCTTTTCCTCCGATCATTGGCCGTATCGGTGGGTACCGGGTGGGCCGTCACCCACCGGCCCCACCGATGAGCACCGGCGTGGGGTGCTCGGACGCGCACCGTTGCCACGTTCGGTGCGCATCGCCTTTGGCTCTGAGCACCTTACGCTACCGTGGGAGGGGTGATCGCCGCCCCCGGTCGCCTGCGCAAACCTGCCGTAGGGTGTGCAGACGGCAACGTCTGCGCACCGGGCCCTGCTTGGCCGCCAGGACGGCGTCTGCAGCTTGCCGTGGCGGAGGCTCCGATCCCGGCGGGATGCGGCCGAGAGGCGCAGGGAACCCGCAAAGTGCTCGGAGCCGAGGGCGATAGTCCCTGATGAACACGCTGAGCGGCTCGCACGATCCAGGCCGACGTCTGTCATTCCCGGGAGGCGCAGACCCGGGCGGACTGCTGCACCGCGGCCACGACGCCGGCCCGGCCCGACACCGACAGCGCCCTGGCGCTGGCCTGCCAATCCCTGCCCTGCAGCACGCGCAACAGCAACGGCAGCACCGGCTGAAGCGGCCTGTCGGCCGCGGCCATGCGCGGAAGCATGTGCCAACTCAGGCGTCGGAGCGCCGGCAGGCAGGTTTCGAAGCCGCGCGCGCCGTCGGTAAACGACAGTACATCCTGCCAATCGGCATCCCGCATCAGCTCCTGCACAGGGCACGCTGCGAGCAGTTCCCACAGCAGTTCCGGTTCCAGCCGCTGCAGGCTGTCCTGCAGATGCACAGGCAGCCCCTCGGCAAAGCGATCCCGTGCCTCCCGATAGACCGCTTCCGCCTCGCCCGTCGGCGCGCGCAGCACCAGCACGGCATGGGCGCCGCTGGCCGGATCGCGACGGGGGCCAAGCCGCACCGGCAGGTAGCCGGCACGCGCCCAGAAGCGAAGCAACTCCGCCGAAGCCCCGAAGCTGGAACCGAGCAACCGCAATCCGCGCCCGTCAGCCCACGTCGGCAGCAGGCCCAGCAGCCGGCTTCCAACCATCCGGCCCTGCACCGCGGGGTGCACGGCAATCCGCATGACTCGCCCCATTCGATACTCGGCAGCCCGCCGCACGCCCGCATGGTTGGCCAACGACTGCGGCAGCAGGTGACCGTGAGGTCGCCGGTGACCAAGCCAGACCGCCTCCGCCACGTCGGGCTCGAAACCGCCCTCCTCGGCCACCAGCATGGCACCGAGCACGGTGGTGCCGGAACGTGCCAGCGCGAGATGCAGATTCGGCCCGTCCAGAAGGTTGCGCAGATCGAACGGCCGGGTTCGGTAATGGGACTGCACCAACAGCCCGAAAACCTGGCGCAACAGGCTTTCATCCCCCGCCAACGTGGCGCGGTCCAGCCACTCCAGCCGCAGCTCGTCCAGCATCGCCTCACCGGCTTCGGGCGTTGCCGCATCCATCAGCAGGGTGCGGAACAGCAGCGGCTCCAACGGGTCGTCCGGCGCCCACCGGATCGGCTGGCGCAGCTCCAGCCGGCGCCATTGCGGCGTCTTCGCATCCAGCAGGCGATTGAAACGCAGCGCAAATCCCCTGCCGGAGCCTTCGTAGCCATGCACGGTGCTGGAAAACACGATACGCGAATACTGTTCGAGCAGGCGTGCCAGCATATCCACAGGCAGGCCCGCAGCCTCGTCCACCAGCACCAGATCGGCATCCGGTCGGCTGTCCAGCAATTGGTCGGGCGGCAGATAGCGCACCGCGACGGCTGCCGCACCCGCGTGCCGAAACACCGCAGCCACGGCTGATTCCCGCGGCGCGGTCACAACCACCTGCCACGGGCGAAGACGGCAAAGCGCCGCCACTGCCATGCCCAACGCCGCCGACTTGCCCCGCCCGCGGTCGGCTGTCAGGACCAGCGGGCGACGGCGATGACCGGTCGCCACCTTGCAGACGGCGTCCACCGCCTGCCGCTGGTCCTCCGTACCGCGTACTTGCCAGCGCGGGCCGTCACCGGCGGAGACGTCATGCTCGGGGATGCAGCCCGGCGTCAGGCGTATAACCGTCCGGTCTTCGCGCAGCAGCCGCAGGAAACGCGTCAGATAGCGGGTGCTCAGGGAGTCGGGGGCATAGCCGTCAACGGTAATGCGTTCGCGTTCGGGGTCGGGGAAATCCGGCCATTCCTGCGCGGGCGGCGTCAGCAGCAACAGCAGGCCGCCGCCGCGCAGCGTGCCCGACACCGCGCCGAGGGCATCGGGGTCAAGCCCGGCCCGGGTATCGTAGACCAGCAGGTCGGCTTCCTGCCCCAACAATCGCCGGGCACTGGCCGGCGGCATGACCGCGTCCGGCACGTGCTCGGCCGTCTCGCCGAGCCAGTAGCCGGCCTCGCAGCCCTCCTCCCAGGCCAGGCGAGCCAGCCCACGGGTCCATCCGGCGGGGCCGGCGAGATGCAGCAACGCCCGATGGCCACGTGCGGCCAGGCTGGCACGCAACGCAGCGAACAGCCGACCGGCAGACAGCCTGTCGTCCGCATCGGCGGTCATGGACGGGTCTCCGCTTCCAGGGCGGACAGGAACGCCATGGCATGCTCCCGGGAGTCTCCACACATGGCCGGTTCCGGCTGCAATGCACCGCACACCGCCGGCCGCTCCGGGAGCCCGAACAAACGGCAGCGGCCATCCGCGGTCAGTTGCACGCAGGGCACCCCGGCCGGTTTCCCCTGCGGCATGCCGGGAATGGGCGTGCTGATGGAGATCGCAATACAGCAGGCTGCGCAGCCCGGGCGACAAAGCATGGCGCCACCGCTCATGAGGCCGGCTCGATCCGATCGACCAGCGCGGTCCCGCCGACCACCTGCCAACCCACTTCATGGCCGGCCAGCCGCATGCCGTGACGGGCTGCCTGCTCATCGCCCCGGTAAGCCGGGCGTGGGTCCAGCGCCAGGGTCTGGGTGATCAGGCTCTCCAGCCGCGCCGCATGCTCCACCGCCAAGCCGGCCAGGTAGCCGCGTGCCGGCTCCGCGTACCGGACCAGCAGCCGCGTCTCCGGAGCATCAGTGAAGGCCGCCGGTGCCCGGGCCTCAGGGGCTGCGTCGGCATACGGAAGATAGGGCTTGATGTCCAGAACCGGGGTGCCGTCCACCAGATCGTGACCGGCGATGTGCAACACCGCCTCCCCGCCCGTCATCTCCCAGCCGCGGAATTCGACCAGGGACAGGCCGACGGGGTTGGGCCGGAACGGGGAGCGCGTGGCGAACACGCCGAGGCGCCGGTTGCCCCCCAGACGCGGGGGGCGGACGGTGGGCCTCCAGCCCTGGGCAGCGGAGAGGTGGAACCAGAACAGGACCCAGAGGTGGGAATACGCCTCCAGCCCCTGCAGGGCTTCGGCCCTGGCGGAATCGCCGCACAGGAGAATCTTCGCCGTCGCCTCGGCGACCAGCCCCGGCTGCCTGGGCGTACCGAACTTCTGCTGGTAGCAGCTTTCGACACGTCCGATGATCTGCAGTGTCGGCAGCGCACTCGCCGTGGGCGCTGGCTGTTCGTTCATGAGCTACTCCGGCACCAATACCGCGTTGCGCACTGCGGCCCCGGAGACCGCATCCCGGCCATAGGCCCAGATCTCCGGCTCTCCAGTCAGCCATGCCTGCAACTGATCCCGGAAGTGCGGATGAAACTGACGGGCGGCCACGCCCCCGGCCAGATTCACGCGCAAGCGCTCCGGTTCGGCGAAGTCTACCAGCAGCCGCAACGAGTCGTGCAGGCGTGCTTCGAAAGACAACCCCTGGGCGTAGGCGGCACGCAGCAGTGTCTCGCCCGAGCCGCCGTAGGGGTGGCTGCCGCCCCCCAGCCAGTCACGCCCCGGGCCCTCGGGCCGCAGCGGGCTGATAAAGGTGATGCGATGCGCCTCGCCCCAGCGCCAGGCGCCGGGCTCCGCCCCGTATACCTCGCGTAGCCGCTCCAGAACAGCGACCACCGCATCCTCCTCCACCCTGGACTGGGCAGGACCGGCTTGTCCGTGCCACTGGTCCAGTTCGTCGTCGAGCAGCAACTGGTCGAAACGCTCCTGCCAGAGGTAGGGAATGGCGAGATACGCGCGGGTCAGCTCATCCCCCAGCAGCGGCGCATATGCCTGGCTGGCCAACTCCCGGTACAGGGCCTGATAGATCAGCGGCGCGGCCTGGTCCGCAGCGTCGTGCAGATCCCACGCCGCCAGCAGATCGCGCGCCTCCGCCAGGCCGGACAGGCCGGGCTGGCTGCTCAGCAGCCGATCCATCGCGTCCACCATGCGCTCGCGGATGCGAGCGGCCTGCAGATTGCGCGTGTCCTGCATGTAGCGCCAGTGGTCGTCCCAGTCGTGCGCCTCCTGCTGGTCCAGCAGGCTGGCGATTCGGCGATGCCGGTAGGCCGGCGCAAAGGAGAAGGAGTAGTACGCCTCCAGGCCGGCCGGCCGGTTGTCATGGTTGGCGGCGGCGACCCAGCCGCGCTCCGGGTTTCTCTCGGCGGGCATGGCGTCGGCGGGCAACCACCCCAGCCAGTCGTCCTCTTCGGTCACCGTCCTCGGGAAAACGCCCTGGTTATCGGCCCGCAGCGGCACGCGCCCGGTGGCGCGGAAGCCGATGTCGCCGTCGGCTGTGGCGTAGACCACGTTGAACAGGAAGATGTCGATACGGCGTAAGGCATCTTCCAGCGCATCTGCCGAATCCGCTCGCCACAGGGCGTGGAAACCGGGTTCCCGTTCCCAGGCATCGGGATCGGCGGCGGCCCAGCGCAGGCTGAGCACCCGCTCCCCGGCCCGGCCGCGGCGGTTGTCGCTGATCACCGGTCCGCGTCGGGTCTCGCGCACCACCAGCTGTTCCTCGCGAAATCCGCCCGGGGCCTCTGCGTCCCGCACACGGATGGTTTCCGTGCGGGTACGAAGCGGCGTGCTGCGTCCACCTTCCAGGTAGGCACCGGGATCGTCCGGGTCCAGATGCTCGATGTAGACGTCCTGCATGTCGCCATAGCTATTAGTGACGCCGAATGCCACGTGCCGGTTCCGCCCCACCACCAGCCCCGGCAGGCCCGGAATGGCCGCCCCTACCGCTTCCACCCCGGGCACGCTCAACCCCATGGGGTGCCAGACACCCGGCAGCACACGCGCATCCAGGTGCGGGTCGTTGGCCAGCACGGCGGCTCCGCGCCGCGAGCGTTCCGGCGCCACCGCCCATGCATTGCTGCCGACCGCCACCATGCCCGGCACCACCTCCGCAGGATGATCAGGCAATAGCGAGTGCAGCGGCCCCGGCGCCGCGTCCGGCAGGCTGGCCTGGACGCCCGGCCGCAGCAGGCGCAGGGCGGCTTCGTCGCCGAGCCGGTCGCGGATGCGCTGCATGACCAGCTTTTCCGGATAAGTCTGGCTCTGACTGAAGGAGACAAAATGGGCGATGGCCATCAGATCGGTCGGCGTCACGGCCCTCGGTTCCAGCCCTACGAGCCTCAGTTCCAACGGGTGCTCGTGCCGGTAGTGTTCAACATAGGCATTGATCCCATCCGCATAGGCCTGCAGCACCTGCCGGGTTTCGGGCCCCAGTCGTTTGGCATGGCGCTCGGCGTTACCCTGCAGGTCCAGCAGCCGAATCAGGCGATCCGAACCGATCCCGCTCTCGCCCATGATCTCCGCCAGGCGACCGGCGATCAGCTCGCGATACAGCGTCAACTGGAAAAGCCGGTGCTGGGCGGTCACGAAACCCTGGGCCATGTAGAGATCCTGCAGGTCTTCGGCATACAGAAACGGTATACCGCGCTCATCACGGTATACCTGCACAGGCTCCTTAAGACCGGGCAGGATCAGTTCCCCGTCCACCTGGTACAGGGTTCTTTGCCAGGCCCACCAGGTCGCAGCCCCCGCCACCGCCAGGGTGACCAGCAACAGGAACAGCAGAATGCGAACCACCAATGGCTTCATGGAACTGTCCTGCGAGCAGGCCACTTGCAGGTGGCCGGGGCTGGACGCGGTCTGGACATGGTCGGTAACGGTTTCATGGATCCCTTCTACACGACGGAGTGCGAACGCTCCGATTTCGCATATCCTTGCTGGACACAAACCGGACGCCGTGCCGCAGCGGGCACGGGTGGCATCAAGCAGTCGGAGTGTCCTGCTGAACACTACCACGGTTGTTGCGGGTGGTCAGTGGCACGAAAAATTGGATTTCCATCAGACGGAAATCGTTTCCGTAATGGATGAATCACCGGGTCAGTTCCGGTAGAATGCGGCAACCCTTGAACCCTATTCCGGGAGGAGTCAGCAGCCATGACAGAACGCGTTGAAATCGGCGGATTGAAGATCGCCAAACCGCTTTACGACCTGGTGGCGAACGAAGTGGCGCCCGGCACCGGCGTGTCCGCGGATGCCGTCTGGTCGGCACTGGAGACCATTGTCCGGGAGATGGGCCCGCGCAACCGCGAACTGCTGAAGAAGCGGGACGAGCTGCAGGCCACGATTGACAAGTACCACCTGGACCGGAAAGGCCAGGCACACGATCCCGCCGCCTACAAGGCGTTCCTGGAAGAGATTGGCTACCTGCAGCCGGAAGGCGATGATTTCCAGGTCTCCACCAGCAATGTCGATGCGGAAATCGCCGAGATCGCGGGGCCGCAGCTGGTGGTGCCGGTGATGAATGCGCGCTATGCGCTGAACGCGGCCAATGCCCGCTGGGGGAGCCTGTACGACGCGCTCTATGGCACCGACGTGATCGCCGAGGATGGCGGCCTGGAGAAGGGGTCCAGCTATAACCCGAAACGCGGCGCCCGTGTGGTGGCAGAAGCGGCCAAGGTGCTGGACAATGCCGCACCGCTTGCCCAGGGCAGTCACGCCGACGCCACCGCCTATGCGGTGGTGGATGGCGAGCTGGCCGTAACCGTGAAAGGCCAGCAGGTCGGGCTCAGGAATGGCGCCCAGTTCGTTGGCTACAACGGCGATGCTTCCGCGCCCAGCGCCGTGCTGCTGCGCAAGAACAACCTGCACCTGGAAATCCAGATCGACAAGCAGGACGCCATCGGCAAGGACCACGCTGCCGGCGTCAAGGACGTGCTGATGGAATCGGCAGTCACCGCCATCCAGGACTGCGAGGACTCCGTGGCGGCGGTGGACGCAGAAGACAAGGTGGTGGTCTATCGCAACTGGCTCGGCCTCATGAAGGGCGATCTGGAGGAAAGCGTTTCCAAGGGCGCCAAGACCTTCACCCGCCGACTGAACCCGGACCGCGACTACGTCAAACCGGACGGCGGCAAACTGACACTGCACGGCCGCGCGCTGATGCTGGTACGCAACGTCGGCCACCTGATGACCAACCCGGCAGTACTGGATGCCAACGGGGAGGAAATACCCGAGGGCATGCTGGATGCCATGATCACTTCGCTGTGCGCCGTGCACGACGTCAAGGGCACCGGCAAGCTGCGCAACTCCCGCGCCGGCAGCGTGTACATCGTGAAGCCGAAAATGCACGGCCCCGATGAAGTCGCCTTCGCCTGTGAACTGTTCGACCGCGTCGAGGACGCGCTGGGGCTGGCGCGCAACACGCTGAAGATCGGCGTGATGGACGAGGAACGCCGCACCACGGTGAACCTGAAGGCCTGTCTGAGAGTTGCGCGCGAGCGTATCATCTTCATCAATACCGGTTTCCTGGACCGCACCGGCGACGAAATCCATACCTCCATGGAACTGGGTCCGTTCAAGCGCAAGGATGCCATCAAGGGCGAGCCCTGGATCGCCGCCTACGAGAACTGGAACGTGGATATCGGCCTGGAATGCGGGCTGCGCGGCCACGCCCAGATCGGCAAGGGCATGTGGCCCAAACCGGACATGATGCGGGAGATGCTGGACACCAAGATCGGCCACCCGAAGGCTGGCGCGAACACCGCCTGGGTGCCCTCTCCCACGGCGGCTACGCTGCATGCGCTGCACTACCATCAGGTGGACGTGCAGTCGGTGCAGGAGGAACTGAGCAAGCGTCAGCGGGCCAGCCTGGACGACATCCTGACCATACCGGTGGAAGCCAGTGCCGACTGGTCGGCGGATGAAATCCAGAAAGAGCTGGACAACAATGCCCAGGGCATCCTCGGCTACGTGGTGCGCTGGATCGATCAGGGCGTGGGCTGCTCGAAAGTGCCGGACATCAAGGATGTCGGCCTGATGGAAGACCGCGCCACGCTGCGCATTTCCAGCCAGCACATCGCGAACTGGCTGCATCACGGCATAGTCAGCGAGGCCCAGGTCACCGAAACCATGAAGCGCATGGCTGAAGTGGTGGACCGGCAGAACGCCGGCGACGCCGCCTACCGGAACATGGCGCCGAATTTCGACGACAGAGTGGCATTCCAGGCTGCCTGCCACCTGGTGTTCAAGGGCCGTGAGCAGCCGAATGGCTATACCGAACCGGTCCTGCATCGCCGCCGCCGGGAGGCCAAGGCGAAATACGGCAGCTGATCCTCAATACCCCGCTCCGGCGGGGTATTTTTTTGCCGCCCGTGCCACTCAGACGGTTTCGATGACCGCCCGGCCGTCGCCGGCCTTCGGCGCCGCCCAACGCTCGTCGGCAGTGAACAGGGCGTCCACCACGACCTGCGGGTGAACCTGGCGCACGGCCTGATCCAGGCGAAGGCGAAGCGCGTCCAGCGTTGCCAGCCGCTCGACGGGAAAATCGGCCGGCAATACCACGTGGATGATCACGTACAAGGTGCGGCCAGGGCGTACCATGCGCACGTACAGCCTGCTCACGGGCTGCGTCACCAGCGCCTGCTCGATGGCCAACCTGACCGGATCGGCGATGCCGGCCGGTGGAGTCCTGTTCAACAACTCCATGATCGCCCGCGATGCCAGCCGGATGGGCACCCCCAGGAAAATCAGCACGACGCAAGCCACCAGCAGCGGATCGATATAGGCGGCGATGACGTTCCACCCCAGCCATTGCGCCAGTGGCACCATGCAGAAGGCCAGAAAGACGGTGGCGGAGATAATGCTGTTCAGCAGCCAGTTCTCCACGTCCGCATCCACCAGCGGGCTGCCTGCGAGCTTCTGCTGGCGACGCAACCACCAGGCGGTGAAGGAACAGACGGTCGTAGCGAAGCCAGCGTAGAGAATAGCCAGTCCCGCCTCCACCGCCCGCCCGCCGGTGAACAGCGCCACCAGCGAATCCACGAGCGCCACCGCGGAAATGCCGAAAATGAGCAGGCCCTTGCCCGCATTGACCAGAGATTCGAAATAGGCGTGGCCAAAGGGGAATTCGGGGCTGTCCGGCCGGGTGGCCAGGCGGGCGACGCGAATCGTGACCACCGCCACTGCGAAATAGGTCAGGTTGAACAAGCCATCCAGCAGTATGGCTCCGGAATTGGTCAGCACTGCGAAGACAACGCCGGCAATACCCATCAGCAGGGCAACTGCCGCCGACATGAGCAGCGCCCGGTTTTCCGCTTTCATTGACTGAAGAACTCCGATAACCGGGGGCGCCCAGGGCGCTCCCGGCTGAGCTGGTGCGCAACCAGGGGCCGCCGATCAGGAACCGGGAAACATCAGGCCTGCCCCGGCTCCAGCGAAGTATCCAGTTTTCTGCCCCAGCGACGCTCGTAGAAGGGCTGTGCCTTCTCCCGCAGGTACTTGGCCAGCCGTTGCTCGCGCATCTGCAGGAAATCCACCGGCAACGACTGGTCCTCGAGTTGATCGACCACGAATGCCGCTTCCTTCAAAGCCCCGGCATATCCACCCGGCTCACATTCCAGGCCGATAACCAGGCGAGGCTCCTCGCGCTTGTCCGGGTCCAGGGTCTGGGCCAGATAGGCCGTCCGCACATCACTCATACCGGCGAACAGGGTGGTCAGCGCGCTGACCAGGGTCGCCGGATAGCTCTTGGGCACCGAAACGATGATCTCCCGCCCGGTGGCAAGAATGTGCTCGCCTGCCGCCGGTGCCAGTGGCAGCTGCCGGGTGAGCAGGCTGTGCACCTCTTCCGGGGTAAAACTCTGGCCGTGTTCGGATCGCGGATTGAGGTACAAGGACATGTCACCGACCAGGCCGAACAGTTCCCGGCCGGACAGCCCCAGCACCTGCTCCTCGTCCTCGATGGATTCCCGCAACACTTCCAGTGATGTGAAGAAGGGAATCACGGCCTGGCCGTCAGGTGTTTCCCATTGCTGCAGCGCCACCCGTTGCTCGCCCTCCGGCGAACCGGACTGCCCGGAGCCGATCACGTAGACACGGGATTCCAGCAGCACCCGGTAGAACGCCGGCCGGTGCCCAGGGTCCCGGTGAGACAACCGCAGCAAGGTCTCCAGGCGGTTATGATCCTGTTCTATCATGCCGCGTCCTCCCTGCAACACTACGCTGTTGAAGACAGTATGCCTCCGGCTCAGGTGCGGATGCCAGCCCCGCCCACATCCCGTGACTCATTCCCGGGGAGCCGCTAGCTTCAGTGTCCAGTAGTAGCGGTACTCGGCGGCCTGGTTCTCCGCCAGGCCCAGTCCGATCTCCACCAGATCCGGCCGCATGATGTTGGCACAATGACCGGGGCTGTCGATCCAGCCCTTCATCACCGCATCGACCCTGGAATGGCCGGCCGCGACGTTCTCCGCCCAGCCCCGCCATGTATAGCCGGCATTGCTGATGCGGTTGCCCGGCATCAGCCCGTCTGTGCCCCGGTGCGACATGAATTCGTGACGTGCCATATCGGCGGAGTGAGCCGCGGCGGCCTCGCCCAGCGTGTCGCTCCATGTCACCGGCGGGGCTGCCGGCAGCACATCGCCGGAATCCTCGCAGGTCCGCGGCTCTGCCCGATAGGCGTTCACGGCCTCCACCGCTGCGCGCACAAAGGCCTGATCCGGCTCCCGGACGGAAACCTCATCGCCAGGCGGTGAACGATCGGGGGAGGCGCCACCGCCACCAGCGTCACCGCCCGCGGACACGCAGGCGGCCAGCATCACCGCTCCCAGAAGCAGAGGCGACCAATGCAGAATACGTCGTGGCACCGCCTGGTATGACCTCATTCCCGCTCCTCGCTCCTGTGCCACTGGCCACCACCTGGCAACACCAGGTTCAGTACGATCGCGGCGATACTGCACAGCGCGATGCCCTCCAGCCCCACTGCGCCGGCGCCGAATACCATGCCACCGATGCCGAAAACCAGCGTTACCGACAGTATGACCAGATTGCGGGCTTCCGACAGATCCACCTGGTGGCGGACCAGTACATTCAGGCCAACCACCGCGATGGAGCCGAACAGCAGGCAAAGAATACCGCCCATGACTGGTGTGGGGATGGACAACAGCACCGCACCGAACTTGCCAACGAAGGCCAGCACAATGGCCACGGCCGCGGCCCAGAGCATGACTCGGGGGTTGAAGTTGCGGGTCAGCATGACCGCCCCGGTCACCTCGGAGTAGGTTGTGTTGGGAGGCCCTCCAAGCGAGGCCGCGGCCGACGTGGCAAGGCCGTCGCCCAGCAACGTGCGGTGTAGCCCCGGCCGCTTGATGTAGTTCTGGCGGGTAACGTTGCCGATCGCGAGGACGTCCCCCACATGCTCGATCGCCGGGGCGATGGCCACCGGCAGCAGGAACAGGATGGCGCCCCAGTGGAATTCCGGTGCCGTGAACGCGGGCACGGCAAGCCAGGCGGCCTCCCTTACCGGCGTGAAGTCCACCACGCCGAAGGCCAGCGAGACAAGAAAGCCCACCACCACCCCGAACAGGATCGGCACCAGGCGGAAAATGCCCTTGCCGAGCACCGCCACCGCCACGGTAACCAGCAACGACACCATGGCTATGATGATAGCCGTGGTATAGGGCACCAACTCCGCTTCTCCATCCCCTGTTCTGCCCATGGCCATGTTCACGGCCACCGGCGCCAGCGACAGACCGATCACCATGATCACCGGGGCAATGACCACAGGCGGCAGCAGGCGGTCCACGAAACCGGTGCCCTTGACTTTCACCAGGGCAGCGAGCGCGATATAGGCAAGACCGGCCGCCATCAGCCCGCCCATGGTGGCCGGCATGCCGAACTCGGCACTGGCGATCATGATCGGGGCGATGAACGCGAAGGAGGACGCCAGGAAGATGGGCAACTGCCGCCCGGTGACCAGGTGGAAAATCAACGTCCCGATGCCAGCGGTGAACAGCGCAACGCTGGGATCGAGCCCGGTGATCAGCGGCATCAGCACCAGCGCGCCGAAAGCGACCAGCAGCATCTGTGAGCCGGTCAGCGCCTCGCGCCAGAGCGGTTCTCGCAAGGGTTCCTGCATGAGCCTTTCCTTATTATTGGGTGAATTGAGGAAGCGCTGATCGATTCCCGCGCCCGCGTGACAGCAGCGTCCAACAACTGAGGTGCCGGGACGGAACCTTAGGCGTGGGGCGGGCGGCCTGTCCAGCGCTTGCCAAAAATTTTCCGAGAAAAAGGTGGCAATTGGCGGAAACGCGAGCTACATTAGGTCCTGCAGTGTTCCTCCTGTAGTTGCCCGGCAGTACCGACGCTTCATCGCAGTCACTCCCGAGTAAGTTCTTCAGGTCTACCTGCACACACCCTGAAACAGTCATTTTATGCTTAGGAGCAGATTTCATGTTGACTGGTACTGTTAAGTGGTTCGACGACGCCAAGGGCTTCGGTTTCATTTCCCCGGAAGACGGAAGCAAGGACGTGTTCGTCCATCACTCCGCCATCATGGGATCCGGTTTCAAGAGCCTGGCCGAAGGCCAGCGCGTTGAATTTGAAACCCAGAACACCCCGAAAGGCCTGGCCGCGGCTAACGTGAACCCGCTGTAAGGCAGGAACCTGAACGGTTTCCTGAAAACCCCGCCCTTGGGCGGGGTTTTTTGTTGCCTGTATGCTGAGATTCAGCGCTGAACTGGCAAGCAACTCAACGGAGGCAGCATCGATGACGGACAGCAAGCGCCTGCTGGTCGTGGCGCACGTCCCCTCCCCGAACACCCGCAGACTGGCCGACGCCGTATTGCGGGGCGCAGGTCACACGGACATCAGCGGAGTGGAAACCGTCCACCTGCCGCCGCTGGAGGCCGGCCCGGATGACGTACTGGCGGCCGATGCGATCATACTCGGCACCACCGAAAACCTCGGATACATGAGCGGGGCTCTGAAGGATTTCTTCGACCGCACTTACTACCCCTGCCTGGAGCAGACGCAAGGCAAGCCCTATGCGCTCTATATCAGGGCGGGACATGACGGCACCGGCACCCGCCGGGCGGTCGAGGGCATCGTGACCGGCCTGCGCTGGCGCGAAGTCCAGCCCCCCCTGATCTGCCGCGGCGAGTTCCAGGACCAGTTCCTCGCGCAGTGTGAGGAACTGGGCATGACCATGGCCGCCAGCCTGGAGGCTGGTATCATCTGACGCCAGCGCCTCCTGTCTACCCTTGTCGTGCAGGAGAAGCAGCGGAGCGCTGCTCACCCTGGTAACGCAGATAGTTGGCCAGCAAGGCGAGCGCCATCACCGCCACCCCACTCACTTCGGCGACCAGGTCGGGGTAGAACACCGCCACCACCCCGGCACCAATCAGCAGCCGTGAGGGCCAGCCCACCCGCGTGAACAGATACCCCTCGAGCGCCGCGGCGAAGGACGCCAGTGCCAGCAAGGCAATCACCGCGTTCCAGATGACGACCGGCACCGGGCCACCGAGAATGATTTCCGGATTGAACACCATGAACATCGGAATGAGGTAGAGACCCTTGGCGAACTTCCATGCCTGGAAGCTGGTTTCCATGGGTTTCGCGCCGGCAATGGCCGCACCGGCAAAGCCTGCCAGCGCCACCGGCGGTGTCACGTTGGAGTCCTGCGAATACCAGAACACGACAAGATGCGCGATCAGCAACGGAATACCGAACTCCGCGGTCAGCGCCGGCCCGACCAGCACGATCAGTACGATGTAGCTGGCGGTCACGGGCAGCCCCATGCCCAGCACCAGACTGGCCAGCAGGACCATGATCAGAGCCAGCACCACGTTCCCGCCGGAGAACGCGATCATCATTGCCGAGAACTTCAATCCCAGCCCGGTCAGCCCCACCACGCCGACAATGATGCCCGCAACCGCACAGGCCAGGCTCACGGAGACGGCATTGCGCGCCCCCAGGGTCAGACCCTGCAATAGCAACGATAGACCCTGGCGGATATCCAGCCACAGGGCGTCGAAGGTCACGGGCTGGCCCTGGCGCGGCAGGATGATCCACCGCCAGACCAGGTGTCGCAGTGTGGCCACCACGATCATCGTGATCACGGCATAGAAGCCCACACGCATCGGCGACATGTGCATGACCAGCAGGTAGATCAACACGGCCAGCGGCAGCAGGAAGTGCCAGCCTTCCCGCATCACCTCACGCACCTTCGGCAGTTCCTCGGCGCGCATGCCCTGCATGCCCTGCTTTACCGCGATGATGTGAACGAACAGATAGACCGTGGCGAAATACATGATCGCCGGCAGCACACTGACCTTGATGATGTCCACATAGGCAATGCCGGTGTACTCGGCGATCAGGAAGGCGCCGGCCCCCATCAGCGGCGGCATGATCTGGCCGCCAGTACTGGCCGCGGCCTCGATGCCGCCTGCCTGCGCCGGTTTGTAGCCAAGCCGTTTCATCAATGGCACCGTGAATGCGCCTGTGGTCACGACGTTGGCGATGGCGCTGCCGGAGATGGACCCCATGCCGGCAGAGGCCAGCACCGAGGCCTTCGCCGGCCCCCCGCGCTGACGACCGGTGGCGGCATAGGCGAGGTCGATAAAGAACTTGCCGGCCCCGGTCACCTCCAGGAATGCGCCGAATAGCACGAAAATGAAGATAAAGGTGGCCGCAACACCCAGCGGCAGGCCGAACAGGCCTTCCTGGCCCAGATAAAGCTGCCCTGCCACACGCTCCAGGCCATAGCCGCGGTGGGAGAGTATGCCGGGCATCCATTCGCCCAGCCATGGCAGCTCACCCCGGGGGCCGGCCAATGCGTAAAGTATCGCAGCGACACCGATCAGGGTCAGCCCAAGCCCCACCGCCCGCCGGGCGGCCTCCAATACGGTGACGACGGCGATACACGCCACTACAATATCGGTCTGGTTCCAGAACCCGGCCCGGGCAATGATGTCATCCAGATACCATGTCAGGTAAAAGCCCGTGAGGAAGGCGCCGCCGAGAAAGGCGCAGTCGATCAGCCAGCCCAGGATCCCCCGCCGCCGGCCGGGGCCGAACACCGGGAAGATCAGGAACGCCAGCAACATGATCAGCGCCAGGTGAATGCTGCGCTGATAGAACAGTCCCAGCGGTTGCACGCCGGCAGCGTAGAGCTGGAACAGCGACAGACCGATGGCCAGTAACGTGATCATCCAGATCACCGGTCTTGCGGGAGGGAGAGCTATCTTGCCGGAGCCCGGGAGCGTCGTTGTGGTGGAATCTGTCATGGGCAGTTCGCCAGCGCCGTTTGTTCCGACCCGCCAAGGCGGATCACGACTTGTTGTGATGGAATCCGTTCACTGAGGCCATACGCCCCGTCGGCGAGCACAAGACGGTGGTCCACCGCCGCGCTGCCAACCCGCAGCAGATAGGCGTCGCCGGGGACGGGCTCCAGGATATCCTCGATCCAGTATCCGCCTTCGCCATCGGACTCCTGCCTGCCCCTACCGGGCGTATGGCCCAGACCGGCAGCGAAATCAGGTTGATGGCTGCGTTCCAGTACCATGCGCCCGCCGTGGTAGATGTAGCAGTCGCGCACGGGCGCACCCGTGACCGAGTGATTCCATGCGATACACCATCGATCTTCCTCGACCAGCGCATGCCGGACCAGCAGATCGCCGCTCTCGCAACTCACCACTTCCAACGAGGTCTGGGAGGCCATGACGGAAGCGGCTCCCGCCAGCAGCAGCGTCACCAGCGCGATGCGATGCGCCCTGATGCCGGCGGGAGCCATGCGCCGCCCGTCAGGGACGCAGGTTGTCGGGAATGTCTTCGCCGATTTCCTCGTAGTACCGGATGGCTCCCGGGTGCAGGGGAACCGGCGTGGAGGTCAGGCTGAAGTCCACGGTGGTGTCGTTGGCGGCAGGATGGATGGCGATCAGGTCCTCGACGCGCTCGAACATCACCTTGGTGATCTGGTACGCCAGTTCCTCGTCCATGTCCGAGTTCACCACCAGCACGTTCGGAATACTGATGGTCTGAACCTCTTCATCCACACCGTCGTACATACCTGCGCGCAGTGTGTACGGCGCAAACACGGGCTCAACCTCCGCGGCCTTCTCGATTTCCTCGTCGGTGAAGGAAATCAGGCGGATATCGCGCGTGGTTGCCAGATTCAGGATGGAACTGGTGGGCGGACCGACGCTCCAGAAGCCGGCGTCGATATCCCCGTCCCGCAGCGCATCGGCCGTTTCATTGAAGTTCAGGCGCTGCACGCGAATATCATCGTAGCTGAGCCCGTTGGCTTCCAGCAGCGCCCGGGCGTTGAGCTCCGTGCCGCTACCCGGCGCCCCCACTGAAACGCGCTTGCCCTTGAGGTCCTGCAACGATTCGACGCCGGAACCGGCCAGGGTGACCAGTTGCACGGCATTCGGGTAGACCGAGGCCAGCGCACGGGTGTTTTCTATCTGCCGACCCTCGAAGGCGCCGGTGCCGTTATACGCCTGGTAGGCGGTGTCCGCCAGCACCAGCGCCAGATCCGAATCCCCGCGGAAAATCAGACCCATGTTCTCCACGGAGGCCCCGGTGACCTCGGCAACCGCAGAGTAGCCGTCAATATGGCGATTGATCAGTTCGGCGAGACCGCCGCCGATGGGGTAGTAAACGCCGCCGGTGCCGCCCGTGGCGATGGACAGCCGCTCCTGCGCGAACCCGCTCTGGGCGACGAACAGCAAGGAAGCAACCAGCACACTGGTAATGATACGCATGAATAATCTCCTCCGGTGGGTCTCTCCGGACCCGATTCTTGTTCAGGCATCAATGGCCCGGCCACGCCGCAGCCTGCTCCTACTTTAGCCTGTATCGTCGTGGGAGTTAAGGAAGCACTGATCTATTCCCGGGTTCGCGGCTAGAAGCAAGGCGCCGCAGGTAATGATTCCACCCGCAGTGGCTCGCGACAACGCCACGGGCGATGCGGCCGAGCACCAGAGGGCTGCAGTCCAGCGACCCGAACGGCACGTCAGCCGGACAGCAACTGCCTCGCCTGCTCCATTTCCTCTCGGCCCTCGGCGAGCAGATCAGCCGCCTTTATGCCCGCCGACCGGTGCAGCAACTCCAGCGAGGGCAACAGCTCCGGCTCGGGACAACCCGCAGCCAATCGTTGCTCCGGCGTCATGGACAAGGCCTTGGCGACCACGACGACGGCGCAGAGGTCCGGAACCGCGCGCTGCCGATACCAGTCTTCCGCCGCCTCGGCCACATCAACGAACTCCTGCTCAAAACCCCAGTTCTGCAGCAGCAGCACGCCGATCAGACCGCGCAGGGACTGGATGGCTTGCTCCAGCTCTTCCTCCCGCTCGTAGCCCTCCTCGGCCGCGAACATGAGCACGGGAATGCTACCGATATCGTGGATCAGCCCCGCCAGCAAGGCCGCTTCGGGATCAACGTCCTGCTGGCGCCTTGCAAGCACAAAGCTCAGCACGGACACCTTCATGCTGTGTTCCCAAAGCCGACCCAGGCGCCGGGCCGCACCAGGCACCCGGCTTTTCAGCAGTCCGGCCACGGAATGGGCGACGGCCAGCCTGCGAGCGGTTCGAAAGCCGAGCCGTCCCACTGCTTCGCGGAGCTGGCGTACGGCATCCTCACGCCGGTACATGGGGCTGTTGGCCACCTGCACCATGCGCGCGGCGATACCGGGATCCAACTGGATGATGCGAACCAGTTCCGCCAGTCCGGCCTCTTCGTCCATGCCCTGGAGCTGGGCCATCACCCGGGGAATTGCCGGCAGTTTGAGATCGCCCGAGGAAAGCGCCTGGTAGATGCGCTTCATCAGATGTACCTCGCGATCTCCTGCCTGATATTCACGGATCTCGTAGCCGCTGCGCTGCTGATCCTCTTTCAGCACCATCCAGAATCTGCGATCGGCACGCAGAATCCGTGAGCCGACCACCGCCTTGGCGCGCAGCACCTGGCCATCTGGAAAGATCTCGCCACGTGCCCGCTGGTCGTCATCACGCAGCGTGCGTCGCTGCCCCTGGGGCAATTCCAGTTCCAGTTCCCCCTCAAGCAGAAACAGCATGTAGCGGTCCGCTGCCGTGGCCGCGAGCTCCTGGCCAGGTGAAAGTCGCTCGACCGTGGCTTTCGCCAGCAGCTGCTTCTGCCGTTGCTCGGACAGTTCGTCCACCAGCAGCAGGCGGTTAAGCAAGGCAGCAGCGTCGGGCGTCTCCACGTTCCCTCCACCAGTTTCGCGGGAGCATTGAGCATTCAGGGTACACCAAACACCGTCGGTTGAATTCGGCCGATGAATCAATCGTCAATAACTATTGTCAAGATAATTTCAATTTATTTCATCTAAACAACCCTGCCGATTAGGATGGAGTCAGTCGAACAACGAACGGGTGCAGCCACAGGAGGTATCCATGCAGTCCATCATTCAAACCGGCCCTGTCCATGCCACGCCCCACGTCCCGGAACGCATGCTGGTTCGCGACGCGATCACGCGCATGAACCAGATCTTCGCCACCAGCGCGCTGGTCGTCTCCATCGGCGGCCGGATCGTGGGGTATCTTGACGGGAAACATCTCGCATTTCTCATGTTGCAGGATTCCGACCGGCTGCTGAAGACACCATGCGGTGAACTGGCCACCGAGCTGGACGGAGCGCTCGCCGCCTGACAGGCGATCACCTACCGCTGCGTGCTAGACTTGCGCCCTCCTGAACAGTCGGCGCCGCTGAATGACCACAGACGACCTCACGCGCGAAAGCATGGGCCGAACGCTGTTCCGCATGACCTGGCCCATGCTGTTCGGCGTTACGTCACTATTGGGTTTCCAGCTCGTTGACAGCGCCTTCATCGGACAGCTTGGCCTCGATCCACTGGCGGCACTGGGCTTCACCATCCCCGTCGCGCAGTTGATGATCGGCATGCAGGTGGGACTGGGCGTAGCCACCACCGCCATCATCGCCAGGGCGCTTGGCGCCGGTGAGGCAGAGCGGGCCCGGCGGCTGGCGACACTTGTGTTCGTCACCGGCGCCGTCGGCATGCTGCTGCTCGCCCTGCTGCTGTGGCTGGGCCGGGGTTTGATAACGCAGATGCTGGGTGCGCAGTCCTCGCTGATGCCACTGATTTCCGCCTACTGGGCACCCTGGCTACTGAGCGCCTGGATCGGAGCCCTGCTCTATTTCTGCTACAGCATTGCCCGCGCCAACGGCGACACCCGCCTTCCAGGTCTGCTGATGGTGGTGACCAGCCTGATCAATCTCGCGCTGGACCCGCTGTTCATCTTCACCTTCGGCTGGGGCATGGCCGGTGCCGCCTGGGCGACGGTAGTGGCGTTCGGCACCGGGCTGGTCATCATCCTGCCGCGGCTGTTGCGGCGCCACTGGATCGCGGTCGACCTTGCCGGGCTCGATCCCCGCCCCGCTCTCCGGCAACTGGGGGCTATCGCCGGCCCGGCCACCCTGAGCCAGTTGCTCCCGCCCGTGTCCGCCATGTTGGCCACCTACCTGGTCGCCGGCTTCGGCTCTGCCGCCGTTGCGGCCTGGGGGCTGGGCACAAGGCTGGAGTTCTTCTCCATCGTGGTGGTACTCGCATTGACCATGTCGGTACCGCCGATGGCCAGCCGCCTGCTGGGCGCCGGCGATCTGGAGCGGATCCGCCAGTTGGTGGGGCTGTCCATCCGCTTCATCCTGCTCTGGCATCTGGCCATCGCAGCGCTCTGGCTGCTGCTGTCCGCCCCGCTCTCCCAACTGCTGAGCGAGGATGTCGGGGTGGCGGCACTGCTACGCGAGTATCTGCTGCGCGTGCCGCTTAGCTACGGCGCGCTGGGCGTGTGCATGCTGATGGTTTCCGTGTGCAACGCGCTGGGCCTGCCACTGAAAGCGCTGCTGGCCGCCGGCGCACGGTTGTTCCTGTGCTATTTGCCCGCACTCTGGCTTGGAGCAGAACTCGCGGGCATGACCGGGCTCTACACCGGCGCCCTGCTCGGCAACATGGCCGCCGGCTTGCTGGCCTGGACCATCTATCGCCGCGGCATGGCATTGCTGGAGCAGGAGTCGGGAGCCACGGCAACGAGTACCGCCAAGGGCTGACAGTTTCCATACCGCACCCGGGTGGTAACTTCCACGCCGCCGTACGTGGGAGGCCTCTACTGCTGGAAAGCCCAGCGCAACACCGCATCCTGGATGGCATTGCCCGGCCCCAGATGGGCTTCCGGAGCATTGACCATCACCACCACCAGCAACTCCCGATCACTGGCGGTGCGAACATACCCGGCCACCGACGAGACATCGTTGAGCCTGCCGGTCTTGAGACGCATGCGCCCGGCTTCCGGTTGGTCCACGAAACGGCTGCGCATGGTGCCATCCAGACCGGACAGCGGCAACGACGCCAGGAATTCCGGCGCGTAGACGCTCCGATGCGCAGCCTCCAGCAACTGGGCCACCTGGACGGCAGTCGTACGATTGCTCCGCGAGAGGCCGGCCGCGTTGTCGATCAGCAGCCCCTCGGTATCGACACCGGCCCTCGCCAGGGCATCCATCAGCGCACGATGCCCCTTGCCCTCGGTGGCAGGCTCGCCATAGGCCGCATAGCCGAGCGCCAGCTTGAAGTGCCGGGTCATGACATTGTTGCTATGCTTGTTGGCGACGCCGATCAACTCCGCCAGTGGCCGCGAACGGTGCACCAGCAACGGTTCCGCATCCTCATGGCGCCAGAAATCCTCACGC
The DNA here is from genome assembly GCA_020831845.1 of Ectothiorhodospiraceae bacterium. Classification (GTDB taxonomy): domain Bacteria; phylum Pseudomonadota; class Gammaproteobacteria; order Nitrococcales; family Aquisalimonadaceae; genus LSCE01. The sequence goes on from JAFIFV010000130.1 coordinate 57,988, forward strand.
CATCCGCCATCGAAACTGCCGCCCCACTGTCTCCAGTAGAGCTTGAACAGGCCATGTGCGTATACCTCCGGCGGTACCGCTACCCGAGTCAGTGTGAACTGATCACAGCTACGGGGGTACGAGCCCTCCAGCACCACATGCGGCTGCTCGGCCAGGTGATAGCTCACCCCGCGCTGGAACCCGCCGCAACGGCCTGAGCCCGGGCGCAGGCGGTTGTCCACCTCCACCACCGGCAGTGGCGGATCCACCTGGGCGCGCACGGCATCCCGTTCCGGGTCGACATCAATATGGAACTGCAGGGCATTGAAATTGACCAGCAAGGGATGCGGGGGCTGGTTGTATGCGCGATCCGGCCGGTTGTCGAACGCACCGGGGTCTTCCGGTTCGAGTGCATAGTGGCTGTTGTCGAACACCAGATCCCCGCTGATGGTCTCGATGCCCGTGCGGCGCAATGCGGAAACCAGGCGCCAGAAGTCCTCGTTCACCAGATAGGGGTCGCCGTATCCGCGAAGCCAGAGATCGCCGTCCAGCCGTCCCCCACGGGGCGCCTGCCGGGCATAGATCTCGGTTCTCCAGCGGTACGCGGGCCCCAGCGTTTCCAGCGCCGCGAAGCTTGTGTAGAGCTTGGTAACCGACGCCGGATTGCGCAGTGTGTTCGCGTTCACATCCAGCAGGGTTTCGCCACTGTGAATATCGCGGACCAGCAGGCTGACGTCGCTTGCGGGCACCCGCTGCCACGACAGCACCTGGGCAATGGGCTGCGGCAGGTTCGCTGCGGCAGGCGCGGCGTAGCTCCAGACCAGGACGATGATCAGGGCGAACAGTGACAAGGTGCGGCGCATCGATCTCTCGGGAAACAGGGGGCAGGCGGATTGTTTGTCTACGGAATTGATAGCAGGTCCGCACCCATGCCTGCAAGGCTCTGATGACTGCCATTCGGTGAAATGGTTCAGCGCTCTCGCCGCCGGGCGGTGTGGCGACCGGGTTCCGCCGAGGCGGGATCTTCCGGCCAGCGGTGTTTCGGGTAGCGCCCGCGCATGTCCTTTCGCACCTCGGCGTAACTGCCGGCCCAGAAACCGGCCAGATCCCGCGTCACCTGCACCGGCCGGTCGGCCGGCGACAACAGGTGCAGAACCAGCGGCACGCGTCCATCCGCAATAGTCGGGGTTTCGCGGCAGCCGAACATGTCCTGCATGCGCACCGCCAGCACCGGAGCATCCCCGCTGCAGTAGTCGATGACGCCGCGACGCCCCGCTGGCAACGGCCAGTCCTCAGGCGCCAGGCGCCTGAGCTGATCCGATAGCGGATAACCCAGCATGGCCTGCAGCGCCTGACGTAACGGCATTCTTTTCAGGTCGTTCAGGCCCTCACATCCGGCAAGATACGGTGCCAGCCAGGTCTCCAGTGTTGCCAGCAGCGTATCGTCGCTGACATCCGGCCATCCCTGCTCCGGCACCATCCGCCCCAGCAGCAGCACGCGGGCCTGCCATTGCCGCAGCGCCGGGGTCCAGGGCAGGAGCCCCATGCCCCGCCGCCGAATCTCGTCCAGAAGCACTGCTGCGATTGCCTCCGGAGCGGGTCGGGGCAACACCGCCTCTTCCAGCACCAGAGCTCCGAAACAGTGTTGCCGCCGCCCGGTCACGCGGCCGGTGGCATCATCCAGCTCGATCTGGTCCCGCACCGCGATACGATCACGGAACTCCCGCGCGAAGGCGGCGGAGTCCAGTACGGCGGCAAGAAAAATGCGGGACTCCCTGGCCTCGCCATCCACGGCAGCGACCGCCAGCATCGGAGTCTGCGCCAGACCGTCTTCCCGGTCCATGCGGGCACCGCGACCGCCAGCCAGAAGATAGCGCGGCTCCTGCCCCGCACGCCGCAATGCAATACGATCAGGATAGGCCAGGGCGACCAGGAGCCCCGGATCGCCATGCACCTCCCCGCCCGGCGAGACGCCGAGTCGTGTCGCCAGACGTTCGGCCTGCATCCACACGCGCTGCAGGCGACCCTGCCTGGGCCGGCTACGGAACAGGGACAACCGCACACCGATGTCGGACTGGCGGTCCTGCGCGCCCGACAACGGATCGCGGTCGCTCAGCACAGCGGCCAACAGACAGGCCATCCAGCCCCAGCCGCGCTGTTGCGCGTCCAGCAGCATGTGGGCCAGCCGCGGATGCACCCCAAGCCCCGCCATGCCGCGGCCCCGCGCCGTGGCCGTCCCCTCGGCGTCCACCGCACCCAGCATCCCGAGCAGATCCCGTGCCTGTTCCCATGCAGCCTCCGGAGGCATGTCCAGCCAGCGCAGCTGCGCCGGGTCTGACACGCCCCAGATGGCCAGCTCGAGCACCAGCGGCGCCAGATCGGCCTCGAGCATTTCGGGCAGGGAGAATGGCCGCAGGCGCAGGTGCTGATCCCGGGACCACAGCCGATAGCACACACCGGCACTCAGCCTACCCGCCCTGCCGCTGCGCTGCTCCGCCGAGGCCCGCGAGATACGCCCGGTGACAAGCCGGCTCATGCCACTGACCGGATCCAGCCGCAACCGACGTTCCAGCCCGCTGTCCACAACGATGCGGATACCGTCGATGGTCAGGCTGCTTTCAGCAATATTGGTCGCCAGCACCACTTTCCTGGTTCCCGGGTCGGCCGGGGCGATCGCCGCATCCTGCGCCTCGGCGTGCATTTCACCGTAAAGGGGCAGCACCCGGACATCGGCGGGCACCTGGGCCTGCAGCCTATCCATGGTCAACCGGATATCCCGCTGACCAGGCAGGAAGGCAAGCAGGGATCCGCCCTGCTCTGCCAGGGCTCGGCGAATTGCCTCGGCCATGCGAGCGGACAACGGCGCCTCGTTCGGTGGCGACGCCACCTCGACGATTTCCACCGGATAGCTGCGGCCGCGGCTCTCGATCAGAGGCGCGCCGCCGAGCAGCGCCGACACCCGTTCCGCCTCCAGTGTCGCGGACATGACCAGCAACCGCAGATCTGGCCGCAATGCCTGTTGAGCATCCAGCGCCAGAGCGAGCCCCAGGTCAGCCAGCAAGCTACGCTCGTGGTATTCATCGAAGATCACGGCAGCGTAGCCGGTGAGTTCCGGGTCCTCCTGCAGCATCCGCACCAGCACACCGTCGGTCACCACCTCGATGCGGGTACACGGGCCCACGCGGGTATCCAGTTGCACTCGATACCCCACGGTGCTCCCCACTGACTCGCCGCGCTGTCGGCTCATGAATGCGGCTGCGGCGCGGGCGGCCAGCCTCCGTGGCTCCAGCAGCAGGATCTTCCCTCCCTCCGCCCAGGGCGCGTCCAGCAGAGCCGGCGGCACGGCCGTGGTCTTGCCGGCACCGGGTGGCGCCACCAGTACGGCGGCATTGCCGTCTGCCAGAGCCCGCAGCAGTTGCGGCACAACCCCTGCCACCGGCACGCTGCTCATCGCCCCTCCGGAGCAACCCGGGGCACCAGCCCGGGGTCGAGGCTCACCCGATGCAGCCGCCAGCTCAGCAGCACGGCGGCCCCCGTCAGCCCGGCCAGCAGCCCCAGCCAGAAACCGGTCACACCGATCGGCCCCGGAGGAACGGGTGAGCGTCCCAGCCAGACACCCACACCCAGCCCCACGCCCCAGTAGGCGGGCAAGGTGATCAACATCACGATCCGGGTATCCTTGTAGCCGCGCAGCGCTCCGGCAGCGTTCACCTGCACGGTGTCGGACACCTGGTACAGGGCGGCCAACAGCAGCAAGGTCGCGGCCAGCGCCTGGATCTCGGGCTCCGGGGTGTACAGGCGCACCACCTGGCCCGCCGCCAGCACCATCAGCAGGGCGAGCAGCAATCCCGTCAGTACACACAGCATCATCCCATCCAGGGATCGCTGCCTGGCCAGTTGCGGCTGATCCCGCCCCAGCGCGTCCCCGACCCGCACAGTGAGGGCTATCCCCATGCTCAGCGGCACCATGAACAGAAGCGCGGTGAAGTTGAGCGCGATCTGGTGCGCCGCCACCACCGTGGTTCCGAGACCCGCCACCAGCAGTGCGATGGCGGCGAACAGCGACACCTCGAAAAAGATGGCAAGACCGATAGGCACGCCGACGAACAACGTTTCCCGAACCGGGAACCAGTGCAGGGGGTAACGGCGGGCAAGGGGCGAGAGCCCCCGGAACCGCGGGTGGCGGGAGATGTACCACGCCATGCCCCCCGCCATCACCCACATGGACAGAGCCGTGGCGATGCCGCACCCCAGCGCCCCCATGGCCGGAAGACCGAAACCGCCGTAGATCAGCAGATAATTGGCCGGCACGTTGATCGCCAGACCCAGCAGACCGATCAGCAGCACCGGACGGACATGGTGCATCCCCTCGCTGAGACCACGCAGCACGTGATAGAGCGCAAGGGCGGGAAACCCCGCGGCAACGCCAAACAGGTATGCCTGCCCCCGGTCGGCCACGGCCTCCTCCACGCCCATGACCCGGAACAGAGGCGTGGCGAGCATCAGCAGCAGGCCTCCCACCACGCCCAGCGCCACGGCGAGCCAGAGCGTGTTCTGCAGATAAGCCGCCAGGCCCGCATAGCGACCGCTGCCGTGGATCCTGGCCACATGGGGCGTCACGGCCATCAGCACGCCGGCTATCAGCAGGTAAAGCGGTAGCCAGAGGCTGCTGCCGACGGAGACCGCCGCCAGGTCCACAGCCGCATAGTGTCCCGTCATCAGTGTATCCACCAGCGCCATGCCGGTCTGGGCGAGTTGCGCACCCATGATCGGCAAGGCGAGCCGGAACTGGGCCTGGCCATTCCAGACGAACGTACGCCAGCGCGATACCGCCATCCGGCAAGCCCTAGCGGGACACCACGCCGAGCAGTACGGCGGTATAATGGCAGCCGGCTGCGGCAATCACGAAGCTGTGCCAGACAGGCACGTGGAATGGGAGGCGCTTCCACAGGTAGAAAACCACCCCGGAGCTGTACAGGACACCGCCCGCGAGCAGCAGCAGAAGCACACCGAGGGAGACAGCGGAAATCAGGGGTTGCAGCGCGGCGAGCACACTCCAGCCCAGCACCAGATAGATGCCAATGGAAATGCCATGCCGCAGCGGCCCACGGGTGGCCAGCTTCAGCACGATGCCACCGAGCGCCAGGGTCCAGACAAAGGCAAACAGCCCCCAGCCCCAGGGCCCACCCATGGCAATCAATGTGAACGGGGTGTAGGTAGCCGCAATCATGAACAGGATGCCGGAATGGTCCAGCCGCTTGAACAATTCCGCATAACGCGATTGCTCGGAGAGGTCGTAGTTGCAGATGGCCGAGCAGGCAAGCATCGCTATCAGCCCCAGTGCATAGACCATCACGCTGATGGACAGCGTGAGATCGGACTGCCGGAAAGCGAGCAGCAACAGGCCCACCGAGGCGGATACGGCCACTGCTATTCCCAGCCAGTGAACGATGCGGTCCGCCCACTGTTCGGCCGCGCTGTAGACACGCGCCGGACCGGTGCGTCCCTGCTCCGCCGTGTCCGCGGCAGCGAATTGCTCAGCTTCAGAACCCACGTTGCGTTTTCCTGTCTATGCGAGTCCGCTCGAAGAGGATGATGTGCCGCCATGCGACGACTTCTACTGTGGACAGGCCGATCCGCCCTGCTGATGTTGCTGCTGTTGGCGCTGCTGCTGGCTGGGCCGGTCATCGTCGTCATGACCGGGGAAGCCCGCGTCGGCGACACCTGGTACGGCAGCGACCGGAGCAGCGCCGGCCTGGCGCCCGACGCGGAAACCCATCCCGAAGCAGTCGTCCAGATCTACTCGGCCCGGGCATTTGGCTGGCGCGGGGCATTCGCGGTCCATACCTGGGTTGCCACCAAGGATGCCGGCGCACACAGCTATCGTATACATGAAGTGACCCGCTGGCGAGGCCTGGCGTCCTATCACGCGTCGCCGGACCGGACCTGGTTCGGCAGCATGCCGACATTGCACGCCGACCTGCGCGGTGACGAGGCCGAGGCAGTCCTGCATCACCTGGAGCAGGCACTGGAGCGCTACCCACACGCCCGGGACTACGAGGCCTGGCCAGGCCCCAACAGCAATACCTTCACCGCCTGGCTGATCCGCGAAATACCCGGGTTGCAGGTGGAACTGCCCTCTACCGCCATCGGCAAGGACTATCTCAGTGGCCGCTATCTGGCACCGGTACCCAGCGGCAGCGGCTACCAGTTCTCCATTCACGGCGTCGCGGGTGTGGCCGCGGCACGCCGCGAAGGCCTGGAGTTCAATATACTCGGACTCGTCCTGGGCGTGGACCCGTTGCGCCCTGCGGTCAAGGTGCCCGGCCTGGGCCGGCTGGGCAGACAGTAACACCACACGACACTGACTTGCTGCTGACAAGCGAGTAAGGAAAAACGCCCGAAATCGGTTATCGTCGTCTCTGCCAATATCAACCAGGAGGAACGACGATGGACTTCGAAACACTCGACTACGCGGTCAAGGACAGCATTCTCACCTTGACTCTGAATCGCCCCGACCGCATGAACGCGTTCAACGGCGTGATGCGCCGGGAACTGATCCAGGCCTTCGACGCGGCGGACGCGGACGACGACGTGCGCGTGGTCGTGGTCACCGGGGCCGGAGACCGCGCCTTCTGCGCCGGTGCTGACCTGGAGAAAGGCGGCGACACCTTCAACCGTGACAAACGCGCCCAGGAGCCCGACCTGGACCGACTGCGAGACGGCGGCGGCACGGTGACGCTACGCATCTACGAGTGCACGAAGCCGGTCATTGCCGCCATCAATGGCGCGGCAGTGGGCGTGGGCGTCACAATGACTCTCCCCATGGACATTCGCATGGCCTCCAGCAACGCCCGCGTGGGTTTCGTTTTCGCCCGCCGAGGCATCACCATGGAAGCCTGCTCGAGCTGGTTCCTGCCCCGCCTGGTGGGCATGCAGCAAGCGGCTGAATGGGTCTATACCGGCCGCCTGGTGAACGCAGAGGACGCGCACCGCGGCGGGCTCATCCACAGCGTGCATGCCCCTGACGAATTGCTACCCGCGGCCTACGCGCTGGCCCGGGAAATCGCCGACAACACCTCCGCCATGTCCGCCGCCCTGAACCGGCAGATGATGTGGCGGATGATGGGGGCCGACCACCCCATGGAGGCACACAAGATCGATTCCCGCGCCATTGCCTTCATGGGCCAATCTGCCGACGTCAAGGAAGGCGTTACCGCATTCCTCGAGAAACGTCCGGCGAAATTCACCATGAAACCCAGCCAGGACATGCCGGATTTCTACCCCTGGTGGAAGGAGCGGGAATTCGAATAGCGAGCCTCCCCTGAAACACGCCGCTCCCTGCAGTTTCCGAGGGTAACGCGAGCGAGGGAATTGACCATTGCCCCTGCCTGGCCGGCCCCGACCGGGACGCCGCCCGGGCAGGTATTGAGGAAAACTATCATTGCCAGAGAGTGCGTCTAATTCATCTTCTTCCCATCCCGGTCTATGTTTATCCAGTGAGGAACCTGTTGCCCACAACAGGGGCGTAGCGGCGTTACCTCAACGGGAAACGCGCGTTTCCCGTTTCGCGAAATGCATCGGACCACAGATTATCCTGACCTCGGGAGAAGATGATGGACGACCGTTCTGCGGCGGAAACAACAAGAACACGCGACAACGAAGTCAAGGTTGATGGCCTCATCGGGGAATTGCTGAACAAGGCGGATATCCGAATCAACGGCGACCGTCCCTGGGACATCACCATCCATGACCCCAACGTACCGGAACGCGCGCTGGCATACGGCAACCTGGGGCTCGGCGAATCCTACATGGACGGCGGCTGGGATGCGGAGCGGCTGGACGAGTTTTTTTTTCGCCTGATCCGCTCGCACGTCCACGAACAGGTTCAACCACTCAGGCTGATCTTCCATTCCCTGCGGGCCAGATTGCTGAACCTGCAGACAGCCCGGCGCTCCTGGCAGGTGGGCGAACGCCACTACGATCTCGGCAACGAGTTCTACCAGGCCATGCTGGACAAGCGCATGACCTATACCTGCGGGTACTGGAAAAACGCCCGTACTCTGGACGAAGCTCAGGAAGCCAAGCTGGATCTCATCTGCCGCAAGCTCGAACTGAAGCCCGGTATGCGGGTGCTCGACATCGGCTGCGGCTGGGGCAGTTTCATGGCCTACGCGGCCGAACACTATGATGTCAGCTGCGTCGGCATCACCATCTCCCGCGAGCAGGCGGAGTTGGGGCGCCGGCTCTGCCAGGGCCTGCCCGTGGAGTTCCGGCTTCAGGATTACCGCGACCTCGATGAAACATTCGACCGCGTGGTCAGCGTGGGCATGTTCGAGCACGTGGGCCGCAAGAACCACCGCGAGTACATGGAAACCGCAGCCCGCTGCCTGAAGGGGGATGGCCTGTTCCTGCTGCACACCATCGGCAAGAATGTCCGCAACGGCACCCCGGACCCATGGATCGACAAGCACATCTTCCCGAACGGCGATCTGCCCTCCTTGGGCCAGATCGCAGAGAGCAGCGAAGATCTGTTCGTGATCGAGGACATGCACAATTTCGGCGCCGACTACGACAGGACGCTGCTGGCCTGGCACGATAACGTGGAACGGGCCTGGCCGCATTTCCGCGACCGCTACGGGGAACGCTTTCACCGCATGTGGCGTTATTACCTGCTCTGCTGCGCCGGCGCCTTCCGCGCCAGGTCCATCCAGCTTTGGCAACTGGTCATGGCACCTCAGGGGCTGGTGGGCGGTTATCGCCGCCCAGCGGACTGACCCATCCGCCGGCGGGTCGGGTCGCCATGCGGCGCGATTTCATTAGCCTGCTAACTTCTGATAGATTACCGGTAAAACAATGATCGACGGAGCCGTCATTGCGGCGGTTCCGGGCCTCTCGTTCCTGCTTTCATCACCATCTGGAGTTCGAATCATGGAAAACGCCGTCTACATAGTGACCGGGTCATCCGCTGGCATCGGGCAGGCCTGCGCAGAACGGCTGGCCGCTGGCGGCGGGCGCATTGTGGTGAACTACGCCACCCGCCAGCCGGAAGCCGAAGCGGTGGCCGAGGCCTGCCGGACACAAGGGGGCGAAGCCATCGTCGTGCAGGGCAACGTGGCCGAGGATGCCGATTGCCGCCGGCTGGCGCAGGCCGCGCTGGACCAGTGGGGCCGGATCGACGGGCTGGTCAACAATGCGGGCACCACGCGCTTTGCAGCCCATGACGACCTGGATGCGCTGCAGGCCGAGGACTTCCAGCACATCTACAGTGTCAACGTCATCGGCGCCTACCAGATGATCCGTGCGGTCGCACCGGCCATGCAGGATCAGGGCAAGGGGGCGGTGGTCAACATGTCTTCCATCGCCGGCGTGCGCGGCGTCGGCTCGTCGGTGGCCTACGCCGCATCCAAGGGGGCACTGAACACCATGACAATGTCACTGGCCCGGGCGCTGGGCCCGGCCATCCGCGTCAATGCGGTCTGCCCCGGTTTCGTGGAAACGGGCTGGCTGAAGGCCGGGCTGGGCGACCAGTACGAGAAACGCCGGCAGAACTACGCCGCAGCCACTCCGCTGCAGGACACCGCCAAGCCGGAGGATATCGCGGAAACCGTGGCCTGGCTGCTGACCGGCGCCGCCAAGACGACCGGGGAGACCATCCTGGTCGACGGCGGCATGCACTTGGGGGCACGCCGGTAACACCACCATGACCCAGGACGGGCAACGCCTGCGGCACTTCCTGATGATTCTTTCAGGGGTGTTCGTCACCCTGATCGTGATCGTCTTCGCGCGGCTGGCCTATGGCCTGCTGCTGCCGCCGATGCGCGCCGATCTCGGGATGAGCTACCAGCAGGCCGGGCTGCTTGGCACAGTCACGGCGCTGGGCTATTTCTGCTTCGTGCTCCTGGGTGGCATCACGGCGGCACGCTGGGGGGCGCGAACCAGTGTGGTGTTCGGCCTCACCACAGTGTCTCTCGGCTTTGCCGGAATGGCGCTGTCCAACGCCTACCCGCTGCTGATGCTGTTCATGGTCCTGCTGGGCGTGGGCACGGCTTTCAGCTATGCGCCAATGGTCTCGCTGCTGGCAACCTGGTTTCCGGAACGGCGTGGTACCGTGATCGGCTTCCTGACAAGCGGCGTCGGGCTTGGCATGTTGATCATCGGCGTGCTCATCCCCTGGCTCGAACGGCTATTCGGCACCACCGGCTGGCGGGTGACCTGGGCGGTATTCGCCGTTGCCGGTGTGCTGGTGGCATTGATGGTGGCCTGCTTTGTCCGCAACCCGCCATCCGCCGCGCCCCGCGATGGCCACCCGCCCCCACCTCCCAGCGACAAGATCGCTATCTACACCAATCCACGGGTGATCACCGTGGGCCTGGTCTACGGCATCGTCGGGCTGACGTACATCGTGCAGACGGTGTTCATGGTCAGCTTCATGGCGGAATCCGGGATTCCCGCAGCCACCGCCGGCGGCCTGGTAGCAATGATGGGCATGTTGTCGCTTGCCGCCGGTCCGACCTGGGGCAGCCTGTCGGACCGTATGGGCCGGGGCAGTTCGCTGATGCTTGCCATGGCGCTTGTGCTGGGTGGCATGATACTGCCCCTGATCCATCAGAGCCTGCCCGTTTTCACCATCCATTATGCGGTGATGGGCTGCACCGTCAGCGGGCTGTTCACGCTGGTCCAGGCGGCCGGCACCGAGCAGGTACCACCCAGGGACGTGCCTATTGCCTTCAGCTTCGTCACCCTGTTCTTCGCCGGCGGCCAGTTCATCGGCCCCGCCTTCGCCGGTATTCTGATCGAATGGACCGGTGGCTTCCACGCCGCCTACGGCTTCACCTGCATCATGCTCGCGCTGGGCGTTTACCTGGCGTCCCGGGTGCGCCGGCTGCCGGCGCTGGCCGCGCAGACAGAAACAGCGCCATGAACATGGATCGGTGCACATCGATCGTGGGCGCACCATGATGGTGCATATGTTATCAGCGCCTCCCGCCCGGAAAGCTGTGTCGGGCGACGCGACACACTGGCAACACGGTCCTGGCTGAACTAAGAGTTACTGGCACGGTTTTCGCTCGCTAACGGATAAACCGCAATAAGGAGCGATATGACGATCAACTGGTCAGAGTACGGTGACAAGGAATTCTTTGACGAACTGGTGGACGCACGCCACCGGCCCAGAGCCCCGGCCCGGGATCTGCTTCGATACCTGGAATCACTGAGCAGCGAGGAAATCCGCGAACGCCAGCAGGCGGCAGAGATCGCCATTGTCGAAATGGGTATTACGTTCACGGTGTACTCGGAAGGCGAGAACATCGACCGGGCCTGGCCATTCGATATCATTCCTCGCATTATCGCCGCCGATACCTGGGATCGAGTCGACGCCGGCCTGCGCCAGCGCATGCAGGCGCTGAACCTGTTTATCGCCGATATCTACGGCAAACAACAGGTCATCAAGGACAAGGTCTTCCCCGAAGAGCTGCTGGCCAATTCCGCCAACTTCCGCCAGGAATGCGTGGGCATCGAGCCGCCGCTGGGCGTATGGGCCCATATCTGCGGCTCCGACCTCATCCGCGATCACAAGGGCGAGTTCCTGGTGCTGGAGGACAACCTGCGGGTTCCCTCCGGCGTCTCCTACATGATGGAAAACCGGGTGTTGACCAAGCGCGTGTTCGGAGAACTGTTCGAGGACACCAGCATCCGGCCCATCGGCGACTACCCCACCAAGCTGTTCGACACCCTGGCCGCCATCTCCCCGCGCCCGATGGACTACCCGGAAGTCGTGGTACTGACGCCGGGAATCTACAACTCGGCCTACTTCGAACACTCGTTCCTGGCCCAGCACATGGGCGCGGAACTGGTGGAAGGACAGGATCTCATCGTCGGCGACGACGACTGCGTGTACATGCGCACCATCCGCGGGCCCCAACGGGTGGATGTGATCTACCGCCGTATCGACGACCTGTTCCTGGACCCGGACGCGTTCCGCAAGGATTCCACGCTGGGCGTACCCGGCCTGATGCGGGCCTGGCGGCAAGGCAACGTGGCGCTGGCCAACGCGCCTGGTGCCGGCGTCGCCGACGACAAGGTGGTGTACGCCTTCGTGCCGGATTTCATACGCTATTACCTGGACCAGGAGCCGATACTGCCCAACGTGCCCACCTATCTTTGCTACCGTGAAGAGGAAATGCAGCATGTGCTGCAGAATCTGGACTCGCTGGTGGTCAAGCCGGCAAACGAATCCGGTGGTTACGGCATGCTGATCGGTCCAACGGCTACCAAGAAGGAGCGTGCGGAGTTCGCCCGCCGCATCAAGCATGAGCCACGCAACTACATCGCCCAGCCGCTGATCCGCCTGTCGACGGTGCCCACCATCATCGGCGATGCCGTGGAACCCCGGCACGTGGATCTGCGGCCGTTCATCCTGCAGGGGGACGAAATGTACGTGACCCCCGGCGGACTGACGCGGGTGGCACTCCGCAAGGGCTCCACCGTGGTGAATTCGTCCCAGGGTGGCGGCAGCAAGGACACCTGGATCGTGGAGGCAGGCTGATGTTGTCGCGCGTCGCAGAACGGGTTTACTGGATGGGTCGCTACATCGAACGGGCTGAAAACGCGGCACGGCTGGTCAACGCCTATGCCACCGAGGTGATGGACCTCCCCCGCAGCCTGGGCACCGGCTGGCATTCCCTGGCCGACATCACCGGCGCGAGCGAACTGTTCACCGGCCACTACCAGAATTACGACGAGCGCAACGTGGTCAAGTTCCTGCTCGCCGACACCTTCAATCCGGGCTCGGTACTGGCCTCCCTGAAGATGGCGCGGGAAAACGTGCGCACCACGCGGGAACTGCTCCCCACCGAGACCTGGGAGCACATGAACCGCCTGTACCTTTACGTGAAGGACAACGTGCACAGTTCCCTCAGCCGCAAGCACCGTTTCGCCTTTCTGAACAACGTCATCTTCCGCTGCCAGCAGATTTCCGGCCTGCTGGCGGGCACCATGAGCTATGATTCCGCCTACGAGTTCGTGCGCCTGGGGATCAACCTGGAACGCACGGACATGACCACGCGGATCGTCGACAGCGCCGTGTTCCTGCTGATGCCGCGCAAGGACGAGCCGTCGGACTATGACAGTCTGCTCTGGGTCAACGTGCTGAAATCGCTCTCCGCCTACCAGATGTACCGCCAGCACGTGTACACGCGCGTGATCGGCGACGAGGTTGTGCGCTTCCTGCTGCAGGACGAACAGTTCCCTCGCTCGGTGGCCCGCGCCGTCTCGGAGGCGGCAAGCTGCCTGAAGGCCCTGCCCCGCAGCGACACACCGCTGCTGCGCATCTCGCGGCTTCAGCGCCGGGTCAAGGAAGCGGAGCCGATGAACATGAGCCTGGAAGAACTGCACGCCTTCATCGACAACCTCCAGTCGGAAGTCAACGAAGTTCACGGCCAGATCGCGGCCACCTGGTTCCTGATCGATTCGGAAACCGCCGAGCAGCAATCCGCCTGAGCGCAACGGTACGAGGCACTACCATGGCCATCACCGTGGGCATACAGCATCACACGCGCTACCGCTTCGACCGGCCTGTACGGCTTTCTCCGCATGACATCCGGCTACGTCCCGCGCCGCATGCCCGCACGCCGCTGACACACTACCAGCTCCGCATCGAACCAGACACGCATCATGTGCACTGGCAGCAGGACCCGTTCGGTAATCATCTGGCGCGGGTGTACTTCCCGGAGCCCATGACCGAGCTGGTGGTGGACGTACGGCTCCACGCCGACCTGACCGTGATCAACCCGTTCGATTTCTTCGTGGAAAAGTACGCAGAGCGGTTCCCGTTCCGCTATGACGCGCGCCTGGCCCATGACCTGGCACCATATCTGGAAATACGCGAACACGGGCCGCTGCTGAAGCGCTGGATGCAGGGCGTGGACCGCGGCAGCAAGCACATCGTCGATTTCCTGGTCATGCTGAACCAGCGGCTGAAGCAGGATATCGGCTATACGGTGCGCATGGAGCCCGGCATCCAGAGCTGCGAAACGACGCTGGACGAAGCCATCGGTTCCTGCCGTGACACCGGCTGGCTGCTGGTGCAGATCCTCCGCCACCTGGGCCTGGCGGCCCGTTTCGTGTCCGGCTACCTGGTTCAGCTCAGGCCGGACCAGGAGTCGCTGGATGGCCCGTCCGGACCGAAGGAAGACTTCACCGACCTGCACGCCTGGGCCGAGGTCTACGTGCCCGGCGCGGGCTGGATCGGGCTTGACCCGACCTCGGGCCTGTTTGCAGGCGAGGGCCATATTCCCCTCGCCTGCACGCCAGACCCGGTTAGCGCCGCCCCGGTCACCGGTTTCAGCGATCCCTGCAAGGTGGAGTTCGAGTTCCACAACAAGGTCGTACGGCTGCATGAGGACCCGCGCGTCACCTACCCCTATGATGATGCGCAATGGGATGCCGTGTGCCGGCTCGGCCGCCAGATCGACCAGGAACTGGAACAGATGGACGTCCGCCTGACCATGGGCGGCGAACCCACCTTTATTTCCGTCGACGACATGGAGGGGCCGGAATGGAACACCGAGGCCCTCGGGGTGGAAAAACGCATCCGCGCCGGAACGCTGCTGCGACGGCTAAGGGATACCTTCTCGCCGGGAGGGCTGCTGCTCTACGGCCAGGGCAAGTGGTACCCGGGAGAGCCTCTGCCTCGCTGGGCTCTGGGATGCTTCTGGCACAAGGATGGAATCGCACTTTGGCGTGAACCGGCACTGCAGGCGGACGAACGCAGGGACTACGGCTTCAGGACCGCGGATGCCGAGCGCTTCATGCATGCCGTGGCCCGGCGCCTGGGAATCCCGGCCGGTCATATCATCCCTGGCCACGAGGACTGGCTCTATTATCTGTGGCGAGACGCCACCACGCCGCCGGACGTCAGTCCTGTGGCGCTCTCCTGGGCACCTCAGTTCCGCGACGATCTCTGCCTGGCGATGGGACGCGGCCTGGGGGCGGTGATCGGATACGCGCTGCCGATAAGCCACGACAGCGACTCCGGCGCCTGGACCAGCGGCCCCTGGCGCTTTCCTCGCGGCCACTTGTACCTGGTGCCCGGCGCCTCGCCCATGGGGCTCAGGCTGCCGGTTGCCATGCTGCCGCCCGGCCCGCCGCGCACCGCCCTGTGCGTGGAAGCCCGCAACGGCAGGCTGTACGCCTTTCTGCCGCCGCTGGAACAATTCGCCGCCTTCACCGCGCTGGTCGATGCCGTGGAGGCCACCGCCGCGGAACTGGACATGCCGATGCTGCTGGAAGGCTTCGACCCGCCCGGCGACCCAGGCGTGAACAGTTTCAAGGTGACGCCGGACCCGGGCGTCATCGAGGTGAACATCCACCCCTCCGGAACCTGGGACGAGCTGGAGCGGACGGTGACCACCCTCTACGAGCAGGCGCGCCAGAGCCGACTCGGCACCGAGAAGTTCATGATGGACGGCCGTCACACCGGCACCGGGGGCGGCAACCACGTGACGCTGGGCGCACGCACCACTGCGAACAGCCCGTTTCTTCGCCGTCCGGATCTGCTGCGCTCATTCCTGACCTACTGGCAACACCATCCCTCACTGTCCTACCTGTTCTCGGGCATGTTCATCGGGCCCACCTCGCAGGCACCACGCGTGGACGAACGCGGCGACCGCTTCGTGTGGCTGCTGGACCAGGCATTGCAACTGGTCACGCCGGAAACCACGCCCACTGAGCTGGACCGCACACTGCGCAGTTGCCTGGCTGACCTCACCGGCAACACGCACCGGGCGGAGTTCAGCATCGACAAGCTGTATTCCCCGGACAGCCCGACAGGCCGACTGGGATTGCTGGAATTCCGTGCCTTCGAGATGCCGCCGCACGCCAGGATGAGCCTCGCCCAGATGCTGTTGCTGCGCGCCATGGTCGCCCGGTTCTGGCGCGCCCCCTACCGCGACGGGCTGATTCCCTGGGGCGGAGACCTGCACGACCGTTTTCTGCTGCCGCATTTCGTCTGGCAGGACTTCAGCGAAGTCATCGACGATCTCAATCAATGCGGCTACGCGCTGCAGCTCGGTTGGTTCGACGCCTTCCGCGAGTTTCGCTTCCCGGTCTGCGGCCGGGCCAGTTACGAAGGCATGGAGCTGGAACTGCGCCAGGCGCTGGAGCCCTGGCCCGTGGTCGAATCCCGTACGGCACAGCAGCGCACGGCCCGTGCCGTCGATTCGTCGGTGGAACGCGTGCAGCTCTACTGTCGAGGCCTCGACCCGGAGCGTTACCACGTCAATTGCAACGGCCGGCGCGTGCCGCTGAGGACCACCGGTGACGACGATGGCCACGTGGCCGGCATCCGCTTCAAGGCCTGGGCCTCCCCATTGGGTCTGCACCCCACCCTACCGGCCCACGCACCGCTGGTCTTCGACTTGGTGGACCGGTATCTGGAGCGCAGCATCGGCGGCTTTGTCTACCACGCATCGCATCCGGGCGGACGCTCTTACGCAACCTTCCCTGTGAATGCCTACGAGGCGGAAGCACGGCGCATCACGCGCTTCTGGAGCTGGGGACACAGCGCCGGCGAACCGCCGTCGCGTCACCAGCCGGCGTCCACGGCCCACTGGCCGCCACCGGACGAGCAGCCGGATGGCCCACAGCTGTATACCCTGGACCTGCGACGGATCACCACATGAGCATCGAGCCCCCAATCCCGCGCGTCGCCCTGCGGCACCGGCTGGACTACCGCTTCGACAGGCCGGTGAGACTGTCCACCCATTGGCTGCGACTGCGCCCGGCCCCACAGACGGCCGCCCGCATCCAGGCCTACAGCCTCTCCATCCGGCCCGGCAGCCACTTCATCAACTGGGTGCGGGATCCATTCGAGAACCATCTGGCGAGACTGGATTTTCCCGACCCGGTTACCCATTGCAGCATCGACATGGAACTGCTTGCCGAGCTGCCTCCCGTCAACCCGTTCGATTTTCTGCTGACGGCGGACGCCGCCAGCCATCCGTTCAGCTACGCCGACCAACTCGCCCGGGAACTGGCTCCCTACCTCGGAGAGATGGCCGAGGATGCCGACGTCGCCCGCTGGCTGCAGAGTCTGGACCGAACACCTGTTTCCACCCTCGAGCGCCTGCAGCAGATGGCAAGCCGGATCGCCGAGGAGTTCCACCTCGAACCCTTCGGCAACGATATCGACCTGGCACGACTGCTCCGGCATGGCGCGGGCAGCCACCGCGAACTCGCCTGGCTACTGACCGTGAGCCTGCGGGCACTGGGGGTGGCTATGCGACTGGTCTCGGGGTACCGGCTAATGCTCTCCTCCGACCCCCACGCGCACCTCCACACCTGGTGTGAGGCATACCTCCCCGGCGCCGGCTGGATCGGACTGGACCCCGCCAGCGGCCTGCTGACTACCGAGCAACACATCCCACTGTGCACGGCCTCGGACCCTCTGCGCGCATTGCCTGTGCTGGGCTACCGGGAAAGTTGCGAGGAATCGGTGCGGGAACAGATCTCGCTGCGGCTGCTGGAACGGGATGCACCGGAGTGGCCCTACAGCGCCGCCCAGTGGACACGGCTGGAAGCGGCCGCCGACAGCGTGGACCAGGCACTGGAATCGGAAGGAGTGCCCTTGACCCAGTCAAGTGCACTGGAGTTCGGCAAGCCCGAACGAACCGACGCTCCGGAATGGAGCAGTACCGGACTCGGCCCGGACAAATGGCGCGCAGGCACGGAGCTGCTTCAACGCCTGCGCGCCGAACGCATGAATGGCAGTCTGATCCTGCTCGGCCAGGGCGAGTGGTTTGCGGGAGAGCGGCAGCCGCGCTGGGCGCTTCACTGCCTGGCCAGACGTGACGGAGCGCCACTCTGGTCAGGGCCGGACTTCACCATGACGCGGGCCGGCGACGAGAAAGCGGAAGCCGGCGATGCCGCGACATTTGCCGGCGCGCTGGCAGCGTCCCTGGGGCTCGAGCCCGGGGCCGCCATTCCCGCCTTTGAAGATCAGCTCTACCAGCTCTGGCAGCAGAACGAACCCATGGATTACGTCCCGGGAGCGCGGGAGCTGAACGACCCGGAGCAACGGCTGCAACTGGAAGAACAACTCAGCCAGGTGCACACGCCGCCCACCGGCTTCGTCATCCCGCTGCACTGGGACTACCATGCGGGCCAATGGCGAAGCGCTCCCTGGCATACACGCCGGCAGAGGCTGTATCTGGCGCCAGGGGAGTTCCCGATTGGCTATCGCCTGCCACTGAACGCCCTTCCCGCGGGCGATGCCGGCCGGCCGGAACTCCCCCCGGAATACAGCCCCTGGGACTGCCACGCCATCAGCCCCAGCGCACCATCCACCCCGCGGCGCCGGGCCGCGCCACCAACGGCTGTCTGCATCGAATGGCGGGATGACCGGCTCTATGCCTTCCTCCCACCGCTGCCGGATATCGACCAGTTCCAGCGCCTGGTCCAGGCACTGGAAAAAACCGCCCGCAAGCTGGACATGCCCGTCGTGCTGGAGGGCTACCCGCCTCCGCACACATCCGAACTGCAACGGCTGACCGTGGCGCCGGAGACCGGCACGCTACGGGTCATCCTGCCGGCGACCCGCCGATGGTCCGAGGAGCAGGATTGGCTCGTCAGCGTCTACCGCACGGCGGAGAAACTTGGTCTGAAGACCGAGTACCGCTACGATGACGGCAGGTACGAACCGCTGGGACAGAGGGCAGTTCGTACGCTGGGGGGCCCCTCTCCCTCCCGCAGCCCCTTCCTGTTCACGCCTGCGCTGCTGCGATCACTGATCCTGTTCTGGCAGCACCACCCCAGCCTGTCCTATCTCTTCGCCGGATCACGCGTGGGGCCGGACAGTTGGGCACCACGCGTCGACGAAGGCAGCGAGGATGCGCTGCAGGAACTGAGCATGGCGCTCGAGCGCTTTCCCACCGCCGAGGTGAGCACGCCCTGGCTGGCGGACCGGCTACTGTCTCATGCGCTGACCGACCCCGGTGGCGACCCCCACGGTGGCGAATGGCGGCTGGAAAACCTCTATCCGGCAGATAGTGGCAGCCGACGGCTGGGGGAAGTGGAGCTGCATGCCTTCGCCATGGCACCACACCCGCACCTGGCAGCGGCGCAGACCCTGCTGATACGCGCCATCACCGCTTATCTGGCCCGGCATCCGCTGACGGCCGCGCCCGTCCGCTGGGGTGAGCAGCTCCACAACCGATTCATGCTGCCCGCCGTGCTCTGGCAGGATTTCCGTCAGGTGCTCCGGTTGCTGAACGACAATGGGCTGGCACTGGCACCGGAGCTGTATTCACCCTGGCTGGAGCATCAGTTCCCGATACTCGGCACGGTGCGACACCACGACCTGGAAATGTGCCTGCGACCGGCGCTGGACCCCTGGCCGGTGATGGCGGAAGAAGCCACTGGCAGCGGCATGACGCGGTTTGTCGATCCGGCCACCATCCGGGTACAGGTGGAAGCCATGGGCCTGACGCCAGGCCGCCATCTGCTCAGCTGCAACGGGCAAGCCGTGCCGCTGGAGCGGCTTGCAGGACAGGGCCGCTGGGTTGGCGGTGTGCGCTGCAAGGTGTCGAACCCGCCTTCCACGCTGTTTCCCACCGTTGCCCCGGTGGAACGCCTGCAGTTCCGGCTACTGGATCGCTGGGCGGGTCGCTGGGTATGCGGATTCACCTATCTGCCGCCGGTACCCGGCGAGTTCACCGGCAGCCTTCAGGTGGACAGCGCCCCCCAGCCCTACCCGGCCGGCACGGTGCCGTTACAGGCGTTCCCGACTGCGGTAACCCACCTGCCGTTGACCCCAGAATCGCGCGGTGGCCGCTTCATTCCCGAGCCGCTGGAGGAAACCGCCGAAGCCCCGCCGGAACCTCCGCCCACGTTGGCCCCGCTGGTGCTCGACCTCAGCGCACCGCCAGCGCGGTGGCCACAAGGAGTGTGAAAAGCGGCACGCGCCGGCGCAATTCCAAGCATCATGCGCGGAGACAGGTTATGCTTCGAGCAACGGAACCATCGCGCCGGTCGCTTCGCAGGCCGCAAGAAGTTCCCCCAGGGTGTTTGATTGTTTCCCCATTGGTGTCCAGCGTAACGACTTTCTATGGCAGCGAATCCGAACTCCAGGCTCGTGGCTGGCTACCGATCAAGCCAGGGGCGCCCCGACGAGATGGTACTCCCGAACGGAGAGCTAAGGGGAAGCTGGCGCTACCTTGCCGAGGCGCTGGACAGCCTTGGGCCCGAGATCCTGCGCCAGCGTCACCAGCAGGCCAGCCGCCTGCTGCGGGAACGCGGTGTCACCTACAACGTCTATGACGACCCCCAGGGCCTTGAGCGCTCCTGGGAGCTTGATCCCATCCCCGTGGTCATTTCCAGCCAGGAATGGGCGGAGGTGGAAAACAGCCTGCAGCGGCGCGCCGAACTGTTCAACCTGATCCTGAAGGACATCTACGGGCCGCAGGATCTGCTGCGGCGGGGCCTGCTGCCACCGGAACTGGTCCATGGCCACCCTGGCTTCCTGCGTCCCTGCCACCCCTACCCCAGCGAGTTCGAGCACCCCCTGGTACTGCACGCCGTGGATCTCGCGCGAGGCTCGGACGGCGAGTTCCGGGTCATCGGCGACCGCACGCAGTCGCCGTCCGGCACCGGATACGCGCTGGAGAACCGCGTGGTCATGTCCCGCGTCATGCCCAGCCTGTTCCGGGAATCACATGTGCACCGCCTGGCCCTGTTCTTCCAGAACCTGCGGGCGTCGCTGGCAGAGCTCGCCCCCAACCGTGAGCGCGATGAGCCACGCATCGTGCTGCTCACCCCGGGCCCGCTCAACGAAACCTATTTCGAACACTCCTTCCTGGCCAGCTACCTCGGCTACACACTGGTGGAAGGCGGCGATCTGACGGTCCGCAATGGTCGCGTCTGGCTGCGCTCCATGCGCAGGCTGGAGCCGGTGGACGTGATTCTGCGGCGGCTGGACGATGATTACTGCGATGCGCTGGAACTGCGCCCTGACTCCCTACTGGGCGTGCCCGGGCTGACCGAGGCGGTCCGACGTGGCAATGTGGCAGTGGTCAACCCGCTGGGTGCCGGCGTGCTTGAAACCCCTGCACTGAACGCCTTCCTGCCGGCGATCTCCCGCCATTTCAACGGCAAGGAGCTTCAGCTGGAAGCGATGCGCAGTTGGTGGTGCGGCGACAGGCAATCGCGGGAACACGTGCTGGACAATCTCGACAGCATGGTCATCAAGCACATCCACCGCGCCCCGGGCAGCAACCCGACGTTCGCCGCAGAACTGGAAGCCGCCGACCGCGCGGCGCTCATCGACCGCATCAGGGCACGCCCAACACATTACGTCGGCCAGGAAAAAGGCACGTTCAGTTCGGTGCCCACGCTGGCCGGCGACCGGCTGGAACCGCGACCGGCCGTGCTACGCGCCTTCCTCGTCGGACGGCAGGGCGGCTACGCGGTGATGCCCGGGGGCCTGACCCGTATTACCGGAAGCCCCGACGGGTTGAGCGTGTCCAACCAGCTGGGTGGCCTGTCCAAGGACACCTGGATACTTGCTACGGAGCCCACCCGGCAGGTCAGCCTGCTGGCGGCGGAAAGCACCCGCCACACCGCCGGCGAAACCTGGAGCACGCTGCCTCCGGCGGCCGCGGAAAACCTGTTCTGGATGGCCCGCTACGCGGAACGGGCCGAGCACGGGATACGGCTGTGCCGCACCATTCTCCGCTCGTTCCGCGCCAGCGATAACGGCGGCGACGGCCTGGATCGCGCGCATATGGAAATACTCTCACGGGCTCTGACCCACGTGACCGCCACCTATCCGGGCTTCACCCGTCAGCCCGCGCCGGGAGAGCACATCAGCCCGCTGGCCGAGCTGCAATCGATGCTCTACAACCGCCAGCGGACCGGCTCGGTGGCGTTCAACCTGCAGGCACTGCTGAACGCGGCCTATGCGGTGCGCGACCGCCTGTCCATGGACACCTGGCGCATCATCAACGTGATCCGCGCACATCAGAATCGGCCGCAGTCCGGCGGAACCTCCTCCAGCGCGGACCTCAACTCCGACCTCAATGAGCTGATTACGCTGCTGGCAGCTTTGCGGGGTCTGGAAAACGACAGCACGGTGCACAGCCTGGCCTGGAGCTTCCTGGAAATTGGCCGCTGTCTTGAGCGCGGCCTGCTCTCATCGGTCTTCCTGCGGAACACTGCGGTGCAGTCGCAGGAACCGGCGCTGGAGAGCATGGTGCTGGAATCGGCGCTGAACCATCTGGAGAGCCTGAACGCGTTCCGTCGCCACCACCAGGGTACCCCCCAGGTGGATGCCGTGATCCGCCTGGTGCTGCTGAACGAACTGAACCCGCGCGCCCTGAATTACCAGCTTGGGCAACTGCGTCTGCGGCTGGCGGAACTACCCCAGGACAATGTGCAGGAGCAACTCAGCACCGAGCAGCGCCTGGTGCTGGAAGCGCATACCGCGCTCCAACTGGCCGATACCACCGCCCTGGTGAGCGCCGACGCTGGCACGGGCGTGCGTACACGGCTCGACCAGTTGCTCAGCCGCACGACCCGCCTGCTGTCGCAGACCTCACAGCGACTGAGCCAGTCCTACTTCACCGACCCGCAGGGACCGCGCCAGTTGGCGGCGGCAGACTCGGAGAACGGGACGTGAAGTACCGCATCACCCACCGCACGGATTACGCCTATCCCGAGCTGATTTCGCTGGGCTACAGCGAGACACGCATGAGCCCGCGTAACCGCCACGGTCAGCAACTGGTGCTGCAGCATCGTCTGGAGATCGACCCCCGGCCGGACTACCTCACCGAACGGGAGGATTATTTCGGCAATCGCGTGCAGCACTTTGCCATCCAGCGGCCGCACAAGCGGCTGGTGGTGAGCGCCATTACCGAACTGGATATGCTCGGTGCGGAGGATCAGCTGCCGCTGGATTCAGGCATGAGCTGGGAACAGGCGGTGCAGTCACTGGCCGAGGACTGGTCCCAGGGCGGGCTGGACGCGCGCCAGTATCTGCTGGAATCACCCATGGTGACACCGCGGCCGGAACTGGTGGACTACACGCGGTCATCGTTCCCGGCCGGCCGCCCCCTTCAGGACTGCGTCCGTGAGCTGATGGAGCGCATTCACCGGGATTTCACCTACGACCCCACTGCAACCACGCTGGCCACCCCGCTGTCCACCGTCTTCCGCGAGCGGCGTGGTGTCTGCCAGGATTTCGCCCATCTCGGCATTGCCTGTCTGCGAAGCATGGGGCTGGCGGCACGCTATGTATCCGGCTACCTGGAAACGCTGCCGCCTCCAGGGAAAGAGAAGCTGGTTGGCTCCGACGCCTCGCACGCCTGGTTCGCGGTGTATCACCCGATCATAGGCTGGCTGGACTACGACCCCACCAACAATCTGATTCCGATGAGCCAGCACATGACGACGGCCTGGGGCCGTGACTACGCTGATGTCACTCCGATCAAAGGTGTGATTTTCGGCGGCGGCGGCAAGCACGAAGCCAAGGTCTCGGTGGACGTTCAACGGCTGGACTAGTCCTGCCCGTCCAGCAGCGAATAGCCTCCCCCGCGCCGGTGCCAGTCCAGCACCAGATTCCCCAGCATGGTCTCGATACGCGCCATCGCCGGATCGTCGCCGATCGGGCCCGTCATCACCACCTGCGCCCCCATGGTGGCCACATAGAGCAGCAGTGACAGATCATCCGCTCCGCGCGGATCCTCCGCGATTCTCTCCAGCAGCGACACGTTCTGGGCAATGCGGGCGCGATCGATCTCCGCGACCACACGGGCGGCCAGCGCATCCTTGCGGGCGAAGTCGCGCACGGCGAGTTCCACCCGCATGCGCTTCACGTTGTGCGTGCCTTCACTCAACAGCCGATGCAGGATCCTGCGGGTTTCGGACTCCACGTCATCCTTGCTCGGCAGCCAGGCGTTGAGATCATTCAGCCGCCGATCGCGCCAGCGATACAGAAAGCTGGTGATCAGGTCCTGATGATCGCGGAAGTGCCAGTAGAAGCTCCCCCGTGTTACGCCGAGCTTCTTTGCCAGCAACAGCACGCGGACGTTGTCGAAACCGCCTTCCGCGATTGCCACCGCCGCCGCGTCCAGCCAGGCATCACGGCTAAGCTGTTCTTTTTCTTTGCCGGTTGTGCGCCGCGCGCTCCCGGCGTCCTGTCCAGTCGTTGTCAAATTGGTCTCCCGCATGTTGACGACAGTGCGGAACATGCACTAGTGTTTGCCGACCATACACGAGTGTATTGCCCCTTGCGAGCGGCAATTTCCGAACATGGTTTGCACTATAACAACAAGAATTGCCGCGACATGCACGAGTACTTTAAGGAAGTGCTGAAGTTTCTGCATGTGGAACACCAATCCGAATTCGTAAAGTCAGCTAGGGAGACGACATGAACAACGCCCATTACGAGTTGCACGGCGGGGTGGCCGTTATCCGCCTGGACAACCCGCCCGTCAACGGCCTGGGGCACGCGCTGCGTCAGGGCATCGTGAGCGGCATCCGCAAAGCCGAGGCAGACGACAACGTCAAGGCCGTGGTCATCATCGGGTCCGACAAGGCGTTTTCCGGCGGTGCCGACATCAAGGAGTTCGGCACGCCGAAAATGCTGGCAGAACCTACCCTGCATAGCGTCATCAACATGATCGAAACCACCGACAAACCGGTGGTTGCCGCCGTGGGCGGCACCTGCATGGGCGGCGGGCTGGAACTGGCGCTGGCCTGCCACTACCGGGTGGCCGACCCGAAGGCGCAAGTGGCGCTGCCGGAAGTGAAGCTGGGCTTGCTGCCTGGTGCGGGCGGCACCCAGCGCCTGCCCCGCGTGGTCGGTATCGAGGCGGCGCTGAACCTGATCGTGTCCGGCACCACGGTTCCCGCCGGCATGTTCATGGGCAGTCAGCTGTTCGACGAGTTCGTGCAGGAAGACCTGCTGGAAGGCGCCCTGGCCTTCGCCAACAAGGTGGTCAGCGAAAACATGCCGCTCAAGCGGATCCGCGACATGAAGGTGGAGCATCCGAAACCGGAAGCCTTTTTCATGTATGCCCGCAACGGCATCGGCGCCTTCGCCAAGAACTACCCGGCACCGCTGAAATGCCTGGAAGCGGTCAAGGCGTCTGTGGACAAGAAATTCGATGACGGCCTGAAGGTGGAACGCCAGCTCTTCGCTGAACTGATGCAGACGCCGGAATCCGCCTCGCTGCGCCACGCTTTCTTCGCCGACCGCGCCACCTCCAAGATTCCCGACGTGGCCGAAGACACCCCCACCCGTGACATCAAGAGCGTCGGTGTGATCGGCGCCGGCACCATGGGCACGGGCATCAGCATCAACTTCCTCAACGCCGGCATTCCGGTGGTCCTGCTGGAGATGAAGCAGGAAGCCCTGGATCGCGGCGTGGAGAACATCCGCAAGGGCTACGAGGGCCGCGTCAAGAAGGGCAAGATGACCGAGGCCGAAGTGAAGCAGCGCATGGAGCTGGTCACCCCGTCGCTCAGCTATGACGGCTTGAAGGACGTGGACCTGGTGATCGAGGCCGTGTTCGAGGACATGGGGGTGAAGGAGCAGGTATTCCGCACGCTGGACGAAACCTGCAAGCCCGGCGCCATCCTTGCCAGCAACACCTCCACGCTTGACCTGAACAGGATCGCAAGCTTTACCAAGCGTCCGGAAGACGTCATCGGCCTGCACTTCTTCAGCCCGGCCAACGTGATGCGATTGCTGGAAGTGGTGCGCGGCGACAAGACCGCCAAGGATGTGCTGGCCACGGCCATGAAGCTGGCCAAGAAAATCAAGAAAACAGCAGTTGTTTCCGGTGTTTGCGACGGATTCATCGGAAACCGCATGATCGGTCGCTACCAGACCCAGGCCATGCTGATGCTGGAGGAAGGCGCCAGCCCGCAGCAGATCGACAAGGCCATCGAGAGGTTCGGCTTCGTCATGGGCCCGCTGCGCATGGCAGACCTCGCCGGCGGCGACATCGGCTGGGCGATCCGCAAGCGCCATTACGAAGAAAAGCCCGATATGAAGCGCATGATCATCGCAGATCGTCTGTGCGAGATGGGCCGCTTCGGCCAGAAGACCGGCGCCGGCTTCTACCGCTACGAACCGGGCCGCCGCGATGCGCTGCATGATCCGGAAGTCGACAAGGTGATCGAGGAATGCCGCAAGGAGGCCGGCATCACCCCCCGCAGGATCAGCGACCAGGAAATCGTCGAGCGCTGCGTCTACGCCCTGGTCAATGAAGGCGCCCGTCTGCTGGAAGAAGGCATTGCCCAGCGGGCTTCGGACATCGACATGGTCTACCTCACCGGCTACGGCTTCCCGGTCTTCCGCGGCGGCCCGATGTTCTACGCCGACCAGGTGGGCCTGCTGAATGTCATGCGCTCCATGGAACAGTTCGCCCGCAACCCGATGGCGGACAGCAAATTCTGGGAGCCCGCCCCACTGCTGGCCAAGCTGGCCGAAGACGGCAAGACCTTCAACTGAACACATTCGACGGAGCGGGAGCTGACGCTCCATCGACCAGGAGACTGACATGACCGACGTAGTGATCGTATCCACCGCACGCACGCCCCTGGCGAAATCCTGGCGCGGCGGCTTCAACATGACCCACAGCGCCACCCTGGCCGGCCATGCCATCCAGCATGCTGTCGAGCGCGCCGGCGTAGAAGGCGGCGAAATCGACGACGTGATCATGGGATGTGCCCTGCCCGAGGGTTCGGCCGGCAACGACGTCGCCCGCATGGGTGCCATCCGCGCCGGATTGCCTGTGGACGTGGCAGGTGTCACCGTGAACCGATTCTGTTCCTCGGGCCTGCAGGCCATCGCCATGGCGGCCCAGCACATCATTGTCGACAAGGCACCGATCATGGTGGCCGGCGGCGTGGAATCCATTTCCACGGTGCAGGCCAACGTGAACACCAACTACATGCAGGAAGAGTGGCTGGCGAAGAACAAGCCGGAGCTCTACTGGAGCATGCTGCAGACTGCGGAGACGGTCGCCAAGCGCTACAACATTCCCAAGGATGCGCAGGACGAGTACGGCGTGCGCAGCCAGCAGCGGGCCGCCGCCGCGCGCGAGGCCGGGAAGTTCAAGGACGAGATCGTACCGATGACCACCATCATGGGCACGGCAGACAAGTCCACCGGAGCGCTGGGCACGAAGGAAGTCACCGTCTCGGAAGACGAAGGGATCCGCCCCGACACCTCGCTGGAAGGCGTACAGAAGATCCGCTCGGCCATGCCCGGCGGCGTCATCACCGCGGGCAACGCCAGCCAGTTCTCCGATGGCGCCTCCGCCTGCGTGCTGATGAGCGCGGAAGAAGCCCAGAAGCGCAACCTGCAACCGCTGGGAATCTTCCGCGGCTTCGCCGTGGCCGGCTGCGAGCCGGATGAAATGGGCATCGGGCCGGTCTACGCGGTACCCAAACTGCTGAAGCGCCACGGCCTCACTGTGGACGATATCGATCTGTGGGAACTGAACGAAGCCTTCGCGGTGCAGGTGCTGTACTGCCGCGACAAGCTGGGCATTCCCGACGAGCGCCTGAACGTCAACGGCGGTGCCATCGCGGTGGGCCACCCCTATGGCGTCACCGGCGCCCGTCTGACCGGCCATGCGCTGATCGAAGGCAAGCGCCGCAACGCCAGATACGTTGTGGTGACCATGTGCGTGGGCACCGGCATGGGCGCGGCTGGCCTGTTCGAAGTGGTGTAACGCACTGACCGACAGGCTCCGGCCAGGCGCCGGGGCCTGTCGGTTCCGAACCATTCAAGTCCACCGGCCGATGACGGCCAACACATAGGTAGCGAGCAATGCCCGATTACAAAGCCCCCTTGCGCGATATCCGGTTCGTGCGTGATGAACTGCTGGGTTACGAAGACCATTACGCCAACCTGCCGGGGGCGGAAGACGCCACACCGGACATGGTCAAGGCCATCCTGGAGGAAGGCGCAAAGTTCGCCGAACAGGTGCTGGCGCCGCTGAATCTGAGCGGTGACCAGGAAGGCTGCACCCGCACTGACGACGGCGAAGTGCGAACCCCCAAGGGGTTCAAGGAAGCCTACCAGCAGTACGTGGAAGGCGGCTGGCCCGGCCTGTCCCAATCGCCGGAACACGGTGGCCAGGGGTTGCCGGAATCCCTGGGCCTGTCCATCGGCGAGATGATCGGCCAGGCCAACTGGTCCTGGAGCATGTACCAGGGCCTGTCCCAGGGCGCCAAACGCACCATCAACGCCCACGGAACCGAAGTGCAGCAGCAGGTCTACCTGCCGAAGCTGGTTTCCGGCGAATGGACCGGCACCATGTGCCTGACCGAACCCCACTGCGGCTCCGACCTCGGCATGCTGCGCACCAAGGCCGAACCCCAGGCCGATGGCAGCTACCGGATATCCGGTACGAAGATCTTCATCTCCTCCGGCGAACACGATATGGCCGAGAACATCGTCCACATCGTGCTGGCCCGGCTGCCTGACGCGCCGGCCGGAACCAAGGGCATTTCGCTGTTCATCGTGCCCAAGTTCCTGCCCGACGCCAACGGCGAGGCAGGCGAGCGCAACGCCCTGGTGTGCGGCGCGCTGGAACACAAGATGGGCATCCATGGCAACGCCACCTGCGTGATGAACTTCGACAGCGCCACCGGCTTCCTGATCGGCCCGCCGAACAAGGGCCTGAACTGCATGTTCACCTTCATGAACGTGGCCCGCATCGGCACCGCCATGCAAGGTCTTGCCCATGCGGAACGGGCTTTCCAGGGTGCCATGAGCTACGCCCGCGAACGTCTGCAGATGCGCTCCCTCAGCGGCCCGAAACACCCGGAGAAGCCGGCAGACCCGATCATCGTCCACCCGGACGTGCGTCGCATGCTGCTGACCACGAAGGCCTTCGCCGAAGGCGGCCGGGCACTGATGTATTTCTGCAGCAAGCAAAGCGACATCGCCTCCCGCTCGAACGAT
Organism: Ectothiorhodospiraceae bacterium; assembly: GCA_020831845.1. Lineage (GTDB taxonomy): Bacteria > Pseudomonadota > Gammaproteobacteria > Nitrococcales > Aquisalimonadaceae > LSCE01. Next base: position 86,945 of record JAFIFV010000130.1, read on the forward strand.
GAAGCCCAGCGGCAGGAGGCCGAATCGCTGCTCGCCCTGCTCACCCCCATCGCCAAGGGCTTTCTGACTGAAACCGGATTCGAAGCAGCGTACCTGGGAATGCAGGTCTACGGCGGTCACGGCTACATCGCCGAATGGGGCATGGAGCAGAATCTGCGCGACGCCCGCATCTCGACGCTCTACGAGGGCACCACCGGCATACAGGCGCTGGACCTGATCGGGCGCAAGGTGCTGGGCAGCCAGGGTGAGACGCTGAAGGCCTTCACCCGCATCGTGCACCGCTTCTGCAAGGCAAACGCCGAGAACGAAGCCGTCGCCGATCTTGTCAAGCAGTTGGCGACCCTGAACAAGGAATGGGGCGAAGTCACCATGAAGCTCGGCATGGCGGGCATGCAGAACCCGGAGGAAGTGGGCGCAGCGGCCGTGGACTACCTGATGTACGCCGGCTACGTGACGCTGGCCTACTTCTGGGCCGATTCCGCCCGCGTGGCCGCCGAAAAGCTGGCCGCCGGCACCAGCGAGGAAAATTTCTACCGCGGCAAACTGCACACGGCGAAGTTCTACTTCCAGCGCATCCTGCCGCGTACCCGCAGCCATCTGGCAGCGATGGAAGCAGGCAGGGGCAGCCTGATGGACATCGAAGAAGGCGAGTTTCTGGCCGAGGGGTAATCCACGGTGGCGCCATCCTTCGCGGATGGCGCCACCGTGGTACAAAAATCGTATTTGTGCCATAAAGGAGCGTAGACGCTTTCGCGGCAGACATGCCGCAGCCGCGCTCTCTGGAGTCTGCTGCAACGGCGGCTCTGTTCACTTATGGATTTGTGCAGGAGGAGAAGTCCATGGCGGATGCCAACACCGAGACCAACAACAGCGGCGCAGACGGCTTCGAAGCCTACGATGCGCGCCCCTGGCTGAAATATTACCCCGAGGGCAGCAACGCGGACCTTGGGGACCTCGGCTACAGCAGTTTTGCGGATATCGTCCGCCAGGCCAGTGCCGCCCACGCGGACAAACCGGCGTTCACCACCTGCCTGCCCACCGGCACCACCGGGACGCTCACGTTCGCCCAGGTGGACCGGATGTCCGACGAATTCGCCGCCTACCTGCGTCAGGAGATCGGCCTGAGCAAGGGTGACCGGGTGGCCATCCAGAGCCCAAACTGCCTGGCCTATCCCATTTTCCTGTTCGGCGCCGCCAAGGCCGGCTGCGTGATCGTCAACATCAACCCGCTTTACACCGTGCCGGAAATCGATCATGCCCTGAACGACTCCGGGGCCCGGTTGCTGGTGATGATCGACATGTTCGCCGACAAGCTGCCGCAGGTCGTGCCGAAGAGCAAGGTGGAGCATGTGCTGGTCCATAGCGTGGCGGATTTCTTCCCGGCGGCCCGCAAGTTCCTGGTCAAGACCGTCCAGAAACTGAAAAAAATGGTGCCCAAAAACACACAGCCGTCCCTGCCGTTCACGCGCGCGCTCCAGCTCGGCGCCGCGCAGATGGACAAGGGCAATGCCGTTTCCGCCGAGGAGGTGGGCCTGGACGACTTGCTGGCACTGCAATACACCGGCGGCACCACCGGCCGCTCCAAGGGCGCCATGCTCACCCACCGGAACCTGGTGGCCAACGTCGCGCAATCCTACAACAACCTGGAGCGCTACCTGCCGGACAACCGCACGGCGATGACCGCCCTGCCCATGTACCACATCTTCGCCATGGGCGTGAGCGGCATCTTCTACAGCGTGGGCGGCCACAATGTGCTGATTCCGTCACCACGACCGGTCGCCAACCTGAAACCGGCCTTCGAGAAATTCGATATCACCTTCTTCTCGGGGGTTAACACCCTCTTCGCCGGCCTGCTGGCGGAAGACTGGTTCCGCGAGAACCCGCCGAAGAACCTGGGTATTACCATCGGCGGCGGCACCGCGGTGCAGGTGCCGGTGGCCGAGCGCTGGGAAAAGGTGGTGGGCTACCCCGTTCTCCAGGCCTACGGACTGACCGAAACCAGCCCCGGCGTGACCACCAACCCGATCGAGAACAACCGCCTGGGCAGCATCGGTGTGCCTTACGCCAGTACCTGCATCCGGATCGTCGACGAGGACGGCAAGGCGGTACCGGTGGGCGAACCGGGCGAATTGATCGTCAAGGGCCCCCAGGTGATGAAGGGCTACTGGGAGCGCCCCGACGCCACCGCGGAAGCGATGACCGATGGCTGGTTCCATACCGGCGACGTGGCCCGCATGGACGAGGACGGCTTCCTCTACATCGTGGACCGCAAGAAGGACATGGTGAACGTATCCGGCTTCAACGTTTACCCCAACGAGGTGGAGGAAGTCATTGCACAGCATCCGGGCGTTGCCTCCGCCGGCGTCATCGGCGTACCCGACGAGGCCTCCGGAGAAGCGGTGCGTGCCTACGTGGTGAAAAGCGACGAAGCGCTGACCGAAGAGGCGATCCGCGAGCACTGCAAGCAGTACCTGACCAACTACAAGGTGCCGAAGCAGATCGTCTTCCGGAAGGAACTGCCGATGACACCGGTGGGCAAGGTCCTGCGGAAGGACCTGCGCGCCGAAGCGGAAAAGGAAACCGGGAAGGCCTGAGCCGCCCCATAAAACGCTGAAACCGCCGGCGGCCGGATCTTCCCGGCCACCGGCGATCAGCACCCATGACCCCAGGAGAAAAGCATGAGCGTTGCCGGCACATGGAAACTGACAATGCAGACCCCCTTTGGCGTGCAGACGCCGACACTGGAACTGCGCGAGGAGAATGGCGCGTACACGGGCGAACTGGATGGCGCCTCAGGCAAATCCGAACTCGAGAATCTCTCGGTCTCCGGTAACGACCTGAGCTTCGACGCGCAGGTCGCCACGCCGATGGGCAAGTTCAAGATCGGATTCTCGGCGACCGTCAACGGCGATACGATGTCGGGCAAGTTCAAAACCATGATGGGTTCCACCGATTTCACCGGCGAGCGCCAGTAGGCTCTGAACAGCAGGGTGGTTGAACGCGCATGGATGCGCGATAGTGCGTCAAGGACGACCACGCACGCGATAATGAAAAACGATCAGGGCGGCGCCGCGAGAGCGTACCAGCTGATCATCCCCGGAGGATGAAGATGAATTCCCCACAGGCCTTCTACGACGCCCGTCCCTGGACGCGGCAATACCACGCCAGCCAGACCGAGACCAGCGCGGAGCAGTTCCGCAGCCTGCCGGCCATGCTGGTGGAGAGCGCCCGCCGCTTTGACAAGCAGAAGGCCTTTACCACCTGCACGGCCAACGGCATGAACGGCAGGCTGACCTTCGCGCAGGTGGAAGAGGCGTCCGATGCCTTCGCCATTTATCTGCGGGAGCACCTGGGCGTCGCCCCCGGAACGCGGGTTGCCGTGCAGATGCCGAACTGCCTGAGCTATCCGATCGCCGCTTTCGGGGTGCTCAAGGCCGGTTGCGTTCTGGTCAATGTGAACCCCCTCTATACCGCCCCGGAAATGGAGAAGCAGTTCGTCGACAGCGGCGCTGAAGTGCTGGTGATCATCGACATGTTCGTGGACAAGCTCACCGACATCCTGCCGCGGACACCGGTGAAGCATGTGATCACCACCACCATTGGCCTCCTCTTTCCGCCGGTGGTCCGTCAGATCCTGTTTCTGGTACAGAAGTACTGGAGCCGGATGATCCCGGAATGCAAGGTGGCCGCCACGCCGATGATGGAAGCGCTGGATACCGGCCGACGACTGCGCACGGAGAAAAACATTGACCCCTCGGCCTACTGGCAGGACATCGAGCCGTCCGACCTGGCCTTGCTGCAGTACACCGGTGGCACCACCGGCGTGGCCAAGGGTGCCATGCTGACCCATGGCAACCTGCTGACCAACATGCAGCAGATCGAAAGCATGGGTCGTTCGCACACCGAGGACGGCAAGGAATGCATCCTGACCGCCCTGCCCCTCTACCACGTCTTCGCGTTCACCGCGAACCTGCTGGCGTTCTACCGGATTGGCGGTCACAACATCCTGGTGCCGAGCCCCCGGCCCATCCAGAACCTGCAACGGGCAATACAGAACTACCCGATCACCTGGATCACCGGCGTCAACACACTGTTCAACGCCCTGCTGAACGAGGAGTGGTTTACCGTCTACCCGCCGGCGCACCTGAAGGCATCGATCGCCGGGGGCACGGCGCTGCACAGTTCGGTGGCCAAGCGTTGGCGAGAGGCCACCGGCACGCCGATATCCGAAGGCTATGGCCTTACCGAGACCTCACCGCTGGTCACGTTCAATCCGCTTGACACCGAACCCCGTCCCGGCAGCATCGGCATTCCGGTGCCGGAGACCGAAGTGCGCCTGGTGGATGCGGACGGCAACCCGGTTGCGCCGGGCGAGCCCGGCGAGCTGATCGTGCGCGGACCGCAGGTCATGGCCGGCTACTGGGAAAAGCCGGAGGAAACCGGAAAAACGCTGAAGGACGGCTGGCTGTACACCGGCGATATCGCGGTGATGGACGACGACGGCTATCTGCGCATCGTCGACCGCAAGAAGGACATGATCCTGGTCAGCGGCTTCAACGTCTATCCGAACGAGGTGGAGGACTGCATCAGCAAGATGGACCCAGTGCATGAAGTTGCCGTCATCGGCGTGCCGGACAAGGACACCGGCGAGGCCGTCCGCGCGTACATCATCAAGCGCGGCGAGGTTACCGCGGAGGACGTGCGCAAACACTGCCAGAACGCCCTCGCCCGGTACAAGGTGCCGAAGCAGATCGAATTCCGCGACGAACTTCCCACCACGCCCATCGGCAAGGTGCTGCGCAAGGATCTCCGCGCGGAATACATGCACCAGCACGGCCAACAGTAGACGAATAACAACGACACGGAGCTGCCATCATGCTGACCCCCGCCCAGGAAGCCCTGCTGGCCGTGATGATGATCGTCATCATGTTCGGAATGGGTTCGTCGCTCACGTTCAAGGATTTCCGCATGGCCATGCGTCACCCGCAGGCTGTGCTGATCGGTTTTGCCTCGCAATACCTGTTCATGCCGCTGATCGCATTCACGTTGGCCAAGGTACTGGGCTTGTCCACCGTGCATACCGTGAGCCTGGTGCTGATGGGTTGCGTGCCAGGCGGAACCACATCCAACATCTTCGCGTACTTCTCGCGCAGCCTGCTCAGCCTGAGCATCATGATGACCGTCTGCTCGACGCTGGCGGCGGTCATTATGGTGCCGGTGATCCTCAGCCTGTACACGGGTGACGTGGATGCCCAGTTCCGGGTGCCCCCGGAGAACGTCGCATCGCTGCTGTTCGTGCTGCTGATACCCACCCTCATCGGCATGTGGCTGCGCAAGGCGAACGCCAACGCCGGCGCGGTGAGCGAACTGGTGGGAGGCATACTGGGACTGCTGGTGATCATCTACCTGCTGGTCACCTGGCTGCCCGGCGGCATGCCGCTGCTGCGGGAGACCGGCTGGGAAATCTATGTCGCCGTGATCGGGCTGGGGCTGTGCGGCTTCTTCATCGGCTACTGGTTCGCCCGGGCCACTGGCCTGAATCGCGTCAAGGCGCGGACGGTTTCGCTGGAGACCGGCATCCAGAACGGTCCGCTGGCATTCCTCATCGTGGCCATCACCTTCAGCGGATCGCTGCAGGAGGAGATGCTGATGATTCCGGTGTTGTACTCGGTGTTCATCGTCATCACTTCCAGCTTTGTCACCATCTACTATCGCGGCCGCAACATCCGTGATGAACTGTTGAGAGACCAGGCCAAGGTGGAACCCGCCTGAACCATCCTGCACGTCGGCGCGTCGCCGTTGGGCGGCCCCCCGGCGCCGAAAACCCCCC
>JAFIFV010000134.1 GCA_020831845.1 Ectothiorhodospiraceae bacterium
GGGGGGTTTCAGGGCCCCCCCCCCCCCAAACACCGCCGGGCCGCCGGCGGCCGCCCGGCGCATCGAGGAGCTGCTGGACAACAGCGCCCTGCCTGCCGGCGACCGATCCGGGTTGCGCTACGCGGTGCTCGGCTGCGGAAATTCGCAGTGGCGGACTTACCAGGCTTTCCCCAAGCGTATCGAGGCCGCGCTGGCGGATTCCGGCGCCCGTGCGCTGCTGCCCAGGGGCGAGGCTGACGGCAACGGCGACTTCGATGGCGCGGTGGAGCGCTGGCTGGCGACATTCTGGAACGCGCTTGGCGAGCAGGTGGATGCCGGCCCGGGCTCCGAGCCCCCGCTAGGCGTTACGCTGCTGACGGGGAAGGAGGCTCGCGCCAGAATCCTTCCCGCCGATGCCCAGACCATGACGGTGCTGCGGAACGAGGAACTGGTCCACGACGCCACCGGACTCTGGGACTTCGCACAGGAAAGCCCGCGCGGCCCCACCAGGCACCTGGTCCTGCAACTGCCGCCCGGGACGCGCTACCGCACTGGCGATCATCTGATGGTCTACCCCAGCAATCCCCCGGAACGGGTCGAGGCGGCGGCCGGGCTGCTCGGCCTGACCAGCAGCGACGTGGTCGTGCTTGAGGGCAACGGCGGCCGCAGCCAGCACTTGCCGCTGGAGCGTCCCGTCAGCCTCGCACAGTTGTTCAGCAATTTCATCGAACTGCAGGAACCGATCACCCGCCGGCAGCTTCGGCGACTGACCGCGTTCACCCCGTGCCCGCACACACGCGGTGAGCTGGAGCGGCTGACCGCCGACACGGAAGACGCATCGCAGCAGTATCAACGCGAAATCGCCGACCGCCGCCTGTGCCTGCTCGACCTGCTGCAGCAGCACCCCGCCATTCAACTGTCGTTGCAGGATTTCCTGGGGTTCTGCCCGCCGCTCCGACCGCGTTTCTACTCCATATCATCGTCACCGATGACAGCCGCGGACACGGTCTCCCTCACCATCGGCACGGTGGACGGTCCTGCGTGGTCCGGCAGGGGTCGCTTCCGCGGCGTCGCCTCCACCTTTTTGGCCGGGGTGCAACCCGGCGACGAGGTCATCGGTTACGTCAGCACGCCCTCCCCCGCTTTCGCGCCGCAGCAGGATGCGGGCAAGCCCATGATTCTGATCGGCCCCGGAACCGGCATCGCCCCGTTCCGAGGCTTCCTGGAGGAGCGGCTGGCGCAGCAGCAGTCCGGCCTGGAGGTGGCACCAAGCCTGCTGTTCTTTGGCTGCCGGCACCCCGAGCATGACTGGCTGTATCGTCAGGAAATGCAGACCTGGCAGGCACGGGGCGCGGCAAAGCTGCATCTCGCCTTCTCCTGCCTGGAGGGGCATCCGTACCGCTATGTGCAGGACGCCTTGTGGGCTGAGCGCAACGCCGTGTGGGAGGCCGTCCAGCAGGGAGCCACGATCTATGTCTGCGGCGATGGCAGCCACATGGCGCCGGCTGTACGCGACTGCCTCATCCGCATCCACCGCGACCAGGCCGGCAGCACGCTGGAGCAGGCCTCGGAATGGCTGGAAGCATTGATGGCGGCGGGCGGGTACAGGCAGGACGTGTTCGGGCCGGCCTGAGAAACGGACCTCAGGAGACCGGGGACCGCGCCATGTCACCATCGATCCGCTGCCCCTGCATGATGCGGCGGTGCAGACGGGGCAGCAGTGTCGTGTTCAGGCGCAGGCCCAGCGCCTCGCAGGCTTCGCGAAGCAGATCCAGCTTGCCGCCCCGCAGTTTCCCGCCCAGCAGGCTGGCGACCACAAGCAGTTCCACCACGCATTGCCGTTCGGTCTCGTTGAGCGCGGGCAGGTCCTTCAGCCTGGCCGACCAGTCCACATCGATGGTCTGCTCGATACAGTCCAGTTCCTCCATGAGGCGGGAGAGCAGATAAATGTAGTTGGGATGCGCGTTCTGGCTGCGCATCAGCATTTCGCCCACACCATCCAGCATGATCTGACGCGCGCGTTCGCCGACCTCACCGGCCCGTTCGGCGATACGCTGGACCAGTTCCTCGACGGCATAGGGTCCAAGCGCCAGTTCGCGTGCCTGCCGCATGATGCGCCAGACGATAATCGCGTTCCAGATTGCGTACAGCGGCCCCGTGACCAGCGGTATGGCGCCACGCAATGCGGCGCGCCCGAGCATCCGGCGCAGGAGCACCCGGACGATGAAGCTGCTGATACCCACTTTCATGCGGTACAGCAGGTTCTGCATCACGAACTTCCACTTGGGCATCAGCGCGTACGGATCGATGCCGTACACCGGGCGGCGCGGGTTGGGAAACTCCAGCGCCGTTCTGGCCAGGCCGTGCACCATCAGCGTCCCCCGACTGCTGCCCTTCAACCGGATGCCGGCGACACGCCCGATACGGCCGATGGCGCGCAGCGCATTCCAGTACAGGAACAGTATCTCGATGCCGCTGACCACACCGGCCAGTGCAAAGAACTTGATCCAGTAGGGCAGTTGCTCGGTCCACCCCATGCCCTGCATGCCGTCCATCAGGCCCCGGCGCACGAACACTTCGATACCGCCGATCAACAACCCGGACAGAATACCGGCGAGGGCAGCGTACACCACCGCCCTGCGCTCGATCCTGCGCAGCTTTCCCAGCGCCTGCTCGCCCAGGGCATGCGGTGTCGCGTCCTCCGACGGGTATCGCTGCTTCAGGAACGCTGCGGCCGACCGCTCCAGCACGTTGGGGTCGGGTGCATACTGCTCATCCGGCGCGCTGCCGTCGCTCGTGGTGTCCGTCATTCCCTGCCTGGGTTCTCCGCCGTGTGAGGACCAACCCAGGCACTATAGCGGATCAGCCCCCACGCCATGGCAAGCTCCGGCAAATGATCACCGTGGCGGTGGCGTGCCTCCGACATCTGCCCTCAGGAGAGTGCCCTTTCCACCCAGTCCAGCCGATCCTGGCCGAACCACATCTGATCACCCACGAAGAAGGTCGGGGCGCCGAACACACCACGCTCCACCGCTTCCGACGTGGAGGCCTTCAGCCGGTCCTTGACCTCCTGGCTCTCAGTGAGGCGCAGCACCTCGGCGGGATCGAACCCGGCCGCTTGCAGCACCTTCGCGGCTTCGTTTGGGTCGTTGAGGTTGCGCGGCTCCGCCCACATGGCCTCGAAGATGGCTGTCAGGTAGCGATGGAAATCGGGCGTATCCCGGTAGCCCTCGGCTCCCCGCATCAGCAACAGCGTGTTGATCGGGAAATCCGGGTTGTGCTGGAACCGGATGCCGTATCGCTCCACATACCGGGCGATATCCTTGCGCATGTAACGACTCTTGGCCGGGACCTCCGCCGGCGAGCGATTGCCGGTGGCCTTGAACACGCCGCCCAGCAGCATGGGCCGCCAGACGATCCCGGCGCCGGCCCGCTCGGCAATGCCGGGCAGCTGGGTCCAGGCCAGGTAGCTGGCCGGACTGCCCACGTCGAAGAAAAATTCCACCGTTTTCGCCATGACTCCTCCTCAGGTAACCCCGTAAAGACTCTCGCTCCAGGGCCGCAGGTCCAGTTCGAAGGTCCAGCAGTCCCGGGGCTGTTTGTGCAGTTGCCAGTAGGCCTCCGCGATATTGTCCGGGTCGAGTATTCCGCCGTGCTCCCGTGCCTTGTAGCGCTCCGGGAAGTTCTCGCGAATGAACGCTGTATCGATGGCGCCATCGATTATCGGGTGGGCAACATGAATACCCTTGGGGCTCAGTTCCCGGGCCATGCTCTCCGCCAACGCCCGTAGCGCATGCTTGGCGCCGGAGAAGGCGGAGAACCCCGCACGCCCCCGGATGGAGGCGGTGGCTCCGGTAAAGATGATGGTGCCCTGGCCTCTGGGCACCATCACGCGAGCCACTTCGCGGCCGGTCAGAAAACCTGCGTACGCGGCCATTTCCCAGACCTTGCGGTACACCCGCTCCGTGGTCTCGAGAACGGAAAAATTCACGTTGGCCCCGATATTGAAAACGGCTACCTGGATCGGCCCCACCTCGCGCTCGATGGTGCCAACCATCTCGATCACCTGCTCCTCCTTGCGCGCATCGCAGGAGAACGGCCTGGCGGCCCCACCTTCGCCCTCGATGGCCGATACCAGCGGCGCCAGCTTGTCGCCGTTGCGGCGGGCGACGCAGGCCACAAAGCCTTCGCGGGCAAAGCGGCGCGCCACCGCACCACCGGTGGCATCTCCAGCCCCCACGACCAGCACTGTCGGTTTCAGACCCATGCCGCCTCCAGGTTCTTTTATGGAACTCACACGGACAGTAAAGTTCTTTTTTGGAACCTGTCAAGCTAGACTCATCGGGACACAGGAGTAAGGAGGTCGGCATGCGCTGGGAAGAACTCGACCAGGAACCCTGCTCGCTGGCACGCGCACTGTCCGTGGTTGGTGATCGCTGGACACTAGTCGTCCTTCGGGACTGCTTTCTGGGCGTACGCCGCTTCGATGACTTCGAAACCCGGCTTGGGATCACCCGCCACGTACTGGCGGACCGCTTGAAGAAACTGGTGGAAGCGGGGGTGCTGGAAAAACGCCCGTACCAGGAACGCCCCCGCCGCGAGGAATACCGTTTGACCGATAAAGGGCTGGACCTTTACCCGGTCATACTCTCCCTGGTGCACTGGGGCGATCGCCACATGCCGGGAGAACACGGCCCTCCGGTGCGCCACCGGCACCGCCACTGCGGCGCGCAGATGCGCGGTGTGCTGGTGTGCTCCGAGTGTGGGGAGCCGCTGCACGCCCGGGACGTCACCGTGGAGGCCAACCCGGAGATGGACGACGTCCGACTTCCGGTCCGGAGAGCGCAGGAACAGCAGGGAGGCTAAGGAAGCACTGAAGTATTCACGTTGTCGCGCTCGAGTCCGGTTTTCGTTCGTGGCCAGGAGCAAGGCGCCGCAGGTAGTGGTTCTACCTGCGGTGGCTTGCGACACCGCCGCGGGCGAAAACCGGCCGAGCCCCAAGAGGTTACGGTCAGATTTTTCGCGCTGCGTTGTTGCGGCGCTTGACCGTGGAATGACCACGGCGCTACGCACCGCGCCTAGCATCGCGAAAAATCTGACCGTAACGCGGCAGCGTGAATACTTCAGTGCTTCCCTAACGCAACTGGCTGTCCTTGCTGCCCCGTCGGTTGTAGTGGGAGACGCCACCCATGGGCTCGTCCCGCTCGCTCTGGCATGGCACACAGAACCGCACACCGGGCACAGCCTTGCGCCGGGCCTCGGGAATTAGCTCGCCACACTCCTCGCAGTGCGTGCGACTCTCGCCAGTGGGCAGCCGGCTGCGCACCCGCTCCACCGCCTCCTCCACGGAGGAATCAATCTGTTCCTGCACGGCATCGTCACGGGCCCAGCCATTGGCCATACTGATATCACTCCGGACAACAGGCTCCCTAAGATCGGACTCGAGCGCGAACGTGGGAATTGATCAACGCTTCCTTAACAGTATAGGCGCCCGGCCAGGCAGCCATCAGCACCCGGGGCCAGGGAGATGGGGCACGGCTACCGGTTGGCCGCACAGGAGAAAGGTATGAACAGCACCCCAGACAGAAACACCTCAGCCCCGGCAGCAGAGGCCACCAGGGCAAAACTCACCTTCATGGCGCGAACGGAACAGAAGCCCTACATCGAGACGGAAGCGCTGACGGGCGCCAAGGAGCCGCGTTACCACGCCGAGATGGAAGTGCGTGAGGTCGACATCCGCGATGGTCGCCCGATGGCGCAGGAACTCTCGCTCGACCGCAACGGGTTTCTGCTGCTGGACCACGCAACCCAGGCCCGTGACCTGTATGACGATACCGAGGTCAAGGCCGTTTACTACCCGGAAGCCGAGACCCTGATCAGAAGCATCACCGGAGCTTCACGGGTCGTGGTATTCGATCACACTCGGCGCACCGACGCTGCGGAGCGTACCGGCATCCGAGGCCCTGCGCGACGCGTACACAACGACTACACGGAGCAATCCGGCCCCCAGCGCGTGCGCGAGGTACTTTCCGAAGAGAAAGCCGAGGCTCTGGCCGGCATGCCGTTCACGCAGATCAACCTCTGGCGCCCCATCCGCGGACCTGTACTACGTTCACCAATTGCGGTGCTGGACTCGACGAGCCTTGATCCGGAAGACCTCATCGCCACCGACATGCTCTACCCCGGCCGGGTCGGCGAGATCTACCATCTTGCGTACAACCCCGAACAACACTGGTTCTACTTCCCGGAGATGCGCCGCGACGAAGCGCTGCTGATCAAGGGCTACGATTCACGCAGGAACGGGCGTGCGCGCTTTACCCCGCACACCGCGTTCGATCACCCCGCGACGGCGGCGGACGCGCCACCTCGGGAAAGCATTGAGCTCCGCACGCTGGCATTCTTCGAGGAATAGACCTGCACCGGCGATGCCGGCTGGCATTCACCGGCTCGATGCCGTGCGCCAGGCTCCCAGCGCGAGAGCACCGGCCGTAATGAGTCCGAACAGAAACATTCCGACGGCGATGCAGGTGTACACAAAGCCGATGCCGAAACCGAACCAGGTGGCACCGATGGCTGCCGCACCAACGGCAACAGCGAATCTCGCCACCGCCGCGAGCACGGGCCAGCCTATCGCACCTGCCCCCTGGGAGGCGAAATACAAGGACAGCCCTAGCCCCTGGAACAGGAACACAGGACCAACAATCCGCAGGAACAGCGCGCCAGCATCGTACGTTGCCGGATCGTCCGTAAACAATCCAACCCATAGCCCCGGGGCTATGGCGAGAATGAGCCCGATGGCGCCGGTGAGTGCCGCCGCAAGGACCCCGCCGGTCCAGCCCACATACTCTGCCCGCTCGGTGTTGCCTGCGCCGATGTTGGTGCCGACGATGGCCGTCATCGCCGCGCCGATGCCGAAAACCAGGGGGATCAACAGGAACTCCAATCGGGCGGCGATGCCATAGCCAGCCAAGGCGGCGGCACCGAAACCGCTGACGATCACGTTCACCGCCGCGATAGCGAGCACCGTCAATACCGGCGACAGCGCCGCGAGCGCCCCCACCCGGAAGATATCACCGAACAGATGCCGATCCAGACGCAGGGCGGTCAAACGCAGCCGTAGCACGAGGCCGCCCCGCAGCAGCCTCGCCACCAGAACGCCTGCCATGAGCGTCATGACGACAACGGTGGAGATGGCCGCTCCGGCAATACCAAGAGCGGGCAGGCCGAACCAGCCGAGAATGAGTGCCCCCGACAGCGGAATCTGCACACCGGCGCCCAGAACCATGACGAGCGCGGGAAACCGCATCTCGCCCATGCCGCGGAAGACTGCGGCCAGCAGCCCCATCAACCAGATGGAAACGCACCCGGCGAACAGGATGTTGCCGTAACGGATCGCTTCCACGATGACCGCTGCAGGAGCGTCAAGGCGATGCAACAACAGGCCGCCGCCGAGCGACCACAGCACCCAGAACAGGGCGCCCGCGACCAGCGCGATCACCAGGGCATGCCAGATCAGGGCTTCAGCCTGGGCCTGGCCTCCCCTGCCCAGGGCGCGCGCCACCGAGCTGCTGACCGCGCCGCCGATCGCACCGTTGGCGAGCATCTGCATCAGCATCAGGGCAGGAAACATCAGGGCGATAGCAGCCAGCGCCCCGGTGCCCAATCGCCCGATGTACCAGACTTCGGTCATGCTGACCGTCGCCTGAACCAGGAAAGCAATCGCATTGGGTGCAGCCAGGCCGAGTATCAGTGGCAACGGCCGGGCACTGAGCATCTGCTCGGTACGACTCTGCGGCCGGACGACCGGTGCCGACGCAACGACGGTATGATCTGGCATACGTGCTTCCTGTGGTTGCTGACCCGGACTCCCCTTGTCCTCCCGCTCCGACGCCTAACGATCCGCCAGCCGCTGCGTGAAGGTTTCGTTGCCCGCCCTATCGCGCCCAGACAGCGGGTCGATCCAGCACTTCCCCGTCATCGATCCCATGCCGTTCCAGCGAACCCTCCACCGCCTGGACGACCAGGTATACCAGCGGGGTCTGCCCGGTGTTGCGCCAGGTGCGCTCCCCCGCGGGCGCGACTCGCACAGCGGATCCCTCTGTCACGGGAAAACGTTCGCCATCCACCTGGAACTCGCCCTCGCCAGCAAGGAAGATGTAGACCTCCTCGTGATGGCGGTGGCGATGGAGAAACGGCACCGCAACGCCCGCCGGCAGCGTGTTCAGGGACACCTCCATCCCGTTGAGAGCGAGCTTCTCCCCGAGGAACAGCTTTCCTGGCGCCGGCTTCGAAAACCGCGGATGCTTGAACCCCCAGGTCATCCAGCCGGAAACCGGTCCCGCCTCGAACCGCCTCACGTTACTCATCGTAGCCTCCATCTATAACTTGCATTTTGCAATTTAAATGCATTGACTTGCGAAATGCAAGTCAGATTCGTAAACTGCAGTCATGCAGGGATCTGACCGCCGCTCAAACTGCCCGATAGCGTGTACGCTGGACCTGATCGGTGATCGCTGGACACTGCTGGTCCTGCGGGACCTGTTCCTGGGCAAGACCCGCTACGATGAATTCCTGGGTTCGTCCGAAGGCATTTCGACCAATATTCTCGCTGATCGTTTGCGGCGGCTTGAGACCATGGGGATGATCGAGAAGACGCCCTACAGTTCCCATCGCAGGCGCATGCAGTATTCCCTGACCGAGCGCGGACGCAGTCTCGGCCCGGTCCTTCGGGCGATCAGGGACTGGGGGCTTGATAATGTTTCCGGCACCGAGACATTCCGGCAGCGCCCTCCAGGCCGGAACGAACGCGGCCCGCAGGCCTGACCTCTGAAGGGGGACTACCAGACCATGTTGGGGCGCGCCAGTTTACCAACAAGGTAAACTTTTCCAGGATATTTCCAGTACTACCGAGGCTCCGCGCAGATACAATAGGGAGCGGCAGGAACAAAGTAGAGGGTTCCTCTCACCGCAGAGGTAGAGCTAGGCCTGGCAGCAGTAGTCGGCCAGCAAAGCGGCGGTTGCACCCCTGCTTAAGCACGCGGTAGAGCATCGGAGGTAGGTGAAGTCGGTGTCATTTATCATCCGCCAGTTCCGCTGTTTTCAGAGGACACGGATCTCTGGCTCGACAGACCGCCCCTTTGCAACGTAGGCCTACTCTAAGGGCTATCCGTTCGGTTCTGCCTGTGCCTCGCCCAGAACCCCCTGATCTGGCGTAAGGACACGCACCTGGTGCCCATCTACGTTGGTCGCGACCACTTCCTGGCGGCAGGCAGCGCGTAGGGATTTCCACAACATCGCCGACTCATAGTGCTCGAGTTCAGGCGCAATGTAGTTCAATAGGGACTCCGAGCATACGACCACCAGCCGCTGCTGAACCCTGGAGAAAGCGACGTTTGAACGGTTCAAATCGAGGATAAACTCCACGCTTGCCGCAATTGCCGCAGGGTCACTAGCCGTCGCGGAAATTATCACCGTCGGGCGCTGCCCCCCCTGAAGACGTTCAACGGTATCCACGACCGGTGCGATGTCACGATGATCCGCGAGCGCCCTTTGCAGCAGCGTGCGCTGCGCTCGATGCGGAGTAACCACCGCGATGCTGTCAGCCGGTTGGTTTCGCCCGACCTCGAGAATCTCGCGCACAATTCGAGCCTCCAGCACGTTGCTTTTCCGCGACTCCCTTTCATCATGAACAACCAAGAAGAGGCCGGATGCTCCCCAGACCGCTCCCCATACGCCCTCGTGAGCAAGTTCAGCACCTAATCCAGCAGCGATTTGCGGCCCTTGCAACTCGATGTTATCCAGGCGATAAAGCTGCGCAATAAGCCCGCGCACTACCGGCGGCAGCCGGAACGTATACTCGAGAGCAGACCGACGTATCGAGCGTGCCGAGACGGCTGCATGGTCCGACAGGTTGCGAACCGCGTCATACGCGCTAACGAAAGGCTGGAACAGCAACACGGGCGGCCGATCCTCATGCTCCCAATCGTGAGCTAAGATCGGCGCTAACTGACGGTGATCGCCCGCCAGCATGATGCCGCCACCTTCGTCGACCAGGGTAGTTAGCGCCAAGAAATACGGGAAAACCATCATGCTGGCCTCATCTACAACGAGGAGGTCGGCCTGAAATCCGTTTTGAAATTTCGCGGTACTCGATAGCTTTTGAGCCATGCTAAGCAGTGCGCTCGTTGTGCCACCAAGGACTGCCACACCGTCCCGCCGTGCCTGCCCCACAGCCCGCGCACAACTGTTTGCAGGCAAGTTTCCTACCGGAGCAGGCAACTGCTCTGATGCATCAGATGAATGTACCTTCGCTACAGAGAGAGGGGTCGCGTGCAGGCCTTGGGCTCGCGCCGCGGCACCAACGGCCTCCTCTACGGCGGCGATTCTAATCAGGAGGTTATCAACAGCAGTATGAGTATTCGCCGCTACCAGAACGATACTGCCCGGCCTAAGGCTCATCATAGAGCGAACCTGCACCGCAATCGCCGTAGTCTGCGTTTTACCTGTGCCCGGAGGGCCCTGGAGCAGTTGCACAGTAACGTCTAGACCATCGAGCACTGCCTGCTGCTGGTCATCCGACAGCCCGTGTCCGCCCGGTAGAACGATGCCGGAAAGAACATTCCTTACCCGCCCAGCGATCTGTTCATCTAGCGGGGGCTTTTCTGGTAGTCGCGGTCCGGTCGGATCAAACCACCGGTAGGTGGCCGCTGCTGCGACTTCTAGCAATCGACGCTCGACTCGAACTGCAACAAAGTCCGAAGGGCTTTCGTCAACTGTTGCAAAATCAAACACCCGTTCTCCCGCGCGGCGGGAGATGCTCATCAGCCGGAAGTGGTCGGCGCGCCGCATGGGCAGAACACTTAGCCGAATTCTACCTTGGTTCCAATCAAGCTCTTGGATAATACATGTACTACCGGCGCGGAGAAGTTGACCCATGGATTGGGCACGACTCGGGTCACCCGAACAAGGGGTTAGGCGCACAAAAGCTCCTTCTGCTAGCATCGCGCGCTCTTCAAGGGCTTCCCGAGTTACATCATAACCCGTGAGGTCGATTTCTCCTTCGAGCTGGTTGTCGCCGGTCGCACGAATACTCCGGACCGGGATCGTCTGACCGAGGGAAACCCTAGTTACCGGAGCAACGAGGCGCTGGGAAATCCAATGCGCCATCCGGATGTGCTGCTCGAGCCGGAGAAAGTCGTGTGCCGCTTGCGCGGCCGTCTCGACGCCTAGGTCAAACTGGGCAAGTTCGGCCACCTCTAATGGTGGTTTCTCAATATCGTTGTTCTTAAAGCGGATCCTTTCCTCTACCCAGCGAAGAGCATGGACTCTAGAACGAAGGTACTCCCGCAGCCTAAGTGGACGCGCCGCCTCGTTGTAGCGGCTTATCGCGTTTCGCACGTTAGCGGGCAGCTCATCATCAGGGTTTGGCAGGGTGCGCCAGACTGCGTGCCAGTACGGCGCTGGCAGACTATCGTTGAAGCGGCTACGAATCTCAAATTTGTGCCAAGCCCGATGGCCGCGCCCACCTCTTGCCCAACCGCCGTTATCATCAATTGCCAGATCAGTTTTGAAGTCGAAGAGGTCCTGCGTAAAAACCCGATCGAGTTCCACACGCTCGCCGCCAATTGTACGGGTCCAGTGGTAAGTTTTGCCGAACCAGCGCAGCGAAGTGACGACAGAAAGTCCGCGCCCAGTCCACCCAAGAGCAAACCTGTTCGTGACTTCTTCACCCACAGTAGAAAATATCAGCTGTTCCAGGCTTTCTCTGCACCCCAGCAACTGGTTCAGGTGCGCAAGCAGTGACGACCCGCTCCGGGTACAACCTTCGACAAGCTGGCGCATTTCTGAGCGAGACCAGATGTAAAAATGGATTGGAACAGCGGCAGAACGGGCCTGCTGTGCAATAGCGTCTATCAGCTCATGCAGGAAGCCCTGTATCAGCTCACGCTCACTTGCATTATCATCTTCTGGGATTCCGCTCCACCGCGAAGTCTTAAAGCGCACAACGTCTACGCCTTGAACAGGTCGCTCGACCCGCCCCGCGCCATCTTCGAACTCCTCGATGATGCCACCGGCGGGTCTCCACCGTCCATCGGCTTGTTCGAAAGGTGTTATAAGGCTACCGTCGCTCGTGGTTACATGAGCCGATAGAGCGCCTATGCGATTCTCAGTGTAGTCATAGTCGACGCACATGTAGATCCGGACAAGCCGCTGCCCACTCATCTCGTATGCTGGAAGCTGGCTCTCCCAACGGTTCGGCAGCGGTTCAACCTCAAAGCTGTCGGGCTCGCTGTTACCCCCTGGCAGCGTAGAGCGTCGGGCTCTTGCACCGGCAACGTGGGCCTCAAGGTTGCCAGAGAAGCCTTGAGCCTGCCGTACCTCCGCAGCTCGCACCCCGGTCAGGTCAAGATCGGCAAGAGCGTCAATCGTATCTATGCCTGCCGCGTGGAGTGCTCTTACATCCGACGGATCGAGCCCAAGGAGTTCAAGACGGCGCATTCGTGCGCTCTCTGGCAGACAGTCCACGTTGAAGATACAGTTATCGCACTTCGCCTCGATTTTGTAACCGAGCTCATCCAGCCCAGATTCGACGATCCGGTTGAGTGGTCCCGCCTCGCTAAGAAGGTGATCAATATCCTCAGCTATCACATGGGTATCCAGCGGTGCGAGAGCGAGGATCTGTTGCCCCTCGTTTGTCTGCTCATCGATTCGAGCTACTACGCATTCAATGTCGCCTGCTGAGATAGGTACATCAGCTGCGAAGAGATTCGTGCGGCCTAGCAGGTCCTCAAAGATGCGCTGATAAAGCGCAACCTGGAGCTGATGATAAGTGCGGTCCCTCCGGCTCGCCTTGCACTCGACAAGACGCAGCACGGGCTGCCCGTCTCGCCACAGCAGAACTACGAAGTCAACACGACCCTGAACGTGGAACGCGCCTATTCTTCCGGAGATCTCCACTTCCCGCGCGTACGCCTCTCGCCCTCGAGGAAGTCCTCCGAGCACATCCTTAAACTCCTCGAAGGGCATCTTCTTAGAGCCGGCAGGGCGAGCATCATAGTGACTAAGATCTTCAAAACCAGCCCCTTCGCGGAGGGATCTCTCCCACTCTGCTTCGCGCTGATGTCCAACCTCTTGGAGAACAGGATCCAATGGGTTAAAGAGCCGCTCAGCAAACGGTAGCCTGCGGGCAAGACTTCGTTGATTGAACCCAAGCTTGAAGCGTCGCTCACACGAATTGTGGCGTACGTACTCACCGATCTCGGTAACTCGAACCGTTGGGGCCTGATCATAGTTGGTCATAGAAATCGCGCTTCCAGCATCCGTTGACTTGCATAGAGTCCGAGCCTAGATCCTTGCAAGGGATGGACTTGTCTGGCGGGCATACCTACTACTGTCACTCGGCACTCACTGCCACTCGCCTTCTTGCACCTGGGCCCAAGCCGGGTCCAGGATGATCCTCGTGAGATCCGATTAAGGGCATATACTTCTCAGGCACTGAATGCACCTCCTCGGGTGAAGGGCACCCCGTATTATCACCCTCGGGGATGAGGCTTAGCCCGTCACCCCCAATTTTGTGGCCCAGCAGCTGTCGCCGGATTTCTACTCCGAGCAACTCCCCGATAGCGGGTGGCACAGCATTTCCTAGTTGGCGCTGCGCATCTCTGTAAGTCCCTTCGATATCGTAGTCATCGGGAAATGTCTGCAATCGGCACAGCTCGCGAACCGACAGTCGCCGGTTCCTCCAATGAAAAGGGCCAGTCGCTGGACCAGGCTGCGCAGGAATAGTCCAAGCCGGCTTGCCCTTAGCCAGTTTCAAGAGGAACGACCAATAGCGAGTCCGCCAGCCAAAAATCGGCATACCTCCACCTCTTGGCGTATGCCACAGGTAGTTCTCTCCTTCAGGCACCGAAGGTAACAAATCCGCCCATTTACCAGCCGGAAGCAGTGCGTCAGGAACAGGATGGGAGTCGAGATCGCCGATAGCATCCCATGCGGTCGTAAAAGGCCGACCGACACTGTCACTGTGGGGCGGGAAATGCGTCTGCTCAGGTTCTACAAAGTCCACTCCACCCCGATGCGCGAGCAGGAACACACGCTCTCGCAGCTGGGGAACACCATAATGCGCAGCATTGATATGAACGACGCGCAATCGGTAGTTCGTTCCCTCGCTGTGATTGATGTCTTCGATTCCCTGGGCTAACAGCCTTAGACCCTCGTCCTTCCCGGAGTAAACCAGCCCCTTCACGTTCTCCAGCAGCAACACCTCTGGAAGAAAGCACTGAATGTAAGCCAGGTATGCACGCAGCGTATCAGCCCGCGGATCACGTAGCCTCGGCGCCTCTCCACGGGCCCAATAACTAGCCTTTGAAAAGGGCTGACACGGTGGGCCTCCAGCCAGAAGGGGTAGCTCGCCGCGAGACAGCTTCATCGCCTTCATCGCTGCCGAGGCATCAAACTCATGAATGTTGCCCCGTTCGGACAGCATCCACTGCGGCCGGTTTATAGCCAGCGTACGACGACAGACAGGATCTACCTCTACGCATAGGTCGGTCGTGAAGCCAGCAGCTTCTAACCCAAGATCAAGCCCGCCCGCCCCAGTGAACAAAGACAATACGGGCAACAGGTCAGATCCGGTAGATTTTTTGCTGTAGTTCTTCAAGCCACTGTGTCCGCAATTTCAGCTAGGCGATTAGTCTATCGGAGGATAAGGAGCGCTACATCGTACCGCTCTAGCATAGAGTTCTCATATTCTGAACTTGATTTCAAAATAACTAGCAGCTTCAACAGGCCTAGTAGCGTCTGGCCTTTACGGGGAGCTGGACCGCTCCGGCTTCTCTAGATGTAATCTCTCAACAGGTTGTCCACGGAGTCCCCTCCCTCGACCACGTGCATGACGACATGCCTTAAGCCTTATATCGCCGGGTGCAAAGCGAGGGGCAACAAGGCCGGCACCATCAACCACGGGATAGCAATCGTTCGGCGGGTGCTCAACGTAGGCTACGGCCTGGCGTGACGAGCACAACCTGACTTGGCTCGAACGACCGTCGAAACTGACGGTGCTCTCGGGTTCCAAGGCGCCTGCTTACCCGTTGAACTGGGAAGAGCAGGATGCGCTCTTCAAGCAGTCGCCGCCTCATCTGGTGGAGATGGCAGAGTTCGCCGGGAATACTGGGTCTCGCGACGGGGAAGTGGTAAACCTTCGCTGGGACTGGGAGCGATTCATTCCGATGCTGGAGACATCGGCGTTCACCATACCCGGTGAGTTTACCAAGAACGGTGACGATAGCTGGTCGGGCTCAATGAGACTGCTCTCCGGGTCATCGAGCGCGCCCGTGGCAAGAACCGCAAGTTCGTGTTCACGTTCAAAGGCAACCCTGTTTCGCGGATTATGAACTCCGCGTGGATCAAGGCCAGGAAGCGCGCAGGCCTATAAGCAGGTGCGCGTGCATGACCTTCGATACACGTTCGCGACACGTCTGCGAACCAAGGAGGTAAACCTCGAAGACCGCAAGCAACTCTTGGGGCACCGTAGCGACGACATCACGACGCAATACAGCGCTGCGGGACTCCGGCTTTTAGCCGGAGTCCCGCAAGGACAGCTGGCGGAAGTGACGCAAGTATCTGGTGGCCGGGGACGGAATCGAACCGCCGACACGGGGATTTTCAATCCCCTGCTCTACCAACTGAGCTACCCGGCCGAGGGCGCCTATTCAAGCGGAATGGGCACCGCACGTCAAGTGGACTATTCGCCCGGCTGGAAATCGGGAGGCGGCGCAGAACCACCGCCGAAGAAGAACTTCTCCATTTCCGTTTCCAGGAACTTCCGTGCCTTGGGGTCCATCGGCGACAGCCGGTACTCGTTGATGAGCATGGTCTGGTGGCCCAGCCACTGCTGCCACGCCTGTTTCGAGACGTTTTCGTAGATCCGCTTGCCCAGCTCACCCGGATACGTGGGCCGCTCAAGCCCTTCCAGTTCCTGATCAAGCTTTACGCAATGCACCATACGCGCCATTGTGCGCCTCCCATGGTTCAAGAATGCAGGCCGCTCGGGAAGGCTGCAGGTCAGGCCTGCCGCCAACGCTCCAGCAGCCGTGTGACCGGCGCCGCAGTCCCCTTGCCCAGCAACGTGCCCGAGTTATACCAGAGGTGATCGGCAGGTTCCATGATGCCGCCGGGCGCGCCGGTCACGTGCGCAAGCACTGGTTGGATTTCCAGATGATAGTGGCTGAACGTATGGCGGAATGGCTCCCACTCCCGGGTCTCCCCGACGGTCAGTCCCAGGTGGCGGTCGCAGTGGGCGGCAATGTCCTCCTCCGGCGGGCACTCCGGCAGGCTCCAGAGCCCGCCCCATATGCCGGTAGGTGGCCGCCGTTGCAACAGCAGCCCCTGATCCGACTCCAGCAGCAGCATACGGGTCTCCCGCACCGGCAACCGTTTGGCCGGCTTGGAGGCCGGATAGTCGGACGGGCGCCCCTCCGCATAGGCTTCGCACCCTCTCTGCAACGGGCAAAGCAGGCAGGCGGGCTTGGCCCGGGTGCACAGCGTGGCGCCCAGGTCCATCATGGCCTGGTTGTAATCCGCACATCGCAGTTCCGGCGTCAATGCATCGGACAGCGCCCACAGCCGGTTCAGCACCGGGGTGCGGCCAGGCCAGCCGGGCACCGCCCGGTAACGGGCCAGCACGCGTTTCACGTTGCCGTCCAGAATGGGGTGGCGCTGCCCCATGGACAGGGACAGCACCGCACCCGCCGTGGAGCGGCCGATCCCCGGCAGGGCCTGCCAGTCCTCCAGCGTTTCCGGGAAGCGGCCGCCGTGACGCTCCATTACCAGTTGCGCGGCCTTGTGCAGATTGCGGGCACGGGCGTAGTAGCCCAGTCCGGCCCAATGCTCCATGACCGTATCCTGGTTGGCCGCGGCCAGGACAGCCACGTCCGGGAAGCGCTCCATGAAACGCTGGAAGTAGGGAATGACCACCGCCACCTGGGTCTGCTGCAGCATGACCTCCGACACCCAGACCCGATACGGGCTCGCAGGGCGCTGCCACGGCAGGTCGTGCCTGCCGTGCTGGTCAAACCACGCCAGGACCCTCTGCTGGAACTCCTGGCAGCGGGCGGGCGTGAGTTCTTCCGACGTCATCGGGACAGACGGCGCCGCAGTTCATCCCGGGCCCGCTGCTCGGCTTCCTGCTGCAGCCTTTCACGCTCTTCCTCGACGCGCTCGCGGGCCCGATCCTCTTCCTCGGCCGCCCGGTCCCGCAGGCGCTGCTCCTCTTCGGCGGCCCGCTCACGGAGCTGCTGCTCCTCTTCCCGCAACCGCTCGCGCTGCTGATCGGTCAGCGCAGCCTGCAGGTCCAGGCTGATGGAGGGGCTGAACAGGTCTCCACGGAACCGCAACGGAATGGGCAGACGGCGGAGGTTATCCAGAGACTGGCCGTCCTGCCCCTCCAGCGTTCCCACCAGGTTGACGGTCAGCCGGTAGTCCACCGTCTGCTCCAGCATGTCCACCTCGCCACCGCCGCTGACACGAAACAGCGGCGACTGGGCATTGAGACTTTCGTTGCGTATCTTCCCGCCCTCGAACACGATCCGCCCGACCATTTCGGTGAAATCGGTACGCGGCACATCTTCTTCCGACGGCGGGCGCTGACCCTGCAGCCGGGAGGTGGCTGATCGCATCATGTGGGCCAGATTCAGCCCCTGGACGGCACCGTCACGGAAGCTGAAGTCAGCCTCCCCGGCCAGCGTACGCAGAACATCGTCCAGGTAACGTCCCTGGGCCTGAGCATCGACGGTGACGTTACCGGTTCCCATGAGCAGGTCGCTGCCCATCAGTTGCTGCACGATCTGCCGTGCCTGGACACCAGTGATGCGCTCATTGACCCGGACGATGGCTTCTTCGCCACGGGCGTCCACCCGGATATCGCCCCGGTACTCGCCGCCGTAGAGGTCGACGCCGACCGGATGCAGCCGCAGCTGTCCATTGTCGGCCTGCACGGTGAAATGCAGGTCTTCCAGCAGCAATTCCATGATGGTGAGTTCACCCAGCCGGAAGCTCCCGTCCAGCCGCAGGTCGCGGAGCAATTCGACGGGGATCTCCACGGGCTCATCTTCCGCGGTTTCGTCGCCAGCCGGCCCGGCTTCACCCTCATCGTCGTCGGAGGGGGGCGGCAGGTAGCGGTCGGCATTCAGGCTGTCGCCATCGATATTGAAGCCGATCATCGGGTTGGCGAACTCCCGCACCGATACGGTACCGGCCAGGGTGGTGTCATCCAGCACAATCTGCAGCTCTTCCACCTCGGCGGCATCGTCCGCCACCGCAAACCGGCCGGAGGCGGTGAACCGCTTCAGCACGTCCTCGTCAGCGGTTTCCGGTACCTCCTGCTCCAGGTTCTCCAGCACCTCCCGCAGATCGGTTTCCGGAATCTCGAAACGCCCGGCGATGCGCGGATCGCCGGTCAACTGGGAGATACTGGCTTCGGCCAGCAAGCGCAGCCCGGCTGCATTCAGCGACAGCTCCGTCACCGAGGCGGTATCCGCCTCCAGGTCCATCTCCACCAGGGCGTCCAGTCTTGTGCGCAATCCCGATGAGGGAAGTCCCTCGCCGAACAGTTCCATTTCCAGGCGATTCAGGTCCAGCAGCACCTGGTTGAAGGCCGCATTCACGCGCACCTTCGCGCTGAGCCCGCCTTCCATGCGGAGGTCGTCATCCAGGATGGCAACCCAATCGGCGTCCACCGGAACGTCCCTGTCGATGTCCAGTTCCCCGACGTAGACGTTCACGGGCCCCAGCTCCTGCCGGCCACCCTGCTGGCGGTCCTCGTAGATCACCCGCATGTTGGTGACCTCGACACCGCCGAGCCTGCCCACCTGGATCGGCGGGGAGCGGTCCCGGTCTTGCTCGGGACGTTCCTCGGCGGGCGGTTCGGTGACCACCTCCTCCTCGGATTCGGGCAGATCCAGATCCCAGTTTGCCTCGCCCTGTTCGTTGACGATCAGGTGCACCAGCAGCCCATCCAGCCGCACCACATCCATGACCACTTCGCGACGGAACAGCGGCAACACTCTGACCGCAACGCCGGCACTCTCGATCTGGACGAACGGCTGATCACCGAAGCCTTCGCGGTTTTCCAGCCGCGTGCGCCCCAGGTCCAGTCCCAGCCAGGGGAAGAACGACAGGCGGATGTCGCCCTCGATCACCAGCTCCTGCCCCGTGTTCTCGTACACCAGCCGACTGATGTCATCACGGTAGTCGTTGGGATCGATCAGCAGCATCACCGCCACCACCAGCGCCACCAGCATGCCTACCAGTGCCACCAGCGCGATGACTAACCATTTGAAAACCTTGGCCATGGACTATTCCCTTCAAAGTCGGAAATGACTTCTATACTAGTTAATGATGGAGCGATGAAACGCATGCACACAATCCAGTCCGGAACCGGCGGCGACCGTTCAGGGAGCTCCGGGGTTTTTCTGTGCCGGTGCCTGCCAGCTCCGTCGTCCCTGTATTGAAGACCCTACATCATCCGCTCACAAGGAGGACCCACACAACTTCAATCTGTTCCCTATATATCTTTCGTGCATATGATCAGGAGTGGCTTATGAGCGAATACTGCGTAGTTGTTGCCGAGGGCTCGAGAGCCCGTTTCTTCACCGTTGAGCAGGCCGAGATTCCGGAGCTGGAGTCGGGCCCCAACCTGGTGGAGCACTCGAGCATGGCCAACCCCGAACACCAGGCGAGGGGGAACGCCATTTATGCAGACCTGCGCTCTGGCCGCAACCGCTCTGCCTACGGCAGCGGACACGGCTATGACGATCACCGGAACCAGCACGACGCCGAGATGGAGCGTCGTTTCGCCCGGGAGATCGCCCGCAAGCTGGATGAAATGACCCGCGGCAACGGCACCCAACGCGTGGTGCTCTGCGCTGAAAAACAGATGCTCGGCTATCTGCGTCCGAACCTCAACGGCGCCATCCCTCACGGGGTCGCCGTCCACGAGGTTCCCAAGGACCTGGCCAAACTCTCGGTACGCCAACTCCACGAAAGACTTGCGAAGGACGGATACATCCCCCGTCGCAAGGCCCGTAACGGGCACTGAGCAGCCTGCTGACGAACGAGGCCGTTTCCGCCAGAAGCGGAACTCACGGGGGCCGAAAAGCAATCGTTCCCCCCTCGGCCCACAGCATCGCGGACAGAGGGCCGACAATCACGGCCCCATAAAGCGGGAAAGGCGTTCTATGGAGAACCCAGCCCCGGCCTGGAAAGGCCGGGGCTTTCTATTGGAAGCTGGAGCGGGTGATGGGAATCGAACCCACGTCATCAGCTTGGGAAGCTGAGGTTCTACCATTGAACTACACCCGCGAGGGCCTCATTTTGCTGTGGGCGCCGGACACTTGGCAAGCCTGGATTCGCCTGCTTGATGTAGAATCATCCCTTCCCAGCAGCCCAAGCAACGGGACAATGATGCAGATCATCGTCAACGGCAAGACACGCGAACTCCCCGAACGCAGCACGGCTGCGGACCTGGTGGAGCAGCTTGAACTGACAGGCAGACGCATCGCCATGGAAGTCAACGGCGACGTGCTGCCGCGCAGCCGCTATGCGGATTACCGGTTCAACGGCGGTGACCGGGTGGAAATCGTCCATGCCATCGGCGGCGGCTGATACATACATCGCTTTCTCATGACAGGATCCCGCTCCATGCAAGATTCCCCGCTTACAATCGCCGGCCGCACGTACGGCTCACGCCTGCTGGTCGGTACCGGCAAGTACCGCGACCTGGAGGAAACCGGCGCCGCCATCCAGGCCTCCGGCGCCGAGATCGTCACCGTCGCCATACGCCGGTCCAACATTGGCCAGGACCCGAACGAGCCGAACCTGCTGGACGTCATCCCCCCCGAGCGGTACACCATTCTGCCCAATACCGCCGGCTGCTATAACGCGACGGACGCGGTAAGAACCTGCCGCCTGGCCCGCGAGCTTCTGGGTGGTCATACGCTGGTGAAACTGGAAGTGCTGGGCGACCAGCAGACCCTGTACCCGGAGATGCGGGAAACCTTCAAGGCAGCCGAACAGCTGATCGCAGATGGATTCGAGGTCATGGTTTACATGACCGACGATCCCATCGCCGCACGCCAACTGGAGGACATGGGCTGCGTTGCCGTCATGCCGCTGGCGGCGCCCATCGGCTCCGGCCTGGGCATTCAGAACCGCTACAATCTGCGCACCATTATCGAGCAGGCCAACGTACCGGTCCTGGTGGATGCCGGCGTGGGCACGGCCTCCGATGCGGCCATCGCCATGGAGCTGGGCTGCGACGGCGTGCTGATGAACACCGCCATCGCCGGCGCCGGGAACCCGGTGCTGATGGCCTCGGCCATGCGCAAGGCGGTGGAATCCGGCCGCGAGGCGTATCTGGCCGGACGCATCCCGCGCAAGCGCTATGCCAGTGCCTCTTCCCCGCTGGACGGGACCTTCTTCTGATGAGCGATGCAACGCCGGCACACCATCGCGCCATACGGAGTTTCGTGCGCCGCGAAGGGCGCCTGACCGAAGCGCAGCGCCGGGCGCTGGACGAACTTCAGGCCCGTTGGGGAGTGCCTTTCTCGGAGCGGACGCTGGCCTTCGCGGCACTGTTTGGCCGCGAAGCGCCGGTGGTGATGGAAATCGGGTTCGGCAACGGCGAATCACTGGCGGAGATGGCGGCCGCCGACCCGGAGCGCAACTACCTGGGCGTGGAAGTGCATCGCCCCGGGGTGGGCCGACTGTTGAACCTGGTGGAACAGCAGGGCCTCCGCAACGTCCGGGTGATCTGCCACGATGCCGTGGAGGTGCTGCGCGGGCAGATCCCCGACGCCAGCCTGGCGGGGGTTCAGCTCTATTTCCCGGACCCCTGGCCGAAGAAGCGTCATCACAAGCGCCGCATCGTGCAGCCGGCCTGGGTGGAGCTGGTCGCCGACAAGCTGAAGGCCGGGGGAGAGCTGCACATGGCCACGGACTGGGAGAGCTATGCCCAGCACATGCTGGAAGTGCTGGAAGCATGCCCGGCATTCGAGAACACCGCCGGACCGGGCAACTATTCGCCGCACCGCGGCCGACGGCCGCAAACCAAATTCGAGCGACGCGGGCTCCGGAAAGGACACGGGGTCTGGGATCTCATTTACCGGAAACGAGGAGACACCTGATGGAGTACCGTCAACTGGGCACCACCGACCTCCAGGTCAGCACCCTCTGCCTGGGCACCATGACCTGGGGCGAGCAGAACACCGAAGCCGAGGCACACGAACAGCTGGACTACGCGGTGGACCAAGGGATCAACTTCATCGACACCGCGGAGATGTACCCCGTGCCGCCCATGGCAGAGACCCAGGGACGCACCGAGCAGTACATCGGTAGCTGGCTCAGGAACCGTAGCGACCGGGACAGGCTGGTAATCGCAACCAAGATCGCCGGACCCGGCCCGGAGCACCTGCGCGGCGGCAACTCCCGCCACAGCAAGGAGCAGTTGAAGGAAGCGGTCGAAGGATCGCTGGAACGGCTGCAGACCGACTACATCGACCTCTACCAGCTGCACTGGCCGGCACGCAGCACCAATTTCTTCGGCCGGCTGGGCTACAAGCCCCGGGAAAACGACATGCTCACCCCCCTCCGTGAGACGCTGGAGGGCCTGCAGGAGCTGGTGCAGGCGGGCAAGATCCGCCACATCGGCCTGTCCAACGAGACTCCGTGGGGCGTCATGCGCTTCCTCTCCCTGGCTGAGCAGCACGGCCTGCCGCGGGTCCAGTCGGTGCAGAACCCCTACAATCTGCTGAACCGCACCTATGAAGTGGGCATGGCCGAGGTCAGCCACCGGGAACAATGCGGCCTGCTGGCGTACTCACCGCTGGGCTTCGGCATGCTGACCGGCAAGTACCTCAACGACCAGTGGCCGGAAAAGGGCCGCCTGACGCTCTACAAGCGTTTCAGTCGTTATCTCAATGAACTGGGCAAGGCGGCCACCGCCGAATACGTGGCTCTGGCGGAGCAGCACGACCTGAACCCGGCCCAGATGGCGCTGGCCTTCGTGACCTCCCGCCCGTTCCTGACCAGCAACATCATCGGCGCGACTTCGATGGAGCAATTGAAGACGAACATCGACAGCCACGCCGTGAGCCTGAATGAGGATCTGCTGAAGGCCATCGACGGGATTCATACGCGCATTCCCAACCCCTGCCCCTAAGCAAGCGGCAGGCACCGTCCGGCGCCACGCAAAGGCGTCGGACAAGTTTTGCAAGACTTCCACAAAACGACATTTGCCCCACCACGATCCCCCTTCTATAACTGCAGTAGTCGCATGCCCGACAGCCGGCACGACCGGCGCAGGAAACACCCAACAACACATGGCGGCCAAGTCAGACGCGGAGGTCACACCGATGGGAATGCAGTACAAGCCCGAGATCGGCGACTGGTACGAGACGACTGCCGGGGATCTGTTTGAAGTCGTTGCGCTGGACGACGAGGAAGGCACGGTGGAAATCCAGTACTTCGATGGCGCCATCGAGGAACTGGACATGGAAACCTGGCTGGAGATGGAGCTGATGGTGGTGGGACCGCCGGAAGACTATAGCGGCTCCCTCGATCTCCCCCGGGAAGACTACAATACCGATTCCGAACAGGCGTACCGGCTGGATACGGGTAACCCGCTGGACAGCTTCGACGTGGATCGCTAGCGGGAGGAATAGCCTGGCAGCTCAGACCGCAATGGCCAGCGCGAGGATGACTCCCAGACCCAATACCGCTGCCCCGGCAATCGTGATCATGCGCCAGCGGCGGTGCAGTGCGTCCGCCTCTCTCGCGGCCGCTTCCGCGCTGGCCACCACGGCCTCCTGCACCAGCACCCGCAGGCGCCTTTCCACGGACTGATCCACCGCCTCCACGGCGGTTTCCCGAGCCTGATCCAACACCCAGTTCTGCAGGCGGTTTTTCAGCAGGGGCACCACGAATTCACCGATGGCCGTGTTGACCTGCTCATGGAACACAGGCTGCCTGGCCAGGTCGCGCACGGCGGCATCCAGCACCTCGCGCACCTGCTCCTCGATATCCTCCGGACTGCCCTGGTCACGTTCCAGCGACTGGGCAAGCAATTGCTCCGCGACCTGTTGCGCGACCTGTTGCGCCACTTGCTGCGAGACCTGCCGGGCCACCTGTTGCGCGGCCTGTTGGGCCACCTGTTGGGCCGCCTGCTGGGCAACCCGGACCGCCTGGGCCGAGGCGCTCTCAGCCAGCTCACCGACCACTTCACGGGCAACCTGATCCGCCTGCTCCTGGGCGATGCGCCGAGCCACATCCTCGGCCGCCCCGCGAGCAGCCCGCTCCGCCGCGCTGCGGGCGGCCTCGTGGGCATCGTTTCCGGCACGCTGCACTTCTTCCCGCACCAGTTCCATGGCCTCACGGCCGGCATATTGCGCCGCCTGCTGGCCGGCCAGGGTCGCGGCCTCGGTCGCAGCCTCCTGCAACTCCTCGCCGAACGAACGCAGCCGTTGCTCCCAGCGGCGGTCGCCCTGCTCCATGTGCTGCAGCCAGCGCTGATCGTTCTCCGCCTGGAGCTCCCGGGATACCTGCTCCGCAATGCCGCGCACCTGCTCGGCGGTCAACGTCGGTTCCGGAGGCGGCTGGTCGGCAGGTGGAACTGGAGCGGGCGGGGGAGATGGAACGCGCTGGGAGGCGACGGGTTGCGGTGCGGGCGCGGATGGCTCGTCTTGCAACGGCACCGTTTCGGGCTCCACCACATAGGCCGAGTGAGGGGGCAGAAGTATTTCCTGCTCTTCACGCCGGGAGAACAGATCCGGCGTGGAAGCGGGCGCCGGCTCGCCAGCCCCCCGCATCTGCGATGTCGAAGGCGCTGTGGTGTCGGCGAGCGCCGGTTCGGGCTCGGAGTCCGGTTTCCGGGCTGGTGCTGGTTGCAGCGGTGCACGGGACAACTGCCATTCCATCACCTGCTCCAGCACCGTATCCAGCCGGTCATCGCTGGTGGGCTTGGACAGGAAGCCGCAGATACCCAGCCCCTGCGCCCGCTGCCGGTCTTCCGGGGTGTCCTGCGAGGTGTACATGACCAGTGGGACGGCGCGCTCGCCGCGCAGCCGGTTGATCGCCTCCGCGGCCTGGAAGCCGTCCATGTCCGGCATCATGTAGTCAAGGAAAACCACATCAGGCGATGCTTCGCTGAGATAGCGCAACGCATCGTTGCCGCATTCGGCCGTGTCCACTTCCATGCCTCGCCGCATCAGCAGCTTGGACAGCGCCACCCGCGCCAGCCTGGAGTCGTCGACCACCAGCGCCTTGTTGATTCCCATGAACAGCCTCCGGACAGGCTACAGTCTGCACCGCGTCCATCTTGCTCTGCGGCAATAGCTTGTTATGCATCGTTTCCGTCGCGCGCAGCGGGGGCTCCGCATGCCCGGTCGGACTGACACTATATCGACGCAGGGCAACCCAAAGCTGCGCCACGGTTCACAGACTTACCAACCTTTCCGACAGATGCATCGTGCCTCGGTCATCGGGCAAGCGCTGAAGTATTCACGTTGTCGCGCTCGAGACCGGTTTTCGCTCGTGGCCAGGAGCAAGCCACGGGCGAAAACTGGCTGCGCCACAAGGGGTTACGGTCAGATTTTTCGCTATGCCAGGCGCGGTGCGCAGGGCCGCGGTCATTCCACGGGCAAGCGCCGCAACGACGCAGCACGAAAAACCTGACCGTAACGCGGCAGCGTGAATACTTCAGTGCTTCCCTAGATGCTACGCTCAAACCAGCCGCACCTGTGCAGCGCCGTGGCCCGCGCGTGACGGGAGATTCCGACGAGAACAGGAACCGTTGACCATGAACCTGGAGAAAGTGTTTTTCGGCTTTTTCATTCTGCTGGCGCTTACGTTGAATTTCGGCTTCTTTCTCGGTGAGATCGACAACCCGGACCACCACAACGTGTACGAGCTGTTCGCCGCCATCGTGGTCAGCCTGATCGCCACGGTGCTCAAATTCGGCGAACGGACACAGATCGGCGCGGTATTGCTGGCGGCCAGCCTGGTGGCGGACCTGCAACTG
Source organism: Ectothiorhodospiraceae bacterium (assembly GCA_020831845.1). GTDB lineage: Bacteria > Pseudomonadota > Gammaproteobacteria > Nitrococcales > Aquisalimonadaceae > LSCE01. The sequence continues at coordinate 26,051 of JAFIFV010000134.1, forward strand.
ATCGCGGCAGCCATGGTCTGGGCTATCGCCGTGCACGTCACCGACGTAGGCCTGACCCCCACCGTTATGGCCAGCATCGTTTCGCTGTCCGGCGGGGCGCTGCTCGCGAACCTGGTTTCCACCGTCCTGCTGACCGTGGAAACGGTCAGGATGCAGCGCTAGCCTGGAGGCTTGCCGGTGATCCGCGACGTTTTCCCGCTGTTTCTACGCCGCATGCGGACGCCGCTGATCGCAGTGATCAGCGCCTACGCTATCGCGGTGCTCGGCTTCACGCTGATTCCCGGCACCGATGACCAGGGAAACACCTGGCGAATGAGCTTTTTCCAGGCTTTCTACGTGGTCAGCTATACCGGTAGCACGATCGGTTTTGGCGAAGTGCCGTACGCCTTTTCAAACGCGCAGCGCCTGTGGACCACGGTGAGCATCTACCTGACTGTCATCGCCTGGCTCTACTCCGTGGGCACGATCATCTCCCTGCTGCAGGACCAGACGTTCCGCCAGGCCGTGATCCGTAGCGGCCTGCGGCGCAGCCTGCGGCAGATCAGCGAGCCTTTCTACCTGGTCTGCGGCTACGGCGACACCGGCAGGCTGCTGGTCCGAGCACTCACCGAGCGCGGCCGACGTGTGGTGGTTGTGGACAACAGCCAGGCGAATATCGACGAGCTGACGCTGAAGGATCTCGGCGTCTACGTGCCGGCTTTCTGCATGGATGCCGGCATTCCCGACAACTTGATCACCGCCGGATTGCAACACCGCTGGTGCATGGGCGTGCTCGCGGTCACCGAAGACGACAATACCAACCTGGAAATCGCCATCAGCAGCAAACTGCTGAACAGCAAGCTCACCGTCTACGGGCGCGCGGAAAACGCCGAAACCGCGAGGAACATGGCCTCCTTCGGCACCGACCATGTCATTCAGCCGGATCTCAACTTCGCGCAGCGGCTGGCACTGGCGCTGCGCGAACCGGACACGCACCGCGTCTACGACTGGCTGTCGTCAGTACCAAATTCGCCGCTGCCCGAGCGCAACCGGCCACCGGAGGGAAGCTGGATCATCTGTGGCTACGGACGCCTGGGCCAGGCGGTCTACGCCGCCCTGCAGGGCCAGGGCATCGAAGCCGTCATCATTGATGACCGGACGGACTCCCGGCACCTGCCGCCGGGAGCGGTAGTCGGCAAGGGCACCGAGGCGAAGACCCTCGAGCAGGCAGGCATCGACCAGGCCGCGGCGCTGATCGCCTGCCGCAGCGACGATCGCGACAACCTATCCATTGTGATGACGGCACGGGAACTGCGCCCGGACATCTACCTGGTGGCCCGCCAGAACCGATTGCACAACAAGGCGCTGTTCCGTGCGGCCGAGCCGGAGCTGACGGTGGAGCCCAGCTATATCATCGCCAGCAAGATACTGTCGATACTCGGCTCGCCGCTGCTGAGCGATTTCCTCAAGGAGGCGGAACAGCGGCACAACGACTGGAACCGGGAACTGGCCGGACGGATCCGGGAGCTCACCGGGGGCACCGCCCCGGAAACCTGGACGTTGCGGGTCAGCCAGGCCCGCAGCCCGGCAATCATGCTGGCGCTGGAACTGGGGGAAGCCATCACCGTGGAGAGCCTGTGCAGGGATCCACGGGATCGTGACTGCCGCCTGGACGCAATCCCCCTGCTGATACGCCGCGGCGAAGAGGATGTCGTCCTGCCGGAGGCGCACACCGAAGTCGACAGCGGGGACCGGGTCCTGTTCTGCGGCACCGACCAGGCGCTGGGACTGATGCACCGGACGGTCAACAATCTGAACACGCTGCGCTACGTGCACACCGGAGAAGCCCGTCCCGATGGCCTCATCTGGCGAAAACTCGCCCGGCGCAGACAGGCCCGGACGGGTTCCTGATCAGGTCCCGACTCAGCCGTAGCTGAAACAGATCTTCCCTCGGTGCTCACCCGATTGCATGCGGCGCAGGCCATCCGGAATCGCCTCGAAAGGCAGCACGGTATCGATCACCGGCTGCAGGCGATGGCGGTCGATGGCATCGCACATGGTTTCGAAATGCTCGCGACTACCCACAGACATACCGATCACGCGGATATTCTTCATGTAGATGGAACGCATGGCGATCTCGGTGGAGAACCCGGACAGCACCCCGATCACCATGACCCTGCCGCCCACCCGGACCGCGTCCAGCGACTGGTTGATGGTTCCGGCACCGCCCACCTCCAGCACATGATCGACACCCTCGCCAGCGGTGAGGGTCTTCACTTCCTTCGCCCATTCCGGCGTGCGCCGGTAATTGATACCGTGGTCGGCACCCATCGCTTTGGCCTGCTCCAGCTTTTCGTCGCTGCTGGAAGTCACGATCACCTTGGCCCCGAACAGCTTCGCGAACTGCAGGGCAAAGGTGGAGACCCCGCCGGTACCCAGCAGCAGCACGGTGTCGCCAGTCTGGAGCTTGCCTTCCACCATCAGGGCTCGCCAGGCCGTGAGCGCGGCACAGGGCAGTGTCGCTGCTTCTTCCCAGGACAGGTGCCCCGGGACCTGGGAAACACCCTCCGCATCCAGCAGCATGCGGTCCTGCAATACGCCGGGGAGCGGGCCGCCGAGGGAGTGGCCGCGCTTTTCGGCGGACGGACCACCGTCGATCCAGGACTGGAAAAACATCGGACAGACGCGGTCGCCGACCTGCACGCGGGTGACCCCGGAGCCGACCTCCACCACCTCACCGGCGCCGTCGGAAAACGGAATTGCCGGCAGTTCGCGAAACGCACCCTTGCCCAGCACCGTCATCAGATCACGGTAGTTCAGAGAAGCCGCATGCATTGCCACCACGACCTGACCCGGCCCGGCTGCAGGCTCGGGCTTCTCGACCAGGCGCATGTTGTCGATTCCCCAATCGTTCTGCACTTCCCAGACACGCATCGCTGTTCTCCTCGGGTTCAGGAAACGCCAGGCCTGTTCGACCGGCGCTCGAGCCAATCAGTGTTTGCTTGGCCTGCGAACGAACATCTTACGCGTCGCTGGCCGCTTGGACACCCTGGCGACCAGATTCCGGATTTGTGAACTGGAACACGCCACTGTTCAGGCAAGGGGCGCTCAATACAAAGAAGCGGAAAACCACCCCTCGAAAAGGGGGGTAGAACAATAACGCTCCGGCGTCCGGCCGCACTGCTTGGCCAGGCATCGGAGCCAGTGTCACAACGGATGTACCCAAGGGGGGATAGGGATGAAGCGCGGACGCTCTGCCGCTTGCATCATGCTTGCAAGCATCGCCCTGCTTCTGGTGGGCTGCAAATCCAGCTCTGAACCGGGAGTGACGTCGGACACCATTGTCCTGGGCTCGGTATTGGCGCTGGAAGGTCCGGCACAGGGGCTTGGCCAGGGGATGCGCGCCGGGTTGCGTGCCGCCACCAGGGGGCGCTCCGTTCAAGGCCGCAACGTCGTCATCCGTTTCCTGGACGACTCCTACGCTCCCGCCAAGGCCCAGGAAAGTACCAACCGGCTGCTGAACGACGAGGACGGCATCTTCCTGATGGTCGGCAACGTCGGCACCCCCACCGCCACGATGACCCTCCCCATGCTTCGCGAGCACAACATTCCGGCGGTGGGCTTCTTCACCGGCGCCGGCCTGCTGCGGCCCGGCGATGGCGGCCCGATCCTCAACTTCCGCGCCAGCTATGTGGAAGAAGTGGGCGCGGTGGTGGATGAAGCCATCGCCCGGGGGTTTCGCCCGGAACAGATCTGCGCCTACGTCCAGAACGACGCCTACGGCATGGCCGGTATCGTCGGCATGCGGACGGCAATGCTTCGGCACGACGCCTCCCAGCAGTTGATCGACCTCTACAGTGAAATCCTCTCCCGTCGCGGCGAAGAGCCGGTGCGCAACAACATCGGCCCCGTCGGCGTCTACCCGCGCAACACCGCCGAAGTCCGGGCCGGGTACCAGTCGTTGAAAAGCTGGGAACAGCGCTCGGGCACCGCCTGCGGGGTGGTAGTGACCGTGGGTGCCTACGAGAACATCGCCCACTTCGTGCGGTACGCCCGCCAGTCCGAAAGCTGGGTGATCTCCGCGGTGTCGTTCACCGGTGCGGAGAACTTCCTGGACGACTTGCGCCGCCACGGCATCGACAGCGGCGTGCTGATGACCCAGGTGGTACCGAACCTGGACTCCCGCCTGCCCATCGTGGAAGAAGCCCGTCAGGCCCTCGGCAGCGAATTCGGCTACGTATCCCTGGAGGGTTACATCGTCGGACGCATGGTGCTGCGCCTGCTGGAAGACATGGAAGGCGACCTGACCCGCGATAACTTCATGGCCCACGCCCGCCAGGCACGCTTTGACCTGGGCGGCATCGAGATCGACTTCACCCGGGACGGCAACCAGGCTTCCCAGCTGGTCAACCTGAACAACATGACCCGTGTCGGCTGGGCTCCCACGCCGGAGAGTTTCTGGGATGAACATGTCGTCTCCCGCTAGCGACTCCGCAAGGACCGAGGCCAGCGCCAAGGCCTGGCTGCTGGACGTGGGCGGTGGACGGACCGCCGCCGTCGGCGAAAAGGAGCTGCAGGAAGTGCTGGTCAGACCAGACACGGAGTGGGACAGCGATGCCCCGCTCTACCGCCAGGAAACCCTGGCCTGGCGTGGCCGGACCCTCACCGTCATCGATCTGGGCTCGGTGTTCGGCGGCCGTCCTGACGAATCCGACGGCTGGATCACCGTTGCCGCCTACCAGACCGTGCCCGGCGAACCGGTCTCATTCGGTGCGCTGCGGTTGTCCGCCGCGCCGCTGATGACCACGGTCACCGACAGCATGGCCTGCACGCTGCCCGAAGACTCACTGCGTGATTACCTGGTCTGGAGCTACCTCGCCTTGTGCTTCTTCAGGCAGGCCGACCGCGTGGTTCCCATCCTCGATATCAGCCGGCTGTTCTCGGACGAAGGTCAGCGCCGGCTGGACCGCTTCTGCATGAGCGTCGGCAAGCCGACCTCGACACCCGCCTACCGGGAGGGACAGGCATGACCTCACGCGTCTTCAACCTCGCCCTGTTCGGGTTCACCGAGACCGAACGCCGCGTCATGACCAGCGTGTTGCGACTCGCGGCGGCGCGCGGCAGGGAATACACACTGGCCGAGGAGACCAGCAGGGCATCTGCTGACATGGCGATCGTCGATGCCGATGACCCGGAGGCCGTCCGCCAGTGGCAGCAATGCCTGAGGAAAGGAGTACCCCTGCCGTCCCTGCGCGTGATGGCAGACACCTCCGGCGTGGCGGCGGACCAGGTGGCCATCAATCGGCCGATCACGGTCAAACGCCTGCTGGCAGGGCTCGACAACGTTGCCATTCGCAACTACCGCTATGTACACGATCTGTCCATTCGGGATGACGGCGATGCCGAAGCCCTGACCGGTTCGGTGCTGGCGCAGGCGGCAAACACCGCCCGCAGCACCGCGCGCTCCGGCCTGCGTGCGCTGGTGGTGGATGACAGCGCTCCCGTCCGCAAACTCATGGGCATCGAACTGGGCCTGTTCGGCATTGATGCCGACTTCGCCGCCAGCGGCGAGGCCGCCCTGGAGAAGCTCCAGGGCAACAGCTACGACATCGTTTTCCTGGACCTGACCCTGCCCGGCATCGACGGCCACGCCGTCTGCAAGGCCATCAAGCGCTCCCGCGAGCTCAAAGGCATCGAGGTCGTCATGCTGACCGGTCGCGATTCACGCCTGGACCGCATTCGCGGCGCCATGGCCGGCTGCAGCGCCTACCTAACCAAGCCGGTTTCGCAGGAACAGTTACACCGAATCATTGAGCAACTTCTACCCAAGGAGGAATTCCATGGCCATCACGAAAGTGCTGGTGGTTGACGACTCATCCGCCGACCTGCTGAACCTTCAGCAGATCATCGAAGGGGCCGGTTACCGCACGCTCACCGCCCGCTCCGGCAAGGAAGCTGTGGAAACGGCGCGCAGCGAGAAACCCGACGTGATCTTTCTGGACATCATCATGGACGAGATGGATGGCTTTGAAGCCTGCCGCCATTTGTCCAAGGATGCTGCTACCAAGCAGATACCGGTGGTCTTCGTGACCAGCAAGAACCAGAAAGCGGACCGGGTATGGGCGGAAATGCAGGGAGCCAAGGCCTTCATCACCAAGCCCTACTCGCAGGACGCCATCATCGCTCAGCTGAGCGCGCTGCAGTAAGGCGGGAGACGCATGGACCTGCAGCCAAAGGCACCGCCAAGCCTTCCGGAGGCCGCCCACGAATGGCGGTCTCCGGTGGCTGCGCTGACCCGTTTCCGCGGCGTCACACCGGACAGCGGCTTGCCGCTGGTCAGTGCCTCGCCGCAGCAGGCCGAAGAACGATGGGCCGTTCCGGTGGCCGACTACTGGTTGATGGTGGCACCGGAACTGGGCTGTGAACTGGTGGAATGGTCAACGCCTTGCCGCATTCCCAACACGCCCGGCTGGATGCGGGGCGTCACCAACGTGCGCGGCACGCTGGTCCCGATTTTCGATCTGCACCCCCTGCTGGCGGAAGCCGGCAAGAAGGCGGATGGCAAGCCCATGCTGTTCGTGCTTGGGGAGGGGGAGCAGGCAGGTGCGTTGGTCGTCAACGGCCTGCCGTACCGACAACGGCTGGACAGTCGGCTTGCGCCGACCACACCGCCGGAACTGCCGGAGCCTCTCGCGGCACGCGTGAAGTCGGCCTACCGGCACAATGGAGAATGGCTACTGGACTGCGATCTTACCGGGGCACTAAGGGACCTGGGAACGCTGGCGGCTGCCGTCTGATACCAACAACGGGGGGCGGGGATCATGAAGCTCCGACATAAATTGCTTTTGGGTTCTTCCTTGCTGGCGGTACTGCCAGTGCTGGTGACCGGGGGCCTGGTATCCGGCCTGTCCACGAACCTGGCGGAACAGTCACTGGTCGATCAGACGCGCGAGCAGCTGACCACCATCGCCGAGCTGAAGGGTGAGCAGCTTACCGAATACTTCGGGTACGTGGAGCGACAGATCCGGGCCTACTCGGAAGACCCCGAACTGGTCACCGCAATGCGTGCCATGCTGGCCGGCTATCAGGGCATGTCCGGCGACAGCATCGCACTGAACAGCGAGCAACAGCAGGCCCTCGGCTCCTACTACACCGACGGGTTCGTGCGCGAGCTGCGCCGCCGGGGCGGCGAGCCGGTACAGATGGACACGCCGCTTGCAGCGCTGGGGGACCGGGCCCGGGCATTGCAGTACCACTACATCTCGGCCAACCCCAGCCCGGCGGGATTCCGCCAGGAGCTGAATGCGGCGGCAGACGGTTCCACCTACAGTGAAGCCCACGCCCAGCACCATCCGCGCATCCGCGATTTCATGGAATCCGCGGCCCGCAGCGGCGGCTACGAGGACCTCATGTTCATCGACGCCGACAGCGGCACCGTGATCTATTCGGTGGGCAAGAACCTGGAGCTGGGCACGTCGCTGGCGGAAGGGCCCTATGCCGACTCCGCACTGGGTGACGTCTTCCGCCGTGCGGCCAATGCCCCGAGCCCGGACGACGTGGTGTTCACCGACTTCCAGTCATACCTGCCCGCATTCGCGGCGCCGTCCGCGTTCATGGCCACCCCGGTGCATGATGGCACGGAGCGGGTCGGCGTCATGGCCGTGCGCCTGTCCGACGCCCGTATCAACGAGATCATGACCAGCCGGGCAGCGTGGCGCCGGGTCGGTTTGCGTGAGACCGGCGAAACCTATCTGGTAGGCGGGGACGGCACGCTGCGCAATAACAGCCGCTTCCTGGTGGAGCAGGCGCCTGACTACCTGGCCGCCCTGCGCCAGGCCGGTGTCAGCACCGCTGTGGTGGACCGCATCGAGGCATCCAACAACGGCGTACTACTGCAACCCGTGGAAACCAGAGCGGCCCAGGCAGCCCTGGCCGGCCGACGCGGCTTCGCCCGCGAACCGGACTACCGCAACGAGCCCGTGTTCACCTCCTACGCCCCGTTTGCCGTCGGTGACGTGAACTGGGGGCTGATCGCCCAATTCGATGAATCCGAGGCCCTCTCCCCGGTGGTGGCGCTCCGCGACTCGGTACTTGCCGGCTCCGCGGCAGTGGGTCTCATGCTGCTGGTTCTGGGGGGCGGCGCAGGCTGGCTGTTCACCCGCACCGTCGTGCGCCCGGTACATCACCTGGAAAGCACCGTGCGACAGATCGCCGCCGGCGACGACAAGGCCCGCGCCAACATGACCACGGGGGACGAATTGCAGACCCTGGGCGACGCATTCGACTCCCTCCTGGACGAACGTATCGCGCAGTACGAGGAGGCGGCCCGCGAGAACGAACACCTCAACAACTCCATCATCGACCTGCTGCGTGCGGTGTCCCAGCTCAGCCAGCACGACCTCACCGTGAAAGTCCCGGTCACCGAGGACGTCACCGGCCCTGTCGCCGACGCTTTGAACCAGATGGTGAGCGAGATCGGGGACCTGCTCAACGACGCCTCGCTGGTAGCCGAGCGCGTGGGCCTCGCCTCACGACGGCTGAAGCTTCAGGCCGACAAGGTCCGCCAGATGGCGCTGGAAGAAGGCTCCGAGGTGGACGCCATGGCCGCGGAACTGGACGCCGCCGCCCAGACCATGGCCGAGATCGCCGAACTGGCCGAGCGCTGCGACCGCACTGCCGCACAGGCGTCGGAAACCACCGGCACGGCTCTGGAAACGGTAAACGGCACCGTGCAGGGCATGAGCCTGATCCGCGAACTGGTGCATGAAACGGAAAAACGTATCAAGCGGCTGGGCGAACGTTCGCAGGAAATCAGCGGTATCGTCGACATCATCAACACCATCGCGGAACGGACCCACGTCCTGGCGCTGAATGCCTCCATGCAGGCCGCGGCGGCCGGTGAAGCGGGGCGTGGTTTCGCGGTGGTTGCCGACGAGGTGCAGCGCCTGGCGGAAAGCTCTCGGAACGCCACCTCCCAGATATCCGGTCTGGTGCACAACATCCAGGTGGAAACTGCCGACACCATCACCACCATGGGCCGCACCATCAGCGAGGTGGTGGAAGGGTCGCGCATGGCGGAACGCGCGGGCGAGCAGATGCAACAGACCCGGGCCACCACCATCGAGCTGGTGGCAGCGGTCAAGGAAATCGCCAACGGCTCCCAGCGACAGTCCGCAACCAGCCTGACGCTGCAGCAGAAAGCCGCCAACGTGCAGCTCAGCACCCAGAAGACGCGCCAGCGCCTGGAGGAGCAGACCGTGCAGACCAAGGCGCTGGTGCTCAACTCCAACAACCTGCTGGAATCCATCCGCGCGTTCAGGCTGCCGGAGCGCAAGCACAACGAGGCGGACGAACAGCAGGAGCCCCGCGCCATTGCCGGTGGAAACCATGCAAGATCCAGCAGTACTTGAACTGCTGCGCGCCGAGGTCGAGGAATCCGTCGTTCCACTGGCGGAAGCCTTCTCGGTCATTATCACCGGCGCGGACGACAGCGACGGGCGCGCCGCGGCCATCAGCCAGGCCGTGGACCAGATCGACTGTATCCGCGCGGCGGCCGAGGCCGGCGGCATGCCGGGGCTGGAAATCGCCTGCGAACGGCTGCGTGACAACCTGAGCGAGCTTCCCTCACTGGACGAGGAGCGCCTGCAGCAACTGGACGAGCCGCTGATGCTCTGGCCCGAGCGGGTCATGGCCTACCTGATGGATCCGGGCGATTCCGCAACTGTGGCGGCGCTGGCCAACCATTTCCACGAACAGGCCTGGCCGCTGCCCCTGGGCGAGCACGAAAGCAGCCTGCTGGCCGAGCTTCTGGCCGAAGCCCCGGGGGGCAACTCCGCTCCGACCACTGAACGCCGGCAACAGGCCAGCGAGGACGATGTCAGCCTGGTCCCGGGCGACGATGTCAACCTTGAAGTCTTCACTGCCTTCATCGACGACGCTCCGCAGCAGGCACAGGAATTGTCCCAGTGCCTGCAGGCTTTGACCGCCAGCCAGAACCCTGCGGCGGACCTGGATCGCGCCCGACGCATCGCGCATACGCTGAAAGGTGCCGCAGCGGTCGGCGGCGTCGCCGGCGTCGCCAACCTGACTCACCACCTGGAAGACCTGCTGGAATACCTGGCCCGCAGCGGCAGCCGGCCGGCCCCGGCGCTGATGCACAGTCTGCTGGAAGCGGCCGACTGCCTGGAAACCATGATCGACGCCCTGCGCGGACTGGACTCCCCTCCGGAGCAGGCAGTCTCGGTGCTGCAATCTGTCCTCGACTGGGCAAACCGCATGGACCGAGGCGAACTGGAAACCGCGGCCGAGCTGGCGGAGCCGCCGTCCGCGCAGGAGAAGTCACCCGAGCCCGCCGCCGAGCCAGGAGTCGCCGCTAGCGCACAGGCCGAAACCTCCCTCCGCGTCCCGGTCACCACGGTGGACTCGCTGTTCCGTTACGCTGGGGAACTGTCCGTGGCGACGGCGCAGCTGGAAGCGCGCATTGCCGGACTGATGAACCTGCAACAGGCCTTCACAGACCAGGACCGCATCGTCCAGCAGCGTCTGTTCGAGCTGGAAGACCTGGTGGATATCCGCGACGTGACCTCCGCCGCCGGCTACCAGTTGCACGGAAACCGCGCCGACGACGACTTCGACCCGCTGGAGATGGACGAATACAACGCCTTGCACGGCTGCAGCCGCGCCCTGGGCGAAGCCATAGCCGACTGGCGTGAATTGCGCATTGTCATGCATGACGAACTGACCGCGCTGCGCAGCATGATCAGCCAGCAGGGCCGTTTGCACCGTTCCCTGGAGAACACCGTTCTGGCAACCCGGCTGGTGCCTGTCAACACCGTGGAAGGCCGGTTGCAGCGCAGCGTTCGTCAGGCCTGCCGAGCCACCGGCAAGCAGGCGTCGCTGGAACTCCACGGCGGCGATCTGATGATGGATACCGAACTGCTGCAAGGCCTGATGGATCCGCTGGGCCACCTGTTGCGCAATGCCGTGGACCACGGAATCGAGGCCACCGACCAGCGGCGCGAAGCCGGCAAACCGGAACAAGGGATGATCCGGATCCGCGTGCGCCGCGACGGCAACACCATCGAGCTGATCTGCGAGGACGACGGGCGGGGTCTGGATCTTGAGGCCGTGCGTCACCGGGCGCTGGAACGGGGCCTGCTCGAGCCCGACGCTATGCCTGACGCCCATGCCCTGGCCCGCCTGGTCTTGCTGCCGGGCTTCAGCACCCGCGATACGGTCACCCGCGTATCCGGCAGGGGTGTCGGCCTGGACGTGGTGCATGAGCGCGTGCGAGAGATGAAAGGCACAGTGGATCTTCACAGCGAGAACGGCAAGGGCTCGCGCTTCGTACTGCGCCTGCCTGCAGCGCTGGTCACCGTGCATGTCCTGCTGGTCGAAGCGGGTGGCCAGACTGTTGCCATTCCCAGCAGCGACCTGATCCAGGCGCCGATTCCCGGCTCCGGTTCGCTGGAACTTGCAGAGGACGGCACTCCCGGCTTCGTGCTGGCCGACAAGCGGTACCCGATACAGTCGCTGGCGACGATGATGGGCCGCGCTGCGCCGCCCACCGAACCGGATGTGCTGCCGCCAGTACTGCTGGCCCATCTGGACGGCGAGACCAGGGCGCTGCAGGTGGAACGGATGCAAGGCAGCGCAAGCGTCGTGATCAAGGGGTTCGGCGTCAATCTGCCCCGGGTCCGTGGCGTGCTGGGCGCCGCCATCCTGGGCAACGGCTCGGTGGCGCCGGTGCTGGACCTGGCCGGCCTGCAGCGGACACCGGCCTCGGCCGGCGGAGAGATCGAACTGGCTCCTGCGGAACTGGAAGCGCCGTCCATGGGGGAAGTGCTGGTGGTGGACGACTCTCTCAGCGTTCGCCGCTCCCTCACCCAGTTCCTGCAGGATTCGGGCTATACCGTGCGGCAGGCGCGCGACGGCATCGAGGCGGTACGAAGCATCGAGGAACAGATACCGGACATCATGCTGGTGGATCTGGAAATGCCCCGCATGAACGGGCTGGAGCTCACCGCCCACCTTCGCTCCCGGGAAGATACGGACGCGCTGCCCATCGTCATGCTGACGTCCCGCGCCATGCAGAAGCACCGGGGGCAGGCAAGCTCGGCCGGCGTCAGTGCCTACATGACCAAACCCTTCCAGGAAACGGAGCTGCTGGATACCATTGAGCGGCTGCTGGCGCAGAACACCCCGACACACCAGGCCATGGCCTGAAACGCGGCTGAACCCCGACCCACTGGGGAAGCGCAAAAAGAAAAACCCCGCGACCGGGGCCGCGAGGCCAGACCCCCCGAAGGGAGATAGTCTCTTTTCGTTGTTATCGCAGAGCGCCCACCCCGAGATAGTCGTTACTTGGCGGTGTGCTGTTCGTCGCCGCTTTCCAGCCATTCCCGCGCATAGAGGCTGCCGTTGATGGCGGCCTTGTAGAACCACTTCACCGCGGCGCCGTAGTCCACTTCCAGCCCTCGGCCTTCGGTGTACATCACGCCCAGGTTGTGCTGCGCGTCCGGGTGCCCCTGTTCCGCAGCGCGGGTAAGCCATTGCACAGCCAGCTTCTCGTCACGGCGCACACCCTGGCCCGTGGCGTGCAGGAAGCCCAGCGCGTGCTGGCCGTCAGCGTGCCCGCGCATTGCCGCCTGGCGGTAGAAGCGCGCGGCGGTTTCCATGCACATGGGAACACCGTCTCCCATTTCATAACGGCGACCCAGTTGGTAAGCGGCGATGGCCATATCTTGACTGTGGCTCATGGTGTTCTCCTGGTCCGATTTGCAGGCTGTCCTGCCTTTGCAAACCATGAAAGCAGTTTCCATGCCATCTTGATAAAACCTTTTATTTCAATACCTTCAAAAACCATGCCGCGCCGTGGCATCGCCAGAATTGCCGCTGCACGTCAGGTTGCCGGGAGATGACTGCCGTGTTGTGTCAGTCGAACCGACATGTTTTGCAAAACAGTGCTTGCCAGCGCTCCAAGTGTGACCCACCATGCCGGAAACCTTCGGACCGACTTGAAACACCGGAACTCCATGGCCTCCTATCTACGCCTGCTCCGAGACCGGCGCCTGCTGTACATCTTCGTGCTCGGCTTCGCCAGCGGATTCCCATGGGCGCTGATTGGCAACACCTTCTCGGCCTGGCTGCACGAGTCGGGATTGACCCGCACCGCCATAGGCGTGATGGGCAGCCTGGCCATGATCTATGCACTGAACTTCCTCTGGGCGCCGTTGCTGGACCGCATCAAGCTTCCCTTGTTGCATGCCCGTCTGGGACAGCGCCGAAGCTGGATACTGCTCACACAGGGCGGCATTCTTCTGGGCACGGTGGCCATCAGCCTGACCGATCCGTCTGCAGGGACGCTTGCCACCGCGCTGGCCGCGACCGTCATCGTGTTCTCGTCCGCCACCCAGGACGTAGCGGTGGACGCCTACCGCATCGAACTCATCCCGGCGCTGGAACCGCGCAAGATGGCCGCCGCCTCGGCCATGACCACAGCCGGCTGGTGGACCGGCGCCGGCCTGCCCGGCGCCGGCGCCTTCATGGTCGCCGGGCCACTGGGCTGGGACGGCGCCTATCTGTGTCTGGCGTTGCTTCTGGGCCTGCTGATGCTGGTGGTCCTGCGGCTGCCCGAGCCTGAAACCGACCGGGAGGAGAAGCAGGCTGAAGCCGAACTGCGCATGCGTGAAGCACTCACCGGCGAAGAGAGGCCGGGAGTGGCGGGGCGGGCCGCCGCATGGCTGGCCGTCACGGCGGTGGAACCCTTCGCCGAATTCTTCCGCCGCAACGGCTGGCAACTGGCGTTTGCCATCCTCGCGTTCATCGTGCTGTTCAAGATCGGCGAAGCGTTCATGGGCCGCATGGCCGCGGTGTTCTACCTGGAGGTGGGGTTCACCCGTGAGCAGATCGCCTGGGTCTCGGGCTTTATGGGCTGGGCAACGATGCTGGTGTTCACCCTGCTTGGCGGCCTGGTCAACGTGACGCTGGGCATATTCCGGGGGCTGCTGATCGGCGGAATCACCATGGCGTTGGCCAATCTGCTGTTCGCGTTGCTCGCCGTGGTGGGGCCGGACATGCAGTTGTTCGCAGTGGCGGTGATCGTGGACAACTTCACCACCGCCTTCTCCACGGTGACCTTTGTCGCGTTCATTTCCTATCTCACCAGCCGGGTCTATACAGCCAGCCAGTACGCGCTGATGGCCTCGCTGGGCAACCTCAGCCGCACCACGCTGGCAGCCGGCAGCGGCGCCATGGTGGACTGGCTGGACGGGGACTGGGCGACGTTTTTCGTCATTACGACGATTATGGTCACGCCCGGCCTGATCCTGTTGCTGCTGATCCGCGCCGCGCTGCAGAAACGCATGGGAGACGCCTTCTCCCGGCAAAGACCGGCGCCGGAGCAAGGTTGACGCGCCCCCCCGGTAAATCCGGTGTCCGGCCTTTTGGCGGGACCGGAAGCCTCCGCCTCGCCGCGACGTTCCTGGACTCCAGCCACGAACGATGCGGACCCCAGCGTGGGAATCAATCAGCGCTTGCTACGTCCCACTACGGTGGAATCGCCTGCCGAGCAAGGCTTTCTCCAACTCCACCAGCACCAGTACGGCCAGCCCCAGCACCAGCATCACGCCCCAATCCCGCAACGGCAGGGCCGTGGTACCGAACAGCGTCTGCAACGGCGGCAGGTAGGTGAAGGCCAGTTGCAGCAACACGATGGCCGCGATCGCGCCCGGCACCCAGGGGTTGGCCGTGAATACCGTCGACGTGACCGACGGTTCGATCACGAAGCGGGCGCTGATCAGGTAGAACACCTGGCACACCACCAGCGTGTTCACGGCCAGGGTACGGGCGTAATCCAACGACAGTCCATCGTTCAGTTCCAGCAGGAACATGCCGACCGTGGCGGCCACCAGCAGCAGCGAGACGAAGCCGATACGCCAGAGCATGTAGTGACTGAGTATCGGCGCCCCGGGTGGCCGCGGCGGCCGCTGCATGACGCGCGGCTCGGACGGCTCGAACGCCAACGCCAGGCCCAGCGTCACCGCGGTGACCATGTTCACCCAGAGGATCTGAACCGGCGTGATGGGCAAGGTCATGCCCGCCAGCACGGCCAGTATGATCACGCCCGCCTGGCCGCCGTTGGTGGGAAGCAGGAACAGCAGCGTCTTGCGCAGATTGTCGTAGACAGTCCGGCCTTCCTCCACGGCACGGGCGATGGAGGCGAAGTTGTCGTCCGCCAGCACCATCTCGCTGGCCTCCTTGGAAACCTCGGTACCCTTCTGACCCATGGCCACGCCAACGTCCGCACGCTTCAGTGCAGGGGCGTCGTTGACGCCATCGCCTGTCATGGCCACGATCTCGTCGTTGGCCTGCAGCGCCCGCACCAGACGCAGCTTGTGCTCGGGACTGGCCCGGGCAAAGACATCCGTTTCCGCAACCAACCGGCGCAGCGCGTCCTCGTCCAGATCCTCGAGTTCGTTTCCGGTCACCACGCTCTCGCCGTCGCCGATGCCGAGTTCCGCCCCGATGGCCCGCGCGGTCAGGCCATGGTCGCCGGTGATCATCTTCACCCGGATACCCGCCTGCCGGCACAGGTCCACGGCCCGTATCGCCTCCTCGCGCGGCGGATCGATCATGCCCACCACACCGATCAGCACCAGGCCCTGCTCCACGTCCTCGAAATGCAGTTCGCGCTTGTCGTCCGACACCGGCCTGCTGGCGATGGCCAGCAATCGTTGCCCCTTGGCCGCAATGGCGTCCATACGCTCACGCCAGGACTCGGCATCCAGGGGCTCGTCGCCATCGGCGCCCCGCTGCTGCTCGCACATCTCCAGGAGCCGTTCGGGCGCCCCCTTCACGTAAGCCACCGCATTACCCTGGTGGTCGTGATGCAGCGTCGCCATGAAACGGTGTTCGGACTCGAACGGGATCGCATCGGTGCGCGGCCAGTCCTTGTGCTCACGATCGGGATCCAGGCCAGCCTTCATGGCAAGCGTGACCAGCGCGCCCTCGGTGGGGTCTCCCTGCACGTGCCACTGGCCATCCTTCTGATGCACGGACGCGTCGTTGCACAGCAGTACGGCGCGGAGAAGCTCCAGCAGCCGCTCCGACTGTTCCGGCTCCACTGCCTTGCCGTCGTTCTCCAGCCCGCCGTCGGGGGCATAGCCGACGCCGCTGACGGAGTAGTGCTCCCCAGCCAGCGCCAGACTCTGCACGGTCATTTCATTCCGGGTCAGCGTGCCTGTCTTGTCAGAGCAGATCACGGTCACGGAGCCCAGCGTTTCCACCGCCGGCAATTTGCGGATGATGGCCTTCCGCCCCGCCATCCGCTGCACGCCGATGGCCAGCGTGATGGTCATGATGGCGGGCAGCCCTTCGGGAATGGCGGCGACCGCCAGGCCGACGCCGGCCAGGAAGACCTCCGCCAGCGCGTAGTCACGTACCAGATAACCGAACAGGACCACAGCGGCGGCCATGCCCAGGATGGCCCCCGCGAGCCAGCGGCCGAAAGCGTTGATCTGGCGGATCAGCGGCGTGGTCATGTCGTCCACGGATTCCAGCATGGCGCTGATACGGCCGATCTCCGTCTGCGCCCCGGTGGCCACGACCACGCCGGTGGACTGGCCGTATGTCACCAGGGTGCCGGAATATGTCATGCAGAGCCGGTCGCCCAGTGCCGCCTCCGCGGGCTGCGGATCAACGTGCTTGTCCACCGGCACGGATTCGCCGGTGAGCACCGATTCGTCCACCCGCAGATCGCGCGCCTTGAGCAGACGCAGGTCCGCCGGCACCTTGTCGCCGGACTGCATGACCACGATATCGCCAGGCACCAGATCCTCGGCGGAGATCTCCTGGCGCTTGCCGTCGCGCAACACCGTGGCCTTCGGGGACAACATGTCCCTGATCGCATCCAGCGCGCGCTCCGCCTTGCCTTCCTGCATCACCCCGATCACGGCGTTGATGACGACCACGCCCAGGATCACCGCGGTGTCCAGCCAGTGTCCGAGCAGGGCGGTAATCGCCGCCGCCGCGATCAGCACGTAGATCAGCACGTTGTGGAACTGGAGCAGAAAGCGTATCAGCAGTCCGTGCCGTTTCGGCGGCGGCAGCCGATTGGGGCCGGTTTCCTGCAAGCGCCGATCGGACTCCTGCTGCGACAACCCCTTGCTGTCGCTGGAGAGTTCTTCCAGAACCTGGGGTGCATCCAGGGTGTGCCAGGCGGATGTGTCATTCTTCGTCGGTATCGGACGCTGGCTCTCATTCATGAAGGACCATGTACCCTGTTTGTCGTGAATCCGTGCCGATGATGCCCTGCCCGGCCGCCTGCGGCGTTGACCTGAAGCAAGAGCCATAACTTCAGTCTATCGAAGGGATACACCAACTCACATTTTGCTTTGCTGCCATGCACAGTAAACTATGCCGACTTTCGAGCAGGCCGCAGAGTTCCCGGTCTGTCACTTTTCCAGACAGGAGCATGGCATGAGCGAGGTCAGACACCAGAAACTGCTGATTCTGGGTTCCGGGCCAGCGGGCTACACCGCAGCAGTCTACGCGGCACGGGCGAACCTGAACCCGGTGATGATTACCGGCATGCAGATGGGCGGCCAACTCACCACCACCACCGACGTGGACAACTGGCCCGGCGACGTGGAAGGCCTGCAGGGTCCGGCGCTGATGGAGCGCATGAAGGCGCACGCCGAGCGTTTCGGCACCGAGGTCATCTTCGACCACATCAACGCGGTGGACGTGCAGCAGCGCCCGTTCCGGCTCACCGGCGACAGCGGGGTGTACACCTGCGATGCGCTGATCATCGCCACCGGCGCCAGCGCCCGCTACCTGGGCCTGCCCTCGGAGGAAGCGTTCATGGGCAAGGGCGTCTCTGCCTGCGCCACCTGCGACGGCTTTTTCTACCGGAACCAGAAAGTGGCTGTCATCGGCGGCGGCAATACCGCGGTGGAGGAGGCGCTGTACCTGTCCAACATCGCCGACCACGTGACGCTGGTCCACCGGCGGGACAGCCTGCGCGCCGAGAAGATCCTGCAGGACAAGCTCATGGAAAAGGCCGAGGCTGGCAAGGTGAGTCTGGTCTGGGATCACACGCTGGACGAGGTGCTGGGCGACGACAGCGGTGTGACCGGCGCTCGCCTCAAATCGACGAAGAACGGCGACAGCCGGGAACTCGAGGTGGCCGGCGTCTTCATTGCCATCGGCCATACGCCCAACACCGGCATCTTCGAGGGGCAGTTGGACATGGCGGGTGGCTACATCAAGGTGCGCAGCGGACTGGAAGGCAACGCCACCGCCACCAGCGTGCCGGGCGTGTTCGCCGCCGGCGACGTGATGGATCATGTCTACCGCCAGGCCATCACCTCGGCCGGCTCAGGCTGCATGGCGGCGCTGGACGCGGAGCGCTTTCTGGACGACCAGTGACAGCGCACGCTGTCGCCGGTACCCGGCAGAATGCGGATAATCTCCCGGAATCGGGGCAATCTGCGTCGATTGCACTTGTAAATTGCGTCGGGAACCCCAAACTGGTGATAACAGTGACGATTTTCAAGCAACTTCAAGGAACGGTAGCACCAATACCATGTCAACCAGCCCACTCAACCCCCGCATTGTTGTCCGCAAACCGGAAGAACAGCAGCAAATCGACCGGGAAACCCAGAACCTGGCGCTCTATTACCACGAGAATTGCGTGCACTGCATACGGGTGCTGCGCGTAATCGAGCGGCTGCACCTGAAGATCGACTTCCGCAACATCCGCGAAGTCCCGGCGTATCGGGACCAGTTGGTGGAGCATGGTGGCAGTAGCACCGTACCCTGCCTGCAGGTGCGCAAGGAGGACGGCGACCTGGAGTGGTTGTACGAGTCGCACAGGATTATCGATTACCTGGAAGAACGCTTCGTCTGAGCGTTCGAGGCCAACCGTCGTCGTAGGGCATTTTCCGGCCTGACGGCCGGATTGGTGGCAATCGCCTGTGGCGATTACCCCCCTACGCCATGCCGCACGCTACGGACCGAATCCCTTCGTAGGGGGGGTAACCGCGCAGCGGTTGCCACCGTCGGGCGTAGAACCAACTCATGTGGAGATACGTACCACCGACTTGTCCGACCTGGTGGCAATCGCCTGCGGCGATTACCCCCCTACGCCATGCCGCACGCCACGCAGCGAATCCCTTCGTAGGGGGGTAACCGCGCAGCGGTTGCCACCGTCGGGCGCAGAGCCGACTCATGTGGAGATGCGGACCATCGATTTGTCCGACCTGGTGGCCGGATTGGGGCAATAGCCCGCGGCGATTCCGCCCCTACGCCATGCCGCACGCCACGCAGCGAATCCCTTCGTAGGGGGGTAACCGCGCAGCGGTTGCCACCGTCGGGCGCAAGGCCGAAACACGGCACGCCCATTCACGCGGCAACGTGAAAACTTCAGGGCTTCCCTAGGAACACGTCCAGTCGTAATCCACCGTTAGCGGCGCGTGGTCCGAGAAGCGGTCGGCGGTAAAGACGTCGGCCTCAATGGCCTTGGATGCCATGCCCGGCGTGGCGACGTGGTAGTCGATACGCCACCCCGTGTTGTTGTCCCAGGCCCTGCCCCGGTTCGACCACCAGGTGTACTGCTCCTTCTCCGGATACAGCCTGCGATAGACGTCCACCCAGTTCTCGGTGGTGAAAAGCCGCTCCATCCAGTCGCGCTCCTCGGGCAGGAAACCGGAGTTTTTCTGGTTGCCGCGCCAGTTCTTAAGATCCAGCTTGCGGTGGGCAATGTTCCAGTCGCCGCAGATCACGTACTCGCGGTCGTCGGACATCCAGCCACGCAGCGCTTCCATGAAACGCTCCATCACTCCGAACTTGACCTGCTGGCGCTCGTCGCCGGAAGACCCCGATGGCATGTAGAGCGAGATCACCGACAGTCTGCCGAAGCGGGCCTCAATGAACCTGCCCTCGGCGTCGAAATCCTCCCAGCCTATCCCCTTGATGACCTCGTCGGGCTCGACCCGACTGTACAGACCCACGCCGCTGTAGCCCTTTTTCTCCGCCGGGTGGTACCAGGAATGGAAGCCGTCGGGATAAAAAGGGGTTTCGCCCAGTTGGTCTTCCTGGGCCTTGATTTCCTGCAGACAGACCACATCGGCCTTCTGCTGCGGCAGCCACTCGAAAAAGCCCTTCCGGGCGGCGGCACGAATGCCGTTGCAATTGAGCGTGATGATTCGCA
This sequence comes from Ectothiorhodospiraceae bacterium, assembly GCA_020831845.1. Taxonomy (GTDB): domain Bacteria; phylum Pseudomonadota; class Gammaproteobacteria; order Nitrococcales; family Aquisalimonadaceae; genus LSCE01. The sequence continues at coordinate 46,242 of JAFIFV010000134.1, forward strand.
TGGACTGGAAACTCGATCGTCGCGGGGGGGGGGCGGCGGGGCGGGG
>JAFIFV010000139.1 GCA_020831845.1 Ectothiorhodospiraceae bacterium
GGGGGGTGCGGGGGCGTTTTGGGGGGCCCGGGCTCAGTGCTGAGATTGGTCGTCCCTGGTCAATCAGCGCCGGTGCAGTGAACGATCGAGGACGTATCAGTCCCTGGTGAACTGGGAGCCGTAATCCTCTTGTGACACCACGTCAGGGTCCAGAACATCGTCCCCATCAGGCTTCTGCCCGGGGTTGTTCACCCAGGCCACGAGGTCGTCAAACGCTTCCGCCTGCTCCTCCATCGTGATGTCGCAGTGCTGGATGGCCCGGATCGCACGCTGAACCAGCAAATCCTCTCGATTACGCTCTTCGACCCGTCGCGCGTATTCCTGCTGCATGGAGAACGGAACCCACAGGTCACCGAGCGTGTGCAGCGAGATGATCGGAGCGGTCAACTTGCCCTCGAGGCGTGGGACCCAGCGCAACCCGTCCTCCTGCTCGGGATTGGGATCGCTATCGGGCGTCACCCTAAAAACGGCGTTGTTGAACGCTCGTTCATCGCCAGTCAGGCTCTCTCCAGGCTGGCTCTCGAAACGGTAGACAATGCCGCGATCCCGCCCGAGATCGGTGACGGAATCCTCGCGGGTGTCGACGATATTCCGGGCCAGAATGCCCCGCGCGGTGCCGTCATCGTTTGCAAAGGCATGAATCTCATCCAACTGGGACCGGGCCGTTGCCGCATCCACAAAAGCTTCATCGAACATGGGCCGGGGGCCACCGGAGAGGTTCCGCAAGATGGCCCGCAGCTTCTCGCCTTCCGGCGTAAGCAGCAGTTCCTCGCCCTGTTCTCCGTAGTTCAGAAACAGATTCTCTCTAACCGCATCTGCACGTGACGCCGCGTCATCGATTGGAAAGCTGTCCGCCCCGACACCTGCAAGTTCCATCGCCGCGAGGTTGTAGGCGGCGAAATAGCTCAGCAGTTCCACGTCCCCCATGACGCCACAGAGAGCTAATACTCCGTCATATGAGTAACCGTTGTTCGCCTGCTCCATGGTTTCTTCTTCAATAGCGGCAGCGGCGACGTGCCCGCCCATGGACTGGCCGATGATGTACGTCGTGCCAGGTGAGCCAAACTCATCGCTGAAATACCGGGCCAACCTGTTGGTGTCCTCCACCCCGGAACGGACATCGTAATGGTTGGCCCTGTAACTGGATGCCGCCCAGGCATACCCCCGATCCAGAAGGTGGGGGCGCAGCTCCGGGATGTCGACGGTCAGGTCCGGTTCGTCGCCCCGATAGCCGTGCGCGTACATGACCAGGGTTCCGTTCCAGGTGTCTGGCACCTCGATCCGATATCCGGCCCCATCGAGTTCTCCCCACCACCGGTCGGCATCATCGAAGCCGTCCAGCGCCGCGAACTGCAGACTGTCGACATCCAACTGGTAGTAGCCGGAGGCAATCCGGTCATCGTGCTCCCGCGCGGGTTGCGCCGACCGGTTACTGGAACTGCCTGAACCCAGACAACCCGCCAGCAGCGATAGCATGAGCACGGAAACAGGAACAAGAACCCAACCCGAACGACCCTGGCACATGCCCGCCCCTCCTATTGTGTCGACATTTCTTCTTCATCTATGCGCTGGCGCCCGATAAGCGCTCGCCTGGATCCGCACACGTCGCTCATGCCGCCAGCGCGGATATGCAATAAATTTCATTCTCCAAACGCGGCCTGAAATCCAAGGCACCGACAAAGTGGTTGAAGGAAGTGGAATGGATCCCCACACCCTTCAATGCAGACTAATCGGGGGCTACCGGGGAACTCTGTACGCTAACGAACAGAAACAAACGGGAAGAGAATTACGGAAGCGATAGCGGGCGCGGCCTCCCGGCAGAACCGGTTACAGGCGGGAGGACACTGAACAACGTTCCGGAGAGGCAACTGCACCGAGGGAAGTCCAGTGCCCACAGAAATGGACCCGCAAAACTGGACAGCGCCGTAAGTGGAGCTTCCCTGGTTTTCAGGCGACCAACTCGCGGTTCACCTGGTCGAAGTACACCGCATCCGGGGTGCGTCGGCCGAGCCCGGAGTGCCGGCGCCGGGTGTTGTAGAACGTGAAGTAGCGGCCCAGTCCGGCCCGCAGTAGCGCAGGTGTCTCGTAGGCCCGCGAGTACACGTCTTCATACTTCACGCTGCGCCACAGCCGCTCGACGAACATGTTGTCCACCCAGCGGCCCTTGCCGTCCATGCTGATTTTGATCCCATGGGCCTTGAGGGCACCCGTAAACGCCTCGGAGGTGAATTGCGCCCCCTGGTCGGTGTTGAACATCTCCGGTGCCCCATGGCGCCGGATGGCCTCCTCCAGAGCGTCGATGCAAAAGGCCGTGTCCATGGTGTTCGACACCCGCCACGCCAGCACCCGGCGCGAGTACCAGTCCATGATGGCAACCAGGTACATGAACCCCTTGGCCATCGGGATATAGCACAGATCCGTGGCCCAGACCTGGTTCGGCCGGTCGATGGTAAGCCCCCGCAGCAGGTACGGGTAGATCGTGTGCACCCGGCCGGGCTGGCTTGTTCGCTGACGTGGATACAGGGCGCGCAGTCGCATCAGGCGCTGGGCATGTTTCCTGTTAACCGTGTGGCCGCGGTCTGCGAGTTCATCGGAGATCCTGCGGCTGCCGTAGAATGGCCACTGCAGGTGGATCTCGTCGATAAGGCGCATCAACACCAGATCCCTCTGGCTCGGAGGCTTGGGCTGGTAGTACGGGGCCATCTCCAGCAGCTCGCAGCGGCGCGTCTTCGGCAAGGGATGGTCGATGTGAATCCGCACCCGGCGCTCGCTCATCGGTTGCGCCCGAGCACTTTGGATAAAAAATCGTTCTCCATCGCCAGTTGGCCGATCTTTGCGTGGAGCTTCTCTACCTCCCGCTCGCCCTGATCCGCCTTGACCGCATGGCCACCGAAGACATCATCCGCGCCCTCAACCAGGCGCCTCTTCCAGTCCTGAATCTGGTTGGGATGAACATCAAACTGCTCGGCCAACTCCGCCAGGGTGTGCTCGCCCTTCAGGGCTGCTAGCGCCACCTTCGCCTTGAACGCCCCAGCCCCTTGGGTCCATCTCTTATGACCTGGGGTTCTTCGACGAGGACGCGGATCGCGTCGAACCCGCCGAGCCCCCTCGCGCCATAAGTGTTACCGATGTGCCCGGTACAGACCTTGAAAATCTGGAGCTGGCGACAGGAGTCGAACCCGCGACCTGCTGATTACAAATCAGCTGCTCTACCAACTGAGCTACGCCAGCCTGGGAGTGGAATGGTAGTTCAGTCGGACACCGCTTGGCAATCGATGGGTTCCCAGTCCCCCTGGGCCGGGAGTTCGTCCGGGTGACGGTCCCAGAGCACCACTCTGTAACGCGTGACGCTACGGTAGCGCTCGCCCACCTCGGCGGCGAACCCCGCCTCGCGCATGGCCTCCTGCCGTGCACGGGCGCGCTCGGCCGAGCTGAAGACGCCCAGGGAAATCGCGTTGCGATAGGCGGCGTCGCCGACGATGACCACATCCTCGATGCCGGCTTCCCGCAGTTGGTCGATATTCTCCCGGGCTACGGCAACACTGTCTGCTGGCGGCAGGTAGACCCAATGGCCGATCAGTTCCGATTCCGGCGCTTCCTGGACCTGGGCACCGTCTCCAGCCGCATCCCGTAGCTGCCGTGCTTCACGCTGCTCGGCAAAGGCCTGACTCAGGTAGCAGGCACGGTCCGGCGGAGTGGTGGGTACGGGCTGTGCGGAGAGATCCGGCACGGCGTCATTGTCCTCCACGACCTGACGCTGCAACTGGTCGGGGTCGGCTTCGGAGAGCAGGGTTAACGAACCGGAGACGGGTCTTGGCGGCTGGGCGACCGTTTCCGGCTGCTCATGACCGAACATGAACCAGCCCAGCAGAAGCAGGTTGGCGAGCAGCAGCAGGATGAAGAACGCTCTCATGGGGCCACCTTCTCGCGCGCGGCCCTGACCAGCCCCCAGAATACGAGGTCGGGCTCCACGATAGGGCGATGTACCTCCAGCGCTGGCGCCACCATGTGCGCATCCCCGCCAGTGAGTATCAATCGGGGAATCTCCGGCAGACTGTCCCGCACCGAGCGGTAGAGTCCATCGACAGCAGAACACAGGGCATGGAAGGTGCCACTTCGGATGGCCGTCAGTGTCTCCGTCGCCAGCAGGGGCAATTCGCCCTCTCCGGCATCGGATAGCCTGTGTGCGCGGGACGAAAGCGCCTGGCGACTGAGCGAAAGACCCGCGAAGATCAGCCCCCCCTTGTGGTGGCCATCAGCCGCTACCACGTCCAGCGTGGCTGCCGTACCGCAATCCACCACGCAGGCGGGTGCATGGCCGCGCTCAAGGGCCCCCAGCATTGCCGCCCAGCGGTCGGCGCCGAGCAGTTCCGGGGACTCGTAGGCACTGACCAGGCCTGCCTGTTCCGGCACGGAGCGCAGCCAGTTGCATGACACGCCCCAACGGGCCTGCAGACTTGCGTCCAACTCAGCGGCCAGGGTTTCCGAGGAGACATAGCAGCCACCGGCATACTCCGGCGGCTGGTAGCGGTCCAGCACGTCGGACAAGGCCCGCGGCCAGTCGCCGCTATGGGGTATCCGGCCCTCCGTACGCAATCCACGCTCATCCTGGACCGCCACCTTGACCCGGGAGTTGCCGATATCGAAGTACAGTTTCATCGTTTGCCCGGCACCGGGTCACCGTCGGATGCGTGGAGGCGGACGGACACTTCGCCGGCGGCGAACGCCTCGGTTCCGGCCGCCGTCGCCATGAGCAGCGCACCGGCCCCGTCGACTCCCACCGCAACCCCCCTGCGCTGTTCCTTCCCCAGATGGAGCACAACCTCTTCCCCCTGAAGCATGTCACGGGAAGCCCAGTCGGCCTGGAACGTCTGGAAGCCCTGCCGCTCGAAGACGGGGAGACGGGTAGCCAGCTGCGTGAGGATAGCGGCAGCAATGCGGTTGCGGTCCGGTGCCTGTCCGGTCGCCCGGTAGAGATCGGTCCAGGGCTGATCAATGGCGGTTACCTGCTCTTCCGGCAGGCGACAGTTGACGCCAATGCCGATGACCGCACGGCAGGGGCCGTCCGGTTCGCCACTGAGCTCGATCAGTATGCCCGCCAGCTTGCGACCCTGGTACATGAGATCGTTGGGCCATTTCAGCTGTGGCTGCAGGCCGAGTACCTGTTCCAGCGCTTCGGCCACGCATAGCCCGGTCAGCAGACTGAGCCCCGAGAGGCCGCGGGCAGGCGCCTGGAATGGCCAGGACAGACTGAGATACAGGCTGGCGCCCAACGGTGAAACCCAGGACCTGCCGCGACGACCGCGGCCGGCCGTCTGGCGTTCCGCAAGGACAACCAGAGGCTCGCCGGGCGGCGCCTCGTGGGCCAGGCGATTGGTGGAATCCACCTGGAAATGGACGTCAATCCGCGGCGGCTCGGCCAACGAGAAAGGCAGGGCGGTCCTGATCGCCTCGGCGGATAGCAGCGTCAGCGGTTCGTCCAGCCGGTAACCGGCGCCGGCCACGGCACTGACGGGCAGGCCGGCCTCCCGCAGCCGGCCGATCTGCTTCCAGACCGCCGCACGACTGATGCCGAGCGCTTCGCCCAGGGCCTCGCCGGAATGCGGTTGGCCGTCGGCCAACAGCTTCAGCAACATTTCCGGACCGTCGGTCACCCTGCAACCTCCTCCAACGGTAGCGCCTGCCGCTGGAAGAAATGCCGCATGGCACGAATCATCAGATGATGGTCGTGGGTACCCGCACTCTCGCGCAGGCTGTGCATGGACCACATGGCGTTACCGATATCAGCGCAGCGAATGCCCAGGCGGCCAGCCGTGATGGGCCCGATCGTGCTTCCGCAGGGCAGGTTGTTACGGTGGATGTATTTCTGCACCGGCACGTCGGACTCCCGGCACAAGGTCTCGAACACGGCTTCCGCCATGCCGTCGGTGGCGTAACGCTGGCTGGCGTTGATCTTGATCACCGGCCCCTGGTTCAGATGCACGGCATGTTCGAGATCATAGTAGCGAGCGTAATTGGGGTGGTACGCATGGGCCATGTCGGCGCTCAGGACCAGGCTCCGGGCCAAGGCCTGTCGCCGGGCGCCCGCACCGTCGAGGAAGGTTTCGCCGATGCGTTCCAGCACATCATGCAAGAACGGACCGTCCGCGCCCTTGAAGCTCTGGCTGCCGATCTCCTCATGGTCGAAAAAGGCAAGAAGGCGGACACCGGGAAAGGACTCGTCCCCGCTTTGCAGCAGGGCCTCCAGGGCTGCATGACAGGATGCCAGGTTATCGAGCTGGCTGTTGGCCAGATACTCCTGGTCCACGCCGAAGAACGCACCCGGCTGGGTATCGGCCACCGTCAGATCCCAGGAGACCACCCCTCCCGGCTCCACGCCCAGACTATCGCCAAGCAGGTGGCGGAAAGCATCACGTTCAGGCAGCGTTTCCTCCAGCGTGCCAAGCACCAGCGGGAGCTCTTCCTGCAGGTCGTATTTCAGACCTTCCTGGTTGACCGTACGGTTCAGGTGGATGGCGAGGTTCGGGAAACGCAATAGCGGCTTCGCAGAGTGGAACAACCGGGCCCTCAGGGTATCGCCTTCGCGCACGATGACGCGGCCCGCCAGAGTGAGATCGCGATCCGCGAAAGTCGCGATAATAGGCCCGCCGTAGACTTCGACGCCGAGTCGACTGGGCCCCAGGTCCTGCTTCACAGGGTTCGGCTTGACCCGGAATCCGGGGGAGTCGGTATGCGCGCCGATCAGGCGATAGCCGTGATCCAGCACACTCCCTTTGCCGGTATGGAAGGCAATCATCGAGGAGCCGTCCCTGACCACGTAGTAGCCGTGACCGGCCCGCAAATCCCAGGGCTGGGACTCGTCCAGTCGCCGATAACCCGCTGCCTCCAGGCGGGCAACACAGCTGGCCACCGCATGCCATGGGCTGGGAGAGCGGTCGATGAAATCCAGCAGTTGCTGCGCTGACTCGGCGTCTTTGCCCACCATGAAGAACCTCGGAGTTGCTAGATGATCAGCGCGTTAATGTAGCATTTCCGTGCGGTTCGATGGGCGACGCGATTCAAGTGGCAGGTGTAGTCAGTCATTTCGGCCATAAAAAAACCCCGAACCGTTGTGGTTCGGGGTTTTGGGATAGGCGCCTGGCGATGACCTACTTTCGCACCACAGCGAGGCGGCACTATCATCGGCGCTAGGCAGTTTCACTTCCGAGTTCGGGATGGGATCGGGTGGT
>JAFIFV010000142.1 GCA_020831845.1 Ectothiorhodospiraceae bacterium
GCGCGGCGGCGGGGGCAGCCGTAAGCAGGAAATAGTGGCGTTTCATTGCCCCCTCGTGGCGTGTGTTGGGGGGGATCGCCCCAGCCGCCATCCCCCGCATCGATCAATGAGGGCGGTCAGTCGGCCGATTCGAGCCGGTAGACGCCGCCATCGCTTTCATCGGTAACGACATACAGCATGCCGTCCGGACCAAGGCGTACGTCGCGAATCCGGCCGACGACGCCGTCCAGCAGTACCTCTTCATGGCTGACAGTCCCATCGTCGCCCAGTTCCAGCCGATGTAGCTGCTCACGCAGCAGGGAGCCCGCGAACAAATGGCCTTCCCAGGCCGGGAAGGCATCCCCCTGGTAGATCGCAAGTCCCGATGGCGCCATGGATTCTTCCCACCAGTGCACGGCCTCGGTCACGCCAGGCGCGGCCTGGCCGATACCGATGAATTCGCCGGTATCGTATTCGGCGCCATAGGCTACCTGCGGCCAGCCGTAGTTTGCGCCGGCTTCGATCCGGTGCAGCATGTCGCCGCCGTAGGGTCCGTGCTCTGTGGTCCAGATCTCCCCGGTTTCCGGATGCATGGCCAGACCCTGGTTGTTGCGGTGCCCGAAGGAGAAGATCTCGGGCCGGATGTTGCCAGGCGAAGTCCCGATGAAAGGGTTGTCGTCGGCGGCGCCGCCATCCTCGTTCAGGCGAATCATGGAGCCGCCGGGGTCGGTGAGGTCCTGCGAGGGTATTCTGATGCCGCGATCGCCAATCGAGAACATCACGGTTCCGTCTCCGGGGAACAGGATGCGGGAGCCGTAGTGGCGGCCGGGCTCAGTGCGGGGCACCTGGGCGTAGAGGGTTTCCAGGTCCTCGAGTGCGTCGCCGTCATCGTTGATGCGTGCCCGGGCCAGGGCGGTGCCGGTGCCGTAGCCGTCGTCGCTGAACACCGAATCGTCGTCGCCGGGGCTGGAGTAGGTGAAGTAGATCCAGCCATTGTCGGCATACTGCGGGTGCGGCATCACGTCCAGCAGACCGCCCTGGTTGCCGCCCTCCGGCGCCGTCAGTTGATCCTCTTCGGCGTCGATCTCGGGCAGGCCGTCCAGCTCGGTGACTTCGTCACTGTCAATCAGGAGCATGCGGCCGGGCCGCTCCGTGACCAGCATCCGGCCGTCCGGCAGCCAGTTCACCGCCCAGGGATGTTCCAGGCCGCTCACGACCTGAACCACCCGGTAGCTCAGCTCTTCACTTTCGATGGACCCCTCAATCTCGGTGTCCGTCACCTCGACGGCTGCCGCGGAGGTGGCGAACAGCCCGGCGACAAGCAGGGCAGGGAGGGGGTGCTTCAGGGTCTTGCCTAAACGGGGCAGGGGTAAGTGCATGGGAACTCCTTGCTAGTCTCGGCGTATTTCGATCAGAGGCCGCTATAGCGGCAACCTTTCAGCCTAGCAAAGGACTCACGCATGACATCTTCCAGTGCCCGCGCCGAGGGAGACAGCAGTTGAGCGAAGTCGCTCGAAGCACCATCAAATGGCTCTCGATCTACGTGTTCCTGACCCTGCTGCCGCTGGGCATCGCCCTGGCGAACCCGCCGGCCGAGGCACGCGGGTTCTGGGTGGAAGCCGGGGCGTTGCTTGGGCTGCTCGGACTGGGCGTTCTGGCCATGCAACTGGTGATCTCCGGCAGGCACCGCTGGTTCGCGCCGGAGGTCGGGCTGGACAACACCCTGCAGTTCCACCGCCGTATCGGCACCTTCGCCTTGCTACTGGTGCTGGCTCATCCAGTGACGTTGATGCTGGCCGACCCCGGGTTTCTCGCCTATCTGGATCCGCGGGACGAAACCCTGCGGGCGGTTTCCCTGTCCGCTTTAGTGGCCGCTACAGCGGTGCTGGTGGTCAGCTCATTGTGGCGGGTAAGCGTCGGTCTGTCCTACGAATGGTGGCGAGCTCTGCATGGTGCGCTGTCGCTGTTCATTGTCGCCGGCGGCCTCGGCCATGCGTTGATGGTGGATCATTACACCTCCGGGCTGCTGACCAAGGCGCTGCTTGTGGCGGTTATCCTGGTGCCCTTGCTGCTGCTGCTGGATTCGCGGCTGTTCCGTCTGCTGCGGATGCGTCGACGGCCCTGGCGGGTGGCCGCCGTGGAGCCGGAGCGGGGTGACAGCACGACGCTGGTGCTCGAGGCGGACGGCCATCGCGGCATGCCCTTCCTGCCGGGGCAGTTCTTCTGGGTGACGCTCGGTGAAACGCCTTTCTCACTGCAGCAGCACCCCTTCTCGTTCGCCTCCTCTGCGTCGAGCAGCGAGCGCTTCGCGTTTACCTCCAAGGCGCTGGGGGATTTCTCCCGGCGTCTGCCCGAGGTGGAGCCGGGCACGAGAGCGTGGGTGGAGGGTCCTTATGGCGCCTTTGTTCCTCGCCCGGCCGAATCGGATGCGTTGGTCCTGCTGGCCGGTGGAGTCGGCATCACCCCGATCATGAGCATGCTCCGCACTTACCGACAGCAGGGCATCAGTACCCCCTTGTACCTGGTGTATGCGAACGATGTCTGGGAGGACGTCCTGTTCAGGGAGGAGCTTGACGATATGGCCGGCGAATTGCCGCTGACATTGGTGCACGTGCTTTCCGATCCGCCGTCGGCCTGGAATGGCGAGCGCGGTTACGTGGATACCGGGCTGCTACGCCGGCAACTTCCGGTAGATGGCCAGGGTGTCTCCTACTTCATCTGTGGCCCGGAGCCGATGATGAATGCGGCCGAGCAGGCATTGATTTCCCTGGGTGTGGCGCCGGCCAGGATCTATTCCGACAGGTTCGATCTTGTGTGAGGAGCATCAACATGTTGCACGTGTACGCCCGGCGTGCCGGGGTGGTGGTGGCGGTGGTTCTGGTGCTGCTGGTCCTCCTGCTTGCCGGCTGGCTGAGCACGGGCTAGCGCGCTGCCTCGGACACACCCTTGCGTTTCAAGTGTCACATCGCGCTGCTGGGCAGGAACGGGAGTTGGGGAATCAACCGGTGCTTCCCGGGGGGAGTACGGCCCGGTTCTCCAGTGCGCGCAACACGGAAGAGAGATCCTCGCGCAGGTAGGTGGACTTGAAGCCTGCCACCTGTGCCAGGCGGTCAACGTCCAGGATGCTGATATGGCCTCCGTCTCTGCATAGCAGTTCCGCCTCCTTCAGTTCCCCGAAGGTCCGGCTCACGTGCACGGCGCTTAGCCCGAGCGCATCACCGAGCACGTGCTGCGGCAGCGGGAGGCGGAAGTGGTTGTCCGGGAAGTTGTTTGTGCGTTGCAGCCGCGTGTACATCTCCAGCACGAAGTGAGCCACTTTCTGCAACGCCGTTCGGCGACCAAGGTTGACCAGACGCTCCAGGAGCACGGCCTGTTCTCTGGCAGCAACGGCGAAGAACAGGTTCGACAGCAGCAGCGATTCCCCGAAGACTTCCGTCATCCGCGTTTTCGGAAAGGCGCAGATTTCCACGTCGGTCAGCGTCGCCAGCCCCGTCAGCCGCCCGGAGAAAGCGAATTCCCGCAGGCCGGCGATATCACCGGGAACAAAGATGTCCAGTACCTGCCGGCTACCGTCTTCCATGTAGCGATAGGAGAACAGCCAACCCCGCCGGATGGTGTAGAAATCGGTGGCTTCATCCCCTTCCTCCCAGATGACGCCGCCCCTGCGGAATGCCTGAGGGCTCTTCTCCAGCGAGTCGAGTAATTCCTCTTCGTGCGCGTCCAATTCCGCATAGGTTCTGAAGTGCCTGACGATGCAGCTCTTGTCCATGATGCCTTGCGTCCAGATCGTTCCGGTTGATTGAGAATTCATGATAATTATTCATGATCAGCCAAAAGGCAACGAACTGTTGCAGTTTGGCGACGGTTGCGGAGTATCCATTGTCCCGGTTATTCCTAACCTGTGTTATCGAAACTTGAAGGAGGACATGTCTAAATTTGTGTACTGAGAAGTGCATGGATTTGCAGGTAATTGAGATGATCTATACAGGTGTAATGATACGAGACGAAATCCCGCGTCTTCGCCGCTATGCGATGGCGGTGACCGGCAACAAGCACAGTGGCGATGATCTGGTGCAGCTCTGTCTGAGGGATGCATTGAGTGCGCCTTTGCTTGCCGTTCCGGAGCTGGGGTTTCGGGCCTGGTTGTTCGGCATACTCTATCGCCATCAGCGTGATCTGCCCTCCGGCGGGATCTCGTCGAGTGTCGAACTGACGAATTACGGGCGTACCGAGCTGATGCAGCTGGCAGCGCTGCACCAGGCGGTCGCCGAACTGCCGCGCGCGGACAGGGAGGTACTCCTGCTGGTCGCGGTGGCCGGTCTTTCCTACATGGAGACGGGCGGCGTCCTTGGCGTTGGCGTCGAGGTTGTCAGGAAGCGGTTGTCCCGTGCGCGGTCGATACTCCTGGAGCGATGGAATGTCAAATCGTTGGAAGTTCATTGATTGATTTGAAAGAACCAATTCCTGATTAACTTGAGTTAATGAACAAAACATTTTCTTCTGTATGGTGGGGGAAACTTCATTGAAAATATAAAGGATATTTATGCTTTTTGACGAATACCCGACGCGGACCGAAGATCCGCTTGAAATGGTTGAAAGAAAAGATCCTGTAGTTCATGCGAGCAATGGCTCGATGGTGCGCGGTCCGCTAGGCGAAAAGGCCTTGGGCCGTTATCGGAGGGACGGTTTTCTGTGGTTCGAAGACCTTTTTTCCGATAGCCCGCTGATGACCGAATTGCTGGAAGATCTCCGGGCACTGGAACGCGATACCGAGTCGCTCCGCAACGAAAACTTCGTGACCGATCGTCACAGCGGCGCCCTGCGTTCCGTGTTCGGCATACACGAAATCTCCGAGCGCTTTGACCGTCTGACACGGGATCCGTTGGTACTGGGCATGGTCAGGCAACTGCTTGGCGGCGACGTCTACATTCACCAATCGCGTATCAACGACAAGGCCGGGTTCTCCGGCGGTGGCTTCAACTGGCACTCGGATTTCGAGACCTGGCATTCAGAGGACGGCATGCCGCGCATGCGCGCCGTGAGCGCTTCGCTGATGCTGACGGACAACAACGAGTTCAACGGTCCGCTGATGCTGATTCCGGGCTCGCACCGCCACTTCGTTCCATGTCAGGGGGCAACGCCCACGAACAACTGGAAGGAGTCGTTGAAGGACCAGCGTATCGGTGTACCCGACGAGCAGGCGCTGGAAGCGCTGACACAGCGGCGCGGTATTCGGGCACCCAAGGGCGGTGCCGGGTCGTTGCTGCTGTTCGAGTGCAACACGCTGCACGCCTCCCCCCAGAACCTGTCCCCCTGGCCGCGAGCCAATGCCTTCTTCGTCTACAACAGCGTGGAAAACGGCATGCAGCAGCCCTACGGGGGCACTGCACCCCGGCCGGAGTTCCTGGCTACCCGGGAGCGGATACGGGAACTCGACATGCTGAACGAAGGAGGCACGGTGGCCATGCGCTGAAGGCGCTGCCACTCCTCCGGAACCAGATGGCCCCGGCCAGCGTAGATTGAGGTAAGCACACCCGCTCGGCCACTGGCAGGCGGTGTGATCGATGACACTTGAAGGAAGAGGGTTAGCATCATGAACGATGACCGCATCAAGGGAAGCTGGAAGGAAGTTCGTGGCAAGGTGCAGCGGAAGTGGGGTGAGATCACCGATGACGAACTGGACCAGATCAACGGTTCCCGCAAGGAACTGGCAGGTGTGATCCAGAAGCGCTATGGACGCGCCAAGGACGAGATCGAACGCCAGATCCGCGAACTGGAAGACAATTGATAGACCCCGCGGTGTGCCGGCCTGGGCTCCCCGCCCCGGCAGGCCGCCGCCGTATCGTGGGCTTGGCCGCATCGACCGTGGCGTTGACGCAAGCCACCACAGGTAGCAATGACCACTTGCGGCTCCGTGCTTCCAGCCACGGACGATGCGGACCCAAGCGCAAACCCGGGAATTAATCAGCGCTTTCTTAACTGTTGCCCTGCTGGCGCTCGTCGATGTAGCTTCGTCGAACAAGCCGGAGGAGAGCAACAGCATGAACACGGGTCAACCCGCACCTCTTTGGACGCCCACCCGCGAACGTGTGGAGCGCAGCCGCATTCATCACTACATGCACTGGCTGGCCGAGCGCAAAGGCGTTCAGGTCGAGGACTACAATTCCCTCTGGCAGTGGTCCGTGGACCATCTGGACGCCTTCTGGGCCAGTATCTGGGAATACTTCGACATCATTCATTCCAGGCCCTACGAACGGGTGCTTGATCGCGAGGTCATGCCCGGTGCGCGCTGGTTCGAAGGCGCACGGCTGAACATGGCCGAGCAGTTGTTTCGCTTCCATCGCGACAGCCCCGACCACCCGGCCATCCTGTCGCGCTCGGAGTTGCGTGGGCTGCAGAGCCTGAGCTGGGGCGAGCTGCGCGCGCAGGTAACGGCAATGGCCAATGCCCTGCGCGCCCGCGGTGTGCGCCCGGGCGACCGGGTCGTGGCCTACCTGCCCAATATCCCGGAAACCGTGGTGGCCTTTTTCGCCTGTGCCAGCATCGGGGCGATCTGGTCGAGTTGTTCGCCGGACATGGGCACCCGCAGCGTGCTGGATCGCTTCCGCCAGATCGATCCCAAGGTGCTGATCGCCGTGGATGGTTATCGCTACGGCGGCAAGGACTTCAACCGGCTGGAGGTGGTCAGCGGCATGGTGGAGGAGTTGCCCACCCTGGAGCACACCGTGCTGCTGCCCTACCTCGATTCCGGGGCTGAGCTTCCCGGTGCGGTGCGCTGGGCAGACATGATCCGGGAGCCCGGCGAAATCGCGTTCGAGCAACTGCCCTTCGATCATCCGCTATGGGTGGTCTATTCCTCCGGCACCACCGGCATGCCCAAGCCCATCGTCCACAGCCAGGGTGGTTCGCTGCTGGAGACGGTGAAAGGCCACGGTCTGCAGATGGATCTGGGGCCGGAGGATCGTTTCATGTGGTTTACCACTACCGGCTGGATCATGTGGAACTCGCAGATCGGCGGGCTGCTGGTGGGGTCTTCCATCTGCTTGTACGACGGCAACCCCGGCCACCCGGATCTGGCCACGCTTTGGCGCTTCGCCGAGGAAACCCGGATGACCTTCTTCGGTGCGGGAGCGGCCTATTTCCTGAACTGCAAGAAGGCTGGCATCCAGCCCTCCCGGCTGGCCGACGTCGGCAGCATCCGCTCGGTGGGGTCCACCGGCTCGCCCTTGCCGGAAGAGGGCTACCAGTGGATTCAGGATGAGCTGGGCGACGTCATGATTGCCGCGATCAGCGGCGGCACGGACGTGGCCGCGGCGTTCGTCGGTTCCTCGCCGACGGTTCCGGTGATTGCCGGGGAGATGCAATGCCGAGGCCTCGGTGTGGCCGTCTACGCGCTGGACGAGAAAGGCAGGCCGCTGGACGATGAGGTGGGCGAACTGGTGGTTACCAAGCCCATGCCCTCGATGCCGTTGTATTTCTGGAACGATGCCGATGGCAAGCGGCTGCACGAAAGCTACTTCGACATGTACCCCGGCCAGTGGCGCCATGGCGACTGGATACGCATCACGCCGCGCGGCGGCGCGGTGATCTACGGCCGCTCCGATACCACCATCAACCGTCACGGTATCCGCATGGGCACTGCGGAGATCTATCGCGTGGTGGAGGAGTTTCCGGAGATCATGGACAGCCTGGTGGTGGACCTGGAATACCTGGGCCGTGAATCATGGATGCCGTTGTTCGTGGTGCTGCGGGACGGCGTCAAACTGGACGACGATCTGCAGAACCGCCTGCGGGATGCCATTCGCACCACGTTGTCCGCCCGTCACGTCCCCAATGCGGTGTTCGCGGTGCCCGAGATCCCCCGCACGTTGACGGGCAAGAAGATGGAGTTGCCTATCAAGAAGCTGCTGCTGGGCATGCCGCTGGACAAGGCGGCCAACCCGGATGCCATGGCCAACCCGAAGAGCCTGGACTTCTACATGGATTTTGCCAGGCAGCGCGGGACGGCTGCGGGCTGACACCGCGGGAGTCGCCGGGTAAACTCCGGCGAACGATTACGGAAACCGACTCCATGGAGGGAGTGATGGCGATTACCGACTGGCCGCTGGCTGAGAGGCCCCGCGAACGCTTGCTCACACAGGGGCCGCAGGCCCTGTCCGATGCCGAGTTGCTGGCCATTTTCCTGCGCACCGGAATCGCCGGGCGCAGCGCGGTGGATCTGGCTCGCGATCTACTCTCCCGTTTCGGCGGCCTGCGGCCGCTGCTGGAAGCAAGCCAGGCTGAGTTCTGCGCCAGCCCCGGGCTTGGAACGGCGAAGTACGCCCAGCTCCAGGCCGTGCTGGAGATGTCCCGCCGCCACATGCAGCACGCGCTGGAGCGCGGCGACGCCCTCACCAGCCCCGCGCTCACCCGTCAGTTCCTGGCCTCCCGTCTGCGGCACCTGCCGCACGAGGTCTTCGCCTGCCTGTTCCTGGACAACCGACACCGCGTGTTGAAGTTCGAGGAACTGTTCCGCGGCACCATCGACGCAGCCAGCGTCTACCCCCGGGAGGTGGTGAAGCAGGCCCTGGCCTGCAATGCCGCCGCGGTCATTCTGGCGCACAACCATCCCTCTGGCGTGGCCGAACCCAGCCAGGCGGATCAGCACATCACCCGCCGCCTGCAGGAAGCGCTCAACCTGGTGGACATCCGTCTGCTCGATCATCTGGTGGTGGGCGACGGCGAGGCCGTCTCCTTCGCCGAGCGGGGAATGCTCTGACCGACGAAGGCTGGAAACAGCAGGGTGCTCAGAGCGCAGCGATGCGCACCGTCTGGCCGGCTGATTGCCGGAGGCTTCGATCCGGTCGGGTTGGGGGCGATGTCTGCGGACACGCCGTGCATACGTCCCTGTAGGCTTGTCGATGAGGTCCCTCTCATCGACAGTCCGCAGACATCGCCCCCAACCCGACCTCGTTCTGCCAGTCACCGCAGCAGGAGGCTAAGCGTAGGGTGTGCACCACATCGTGGTGCACACCATCTCCCGGCACGAATTGGTGCGCATCGCTGCACCCGGCCCGCCCACGGCCAGATCGGACTTGGCAGTCGTGCAACGCGTCGTCCGCATCTCAGGTACGATGTCCCCATGCATTCGATCACGGACGCAAAGGGCCAGGACTGGGACGTGATGCTGGGGCGGGAGTCCTACGGCATGCAGGTGCTACTGTTCGTCGCCAGTGGCGGCGGCGAGGTGCGCAAGGCCATGCTGGCCTCGGATACGCGGGTCGATGCCCAGGCAGAGCTGGCCGGCATGGACCGGGAAGCGCTGCTGGAGCGCCTGGCGGTGTCCGTCCCCTGGGGTTCCCAGGTCATGCCCCGCTGACGGCCATCGGCGACAGGGTCGTGGCCCGCGACGTCGTTCCTCCCGGACTCCATTAATCCCCTCAGTTCCCGTACACTTCCAGACGAACACGAACGGGGCGCCCTTCCGGCGCCAGAGGGCTGTCCATGTCGCAATTGCAAGGGCGGCGCATTCTGCTGGGAGTCACCGGCGGGATTGCCGCGTACAAGAGTGCGGATCTGGTACGCCGGCTGAAGGAAGCCGGAGCGGAGGTGCGCGTCGTCATGACTCGCGGCGCCACCGAGTTCGTGCGGCCGCTCACCTTCCAGGCGGTCTCCGGCGAGCCGGTGCACGAAAGCCTGCTGGACCCCCAGGCGGAGGCCGCCATGGGGCATATCGAGCTGGCGCGGTGGGCCGATGCGTTGCTGATCGCGCCGGCCACAGCCGATGCGCTGGCGCGCATGGCGCACGGGCTGGCCGACGACCTGCTGACCACCATCTGTCTTGCGACGGAAGCACCGATTGCCGTGGCCCCGGCCATGAACCGGGTCATGTGGGCCCATCCGGCCACCCAGGATAATCTGGCCCTGCTGCAGCGTCGCGGCGTGCGGGTGTTCGGACCCGGCAGTGGCGACCAGGCCTGCGGCGAAGTGGGTTCCGGTCGCATGCTGGAACCGCTGGAACTGGTACAGGTCATGGCCGGTATGTTCGGTCAGCCGCTGTTGCAGGGCCTGCATGTGCTGATTACCGCCGGGCCCACGCGCGAACCCATCGACCCCGTCCGTTACATTACCAATCGCAGCTCCGGCAAGATGGGCTTTGCCATTGCCGAAGCCGCCCGCCAGGCGGGAGCGCAGGTGACGTTGGTGGCAGGCCCATGCACGCTGCCGACCCCGGCCGGGGTGGAGCGCGTGGATGTGGAAACGGCAGGGCAAATGCGCGACGCCGTCGCCGAACGCGCCACCGACAGCCAGATTTTCATCGCCAGCGCGGCGGTCGCCGACTACCGCCTGGATACCGTGGCCGAGAGCAAGATCAAGAAGACCGGGGAAAACATGCAGCTCACGCTGGTGCGGAACCCCGACATACTGGCCGAGGTGGCCGCGTTGGACGGCGGGCCATTCACGGTGGGTTTCGCGGCGGAAACGGATGACATGCACGCCCATGCCCAGGACAAGCGCCGCCGCAAGGGGCTGGACATGATTGCTGCCAACTGGGTGGGGCGACCGGGCAGCGGCTTCGATGCCGACAACAATGCTCTGGAAGTGCTCTGGGAGGGCGGCAGCGCCAGTCTGGGGCCCGGGCCGAAAACCCGCATCGCGCAGGAACTGATCGGCCTGATCGCCGAACGCAGACAACAACAGGGAAACTAGACCATCATGCAGAGGGTACAGCTCCGCATCCTGGACCAGCGGCTCGGCACGGAATTCCCGCTCCCGGACTATGCCACCGACGGTTCCGCCGGTATTGATCTCCGTGCCTGCCTGGACGAGGAGACACCGTTGAATCCTGGCGAGACCTTGCTGGTTCCCACCGGCATGGCGATCCATATGGGCGATCCGGCACTGGCGGCGGTGATCCTGCCGCGCTCCGGGCTGGGCCACAAGCACGGCATCGTACTCGGTAACCTGGTTGGGCTGATCGACTCCGACTACCAGGGGCAGTTGTTCGTCTCCTGCTGGAATCGCGGCGAACAGGCATATCGCATTGCTCCCGGTGAGCGCATCGCGCAGTTGGTGTTCGTGCCGGTGGTGCGGCCGGCGTTCGAGCTGGTGGAGAGCTTCGAGGCCAGCGCCAGGGGAGAGAGCGGCTTCGGGCACTCGGGACGGGCCTGAGTCCGGACAGGGCGAACGATGGCGGGCAACAATAAAGAGGGAAGTCGATGGCACGCGCAGCCAGGGAAAAAGCAAGTAAACCGAACAAGGCTGTAGGCAAGGGTGGGCCGAAGGTATCCATTTCCGGTATGGGGGTGGTGCTGTTCATGGTGGCCGGAGGATTGCTGCTGGGAGCCCTCTGGCTGGCTCAGGACGCGGCAGACCAGGAGCGCAGCGCCGCCCTGAATCGCGAGGGCGAGGCCACAGCGGCCATTGTCGCCGAGCAGCTTCATTTGTCCGCGACGCGCGAGCAGCGGCAACTGGCTGCTATCGCGAATGATCGCGTTACCCGCTCGGCGGTGCAGCAGCAGGCCACCCAGACACTGGAACAACTGCTGCGTTCGGCCTTTCCCGGCGCCGCCCGGGCCGCTTTCCTGGAGCCGGGCCTGAGTGAACCCGATCTCGCCGCCACTCCGCCGGTGGGCTATGCGCTGCTGGATATGTTGCGCGCGGTGGAGGAGCGCGGCGAGCCGGTCTCCCCGGAGGCGCATCTGATAGGGCGCCCCGGGGCGCAGTTGAATTTTGTCCACCCGGTCATGGAGGGCGACAGCGTCGTTGCCCATCTGGTCGTCACCTATCCCCTGGACTGGTTCGCCGAGGCCGTGCGTCTGCCAGCCCAGGCATCCGGTCGGCTGCTGGTCCAGCAGGGTGGCGGCGACGGAGGTGAGCTGCTGGCCCAGGGGGGCAGCAGTGGCCTGGGCTCCGCCCATGCGGCCCAGGTCCGGCAGACGTCCTGGACGGTGCGCTACAGTCCTGCGCTGCCGCCGCGGGTGTTCGATCCGCTGAGCGACACCTGGTTTCTCACCATTGTTGGTGGCAGCCTGATTCTGCTCGGGTTGGTGGTATGGGGTGTGATGGTGACAGTGCGCCGCGCGGTGGTGGCCGATGCCGGCCAGTGGCAGGCGCTGAGTCGCGATCTGCTGGCTGGCAGGCTGGGGCAGTATCCCATGCGCCTGCGGGAATCCCGCGCCGCCGCGGAAGAGACCCTGCCTGGTCTGCGCGAATCCCTGGCGTCGCGCGAGGCCCAGGCCCAGGTTGCGGCCTCGCTGCCTACCGGTGGAGGGGTGGACGTTCGTGAACATGAGGAAGGCGATCTGCTCAGCGGCCTGGAGGTGGTTGAGGAACCACCGCCGGAGCCCGCCCCCGCTCCGGCGGCCAGAGCCTCCCGGCAAGCAACGGCAAGAAAGGAGAGTAACGTGGCAGTGGATTCCACCTTGTTCCGTGCCTATGACATCCGTGGTGTCATGGGCAAGACCCTGTCGGCGGATGTGGCACGTTTGATCGGTCGTGCCATCGGCAGCGAAGCGGCAGCCAGGGGCTGCCCGGAAATCGTGGTGGGCTACGATGGCCGCCTGTCCAGCCCCGAACTGTCCGAAGCCCTCGTGGAGGGGTTGCAGGCCACAGGCCGCCAGGTCATCGTGATCGGACGGGTCCCCACGCCGGTGACCTATTTCGCCACCTACCATCTGGGTACGGGGTCGGGCGTCGAAATCACCGGCAGTCATAATCCCCCGGACTACAACGGGTTCAAGATAATGCTGGGCGGCGAGACCCTGTCCGGTGATGCCATCCAGGATCTCTACCAACGCATACTCAACGGTGATTTCATCGAAGGGCAGGGCAGCATGCGCCGGCAGGATGTGCTGCCGGACTACATCGACCGCATTGCCGGCGACGTGACGCTGCACCGACCGCTGAAGGTCGTGGTGGATGCCGGCAACGGCGTTGCCGGGGAAGTGGGGCCGCAGGTGCTGCGGGCCATTGGTTGCGAGGTGGAAGAGCTGTTCTGCGAGGTGGACGGACATTTCCCGAACCACCACCCCGACCCGTCCGACCCGGAGAACCTGGAAGCGCTGATCCGCCTGGTGCGGCTCCAGAAGGCGGATGTCGGGCTGGCCTTCGACGGCGACGGCGACCGCCTGGGCGTGGTGGACGCCACCGGCAAGATCATCTGGCCGGACCGGCAGATGATGCTGTTCGCCATGGATATCCTGAGCCGCGAGCCGGGCGCCGACATTATCTTCGACGTGAAGTGCTCTGCCCATCTGGCGCGTACCATCTCCGATAACGCGGGCGTGCCCGTCATGTGGCGTACCGGTCACTCGCTGATCAAGGCCAAGCTGAAGGAATCCGGTGCACCATTGGCCGGCGAGATGAGCGGCCACATCTTCTTCAATGACCGCTGGGACGGCTTCGACGACGGTATCTACGCCGCCGCCCGGCTGCTGGAAATCCTGTCCATGGACCCGCGCAGCACGACGGAGATATTTGCCGAACTGCCGGAAACGGTGAGCACGCCGGAGCTGAAGATCAACCTGGAAGAGGGCGAGCCGCCGCAGGTGATCGAGCGGCTGGTCTCGCAGGCGAAGTTCCCGGACGCCCGTGTGACCACCATCGACGGCCTGCGGGTGGATTTCCCGGACGGTTGGGGCCTGGTGCGTGCATCCAACACCACCCCGTGCCTGGTGCTACGCTTCGAGGCGGACACCGAAGAGGCGCTGGAACGCATCAAGCAGCAGTTCCGGGAACTGCTGGAGCAGGCGAAACCGGGGATGACGCTGAGCTTCTGAGTGCGGCCGGCCTCGCCGGACGGTCGCGGAGACCCCATGTCCGGCCTTGCGGCCGGAACGGTGGCAATCGCCGGTGGCGATTACCCCCCTACGGTTGGGCGAGCCCTGAGGCCTGGGAAGGAACGCGTAGGGGAGTAACCGCGCAGCGGTTGCTACCGTCGGGCGCAGCCCGAACCGGAGGCAGCATGCT
>JAFIFV010000150.1 GCA_020831845.1 Ectothiorhodospiraceae bacterium
GGGGGGGTATCGGCGGGGGGCCCACGGCCGCGGCTCGCTGGTGAAGGAGATGGAGCCGGCCACCGACGAGGACTGGGCAGCCGAGTACCTGGCGCCGGTACTGGCGGTGCGCGTGGTGGACGATCTGGACCAGGCCATGGACCATATAGCCCGCTGGAGTTCCGCCCATACCGAATCCATCGTCACCGAGGATTACACGCGTGCCCGCCGGTTCCTGCGCGAGGTGGACTCCAGCTCGGTCATGGTCAACGCCTCCACCCGGTTTGCCGACGGTTTCGAATACGGCCTGGGCGCGGAGATCGGCATCAGCACGGACAAGCTGCACGCGCGCGGGCCGGTGGGGCTGGAAGGCCTGACCAGCCAGAAGTGGGTGGTGCTGGGTGACGGGCATGTTCGGGGCTGAGCAGACCCCGGAGAGTGCATGAGCGCGCTGCTCGGCATTTTCGGTGGCACATTCGACCCCGTGCACAACGCTCATCTGCGCGTGGCGCTGGACATTGCGGAAGCAGGACGTCTCGAAGAGCTGCGACTGATCCCCTGTCACATACCGCCGCACAAGGCCACACCGTCGGTAGACGCGCGGCAGCGCATGGCACTGCTGCGCTTGGCGGTGCGTGATGAACCCCTGTTTCGTGTTGATGATCGCGAGCTGCGACGGGACGGTCCCTCGTACACGGCCGATACCCTGCGCTCCTTACGAGCGGAGTTTCCCGACAGGCATCTGTGCCTGCTCATCGGTACCGACAGTTTCCACGGACTGCCCGGGTGGTCGCGATGGCGGGAACTGGCAGAGCATGCCCACCTCGTGGTGATGCAGCGACCGAACCATGGCGTGGAGATGCCGGGGGAACTGGAACAGTGGCTGCAGGGTCGGCAGGCGAGGGGCTGGGATGAGCTTCACCGGCAAGCGGCCGGGTTGGTGCTCTTCCAGCAGGTGGCACAGCTCGAGATTTCGGCGACGGATCTGCGGGAGCGGGCGGCTCGCGGTGGATCCCTGCGTTACCTGGTGCCCGATGCGGTATGGGAACATATACGGACGAACGGTTTGTATCGATGACGCTGGCTCAGCTCAGCCCGCATGGAGGTAGCTGACAGGGGACTTCGAGCGGCGCCGGGCGTGCGTGAGTGTATGGCGGTGGTATACACGTTTTCGGGGGTGAGAGCGTGTCAATCGAATGACCGGTGGTTGCAACTGCCGTGGAGGTGGATCATCAGCAAGGATCAACAGGCGAGTCCGCAGGCGCTGCCCTACGAGGATCTGTGCACGTTCGTGCTGGATGCAGTAGGGGAGTTGAAAGGCGTGGATCCGGTGCTTCTGGATGTGCGCGGGAAGACCGGGATCACCGACCTGATGGCGGTGGTTTCGGGGAACTCGAATCGTCATGTGAAGGCGATTGCCGACAGCGTGGTGGAGCAGGCCAAGGAGCGCGGCATGAGGCCCCTGGGCGTCGAAGGCGAGGAAGCCGCAGAGTGGATACTCGTGGATCTGGGTGATGCTGTTGTTCACGTGATGTTGCCACGGGTGAGGGAGCTTTACCGGCTGGAGCGCATCTGGGGGCTGGACGTCTCGGACGCAACCGAGGATCAGCAGCAGGGCGGTCACTAGCGCCCCGTTAGCGCCCATCTTGCGGCTGCAGGCGGGGCCGACTGGCTGACGTGAGGACCGGAGCGTGAGTTCCGGGAAGGGGAGGCATGCGGGTTCATTTGATCGCCATCGGCCAGAAGATGCCGCGCTGGGTGGCTGATGGCTTTACCGAGTACGCCGGACGCATGCCGCCCGAGTGCCGGCTGGAGTTGTTGGAGTTGCCCGCCGGGGATCGGGGCAAGGGTGCCAATCCCGGCCGGGCTCGCGATGTGGAAGGGCAGCGGCTGCTTGACGCGGCACCGAAGGGTGCCGGCCTGATCGCGCTTGACCTGCAGGGCAAGCAGTTTTCCACCGAGCAGCTGGCCGACACCATGGCCGGCTGGTTGCAGGGCGGCCGGGACATGGCCCTGTTCGTGGGCGGGCCGGATGGTCTGTCCGCGCAGGTGCTGCAGGCGGTGGAACAGCGCTGGTGCCTGTCCCGGTTGACGTTGCCGCATATGCTGGTCAGGGTGTTCCTGGCCGAGCAGTTGTATCGGGCCTGGAGCATACTGGCCAATCACCCGTATCACCGATAGGAGGATTTGCAGCAATGGACTCCACCAGCCCGGATATCTATCTCGCTTCCCAATCGCCGCGGCGCCGGCAGTTGCTGGAACAGATCAGCGTCCCGTTCCGCAAGCTGGAGGTCTCGGTGGATGAGTCCCAGCACGAGATGGAAAGCCCGGAGGTGTTCGTGATTCGCCTGGCGCTGGAAAAGGCGCGTGCCGGCTGGAAGCAGGTCGAGAAGAACAGCCCGCTGCCGGTGCTTGGCGCCGATACCGCCGTGGTCCTGGACGATTCCATCCTGGGCAAGCCGACCACGCAGGAGCAGGCCATGGACATGTTGCGCCGCCTGTCCGGCAATACCCACCGGGTGCTTACCGGGGTGGCACTGGTCGATGACCGGGAAGCCACGCGACTCAGCGTCAATAGCGTCACCTTCCGCGAGATCGGCGAAAGCGAGATCCAGCGTTACTGGGAGACCGGAGAGCCCAGGGACAAGGCCGGCGGCTACGGTATCCAGGGATGCGGCGCGGTGTTCGTGGAGCATATGGAAGGCAGCTACTCCGGGGTCATGGGGCTGCCGTTGTTCGAGGTTGCCGACCTGCTGGACGAATTTGCCATAGATTTCCGACGGCGCTGGTGAGCGATGTCGGAAGAAATCCTGATTAACTGCACCCCCCAGGAAACCCGCGTCGCCGTGGTAGAGAACGGCGTGCTCCAGGAGGTGTGCATCGAGCGCGTGCGCCGGCGCGGCCTGGTGGGCAACATCTACAAGGGGCGTGTGCAGCGCGTGCTGCCGGGCATGCAGGCGGCGTTCATTGACGCGGGCCTGGAACGGACTGCTTTCCTGCATGCCTCGGACATCAGCCTCCCCGAGGAGACACCGGAGGGCGAGCGCCGCGCCACGCCGGACATCCAGCAATTGTTGCGGGAGGATCAGGAGGTGGTGGTCCAGGTGGTGAAGGATCCGCTGGGCACCAAGGGAGCTCGCCTGACCACGCACATCACGATTCCGTCCCGTAACCTGGTGTTGTTACCGGCTGCCCGCAGCGTCGGTGTTTCCGCGCGGATCGAGGACGATGCGGAGCGCACCCGCCTGCGGGAGATCGGACAGCGGTTCCTGACCGACGGGGATGAGGGTGGCTATATCATCCGCACCGCTGCCGAGCAGGTGCCGGAAGACGCGTTGGAGGCTGATCGCCGGTTCCTGCGCAAGCTCTGGGAGTCCATCCGTCAGACCATAGACGGGGCCCCTGTCGGGAGCTGTGTGCACGAGGACCTGCCGCTGGTGCTGCGGGCGCTGCGTGACCTGGTCGGCGCCCAGGTGGAGCGCATCCGCGTCGACTCCCGCGAGAATTTCGATCGCGTTCAGGAATTCTGCCGCCAGTTCTTTCCCGACATGGCGGGGCGGCTGGAGTGCTACCCCGGCGAGCGACCGCTGTTCGACCTGTATGGCGTGGAACAGGAAATTCAGCGTGCCTTGTCGCGCAAGGTGGAGCTGAAATCCGGTGGCTACCTGATCATCGACCAGACCGAGGCGATGACAACCGTGGACGTGAACACCGGTGGTTACGTGGGCCGGCGGAACCTGGAAGAGACCATCTTCAAGACCAACCTGGAGGCCGCCCAGTCAATTGCCCGCCAGGTGCGCCTGCGCAACCTGGGCGGCATCATCATCATCGATTTCATTGACATGGAAGAAGAGGAGCACAAGCGGCAGGTGCTGCGGGCTCTGGAGCGCGCGCTGGAGCGGGATCATGCCAAGACCCAGATCAGCAGCGTTTCCGCGCTGGGGCTGGTGGAGATGACCCGCAAACGGACGCGGGAAAGCCTGGAACATGTGCTTTGCGAAGCGTGTCCAACTTGTGGTGGCCGCGGCACGCTTAAGACCCCGGAGACGGTCTGCTACGAGATCTTCCGGGAAATCATGCGGGAAGCGCGCCAGTTTGACGCCGAGAAGCTCCTGGTGCTGGCAGCGCCAAGCGTGATAGACCTGATGCTGGACGAGGAAAGTATCAGCATCGCCGAACTGGAAGAGTTCATCGGTCGCCCGATCAACCTGCAGTCGGAGCCTCTGTACGCACAGGATCAGTTCGACGTTGTTCTGATGTAGGTGCGCCTTGTGACCAGCAACACCCACGAGAGTCCAGCCCCGCCCGTCCGGCCAGGTCTGCTGCGCCGCAGCGGACGTTTCCTGTGGTATCTGACTGCCGGCGCCATCGTGCTGATCGCCGTGCTGTTCAGCCTGGTGCGGCTGGCCGTGGTCGTGGCCCCTGAATACCGCGACGAACTGGCCGCCCGGGTGAGCGGGGCGGTGGGCCAGGAAGTGCGCATCGGCGGTTTCCGTACGCAGATGCGCGGGCTGCATCTGAACCTGGTGCTGGAGGATGTCCGGCTTGGGCCGCGGGAGCGGCCAGGGCTGGAACTGGACGAGCTGTACCTGCAATTGAACGTGACGGAATCGCTGCGTCACCGTGAACTGCGGCTGGCGGAGATTCTGGTGGAAGGCCTGGAACTCACTGCACAGCGCGACAGCGAGGGTCGTATTCAGCTCGTCGGCGCAGGGCCCAGGGGCATTCATCCGACCGCGGTCGAGGCGGTGGACAATCTGCTGTTGCAGCCGGTGACGTTGCTGTTGCGTGACAGCCGGTTACGGCTGCTGGACCTTGAGCGGCGGCAGGCGCGGACATTTACCGGCCTCGAGCTACGGGTTGTGAATCTCGAACACGGACGCCGGCAACTGGCAGGCCGTTTGAACGGGCCGGACGAGTGGTTGCAGGAAGCGGCGTTCATCGCCGAATGGGGCGGGGAAGGCGTGGCCGCGCTGGAGCAGGCGCCAATCGATTACTACCTGGAGGTCCGGGGCATGCGGGCCGCGAGCATTCGCGAGCTGTTCTCAGGTACCGGTCGCGAACCCTACGTGACAGGCAGCGGTGATCTTGAAGCCTGGGGGACGCTGCGGGGCGGTATTCCGGGGCTGACCTCGCCCAGCCTGGACGGGCGCCGCAGCGGCTCCATGTACCTGCGTGCGGAAAGCGGCGAGTTGGAGTTCCCTCGGCTGTTCCGAGGGCCGTTGCCGCACGACTGGCTGTCCGCATCGGTCCGATGGCGCATGGATGAGCACGGCTGGCAGGTGGATGTGGATGACGCCCGGGGAAGTAACGAGGACGCGCTGGCGCTCGGCAGCGTGCGCGTGGCCAAACGCCCCGATGTGCCGGTGTTCCTGGATATCCGCGCGCGCGTCAGCGGCGTGCCCGGCAATGCGCGCAACACCAGCCGCTACCTGCCTGCCCAGATCATGCCCTGGCAGTTGGTGGACTGGCTGGATGACGCCATCGTCAGCGGCACCGCGCCAGCCGCGGAGGTGCTGTTCTTCGGTTACGCGAACGAGTTTCCGTTTGAACGCGGGCAAGGGGTGTTCCGGGTGGAGGCGGATACCCGCGACGTGACGCTGGCGTTCTGGCCGGAATGGCCGGCCGTGGAGGCACTGAACGGGCGGTTGCTGTTCAACGGCAGGGAGATGCGCATCCTGGCCGATTCCGGGGTGATCGGTGGTGCCCGCGCCCTGGAGGCGGAAGCGCACATACCGGTGCTGGGGCGTTCGCCGCTGACCATCACCGGTCGGTTTGAAGGCGCCGGCGACGATTTCCTGCAGTTCCTGGTCGACATGCCGGTAACCGGCGACGCCATCGAGACGGTGCTGAGTCCATTGCGGCTGGATGGAGAGCACGGTCTGGAACTGGCGTTGACGATACCTTTCGAGGGCCTGCCGGTGGAGCTGCAGGGTGTGGTCGACCTCAGAGGTGGCGACTTCCACTGGCCAGAGCGCGAGCTGACGGTGAATGATCTCCAGGGGCGTGTGTTTTTCGACCATACCGGCATCAACGGTGAGAACCTGACCGGTCGCCTGGGCGACGCCACCGCCAGCGTGGACGCCAGCACGGTAGGCGTGCCCGGCGGCACGCGCATACAACTGGACGGCTGGTTGCAGGACTTCCCCGTGGCGCATCTGGTGACGCAGTTCCCGACGCTGTCCTTCCTGGAGGGGCGAGGCGATTTCGGCGTGCAGGTGGGCCTGCCCGGTTTCCTCGGCCAACCCGGCGAGACACCGGTGACCATCAGGGTGGAGTCCGATCTGCTAGGGGTGCGCTCCACACTGCCAGCGCCAGCGGCCAAGAAGGCGGACGAACCCCTCCGCTTTGATCTCGACCTGGGGCTGGGTGATCGGTTTCAGCCGATACGCTTCCGGGCAGGGGATCGACTGAGCGGTGTGATCGGACTGGCAGCGGATGGGACTCCCGAGCGCATGGGCATCGGTCTGGGCGGCCGCGAAGCCGAGCTGCCGGGGCTTCCCGGTGTGGAGGTCCATGGCCACGCACCGCAGGCCGCGCTGGATGCCTGGCTGGCGGTGGCCGCGGAGGCCGCTGATGGCGCCGAACCCCAGAGCCCCTTCAGACTGAACCGGCTGGCGGTGTCCACCGACACACTGCTGATCTCGGGGCTGGAACTGCCGGAGGTGGAGGTGTCCCTGCGGCGGCTGGACCAGAACTGGCAGCTTGCCCTGGGCGGGCCTTCCGTGGCTGGGAACGGCGAATGGTTGCAAACCGACGCCGGACCATTGGTCCGCGTGGAACTGGATCACCTGCGTATTCCCGGTCGGCCGGAGCGGCCCGAGCAGACGGACGACGTGTTGAGCCGGGAACTCGTACCACATCGGTGGCCCACGGTTGACCTGCGCGTGGAGGAACTCCACTTCGGCGATATCGCCCTGGGCCGGCTCCGGACCCGGACCCAGCCTTCCGGCAACGGCTATCAACTGGAGCGGCTAAGGCTGAGCGGCGGTCCGATGGATTTCCGTGCGGACGGCGAGTGGCAGGTCTCCGGCAGCGAACAGCGCACGCGTTTCCAGTACACACTGGATGCCGACGACCTGGGCCGGGCGTCCACCGTGCTGGGTCAGCCAGGGCAGGTGCAGGGTGGACGCGGCACCGCGTCCGGCGAGCTGACCTGGGCCGGGCCGCCTTGGGCCTACAGCCTGGAGACGCTGGACGGCACACTCACCATGGAACTGCGCAACGGGCGGCTGATCCAGGTCGAACCCGGCGCAGGTCGCCTGGTGGGATTGCTGAACGTGGCGTTGCTGCCACGGCGGCTGATGCTGAACTTTTCCGACGTCGTCGATCAGGGTTTCAGCTTCGACGTCATCCGCGCGGATCTGGCGCTGAATCAGGGCATCGTCGAACCGCGCGAGCTGATGATGAGCGGACCGGCTGCCCGGGTGGATGTACAGGGGCAGCTGGACCTGGTGAAGGGCCATTACGACCAGGTGTTGGTGGTGGCGCCCCGGACATCCGGCGCTCTGCCGCTGATCGGCGGGCTGTTCGGCGGTCCGCCGGCTGCCGCCGTGCTGCTGATGACGCAGCAGATATTCCGCGAAACCCTGGATCAGGCCATAGCGGTGCGCTATCGCGTCACCGGTCCGTTCGCGGCGCCGGTGATCGAGCGCATGCAGCACGAGCTGCCAGACCGGCTCGACCCGGCTGCCGACCCGCTGGGCATGTACCGGCACTGACCGTTGGCCGCGAGGTTAGCCTGGGGCGCCATGCCAGTTCGAGACTATTCAGATGGCCTGCCCTGTCTCTACAATGGAACGTTCGGCGGGGGAGAGCACGATGGGTGAACAGGTGGAATGTTATCAGCGGGTGGCGGCGGTACAGATGGCGTCGGGTCCGCGAGTGGATGCGAATCTGCAGGAGATCGCCCGGCTGATTGCCATGGCCGCCGAACAGGGCGCGAACCTGGTGGTGCTGCCGGAAAATGCCACGCTGATGGGCATGCGCGAAACCGATAAGCTGGCCTACCGGGAACACCACGGCCAGGGGCCGCTGCAGGATTTCTTCGCCGGAGAGGCCGCCCGCCACGGCGTCTGGCTGGTCGCCGGCACCATACCGCTGTTCGGCGGGGACCCGGAGCGCGCCCAGCAGACCTGCCTCCTGTATAACGACCGCGGCGAGCAGATGGCGCGTTACGACAAGGTGCATCTGTTCGATGTGGATGTCGAGGGGGACACCCGTTACCAGGAGAGCAGGACCCTGGCGCCCGGCGAGCAGGTGGTGGTGGTGGACACCCCTTTCGGCCGCCTCGGACTTTCCATCTGCTATGACCTGCGGTTCCCAGAGCTTTACCGCATCATGGCCGACCAGGGGGTTGAACTAATCGTTGTTCCATCTGCCTTTACTGCCAGGACCGGTGAAGCGCACTGGCGCCCGCTGCTGCGGGCGCGGGCAATCGAGAATCTGAGCTACGTGGTCGCTGCCGCCCAGGGCGGTTATCACGTCAACGGCCGTGAAACCCATGGTGATAGCATGATCGTGGACCCCTGGGGCCAGGTGCTGGACCACCTGGGCCGCGGATCCGGGGTGGTGGTCAGCGACCTGGATCTGGAGCGCCTGCGCAAGGTGCGTGAGCGCTTCCCGGCTTTGCAGCATCGACGTTTTCACTGTCACTCCGACACACGCAACGCATAGGTGAACCATGCAGCAGTCCCTGGACATTGCGCGCGAGACGCTGTTCGCTCCCGCCGGTATCGGCGAGTCTGAGCTGGAGCAGGTCTTCAGCCGCCTGATGGCGCCCTCGGTGGACACCGCGGACCTGTATTTCCAGAGTTCCCGCCAGGAGTCCTGGGTGCTGGAAGACGGCATCGTCAAGCAGGGCAGCCACAACATTGACCAGGGTGTCGGTGTGCGGGCCATCAGTGGCGAGAAGACCGGTTTCGCATATTCCGACGACATCGTCATGCCGGCGTTGCTGGAGGCTTCCAGCGCCGCCCGGGCCATTGCCCGCGGCGGACAGTCCGGAAGCCTGAAGGCCTGGCACCAGGGCAGGGGGCTGGGCTTGTATGCGCCGATGGACCCGCTGGAGACGATGAGCGCGGAGCAGAAGATCGCCCTGCTTCGGGAGGTGGACGCGGAAGCCCGCCGTCAGGACCCGCGGGTGGAGCAGGTCATCGTCAGCCTCAGCGGCCTGCATGATGTCGTGCTGGTGGCGGACAGCGATGGACGTCTGAATGCCGACGTGCGCCCGCTGGTGCGATTGAACGTGACGGTGCTGGTGGCGCAGAACGGCCGACGGGAGAACGGCTCCTCCGGCGGTGGTGGACGCTACGGCTACGAGTATTTCCTGGAAGACGGGCGTGCCCTGGGTTATGCCCGCGAGGCCGCCCGGCAGGCGCTGGTGAATCTGGAAGCGGTGGACGCGCCGGCTGGCACCATGCCCGTGGTCCTGGGGCCGGGCTGGCCCGGCGTGCTGCTGCACGAGGCGATCGGCCATGGTCTGGAGGGGGACTTCAACCGCAAGGGCACCTCCGCCTTCTCCGGCCGCATCGGCGAGCGCGTGGCGTCCGAGTACTGCACGGTCGTTGACGACGGCACGCTGGCCAACCGTCGGGGCTCGCTGAACATCGACGACGAAGGCGAGCAGACCCAGTGCACCACGCTGATAGAAAATGGCATCCTCCGGGGCTACATGCAGGACCGCATGAATGCGCGGCTGATGAAGATGCAGTCCACCGGCAACGGCCGGCGGGAGTCCTACGCCCATCTGCCCATGCCGCGCATGACCAATACGTACATGCTGAACGGCCCGCATGACCCCGCTGAGATCATCCGCAGCGTGGACCGCGGCCTGTACGCGGTGAATTTCGGCGGTGGTCAGGTGGATATCACCTCCGGCAAGTTCGTGTTTTCCGCAAGCGAGGCGTATCTGATCGAGAATGGCAAGGTGACCCGGCCGGTCAAGGGGGCCACGCTGATCGGCAACGGGCCGGATGTGCTGACCCGAGTGAGCATGGTTGGCAACGACATGGCGCTGGATTCGGGAATCGGCGTCTGCGGCAAGGACGGCCAGAGTGTTCCCGTAGGCGTGGGGCAGCCCACGCTGAAGGTGGACGCGCTCACCGTCGGCGGCACCTCCTGAATACCCGGTAAGCCACTCCAGTCACAAACCAACGGGAACACCATGGCAGAGACGCTGATCAAGAACACCACTGGGACCCTGCCGGGCGAGTCGGAGCTGACCCTGATCGTGGAGCAGGTGCTGGACGAAGCCCGTCGTCAGGGTGCCAGCGACGCGGAGGCAGCCGTCAGCGTGGGCACAGGTCTGTCGGTGCAGGTGCGCCAGGGCGAGGTGGATACGGTGGAGCACCAGCGCGACCGGTCGCTGGCGGTGGCCGTGTATTTCGGGCTGAGGCAGGGTACGGCCAGCTCCGCGGATTTCTCCCCCGCATCGATCCGAGCCACGGTGGAAGCGGCCTGCGCCATCGCACGGCACACCTCGGAAGATCCTGCGCAGGGCCTGGCGGACCCGGACCGCCTGGCCAGGGACATCCCCGAGCTGGACATGTACCACCCCTGGGCGCTGGATGCCGACCGCGCGATCACGCTGGCCCTGGAAGCCGAGCGTGTGGCGCTGGGTGCTGACCCACGGATTACCAATTCCGATGGTGCCGGCGTCTCCAGCAACAGTGGCATTCGGGTCTACGGCAACAGCCGTGGCTTCATCGGCGGCGTGCGTAGCACGCGTCACGGCATCAACTGCATGGTGATCGCCAGCGACGACCAGGGCATGCAGCGGGACTACTGGTACACGGTCAACCGCGTGCCGGGTGAGCTGGAGCCGGCCGAGGACGTGGGCCGGAAGGCCGCCGCCAACGTATTGCGCAGGCTGGGCAGCCGGCGGCTGGGGACGCGGAAGGTGCCGGTGGTCTTCCAGGCATCCATGGCGCGCGGCCTGCTGGGCCAGTTCGTCGGCGCCGTGCGCGGCGGCAGCCTTTATCGCAAGGCTTCCTTCCTGCTCGATCAACTGGGGCAGCCGGTTTTCGCCGACTGGGTAACGCTGACCGAACGGCCGCATCTGTCACGCGCGCTGGGCAGTGCCCCTTTCGACCATGAAGGCGTGGCAACCCGGCAGCGGGATCTGGTGGCCGGCGGGGTATTGCAGGGCTACGTGCTGGACAGCTATTCCGCGCGCAAGCTGGGAATGGAAACCACCGGCAATGCAGGCGGCGTCCACAATCTGCTTCTGCACCCCGGCGACAAGGACCTGGACGGCCTGCTTGCCGAGATGGGCACCGGGTTGCTGGTGACCGAGATGATGGGGCAGGGCGTGAACATGGTGACCGGGGATTACTCCCGCGGCGCGGCCGGTTTCTGGGTGGAAGGGGGCGAGATCGCCTATCCGGTGCAGGAGATCACCGTGGCCGGCAACATGAAGACCATGTTGCGCAACATGCGGGCCGCCGGCAATGATGTGGACATCCGCGGAGCCATCCATTCCGGCTCCATCCTGGTGGACGAGATGACGGTGGCTGGCGAATAGTCACTTCCGGCGTCGTATGCCGCGGGGCGGTCGCGGCCCGCGGCATGGCGGTGAGTGCCGGCTAGCCAGTCAGCTCCTGCTGCAGCTTTGCCAGGTGTTTCTTGCTCAGTTCCCGGAAGCGGGGAGTGTCCCCCACGTCTTCGTAGATGGGGTCGCCGTGCTCGTCCTCCGCGACGATACGCTGACCTTGCACGTAGGGGAACGCGGCTTCCAGGTCATCAAGGGCGGCGGAGAGCAGGTCGGTGATGAGGTCGGATTCGGAGCGGCCGGGGAACATCTCCCGCAGGGCGGACAACTTTGCGGCATCATGAATCGGCAGTTTGACGCGGTATTCGTTGGCGGTGCGGATCTCGCTGGCGGATTCTTCCCAGGCTTCGATCAGCTGTTTCACCTTCATTGGCTGCTCCCCAGTCTGACGTTGGACCCTTCCCTTGTTACTATGCGTACTGGGGCCACCGCTTTCAAGGCGTCGGCAATCCGCTACTCCTTCTCATGGAACCGTTCTCTGATCAGCGTCTCCAGAGCGTCCAGTGCCGCCTCCTCGCCCTCGCCATCGGCCAGCAGGGTGATGCTTGTTCCCTTGCCCGCGGCGAGCATCATCACGCCCATGATGCTTTTTCCGTTGACCTCCCGCTCGCCTTTGCGTACCCGGATCTGGCAGTCGAACCGTGACGCCTGGGCCACGAACTTTGCGGCAGCGCGGGCATGCAGCCCCAGCTTGTTGACAATCGTTACCTCGCGTTCCCGCACGGGGTGCTGCTCCTCAATCTGCTCTTGTTCTGCGGCGGGCCGTCCATCCTCGTGCCCGACCGTTCATGGCAGGTATGATCCCGCCTTGCCGCCGACGAACACCACGCCGTCCTGGCCTCCGGTCAGGGCCTTTTCCGACAGCTCGACCAGGGACAGGCGCGGGTAGTTGAACACCCTTAGCAGCATTGGCAGGTTCAGCCCCGCAATGACGTTGATACGGCCGTCCCGTGCCAGGCTGCAGGCAACATTGCTGGGAGTCGAGCCGTAGGCGTCGGTCAGCACCAGCACGCCTTCGCCCGCATCCAGTTCGTGCAGCAGTTCCTGCGCCTCCGCTGCCATCTGTTCCGGGTCGACGTCCGGACTGACAGCCAGCGCCCTGGTCTGTACCGGACAGAAGCCCAGAGTGTCCCGGGCGGTTCGCAACAGTTCCTCGCCGATACAGTTGTGCGTGATCAGCAGAATGCCGACACTCATGACAATTCCCGGTGCCTGACGCTGACCAGCCCGCGCGAACCCCTGAAGTGCCGGGCCAGCCGTTCCGATAGGTAGACGGAACGATGTTGTCCGCCGGTGCAACCGATGGCGACGGTCAGGTAGCTCCTGTTTTCCCGTTCGAATGCGGGAATCCACTCCTCCAGGAAATCCCGAATCTGATTATACATGCGTGTCACGCCATCCTGCTGTTCCAGGAACTCCTGCACGGCCATGTCCTTTCCGGTCAATGGCCGAAGCACCGGTTCCCAGTGCGGGTTCGGCAGACAGCGGACGTCGAACACGAAGTCGGCATCGTTCGGAATGCCGTGCTTGAACCCGAACGACTGGAACAGGATGGACATGGCGTCGCTGTCAGTGCCCAGGCGGTCCTGGATCAGGCTGCGCAGTTGGTGAATGCTGGTGGAGGTAGTATCGACCACCAGATCCGCCTTGGCATGAATCGGCGTCAGCAGCTCCATCTCGCGGTTGATGGCATCGGACAGCGGCAGGCTGTCGATGCTGAGTGGATGCCGCCGCCGTGTTTCACTGAAGCGCTTGATCAGCGTTGCCTTGTCGGCGGTCAGGAACACGATCTCGGTATCGATGCCGAGTTCCTGCAGTTCGCCGAGGATCAGGGGAAAGCGTTCCAGGTCCGACGCTCTGTTACGGGCATCGATACCCACCGCACAAAGGCCCTCGGTGCCGGCCAGGCCCAACAGGTGGCGGCCCAGGCCGGTGAGCAGGGAGACCGGCATGTTGTCCACGCAGTAATAGCCGGCGTCCTCCAGCGTGTGCAAGGCTACCGTCTTGCCGGAACCGGATAGCCCGCTGACGATGACCAACCGCATTGTGTCAGGCATGACGTCTCCTTTGCGTGCAGAGCTGTTTGCCGGCAGCGATCGCCATCATCGTTGCCCGCCGGCCCGCCAGAGCCTGGCGGCGGTCTCCGCCAGCAGGCACAACGGCCGGTCTGGAGCTATCGGCAAGTCAAGACGGGAAATGTTCCGCTCGAGCAGGCGCTCCGTGCGCCAGGGTGCCTCCAGCCTGGGCCAGTCGGCCCACGCCTGTGCCGACATGGGTATCAATCCTAGCAGCATATCCACCGGGCAACTGTCCCGCTGCGACAATGGGCCGAACAGATCCCGGACCCGGATGATGCCCAGCCCACGCACTTCCAGCCGCCCGCGCAGGGCGGGGGGGCTACTCCCCAGCAGCGTCTCCGCCTTGCCGGGGCGCAGTTCGACCACGTCGTCGGCGACCAGTTGATGTCCCCTGTCCAGCAACTCCAGCGCGAGCTGACTCTTGCCCACGCCGCTCTCGCCGGTGATCAGCACGCCGGTTCCCCCGATGCTGACAAGGACACCGCTGACGGTCTGCGGAGATGGTTCGTGCCGGATGCGAGGCGCTGAGTCAGCCACCGTCGTGGGCGTTTTCCCAATCGCTGATCAATTGCTTCATGGCCGTGCCTGAACCGGCGGCGCGGAGCTGCTGGCAAAGGGCTGTGTCACTGAACATCTCGGCCAGGCGGGCGAGGATCTGCAGATGCTCGTCGGTGAAGTGTTCGGGAACCACCAGCGCGAAAAGCAAGTCCACGGGCTGGTGATCGAAAGCGTCGAAGTCCACCCCTTCCCGAAGCTTTACGAACGCCGCCTGGGCGCGCTCGCTGCCCTCCATGCGGGCGTGAGGCAAAGCGACCCCTCGACCCAGCCCGGTGCTGCCAAGCTTTTCCCTGCTGATCAGCTTGTTGAAGATGGCTGTGGCCGACAGCCCCTCGTCCCGGGCGGACATTATCTCGCTCAGCACTTCCAGCCCGCGCTTCTTGCTGCTGACATCGATGTCGCAGCCCACGCAGTCTTCGGTAATCAGGTCTGCAATCTTGATCATGCTGTCTTCAGGTTGATGGCTTCAGGGCCAGTGGGGTGTCCCCCGGTGTAGCATTCGGGATCGGACATCCGCCGTTTCATGACAGGCCGGCCCGCGGCGCCGGGCCCCCCCCCC
>JAFIFV010000157.1 GCA_020831845.1 Ectothiorhodospiraceae bacterium
CGGGCTTTCGCCCGACGGTAGCAACCGCTTCGCGGTTACCCCCATACGGCGGGGTTCTTTCGGACGTGGGGGGGTAATCGTCACACAGCGGGGGCTTCGGGCGTGGGGGGAAATCACCGCTCGGTGGGGCCTTTGGGCGTAGGGGGGTAATCGCCGCGAGGCGATTGCCACCGATCCGGCCGGCACGCCCGGACAGTGCGGGATCCGATTGAGGGCGCCCATGCTTCGGGCTTTCGCCCGACGGTAGCAACCGCTGCGCGGTTACTCCCCTACGGCGGGGTTCCTTCGGGCGCAGGGGGGGTAATCGTCACACGGTGGGGGGCTTCGGGCGTGGGGGAAATCACCGCTCGGTGGGGGCCTTGGGGCGTAGGGGGGTAATCGCCGCGAGGCGATTGCCACCGATCCGGCCGGCACGGCCGGACCGATTGCTCACCCACCCTGCCCTGCGCCTATGGCTTGCGGAAGATGGCGACGTCCTTCGACGGCAGCTCCAGTTCCCAGCAATGATGCGCGGCGATCCATTCCAGCGTTCGCGGGCTGTAGAAGCTGACGTGGGTCGGGTCCCGCACATAATGCCAGGTCTGGAAGTCGTGATGCGGTAATCGTATCCCGGTCATCAGCCCCAACAAGCCACCCGGCTTCAGCAGGCCATCAAGCAGCGCGAACTCCCGGTCGGGCCGGAAGAAATGCTCGGCGGTTTCAGTGCAGGTGACAAAATCGTAGCTGCTCTGCAGCACGGATGTGTCCGGCGCGAAGCAGGGGTCGTAGAGGCGCATCGGAAAACCGAGTTCCTCCAGCATCACAGACAGTGTGGGCCCGGGGCCCGAGCCGTAATCCAGCCCCCTGGCGCCGGCCGGAAGGCGCGCCGCAAGCGGCTCAACGAGACGGTTCAGGAAAGCCCGGTACCCCGGGTCGTGAGGATTGTTCTCGTGTGTGTCGTAGTATTCGCGCTCCGCTTCGCGATCCAGCCGGTGGGCAGCCGCCAGCCACACCAGGTCGCACCGGGGACAGCGCAGGTAGTCCGCGCCCCGGACTACGGCGAACCGCAGCTGACTCCCAGCCCCGCACAATGTGCACGCCCGCAGGCGTGTCCTCTCCGTCATGGCGCTTCCTTAGTGCCCCGCCGCGCCGCCTCCCGGCTTGTCATAGGCGGCGAGCCTGTCCATCAGGTTCGCGCCTTCGCCGTCCGGATGACGCACATCGACCTCCACCCCGCTACGGCGGAGCTTGCCCACCACCTTGTCCACCGCACCCACTGCCGAACTATCCCACATGGACGCGGCACTCAGGTCTATTGTCACGCGCGGGATGCCGGCGTTGAAATCGAAGCCGGCCATGAAGTTATCCACGGCCACGAAGAAAAGCACGCCGCGCACCTGGTAGATGCGATGCTGGCCGTCGTCGCTGTCCACGGCCCTGACGTCGATCTGCCGCGCCAGCTTGCGGACGAAGAAGATGGCACTGAGCAGTACGCCGGCGAACACGCCCTTGGCGAGATCGTGCGTGACAACCACCGTGGTCACCGTGACGATCAGGACGAAGGCGTCCGTCTTCGGCATCTTGCGCAGCATGGGGATGGAGCTCCAGTCGAACGTGCCGATGGAGACCATGATCATCACGGCCACCAGCGCCGGCATGGGGATGATGGACACCCAGTCCCCCAGCACCATGATGAAAAACAGCAGGTAGATGCCGGCGGACAGGGTGGACAGCCTGCCCAGACCACCCGACTTGATGTTGATGATGGACTGCCCGATCATCGCGCAGCCGGCCATGCCACCGAAGAAGCCGGAGGCGATGTTGGCAATGCCCTGGCCCCGGCACTCCACGTTCTTCTTGCTCGGCGTGTCGGTGAGATCATCCACGATGGACGCGGTGAGCAGTGATTCCAGCAGCCCCACTATCGTCAACGTGAGCGCGGTCGGCAGGATGATCTGCAGTGTTTCCAGATTGAACGGTACCGCCGGGATGCCGAAGAACGGCAGTCCGTCCGGCAGTTCACCCATGTCCCCCACCGTGTTCAACGGCATGTTGAAGAACACGGCAACACCGGTGAGCGCGACGATGGCCACCAGGGGTGCGGGAATGGTGCGGTTGATATAGGGAAAGCCGTACAGAATGGCCAGACCGGCCGCCACCATCAGGTAGGTGGGCATGCCGTGCCCCACGAAGTGAGGGATCTGGGCCATGAAGATGAGGATGGCCAGCGCGTTGACGAAGCCCAGCATCACCGTGCGGGGGATGAACATCATGTAGCGGGCCAGTTTGAGCCAGCCGAACAGGATCTGCAGCACGCCGGTAAGAATGGTGGCGGCGAACAGGTACTGCACCCCATGCTCGGCCACCAAGGTGATCATCAGCAGCGCCATGGCGCCTGTCGCCGCGGAGATCATTCCCGGCCGCCCGCCCGTGATCGAGATGATCACGGCAATACAGAACGAGGCGTAAAGCCCTACCTTCGGGTCGACGCCGGCGATGATCGAAAAGGCGATGGCTTCCGGAATCAGTGCCAACGCCACCACGATGCCGGCGATCAAATCGCCGCGCACGTTGAAAAACCAGGTGCGCCGCAGCGAGCCGGCGCTGCGCTTGAGTGCGTCAGACAGCATCTATCGTCCCTTCCGTTGGCACGGAAACGAAACACAAATCGGGTTCTGCAGCCAGACGGCCGCTCGGCATTCGAACAACTGGCAGGAGAAACGCTGATAAGCCGCGGGGGCGGGAGCGTCGGATGCGAGGCATCAGCTCCCTGGGGTTTTCTGGTGCAGCGGCGACCGCAATGCCAATTTCGAGAGAGCGCAAAGCATACGCAGAATGCTGCAGCGCCGCAAGCGACGACGACGCACTGCGTTCATTCCACGATGTTGACGAGGGACTTCGCCCGAGAGCCAGGCTTCAGCGTGCGGACAGCTTACATAGTGAGTACGCAGTTTTCGTGGCGAGATGATGCATCAGCTTGAGGAGGAGCCCTTGGTGAGTCGCCCGTGGACAATCCATTGGGCTTGCACAACGGAGGCCAGCCGCACCGCCTGATGGCGATGCGGCTGGGTTGGGCCTACTCTGGAGTGAGCTTATAGATCTCGCCCTCGTCAAGAGCCACGTACAGATCGCCGTCGGGCCCCTGCACCACTGAGCGGAAACGCCCGGGGGACATGGGCAGATCCATAGTGGTGACGGAAACGGACAAAGCGTCATCGGCGATGTCGAGTACGTCCAGCCGATGTCCCTCCGGCGTGTCTCCGAAGCCGATCCCCAGGAAGCCGACCACCATCCGGCCTTCCCAGTCCTTCCACTGCGACCCCGTGAGGAAGGTGGCGGACGACATGCCCTGGGAGAGGTCGTTGTTGGTCCAGGCCGGCCTGATCGCGTCGGGGAAACGCTCCAGGTCCGTCATGGGCATAAAGGCCTTCCGTTCTTCCGGATCCATGCCCTCCATTTGTTGCGGCATGTAGCCGCAGTAGTCGTCCGGGCAGTCGCCCCGGCCGCCGACGTTGGGGCGTGGATCCCAGCCGGCGTTGCCGCCAGCAGTCAGCAGCTTCACCTCGTCGGAGTGCCAGGGTCCGTGTTCCGCCACGAACGCTTCATGGGTGTCCGGATGGAAGGCGATACCCTGCACATTGCGATGACCATAGGTGTAGATACGCGGGTCGAAGCCCTCGGCAGGGTTGTTGTCGGCTGCGGCGTTGCCGTCCCGGTCGATACGCAGCACCTTGCCGCCCAGGCTTTGCGGATCCTGCGGGATCTCGCCCTGATGATTATCCCCGGTGGTCACGTACAGATAGCCGTCGCCCGGATTGAAGCGGATACGCCCGCCGTTGTGCGCGCCGGCATCACCGAACGGGTGGTCACTGGCTTCCTGCTTGTAGGGGATATCCTCGATGATGTCGACGCGGTCCGAGACGTCGGTGAAATCGTCATTCACGGTGAACCGGATCACGCGGTT
This sequence comes from Ectothiorhodospiraceae bacterium, assembly GCA_020831845.1. Lineage (GTDB taxonomy): Bacteria > Pseudomonadota > Gammaproteobacteria > Nitrococcales > Aquisalimonadaceae > LSCE01. Next base: position 3,944 of record JAFIFV010000157.1, read on the forward strand.
GTTGTGCGGCGTGGTGAGGTTTGATGCCGAGTAGACGTAGACGAACCGGTTGTCGTCGAACTCGGGATCAACCGCGACGCCGTTCATCCCGGCCTGGCCATAGCAGAACAGATCATCGGCTGTGTGGGCATAGTCCTCGGTGTCTTCCATCCCGAGCAATGGATTGACGTCGCCGGAGGGAAGCCGCACCGACAGGCCTCGGCATTTCTCGGTGAAGAACATGGTTCCGTCAGGCAGAAAAGCCATGTCCCACGGGTTCTCGAGGTCGGACAACACGGTTTCGTAACTCAGGCTTGGAACGTCCGAGTCCGAGTTTGCCGCGACTGCCAGAGCAGGGACCATGGCAGAAGCCATGAAAGCACTGAGCGACAACCTGGTGATAGGTCGAATCATGGGTGCTCCTCCTCTTACCGGTAGCGTTTCTCTTTGTCGTTGGACTTCTTCCTTCTTGTCGTTGAACTTCCGTCAAGGAAGCACTGGTGGTGAGCCGCGGCCGTGATGGCCGTGGATTGCAGCGGCCTCGGCCAAACTCACTGAAACGTCTCGGAAATATAGGCGGCAAGATTGGCGATGTCATCATCGGACAAGTCGGCGGCATGGGGCGCCATCAAGGGCGTGTTGGGCCCCACCCGTTCTCCGGCGCGGTACTGTTCCAGGCGCTTGGCAATGTAGTCCGCGTCCCGCCCGGTAATGGACGGGAAACTCGCCATGCCCCGCCCCGCCCTGCCGTGGCAACTGACGCAGGATTCCGCGTAAATCGCTTCTCCAACCGCGATGTCATCAGCCTTCGCCTGGGTGCCCCCCAGAGCGAGCGCAGCTCCAATGATGAGAAGCATCTGTCTTTTCATTGTGTTCTCCGCAAGATGGATCGCAATTGTTGATTCGCCCACTCGCCGGAAAGCTCCGGGTTCCGGCTGCACTGCTCCGTTTCGTATAATAGAGGCCCCGAAACCCGTCAACTTCCGTGCCGGCAGCGAGCGATTCGGTTAAGCTGCGTGACTCTCGTGTTTCCTTGACAGAACCCATGCACCCATCGCGACCACAGGCGTTGTTACATGCTGAGCCGCATCCTGGTACCCGTTAACTTCACCGTGCCCTCTGCCCGTGCCGTGGCAGTGGCGCGCGATTTTCGGCCCGAAGGCGCCATTATCCGGCTGCTCTATGTGTTGGGGCCGAGCGAAATTGCGGAAGCCACTGCGAACCCGGTGATCAACCCCATGCATGCCAGGGACGAGCGCTCCAAGGCCGAGGCCCAGGCTAATGAGCGCCTGAAACGCTGGGCACGGGACGGCGAGGAAGTGGCGGTGGAAATCGGCAGCGCGGCCGAGAAGATCAGCGCTCATGCGGACACCTGGGGCGCCGACCTGATCGCGATGGGCACCCGGAGCCGCAGCGGCCTGCAGCAATTCCTGCACGGCTCGGCCACCGAGTGGCTGGTACGACACGCCAGACAGCCCGTGCTGGCCGTGCATGACGTGGAACTGGGGGACGACCAGGCGAAACACCTGCCGCCAATGGATTGAGGAAGCGCTGATTGAAGCCCAGGTTCGCGCTCGCGTCCGCATCCTTCGTGGCTGGCAGCAGGATGCGCCGGTAGTCATTCCACCCCGGTGGCTTGCGACAACGCTGCGGGCGCATCGCCCGCGCCCCTACGTCAGTTGCCTGCCTCGTCCGACAGTATCTGCCCCAGCAACCCTCCCACATCGTTGTGGAGCCATTCCGGCTCCACACAGTCTTCCAGGTTCTGCTCGGCAAAACGCAGGAAACTCAGCGCCGCATGTGGCAAGCGCCGCTCACGGGAAATGATGAACTGCCAATGGCTCTGGATGGGCAGGCCCTCCACTGGCAGCTTGACCAGGCCCGGATAGCCTTTGGGAAGCACATGCTCCGACAGCAGGGCCAGCCCCAGTCCGGAAGCCACGCCGACGCGGATGGCTTCGTTACTGGCGATGTGCATCGTGGCCCCCAGCGACAGGCCGCGCTCCTGCAACCAGCCATCGAACAGCATGCGCGTGGCCGACCCGGACTCCCGCAGCAGGAACCGCTCCCCGAGCAGGCTGGCGATGGATACCGGTGCCGTCGCATGCGCCGCCGGGTGGCCTGACGGGCCGACGATGACCAGGGGATTCCGCATGAAACGTGCGGCCAGCGCATGCTCCAGCGAGGGCGGGTGACTGAAGACGTAGATGTCGTCGTCCTGGCGCTCGAAGCGGGCAAGCATCTGCTGCCGGTTGCCGATGTGCACGTCCACCTCGACCTGGGGATGCGCTTGGCTGAAAGGGCCGAGCAGCCGCGGCAGCACGTATTGCGCGGTGCTGACCAGGGCAATGCTGAATCGCCCTCGCTCGCCGCCTCGCAGTGCCGAAAGATGATCGCGGAAATCATCGAACCGGCCGATCACATCCTGGCAGGCACGATATAGCTCCCGGCCGGCTTCTGTGGGAACGACACCGCCCTGGCGCATTTCCACCAAGGGCTCGCCGACCGCATCCTGCAGGCGGCGGAGTTGCTGGGAGACCGTTGGCTGCGTGAGGTGCAACTGGCGCGCCGCCTGACTGACGGAGCCGGTGCGAATCACGGCCACGTAGACCTGCATGAGCCTGTAGGTGAGATGACGGAAGTTCATACGCAGACAGAATAGATGATTATCTATGCTGCGTCACCGCAAAACTAATTGGCGTCAATGAGATGTCAAGGCCACAATCCCGCCCTGTTCAGGTGCCTACACCGGAGACCAGGAATGCCCGACATCGTCGTCATGTTCTTTCTGCTGGGCCTGGTGGCGGGAGTGGTCAAGTCCAATCTGACTATCCCTCACGCCGCATACGACACGCTGAGTCTGCTGCTCATGCTGACCATCGGCCTGAAGGGCGGGATGGCGCTGAACGGCAGTCTGCAGTGGGGGTTGCTGGTCGAATTGCTGCTGGTGGCGGCTCTGGGTGGCCTGATTGCGTTCGGGCTGGTGCCGCTGCTGTTGCGCGTGGTGCGGCTGTCGGCGGCGGACAGCGCCAGCATCGCCGCCCACTACGGCTCGGTCAGCGCCGGCACGTTCGCGGTCGCACTGGCCTACGTGGAAGGGCGTGAACTGCTGCTGGGGCCGGAGGTGACCCTGTATCTGGTGGCCATGGAACTGCCTGCGATCATGGTCGGGATCGCCCTGTTCCGGCGCATGCGCGGCGCGACGACCGCAAGTTCGACCATGCAGGGTATCTGGCATGAAACGCTTACCAACCGCGGCGTTATCCTGCTGGCAGGCGGCGTGGTGATCGGAGCCATGTACGGCCCCATGGAAGGGGCGCCGGTGACCGACCTGTTCACCGGCGCGTTCAAGGCGGTACTTGCGCTGTTCCTGCTGGAGATGGGGCTGACCGCAGCCGAAACGCTGCGCCCACTGCCGTGGAAGCACTGGCGGCTGCTCACCTTTGCGGTGATCGCCCCACCGTGCCTGGCCCTGCTGGGACTGGCCGCCGGCCGCGTTCTGGGCCTGCCTGACGGATCGATTGTGGTGCTCATGGCGCTGACCGCCAGCGCTTCCTACATTGCGGCACCCGCCGCGATCAGGACAGCCATTCCCAATGCGAACATCGGGCTGGCGATGCTGGCGGCGCTGGGAATCACATTCCCGTTCAATGTGATCATCGGCATTCCCTTGTATCACCAACTGGTGCTGTGGTCATGACCGGCCTGGCCTTCATGTTCATGGCGCCGAACCTTGCCAATAGGCTCCAGACGGCAAACTGTACGACAGTCACGGCGAGACTCGGTCCAGTCGGGCACCACCGGTGACTCGGAGGCTATCAGCGTCAATGCCCCGGCACATTACTAGCGCTTCTGATGCAAGAGTCATCCGGTGTTTTATCACAAACAATTTATTTTTAATGTTGGCGTCAGAGCAACACTTCAATCCCGTCCTCGTGAACGCCTAGACCAAGCCAAGAAACTCAGAAACAAAATCTCTTCTTGATTTTCAAAGAGTTGTTTATTGATTGCCGCTCGTCCCGCTACGGCTGGCACGGATGCTGCGATAGATGATCAGCAACCGATCATCGAGGAGCCCATGCCATGTACGAGTACGAACGCGACGCCGCCATCCTTCGTCTGGCAGACGAATTCGAGTCTGATCATGCTTTTGCGGCACCCCCTGAATCGTGGGAAGTCGACGACCTGCCGGAACTCCACAGGTACCGGGAACGACATGACGACCTGGATTGAAGGAAGCCCTGGCGGAAATGCTCCGCAGCGAATTCCTAGCGAGCTTTTCATTTTCCCCTCTGAGAAAAGTTCTTTCTAAACGAAGCATGAAGGGGAAATGTTCGACTTGCACAAACAGTGGTCAGGACAGATTCCCCTTCTAAACTTTTCAGTTAGGACGGACAGAATCCGGCCTCGATAACGTCATCAGATCTGGTTATCGGAGGAGGTAGCTCATGCACAAAAAGAAGCGCTCCGCCCTCTACTCCCCCCTGACAATAATGAGTTCCAGCATGCTGGCGTTGGGCACCTGCCTGCTGCTGGGCCTCCCCCCACCGGCACACGCCCAATCAGCGCTCCAGGCGCGCACGGAAACCGCCGTGCGGGCGGTGTGCGGCAACCTTGCGGCAAACCCGGACTTGCGACCGGCCGGATCCCGCCGGGAAGATCTGTTCTTCCGGTGCCGGGAGATGGTCCACGGTTCCAATGCCCTGGGCCGCGGCGACGGGCCTGAAGCGCACAGCATCGGCCTGGATGCCGACGCGTTGGATGCTGCATTCCAGCAACTCGCGGCCGAGGAAACCCTGGCGCCGGGCGCGATGGTGACTGAGTTCTCCGGCGTTCAGTCGGCGGCCGTGCTGGGACGCATCAGCGCTCTGCAGGGTGCTGGTGCCGGCCTTGCGCGGGCGGGGGAAAGCACGCCGCAATCTCCGGAATTCCCGGTGCTGGTGGCCTTTGCGGGAAGCGAACTCTCGCTGGGATACGCCTCGGATCAGCGCAACAACCCAAACTATGGTTGGGGCCGTTTCGGCGTATTCGCTAACGGCTCATTCGGCTTCGGCGAACGCGATGCCACGTCCCGCGAAGACGGATTCGATTTCGACACATTCAGCTTTACCGCCGGAGCCGACTACCGGGTTACGCCGGAAACAGTCCTCGGCGGTGCGTTGGGTTACAGCAAGCTGAAAGCAGATTTCCACAAATCCGCGGAAGTCGCCGGTGGCGACGTTGAAGGAGAAAGCTGGACCATCCTCGGCTACGGGCTCTACAACAGGGACGATTTCTTCATACATGGGCTTCTGGGTCATAGCTGGACGGATTTCGATATCAAACGCCGCATTGTCTACGAATCCGGGGACGATTGCGCGGGTGACGGATGCGACGGCGGCGCCAATCGAAACGCCAGGGCAGACACCGACGGCAGGCAGTTTCAGGCCAGTGTCGGCACCGGTTACGGCTTTCAGCAGGACGCCTGGCGGCTGACGCCAGGCATCAGGGTCGAGTACCTGCGAGCACGTATCGACAGTTACCGGGAACGCGGCGCCGAGGGGTTGGACCTGGAGGTCCAGAGGCAAACGGTGGAATCCTTCACCAGCGCCGTGGGCGCACAACTCGCATACACCGTTGGGCTGCCTTTTGCCGTGCTCATTCCTCAGGCGCGAGCCGAATGGATTCACGAGTTCAGCAACAGCGGACGGCGCGTGGAAACCCGTTACGTCAACGATCCTGACCGCAACGTTCTGGCCGTGCGAAGTGACGACCCGGACCGGGATTACTTCCGGCTGGGCGTCGGCGTATCGCTGGTCACCAGGACCGGCACGCAGGCGTATCTGGACTATGAGACCTTGCAGGGTTTGAAGGATATCGAAAGTCACCAGATAACGGCAGGGATTCGCTTGGAGTTCTAACGCAGTCGGCACGCTTTCCGTGCCGGGGAAGGTAGCTAATGTATCCGCTTGTATCGTATCTGCGGCCTGTGCTTGCCGTTCAGCTCGCCCTGTTGTTGGCCGCATGCGGGGCCACCACACACAGCACCGTGGACTCCACCGGGATACCGGAAGGCGAAGCGGACAAACTGCTGGTGGTGGACTGCATGCTTCCCGGAGAAATCCGGAGGCTTGGAACCGGGTTGACGTTCATGACACCACGCCAACCGTCCAAGACCACCGCCATCGACTGCGAGATTCGTGGCGGTGAATATGTTGCCTATGACCGTGCGAACTACGCTACCGCCCTGCGCGTGTGGCTGCCACAGGCGCAGGCCGGGGATCCCACCGCACAAGTCTACGTGGGGGAAATCTACGAACAGGGGCTGGGGCTCGAGCCCGACTACGAGCTGGCCGCACACTGGTATGGCCTGGCGGCTGAACACGGTGACTCCAGGGCTCAGATCAATCTCGGTTCGCTGTACGAGCGTGGGCTCGGCGTTCCGCAGGATCGCGTGGCGGCGCTGAACTGGTATCGCCGCGCCTCGGGCCTGAGCCACGACAACCTGGCATTCACCTCCTCGCTGGCTGCGCTGGAATCGGAGCGACAGGAGTTGCTTGTCGAGCGTACCGAATTGCAGGAGGAAATTGCCGTCCGGCAACGGGAGATTCTCCGCCTTCGAAACGAGCTGACGTCAACGCGCACGCAACTCGATGATCGTCGCCAGCGCATGGAAACCATGGAGAACGAACTCCGCAACGCCCGGCTTGATCTGGAAACGCAGCGCAGTCGGCCAGTCGAGTCTCGTGAACCGCAAGTCATTCAGGCGCTGGAGGACCGTATCCGGGACCAGGAGATCCAACTGGAGCACCGACGCGCCGAAATCGAATACCTGCAACACTCGGCCTCCCGGCAACAAGCATTGCTGACGGCGGAACTTCGCGTCGCGGAGAGCCATGGGCGTGAACTGGAAACTGCTCTGGAGCGTCGGCAGCACGAGATTGACAGCCTGCACCGGCAGCTTCAGGCAACGCGGGACCAACTGGCCGAAAGACACGCCCGCCTGGAGAGGTTGCACGGCGAGCTCGAGCAGACCCGCCACGCCCTCTCTCGGCAGCAAAACGCCGATGCGACCACAGCGGACGTGGCTGCGCTGCACCAGCAGTTGGCTGAACAGGAAGCCCTGCTCGAGCAGCAGCGCGCCGAAGCCGATCAACTCCGGCGGGAGGCTGCGGCGCAGCAGACGCAACTGGCGGAGGAACTCGAGCGTGCTCGAGCAACGGAGGAACTGCTCCGCACGGAGCTGGCCGCCAGCGAATCGGAAGCGCAGTACCTGCGGCGACAACTTGCAGACACGGAGGAACGCCTGAGCGAAGGCCGAACCCTCGTGGCCTACCTGCGGGGCGAGCATGATCGTACCCGACAGATGCTCGCGCAGCAGCGGACAGATTCCGGAGACGAGGAAACGATTCGCTCGCTGGAGGCGGTCATCGCCGAGCAGCGCGCTGAGCTCGACAGGCAGGAACAGACCATGTCGGAGCTGGAGCAATCCGCCGAGCAACAGCAGGCTCAGTTGCAAGCCCAGTTGGACGCGGCCAGGGATAAAGAGGCTCAGTTGCAGGTGAACCTGTCGTTGCAGGAGGAGCAGGGCCGAACGCTGGAGGAACAAGTGGCGTACCTGGGCAGGCAGCTCGTCGAATACCAGGACCGCCTGGAGGCCCGTCAGCGGGAACTCGAAGTGCAGACGCAACAGCTGAGCGAATCCGAACAGCAACTGGAAGTCCGCATGCGTCAGACACCAACGGCGGCCGACGAGGAAATCGTCTCCCAACTGCGGCGCGACGTCGACGAGCGGGATGCGGAGCTGGTCAGAACCCGCGCGCAGGTGGCGTTGCTGCAGTCGCTGGTTGAGCAGAATCTGGGAGAACTCACCCAACTGCGCCAGGTCGTTTCGAGCGCCCCCGAGGGCTCCGGAGACCAAGCCATCGTGCCCGCGGCACAGTTACCCCAAATCGACTTCGGTCGCTACCATGCCCTGATCATTGGTAACAACAGCTACGATCACCTTCCGAATCTGAACTCGGCCAAGCGGGACGCCGAGGAGGTCGCGAACGTCCTGCGCACCCAGTACGGCTTCGAAACCCGGGTTCTGATCGATGCGGACCGCTACACCATCCTGTCCGCGCTGAACGAGTTCCGGCAGCGCCTGACGGAACACGACAATTTCCTGCTCTATTACGCGGGGCATGGGGAGCTGGATCGCAGCAATGCTCGCGGACACTGGCTGCCAGTGGATGCCGAACCGACAAGCACGGCCAACTGGATATCCAACATCCAGATCACGGATATCCTGAACGCCATGACCGTCAAACACGCCATGGTGATCGCGGACTCGTGCTACTCGGGTACGCTCGCCCGCTCCATCACCACCGCCACGGAGGGCGGGCGCTCTTCGGAGAAACAGGTAGAGTGGCTGCGGCTCATGGCCCAGACCCGCTCTCGCACTGTACTCACCTCCGGCGGTCTGGCGCCGGTACTGGATACGGGCGGAGGTGCTCATTCGGTATTCGCGAAGGTCCTGCTGGACGTGCTGGGCACTAACGGGGACGTTCTGGAAGGCCCCGTCCTGTTCCGGGAGGTCGTCAGCCGTGTGAAGGCAATTGCCGCGGAGCTGGACGTCGAACAGGACCCGCAGTACGCACCGATGAAGTTCGCCGGTGATTTGGGCGCGCCGTTCCTGTTCGTACCGCAGGGGACGATATCGCAGCTATGAGACTGTTTGCGCCCGCAATGTCGCATGGGCTCGCCACGCTGCTGGGTGGCGTGATCCTGGCCACGGCCATGGCCGTCGTGGCTGCTGCCACCGAACGTGACATCGTCGTGGTGCTGGATGATTCCGCGCGCCTGCAGGAAAGCGATCCGGACCTTTCCGGCATTGGCGCGCTGGATCGCTTCGTGCACACACTGGAAGGAGACGTCCGGATCGGCCTGGTTCTCTACGGCGAGCGAGCGCAGCTGTCGGTGCCGCTGACCGCGCTGGCGGCCGCTAGAGTGCCTGTCTCGGAAGCGCTACAGACCCTGATGTTCGAGAGTGGGCTCGCAAACGCGGCGGCAGGCCTGGAACGCGCGCTCTACGAATTGGGGCAGCACAGTCGTACCGGATCCGAACCGGCCGTGGTTCTGCTGATGACGGGCTCGGTGGAGACTGGAGATCAAACCCTGAATCGGGTGCTGACACGGTGGATGGCCGAGGACCTGGCAGAGGAGGCGGCCAGCGCAGGGATCCGCATCTACGGAATCGGTGTTGGCCGGGATGCAGACCATGGAACGCTTGAGACCCTGGCCCGCAAGACCGGCGGCGAGCATTACCGTGTGGCGGAACCTGGCGAATATGGAGCCGCGCTGACCCGGATCGCTGCCCTGACCACCGAAGCCTCTCCGGCATTACGGGAGACCACCGCTGCGGCAACCGCCGTGGAGCCCCCACCAGCGGCGCCCGAAGTTCCGCGACCCGAGATGGCTTCCGAGCGACAATCGCCTATTGCAAGGGAAATCCCCCAGGGCAGCCCAGAACCAGTGTCGCCGGACCCCCCCCCTGCCCCCGACCCGGCCGCTGCCGGCGCCACACTCGCGGCAGGTATGGCCTGGGTGGCGGAATCCCGCACGCAACTCATCGCTATCATCATCCCCACGGCTGTGTTGCTTGCACTGGCCGGTATCGGTATCGCGCTTCGCTTGCGGCGAGTCCGGGACGATCAGGATGACGCCAGGACCGTGATAACCCAACCACCGCGCTCCACGACCGGCAAGGAGACAGGGGACTCACCGACCCTGATTCGGCCTGGCCAGCGCCCCCCTCACTCCTGACGTGGGGATCGGCACGGTATCGGTGTTGAAGAAACCACACCAGAATGGGACGCACGTGTTGCCGGAAACCAGACAGTTGCCCGCGCTCCATGCCGGCCCGATACTGTGAAGGTAACGAGGAGAATCGATCATGGCCAGAATACAGTTGACAGATCTCGACGAAAGCCGCGAGCTCGACCACAGGGCGATGCGGGAAATACGCGGTGGAGCCCTTGCGGGAGGCAGCCTCGCCCCCCGGCGCAACACACGCTTTCAAAAAGCGCATAACCTTCTGACAGGTCTTGGCCGAAAGCAAGGCTGACCTGCCCACCGCGCTCCCCGATGGCACGCTTCATGCTTTTCCTCCAGGCAGGGAAATGGTTCCTGGCCTTGGAGAGGTAGCTAGCCATGAGCTTGTCAATCAAGGAGCTGAGTGCCAGCCAGTCGCTGGACCATGCGGCCAATCAGCGTGTAAATGAATCCGACAGTATCGACGGGGCACTGCCCGCACTGCGCTTGATGGATGGGAGCCGACTTGTGCGGGAGAACATCGAGCACATGGGCGGCGGCGGCGTCAGCCAGAACAATCACGATCAAGGATTTCGCGCGGCTTTCCGCGACGACGCAACCGGCACCGTGGTGCTCGCCCGATTCCAGGACGGAACGCCGGCTCCCATGCATCTCCTGGATGGCCTGCCAGACGACTGGGTTGTCGAACGCAGCGATACCGGCCGCGCGGTCACGGCAAAACCCTCAGTGGTCGCCGGGTTCGTGCGCTGGGGGCGCTTCTACACCCGCAAGGAAGCCGCTGAAGCCGTGGAGAACGAGTAAGCAGGCCCAGATAGCCCATCTATATGGGCGCGGAGGGATTACGCCGGAAGTCCTTGGAATTGATCCGGTGCTTCTTCAGCAGTGTCTGCAAATAGGAACGGTTCATTCCGGTATTGCGCGCCAGCGCCGTCACCCGGCCAGCAACCTCTCGCAACCCCTGCTCCAGGAATTGCCGCTCCGCTTCGTCGCTGGCAATTTTCCTGACATCACTGAGCGACAGTGTCGTCATTGGGTCGGCATCCGGCGACACCTTCTGAACACCGGCCTCCGGGCGTAGATGATCTGGCAGGTGTTTCAGATCCGCCACCTCATCGGCCAGACAGGTCAATCGGTAGACAATATTACGCAACTCCCTGATATTTCCCGGATAGCCATAGTTGAGCAGCATATGGCGCAGCCGTGCGCTGAGCTTGACCGGGTCCCGTTGGAGCTGCTCCGCCGCCTCGCCGCAGAAGTAGTCGATCAGCAACGGAATCTCGTCCCGACGCTCCCGAAGCGCCGGCAAGGTCACGTGGATAACGCTAAGGCGATAATAGAGATCCTCGCGGAAAGAGCCCTTCCGGCTCATCTCGAACAGATTGCGGTTCGTGGCCGCCACGATTCGCGTATCCACCGCTATCGGCTCGTCCGACCCGACTCGCTGGATTTCCTGGGACTGGAGCACGCGCAACAGCTTGACCTGGCCCTGCAGCGGCAATTCGCCGATTTCGTCCAGGAAAATGGTTCCCCCGTTCGCGCTCTCGAACCGACCGCGGCGATCGCTGGCCGCTCCGGTGAAGGCGCCTTTCCGGTGGCCGAACAACTCCGATTCGATCAGGTTTTCCGGGATCGCGCCGCAGTTCACGGACACATACGGCCCGTCCGCACGGCTGCCGTTGGAGTGAATGACCTTGGCCATGAGTTCCTTGCCGGTGCCACTTTCACCCTCGATCAGCACCGGCAGGCTGGTCGGCGCGGCGCGCTCTGCCACTTCCAATGCTTCCAGCAGGCCGGCGTTCTCGCCGAACACGCCCTCGAAAACAAAGCTCCGGTCGATCAGCCCCTGGCGTCGCTGCATCACGCCAGGCGGGGCCTTGGAATGGTCGACTTCGTCGGGCTCGGTCCCTGCCTCTGCCGATACACCCAGGACGCGCTCCTTGCGAGAGAGCATCATGACGTCGTCGCGCAATCCGTTGCACTGCCTCAGGAGTTTCTGGATTTCGGCCCGGTCCAGTTTCTGCGCCCAGCGCAGCGCCGAGCGCAGAATCTCGATCCGCTCCAGCACCTCGCCGTAGGCTGCCGTTGTGGGTTGCTTGAAGGTGAACTGTTTCATCGCGCCCCGGCCATCTGTTTCTGTACCAGTTGGTAGTACATCCCCCGCTTATCCACCAGATACTGGTGCGCCCCCTCTTCCACCAGGCGCCCCTGGTAGAGCACGAGAATCTTGTCCGCCTCCACCACCGTGCTCAGGCGATGTGCGATGACGACGGCGGTGCGCCCCTTCAGAATCTCCCGCATGCTCCGAAGGATGTTGCCTTCGGACTGGGTATCCAGCGCCGAGGTGGCTTCGTCGAAGACCAGCAGCCTGGGGTCGTGATACAGCGCCCGCGCTATACAGACGCGCTGGACCTGCCCGCCGGAGAGCCCCATGCCGCGTTCGCCCACGATCTGCTGATAGCCCAGCGGAAAATTGCTGATGAAGCCGTGCGCATCCGCCAGCTTGGCGACCTCGACGATGCGGCGCTGGTCGGGATTCTCCTCGCCGATGGCGATGTTGTCGGCGATGGTACCCGAGAACAGCACGTTGCTTTGCATCACGTAGCCGATCTGCGCCCGCAGGTACTGCTTGTCCACCTGAGCGAGATCGTAGCCGTCGATGTAGATCCGACCCTCGGTGGGTGGGTAGAAACCGACTATCAGCTTGGACAATGTGGTCTTCCCGGACCCGCTCTGCCCAACCACGGCGACCAGTTCGCCGGGCTGGATGGACAGGCTGACGTTCTCCAGCACGTACTGCGTTTCCTTGCCCCCGTAGCGGAAATAGACGTCCTCGAAACGGATCTCGCCCTGCAGGTCGGGGATAACGATGCGTGCGTGCGCATCCTGGGGCTTTTCCTCCGGTGCGAGATCCAGAACATCACCGAGCCGCTCCATGGCCACACCGGCTTCGTGCAACTGATCCCAGAGGTGGACCAGGCCCAGCAACGGCGCCATAACACTGCCCATGAGCATGTTGAAAGCAATGAGCTGGCCAACCGTCAGCTCCTGTGCCATCACCAAGCTGGCCCCCACCCAGAGGATGACCACCGTGACCGTGGCGTTCATCAACTGCGCAGTCATGCCGACCACGGCGCCGAAACGCTGGGCGCGGTAATCCACGTCCAGGGCCTTGGCATATTTCTTTTCCCATTTCAGCCGCAGCGGCCGCTCGATGCCCATGCCCTTGACCGTTTCCGCGGCGGACAGCGTCTCCATCAGCGCAGCGTTGGCATCGGTGCCGGTCGAGAAGCTCTCGCGCGCATACCCCTTGAGCTTCGGCGTCACGGCCACGGTGAGCACCAGCATGGGGATGACCAGCGCCATCAGCAGCAGCGTCATGGTCACGTTGTACCAGAACAGCACGGTGAAATAGATGAACACCATGACCAGGTTAAGCAGCGTGCTGATCGTGGACTCGGTAAGAAAGGCCCGGATGGTCATGTTCTCCTGGAAGCGCGCGAAAATATCGCCCACCTTGCGGGTGACGAAAAAGGACAGCGGCAACGACAGGGTGTGCTGGAAGAAACGCGACATCAGCGCGAAGTCCAGATTGCGCAGCAGAAAACTGGAGAGAAAGGCGCGCATCAGACTGGTGAGCTGGGTGAACAGATGCGTGATGATCAGCCCGAATATCAGCACGTACAGCAGCTCGACGCTGTGGTGCACGATGACCCGGTCGAGAATGTTCTGGACGATGATCGGCGGCGCCACGCCAAGCAGCTGGATCACCAGCGTGGCCATGATCATGTAGCCCATTATGCCCTTGTACGGCTTCAGCAGGGCCACGAAGCGCACCCATGGCGACCGCCCCGCGGCCACCTCCACCATGTCGATACCGGGCGAGAACATCAGGCAAACCCCGGTCCAGCCGCGCTCGAATTCGTCCACCGTCATAGTGCGGAACCCCAGTGCCGGATCGGCCACGCGGACCTGGTGCCGGGAGAGGCCGTATACCACCACGTAGTGGTAGCCTTCCCAGTGAACGATGAATGGCAGCTCGAAGCCCAGCATGGCCTCGTAGGTGCAACGCACGGCACGGGTGGTGAAGCCCAGCGACTCGCCGACCCTTGCCAGGCTGTCCAGCGTTGCGCCTTCGGTAGTGACGTTGGCCAGCTCACGCAGCTTGCCCAGGGTCATGGGTATGCCGTAATGCTGGCAAATCATGGCGAGGCAGGCCGCACCGCAGTCCATTTCCTCCGCCTGCTCCACCAACGGAAAGCGCCGCAGCATACGCTCTCCCGGTGCTGCCCTGCCTGTGAGATCCAGCAGAATGCCGCGACCCCGCCGCTCCAGCAGGCGCTTCTGCCGGGCGAAATCGCGCTCCCGGAACTGGATCCGCTCTTCCAGCACCTCCTTGAGCTTGGGGTTGCGTTCCAGAATAAAGTGGACGGCGCGCTGCGGGATCACGATCAGCGTGGCGTCGGTATCGGCCACCGCCCGCGCGAACTGCTCCTGGTAGTGCAGGCAGGCCTTCTCGCCGAACAGATCCCCCTGCCTTATCGTGCCCAGGGGAAACTCCCGGCCACCCTCGTTGCGCTCCAGCCTCACCGCGCCGGCACGCAGCACGTAGAGGCGCTGGTCGTCCCGGGTTCCCTGCTCCACGATGACCTGACCGCTTTTGACGCGTTTGATGCCGATGCTTCGGATCAGCTCCTCCAGCTCCGCCTGATCCACCTTGCGGCGCAGATCGAACAGGCGGGTGACGAATCCCCCCGCGGCCTGGATGGCCGCGTAGTGGGCCATGTACGTCTCGGCACCGGGATTGCTGCGGAGAACCGGCTCGAAGGCCGTGCGGGGGATGAAGATCAGTTCAGTCCGGGACGACGCGCGTACGGAAGAGTCGTGGTGGAAAGGCCGCAAGGCGCCGACTTCAGCGAACACCTCCCCCTCCTTGCGGATGCCCATGCTGATTTCCTTGCCGCGGTCTTCGCTGAATACCCGCACCGCCCCGGACTTGATAACGAACAGGCCATTGCCGGGTTCTCCCGCCTTGCAGACCGTATCTCCGAACTCGTAGACGTGAACCTCCGCCAGACGGGCCAGCTCTTCGCGTTCGGCATCCGACAGCGCGGAGAAAAACTCCACAGAGGCAAGACACTCGCTGACGGAAACCGCGTCGTTCATGGTCTACTCCCTTGAGGAAGCGCTGAAGTATTCGCGCTGTCGCGCTCGAGACCGGTTTTCGTTCGTGGCCAGGAGCAAGGTGCCGCAGGTCGTGGTTCCACCTGTGGTGGCTTGCGACAACGCCACGGGCGAAAACCGGCCGAGCCCCGAGGGGTTACGGTCAGAGTTTTCGCGCTGCGTCGTTGCGGCGCTTGACCGTGGAACGACCACGGCGCTGCGCACCGCGCCTGGCATCGGGAAAAATCTGGCCGTAACGCGGCAGCGTGAATACTTCAGCGCTTCCTTAAAGCACTTCGAGCCGGTGCTCCTGCGCCCGAGCCTGTAGCCAGTCCTGATAGACCAGCCGCCGGACTTCGCGCAGCGTCTCGCCATCGAGGCGAGCGGAATGCCTGGCATCGACCTTGAAGATTTCATAGAAAAGCTCATCCGGTGTCTGAAAAGGCCCCAGCAACTCACCGACTTCCGCATTGAAGATCTTGGCTTCGATCTGGTGCTGAAGCTCGCCGCGCATCACCCGACCGACGCGGCCACCCTGCTCGCAGGTTTCTTCGTCCAGGGAGTGCTCGCGCGCAAGATCCGGGAACATTTCCGGTTCCTCTTCCGCCAGCGACAGGATCTCCCGGGCCTTGTTCTCGGCATCGACGACAATATGGCTTATCTCGATCACCTCGAACTTCGGCGAATTCAGGTGGAAGTATTCGTCCAGCGCCTCCCGACGGTGGACGTGCTCGAGCATCCGCTCCTTGTAGAGCGTATCGGTGATATAGGCCTCGAAATCATCCAGGGTGACCCCGAGTTGCTCCAGAAACGCCTGCGCATCCTTGGCGCGATGCAGTCCCTCGACCCGCCGGATCTGGTCGAACCGCTCCTGGATAGCCTCAATGGAGATCTCGATCCCCGACCGCCTGGCCGCATGCACGGTCAGCCTCTCGCTGACCAGTTCCTCAATCAGGCTGTCGAATGAACCACGCAGTTTCAGCCATTTCACCAGCCCCTCGGCGGTGACGACTTCGTCATCCACTCTCGCAACATCCATTGTCAGTCTCCTCATGCATCGTATTAGCCAGTCATTTTCAGACACCCGCCTACCAGGCGGTCGCCTCGCGTAAAGGGTCCAGGGCCAGATCGATCAGCCGCCGCTTGCGCACCGCAATCTCCGCCGTGCCACTCATGCCATAGCGCAACGGAATCGCCTCCCCTCCCACCGGAAAGGACTCCCGCTGAAGTGCGATTCGCCCCTGATAGGCGAGCCCCTGCTGATCGGAGCGCATTCTCGCGGAAGGAGCGATATATTCGAGCTGACCTTCGATGAAGCCGTAGCGCTGGTAGGGGAAGGCTGCGAACTTCAACTTCACCGGCATTCCCTCGCGCAGAAATGCACGGTCACGTTCGTTGATCCATACGTTGAGAACGGTTCGCGAGCCAGCCGGTGTGACGCTTGCGATGGGCGT
Organism: Ectothiorhodospiraceae bacterium; assembly: GCA_020831845.1. Classification (GTDB taxonomy): domain Bacteria; phylum Pseudomonadota; class Gammaproteobacteria; order Nitrococcales; family Aquisalimonadaceae; genus LSCE01. The sequence continues at coordinate 20,332 of JAFIFV010000157.1, forward strand.
GGCCGCACCCACCTTGTCGCCGGGCTGATCCAGATCCAGCCGGGTGATCACACCCGAGGCAGGAGCGCGGACAAGCAGAAAGTTGTCGGCATCGATGTCGTCGAACGTCACACGCGCCGCTCCTTCGTAACTCGCCCGCGCAATCCGCAGCTGCGCCTGCACCTGCTCCTGAAGCGCGGTGAGTTCCAGCCGTTTTTCCTCCGACTCGGCTTGAAGCCTCAGCAGTTCCGCACGTTTCTGCCGCATGTCTGTCTGGTGCAGCTGGTGCTCGCGGCCGAGGTCAACCTCGAACTGCGCAAGCTCCGTCCTGGCGATTTCGTAGGCGCTGAGCAGCGTCAGATACTCCTGGCGCCGTGCATCCACCTGCTGGCGCGACAGCCCGCCGCCGCCCGGTGATTCATGCAGGCGCTGGTAGCGCTGGGCCTCGTCCCGGGCGAAAACCATCTGGTTTCTGGCCTCCTCCAGCCGGGCGCGCACCTGCTGGAGGCGTATCCGTTGCTCCTCGGCCAGCTTCGCCAGCGCCTCGCTGATGCTTTTCTCGTACTCGACCTGCGCCGCTTCGCTGCGCACCTCCAGCAATTCAAGTTGCTGCTCGATGACGCGCAACCGGGTCGGCAGCAGTGCGTACTGGCGTTCGGCGTCATCGAGCCTCAGCCGGGCTTCAACAGCCCTGGTGGCAAGCTCCACCGCATTAAGCGCGTTCACACGCGCCAGGACGTCACCGCGGGAGATCGGCATGCCCTCGGCAATGAAGACTTCCACCAGTTCACCGTCCACCGGGGCGTAGATCCGTTGCTCTTCCGATGCCGGGCCGAGCACGCCATCGGCTGTCACCGTGACATCGGCGCGGCCGATGAAGGACCAGGCCACCGCCGCCAACAACAGGCCGAACATGACCAGAATCAGGTGACGCTGGAGTCGCGATGGCTCCGAGGCAAGGATCGCGATGCCTTCGGCGCTGTGTTCCTGCAGGGCCTGCTGCAACCGCTGATCGGGTTTCTCCGGCGCATTCATGGTTCCACCTCCCGCGAGGCAGGCAACAGTGCCAGCTTCGCCTCCAGCAGGGAGCTGTCCAGCACAATGTGCATATCCTCCAGCCACTGCCGCTGCCGCCGCACCTCGGCGACGATATCGTCATGGACCTGGTGCAACGGCACCGGCGTGTCCATCCGCAACAGCCGATACACGTGCATGGCTTCCTCCGCGTCGGACAGAGCCCGGGACAGCAGCGAACTCTGCGCCCGAAAGAGGTCGGACACCGTCTCTTCCAGCCGCATCAGCCCGTCGATGCCACCGTTACGGCGATAGGCCACCCAACGGTCGGAAGCCTGCCGAAAGGTATCGCCAGCCTGCGCGAGCGCCAGTTCACGATGGCGCTGGTAGTCCTCCTCCAGGCCCTGGCGAAACCTGGCATCCTCGTCGGGATGCAACTCCGCGTAGAACGCGAGCAGTCTCTCGCCGTAGTCCGGACCCTCGCTTAGCTCCAGCAGGGCCCGGTGCTCCTCCAGCACACGCCGGTAGCGCTCCAGCCTGTGTTGTGCCACCTCACCCCAGGGCCGGTCCATCAGCTCTTCCAGTGTCGCTAGCGCTGTCGCCCATTCGCCGTTCGTCCAGGCGCTGACCGCCCGCTCGTACTCGGCGACAATGGCGGGGGGAGGCAGCTCGGGCCAGATGTGCAACCGCGCCGCCTCGCGAAACGGCGGCGTTTCAAACTCGGTCTGATTGGCCAGCCGCACGGCCAAGGGCAGATCTCTCCCTTCCACGGCGTCCCGGATGGCGGTCCAGCGCTCGAGGTCCATCCAAAGACGCTGCATGCCGGCCACGGCGTGATAGCGCCGCTCGAAATCCTCGAACACCGTGCGGAGTTCACCGGCGGCGTCACTGCCCAACCGGCTGACGATCGTGCGGCTCAAGTCCGTGATCGCGGTCAGGTAGACGGAGGATTCGTTCTGCAGTGCGACCAGCTGGCTCATGGACTCGGTCGCGAGCGGGTGCAGCTCGGGAGCATAGTTCAACACTCGATTCAGCAGGTTGCGATGGCCGCGTGAATCCTCTTCCCACCACTGCAAGAGATCGGAGACTTCGTTCTCGTGCCTGAAGATCTCCAGCGGAGCACCTCGACCGCCTCGGTCCCGAGTGAACGCATCCACGCGCGCCATCCATTCCAGCAGCGCCAGCGCGCGCAGCCCGTCCTGGTTGAACTCGCTTTGCTCCTGCGCCTGCGCGAGCACCTTCTCGGCGGCATCGCGGTCGCCTGCCTGCATGGATTGCACCCATTGCGGCGCCACGGACCTGACCAGGGATTCGGTGCCCAGCAAGCGGACGTTTTCAGCTCCGGGACTGTTCTTCAGATGGCTGCTCGCCAGTGCCGCGCTTTCCGCGTAACGCTCTTCCGCCATGAGCTTGCGGATCTGGCGCTCCGTGCCGCCAGTCACATACATGGCCAAGGGCACGGCGACCATGACTATCGCCACCCCCGCCACAACCCACAGCCGGATTCGATGACGCCGTTGCGCGATGTCGTCCCCTGCAAGCGCGTTCCGTACCTCGCCGACAAGAATCCACGTTCGCCGCAACAAGGACCGTCTGGACTTTGGCTGAGCCCCTGCGCCGCTTTTCGCTCTGTGCTGGCGTTCGCCCCCTTTACCTGGGTCGCCGCCGTCATCGGCGTCGCCCATCGGTGCACAGAATGCGTCCAGAAAGGAATCCGGCGCGGAGATCAAGATGGTGCCGGGTTCCCTGGCTGCTTCATGTGAGGGCTGTTGCGCCAGATCGACCCGGAACGCGAACTCGTCTCCACCAAAGGCCACCGTGGAGCCATGCTGCAGGGCCACCGCCTGCTCGCCGATCCGGCGTCCATCCACGTATGTGCCGTTGGTGCTGCCCAGGTCCTCGATATGAGGTATGCCCTGTCGCAGATAAATCAGTGCATGCCGGCGTGAGAGGTAGGCTGCGACGGCGGGCCGTCGCCCCACAATATACGCGAGCGGGCCGCTCTGCTTGCCGATCAACAGCGGCAGGCCCTGCACCTCGATCGGCTCGCCCTCCTCGTCCTGAGGCAGCAGGGTGAACAGGCGGGACGGCGCGGGCTCGTCCTGGGGCGCGGTCGCCGTCATGCGAACAACAAAACAGACGCTCGGAGCGATGCACAACTCGTCGCCGTGGCGGAGTTCTCGCGCTCCCTTGCCAACCGGCTGCCCGTTGACCGTTACGCCGCCCAAACTCCCGAGCTCTACGATGTATGCCACCGCCCCCTGCCGGAAGACTTTCGCATGGCGCACCGAAAGTCCCGCGCGCAGATGTTCGGGCAAGGCAACGAAGGGAGCCTCGTCACGCCCGATGGAACAGATATCGTCCGTGACGTTGATGACCCCAACCTCCGGATGGGACATCGGCTCCAGCACGATACGCATGCACACCGCCTATGGTCAGCCGGAGTGATATACGACCTGAAGCGGCCATCCTCCGCCCAGTGCCTTGTACAACGTCACTGTGTCACTCAGGAGCTGCTGATGCAGCGCGAGCAATTGCAGCTCCGCGGCGAGTAGTGTTCTCTCCGATTCGAATACCTCGAGCTGAGACACCAATCCCATGAGGAGCTGGGCGTGAACCTGCGCATTGACCTCACGGAGATCCTCAAGCTGGAGCAGGGCCTCTTCCCGCTGCTGCTTGCGGTACGCCACGCTCACCAAAGCATTTTCCACCTCTTCGAAAGCGGTCAGCACCGTCCTGCGGTACTGCTCTTCCGCCACCGTGGCCTGGGCCCCCCTGACATCGCGCTGCACCCGCGTGGCGGGATCGAAGATGGGAATATCGATGCTGGGTGCCAAGCCAAAGCTGTATCCCTGAAGCAGGGTGGACAACACGCCGCTGGCCAGGCCACCGATGGCGGTCAGGCTGAACGAGGGCAGCCGGGCCAGTCGGGCCTCGCCAACCAGTTCGTGCGCCTCCAGTACCCGAAATTCGGCAGCAATGATGTCTGGCCGCCGTGAGAGCAGGTCCGAGGGCAGGCCCACCGGTACCTCCAGCGCATCCACCGTGTCCCGCAGGGCAACAACGGGCACCTCCAGTTCGCCGGCAGGAATCCCCAGCAGCGTGGCGAGCTGATTCTGAGCGATATCCCGCTGCCGGCGCAGGTCCAGTATCTGCTGCTGCAGGCTGCTCACCTCGGCGCGCTGCTGCAGAACGCGCGTGCGGGGCGCGATGCCGCTAGTCAGTTGTGCTTCATAGATGGTGAGTATCTGCCGGTTCTTGTCCAGCGCCGTCTGCTGTCTCAGATGTTGCTCGTCGAGCTGTCGAATCAGGAAGTACGTGTTAGCCACCTCCGAGACCAGCGTGAGATACCCTGCGCGCCAGTCCGCTTCGGATGCCTGGTACGCCGCCTCCTGCGCCCGGACCCCGCGTCGCAACTTGCCCCAGACGTCAATCTCCCAGTTCAGCGCGGCCTGGGCACCGTACTGCCGGGTGGTCAGCGGGTCGGCAAAAGTGCCGGGAAGGACTTCGGGGCGCGAGCGGATCACTGCAGCGTCCGTGGTCGCGGTCAGCGTCGGCAGGGTGGCGGCACGACGCAGACCGGCCACCGCTCTGGCCTCCTCCACACGCGCGGCAAGAATGCGCAGATCGGTACCCTGGTCGATGGCCAACTCGACCAGTTCATTCAAGTAAGGGTCTCCGAAGCCTTCCCACCACTCCGGGTGGATCGCCTCCGTTGCCGATAGGCCGTCATGAGAATAATCCGACCAGCTGCCCTTTTCGGGAACGTCCGGGCGCTGGTATTCCGGGCCGCCGACTCCTGAGCAGGCGCTCAACGCCAGCAGGGCGGTCGCCGCCAGCAGCGGGAAAAGCCGGCGCAACAACACCCCTTCGCCCCGCCCTTGCGGGCTGCCGGACGAAAAATGCCAAGTGGGCTTGTCTTCCCCCTGACGCATGACGACCCCCCTCCAGGAGGATCCCATCGCTTGGCACCCGGGGTGCTCCCGGAAAGACAGGAGCGCCGCACACCTTGCAACTACGGATTGTAGACAGGCTCTTTTGAAGTCTGACCCATGCCGGTCAGGTGTCAATGCGGGTCTCCGGCACGTTCCCGGCTCAGTGGGCATTCTGGTTACCCCCGAACAGTGCTCCCTGAAAGATGTTCGCCACCTGGGTGATTGACGCGTTGGCACCGAACGCGTAAGCGGTCTGTTGAACGAATGCGTACTGATAATCGGGCGCGTTGACCGCGACTGCGGTCTGCTGGGCGAATACGAAAGGCTGTGATGACAGCCAGCGGCTGAGCATGCGTCGATGCCCAAGGCGCATCCCCATCCGGTAGGCTCCCTGCAAGGCACCGGAGCCACCACGCGCCTGCGGCGCGGCGTTCCTGGATTGCGATGGCGTGGTGTTCAGGTCACGCATTGCGATGCTGGCCATGGTTGTTCTCCGTGGATCAGGCTTGGGCTGAATCGGGGGCGCCGTCGACGTCGGGCCTGGAAGATCGCGCCCCGCGATCACGCTTTCGGACAGGAGATTGCAGCACACGTGCCAACCCCGACCGATACCCTGAAAAACGATCTAACCGACTGTTTATAAAATAAATAACCAGGGCTTCGCACTGTGATCGGCGGCTCTCGCAAATCCCGATGTTCTTGAGCAGCCAACAACATGGCTGGCGACTGGTTGACCTCAGCCAACAGCGTTGCCGTCCTGGGGGTGCAAAAAAATGACGGCGGAAGCCCGAAGACCTCCGCCGTCATTGGGTGGAGCGGCGTACGGCTGTCAAGCCAGCTGTGCCTGGCCGACACCACCCGTGAGATCGAAGGCACCGACGCCGCCCAGCGGTGCGACGGCGATGTTGTTCACCACCGCCACCTGAACCTGCGTATTGATCTTCGACAGATCCATCGAGGTCAGGTAGGGCGTCACATATTGAACGAGCGCACCGCCTCTCACAGACAGGGTTGCCCTTCGGTCGAGTTCCCCGGCTGCCGCCAGGTCGCGCATCAGGATGCTAGCCATTGCTTCATACTCCCGGAATCACGTTATGGCCCGGCTTCCCTGCCCCGGGCCGTTGTCCACAGCCGGCGGGGGCGGACCCCACCCCCCCCCCCC
>JAFIFV010000073.1 GCA_020831845.1 Ectothiorhodospiraceae bacterium
TCAATACGCGCCAGCAGAGGCTCCGGCGGCTCCAACATCACCTGGGCCATGCGATCCAGCAGGGCGTCGCGGTTTCCAGGTGCGAGCATCAGGTCATGGTAGCGCCGCACCACCGGTGCGGACAGCGCGCCAGGGTCGGCGTAGGCCGCCTGCAGGTTCATGCGCAGCACCGAGCGCGGCAGGGCGTGGCGCATCAGCCGCAACACCGCCGGGACTTCCGGGGCCACGCCGTACTCGAACCCGGGGCTGGCGAAACCGTCCGGGGCGATCAGGACCAAACGCTCGACGCGCTCGGGAAACTCCGCAGCGAAGCGCCAGGCAATACGCCCGCCCATGGAATTCCCGACCAGACTGGCCTGGGCGAGCCCAAGCTCGTCCATCAGGGTGGCAAGAATCTCCATACTGCGTGCATCGCTGTAATCGCCGTTCGGATCCGGCCCGGACAGTCCGCCCCCCGGAAGATCCAGCGTGATCACGCGGAACTGGTCGGCAAGCGACGCCGCCCACGGTTCCCAGGTGTGCAGGCTGGCGCCAAAGCCATGTAACAGGATGACCGCCGGCGCATCACGCGGCCCCTCGTCGCGCAGGTGTATGCGGGTCCCCGCAATGTCGCGGAAATCATCGGGGCCGTTAGCGTAGCGGGCCTTCAGCTCATCGAGCGCACGGTCCGGCGTCCAGGCCCAGGCCAGGGTGACCAGCAGTGCGACCGCAACCACGGCCGCGACAATCAACAAGACGGTTTTCATACCGATCCTCGTGGCATGCCAGGTGCGAAGTGTAACGGGCGCGAAGCCGCCTGCGGTGGCGTGCTGTGCAGTCTGTGGCCGCCGACTGCTGGCAGGTAAAAAAAAGGGCGGGGGATGAACCCCGCCCTGTCTTGTGGCCTAAGCCCTCACCGCCAGAAGCGGTGGCGCTCACATGGGCTGGCCGCAACGGCACGCGAATCCTTTCGCATGCAAGCCCTTCTGGAACAGCGTCCGTGCTGTCGGTGGGTCAGAAGGACCAAGTCGTCGTCCAACGTGGGGAGTGGGACATGGCCGACGACAGGTTGAAGGTTAATGGTCGAAAACAGTTTTGTCAATCTTTTGCACAATATTTAAATATACAAAAGCTGTACATCAATAGCCGGTCATCTCGAGGTAACCTTCCCCGAGCCGATTCCCCTGATCATCCAGGGCCTCCACCAGGCCTTCCCAGTACCGCACCCGGGTGCGCATCTCTTGGTCTGGCAGGACGGCGCTGAGTCGGAACTCGAGGTCCGCGCCGGGCACCGCGACCTGCCACGCCACCGGGTAGCGACTGCCCGTCACCGGACTGGTCCAGTGCTCGACCGGCGTCATTTCGAAATCTCCAAGCTGTTTACGCGCCAGACGCCCATCGGGATTCACCACCGTGCCCGCGCTGAACGGTGCGGTCCCACCGTCGGCCTCACGCAGCTGGAACAGCATCAGATCACGGCCATCGACCAGGCTCAGAGACAGCCAGTCCCAGCCGACGACATCGGGATCGAGTACGCTGCTGCCCCATTCGCGGTCCATCCACGAGAGACCGCTGACCTCGATGCGCTCGTCATCCCAGTACAGCTCGCCGGTCGTCGGCAGCCGGGTGAAACTGAAATAGTGGCTGGCATTGCCAGGATCGCGGCCCTTGCGGCTGTAGCCGGCATCCCCGTGCAGCACCGGCCCCCGCCCGGGGGCGAAGTCCAGGCGCAGGGCAAAATCCTCGCCGGCGGCAGTCAGTGCCAGCGGCAGAAACTCCTCCCCGGTGCTGACCAGGGCCCAGTCCTGGATCCAGGCGTTGAACGGCGCGGCCCGCACGCCGGCAAGCCCGCCACCGGGTCGCGCAAAGCGCTCCGCATGGCGATGCTCGCCGGCCTCGACATGGGTGAGCGCGAGGTGAGCCATGTAAACCTGGCGGCTCTCCCAGTCTCCTGCCGACACCGTCTCCGGCAGATCTTCCGGAGGCGGGCGCAATGAACACCGAAACTGGGTGTACTGCATGCCGAAACGCCGGTCCTGGGCATCGCGCAGCACACCTGTCAGGTACCACCACTCGAGACGATAGTCGGGATGCTCGCCGTGATCATCGGGAAACACGAACGGGCGGGGACCGGTGACCAGCGCATGAGCCTCTGTACCCGCGTCCCCCGCAAGCAACCCGGCCACGTTCAGCGCCTCCGGCTCGCCCGCGGGGTCGCTGGGGCTGCAGCCTGCCAGCCCGACGCCGGCGAGGAGTATCACCAACCCCACCAGCGTCGGGCGCGACCCGGCCGGCACCTGCGCCCGGCCTGGCGCAGCGCGGATGGACGCGGCTGCCAGCGCGCCGGCAACCAGCGCAGTCGCCACGGCGAGCACCGCCCCCTGCACCAGCGGCCAGGCCAGGATCTCGAACTGCATCGACCAGCCGAACGCCCGACGGTTGATCACAAACACCAGCAGGCCCGCCAGCACCATCCCCAATGGCACGGCCACCAGCGCGGTGGCCAGCCCGAGCGCGCCCGTCTCCAGCACCGCCTGGCGTCGCAGCGCGGGCACGCCAAGACCAAGGGCACGCAGGGTCCTGCGCAGCGGCCGACGATCCAGCA
>JAFIFV010000019.1 GCA_020831845.1 Ectothiorhodospiraceae bacterium
CGCAGGGGTTGCGCGAGCTGGGAGATGAAATTGCAGACTGGTCTGCAGTATTTCGGTCGCAGATGCGAAATTATCGATAGACTACTCTGCCTTGCTTTCTTCCGGATCGACAGCCATGAACGAATCTGAGACAGGCACGGACGCCGACAGCGCCGTGTACCGGACTCTGCTGGAGTCGACCCGCGCCATTCCCTGGAAAATCGACTGGAATACCATGCGGTTCGCCTACATCGGTCCCCAGATCGAACAGCTGCTGGGGTGGCCGCCTTCCAGTTGGGTCAGCGTGGATGACTGGGCGGAGCGCATGCACCCGGAAGACCGTGAATGGGTGGTGAACTACTGCGTTTCCCAATCCCAGTCCGGAACGGACCACGAGGCGGATTACCGGGCACTGACGAAGAACGGGGATTACGTCTGGATTCGCGACGTGGTGCACGTGATTCGCAAGGGGGGTGGAGAGGTCGAGGCGCTCGTGGGCTTCATGTTCGATATCAGTGAACGCAAGAAGACCGAGGAGAAGCTGATATCGCTGCAGAAGGAACTGGAGGAGCTGTCGTTCAAGGACGGACTGACCGGCGTTCCCAACAGGCGGATGTTCGACTCCGTGCTTGAACTGGAGTGGGAGAAGGCCGGCCGTAACCGCCAGCCGCTGTCTGTCGTGCTGGTGGATATCGATTATTTCAAGGAATACAACGACTGTTACGGCCACCTGCAGGGCGACGATTGCCTGCGTCGCGTGGGACAGGCACTGGCTTCCGCGGCCACGCGGTCCCGTGACTTTCTGGCAAGGTTCGGCGGCGAGGAATTCGTTCTGATACTGCCTGAAACAGACGCGGAGGCGGCCATGACCGTCGCAGAGCGTTGCCGTAGCGTGATCTTCAAGGAACAGATTCCGCACGTGAAATCCAGCGTGAGCCAACTACTGACAATAAGTCTGGGCGTGGGGACGATCACCCCGTCGAAGACAGACGCGCCACTGGAGTTCATTCGCCAGGTGGATCAGAACCTGTACCGCGCCAAGCAGGAAGGGCGTAACCGCATCGCGATGGCCGGTTGACCCATCGCGCGGTCATACGCGAGCGGGATTGGTCAGCGCTTCCTGAAAGAGGTATCGGCGGACCGTTGCGGGAATCGGGGGCATGGCGACAGATTTCTTCCTGAACATCATGATCTTTCTGGTGGCCGCGGTACTGATCGTGCCACTGTTCAAGCGCATCGGATTCGGGGAGGTGCTGGGATATCTCGCCGCCGGAGTGGTGATCGGCCCCTCCGTGTTGGGGCTGGTGCCAGGGCCGCAGGAAGTGCTGCAGTTCGCCCAGGTGGGCATCGTCCTTTTGCTGTTCGTGATCGGCCTGGAACTGCAGCCTTCCCGGTTACGCGCCATGCGCAAGCCCATCTTCGGCCTGGGCTCCCTGCAGGTGGCCGTGACCACGGCAGTGCTCTCCGGGGTGGCGTTGCTGTTCGGCCTGCCGCTGACGGCTGCGCTGGTGGTGGGGTTCAGTCTCGGCCTGTGTTCCACGCCGCTGGTGCTGCAACTGCTTGCCGAGAAGAAAGAACTGCAGACTGGCCATGGCCGCCACGCCTTTGCGCTGCTGCTGTTCCAGGACCTGGCCGCTATCCCGGTGCTGGCCGCAATCCCCATTATTGCTGCCGGGTCGCTGTTTACCGAAAACCCGGGGCAGATGCTGCTGGAAGTGGCCATCGCGGTGGGTTCCTTCCTGGTCCTGATCATCGGCGGCCGCCATTTGTTGCGACCGCTGTTCCGTTTCTCCGCCGGTACCGGCAGCCGCGAGGTGTTCGCGGGTACGGCGCTCATGGTGGTGATCGGTGCCGCACTGCTGATGGATTTCGCTGGTCTTTCCACGGCCCTGGGTGCCTTCATCGCCGGCATGCTGCTGGCCGATTCCGAATACCGCCACAACATCGAAGCCGACATCGAACCGTTCAAGGGCTTGCTGCTTGGCCTGTTCTTCATGGCCGTGGGCATGACCACGCAGATCGGGTTGCTGCTCCAGGCGCCGCTGCTGGTCCTGGGGTTGGTGCTTGGCTTGCTGCTGTTCAAGTGGCTGACCGTGGTCGTGGCGGCGCGCATGTACGGCCTGCGCTGGCGAGAGGCGGGCGAAGTGGGCCTGTTGTTGTCACAGGGCGGCGAGTTCGCCTTCGTGTTGCTGACAGCCGCGCTTGGTGCCCAGTTGCTGGGCCCGAACCTGGTGGACCTGCTGATACTGGTGATCTCGCTTTCCATGGCCACCACGCCAGTGTTGTTCCTGCTCTGGTCGCGCACGGTTCGACCGTGGCTGGAACCGCCCAGGGTGCGAGCCCGCCCGTTCGATACCCCGGGCAACGACGAACCGCAGGTGATCATCGTGGGTTTCGGCCGCTTCGGCCAGGTGGTGGGGCGCGTGCTGCAGGGGCTGGGCATACGCTACACCGTGCTGGATGCCAATCCCGAACAGGTGGACTTCGTGCGCCGCTACGGTAACAAGGTCTATTTCGGCGACGCCGGCCGTATTGATCTGCTGGAAGCGGCAGGCGTCAGTCAGGCCCGCGTGATGGTTCTGGCCATTGGTGATGTCGAAGCCTCACTGCGGGTCGTGGAGCGTGTACGGGAGGGGTTCCCGGAGTTGAGAATCTATGCCCGGGCGCGCAGCCGTCATCACGCGCATCTGCTAATGCGCGCAGGTGTACACGTAGTCATCAGGGAACTGCTGTTCTCCAGTCTGGAGCTCACCCGTAACGTGCTGTGCGCGCTGGATGTCCCGAGGAAACAGGCGGACAGGATCGTGACAGCCTTCCGCGCCCACGATGAACAGACCCTGAAACGGCAGATGGAACACTTCGGCAACGAGACACAACTGATCCAGAGCGTGCGGGAGGCTTCCGACGAGCTGCGCAGCCTGTTCGAATCGGACGCCGAAATAACCATCGCCCCGGAAACCGGGAAAACCGGCCGCAAGCCGGGGCATTAAGGAAGCGCTGAAATATTCACGCTTCCTTAATGCCCCGGGCTTGAGTCCAGGCCCAGCAGCTTTCGCTGAGTTCCGCGGCGCACCAGTATGTCCCAGACCACTGCCGCTGCCAGCAGCACGAAGCCGGCCCCTTCGATGACACGGCTGTAGTCGATAGTCATGGTGTAGACGATCAACGCGGCGCCGATGACGGAGCAAATCGGGGGACCCGGATTGCCGTGGTGCCGGAGGCCCGCAACGATGGTGGCGGTGGCCGCGACAGACAGCAGGGCGATGCTTCCCGCCCAGAGCGTTTCGTTCAACATGGTGCCGATGCCCATCATCGCGAGCAGCGCAACGGCTGCCAGGGTGCCATAGCAGGCCAGCAGCGCAGCTATCAGCGCCGCACAGCCCAGCCAGCCCCGACGCCAGAGGCTGGTGAAGAGGCGGCGGGGGTTCCAGCGGCGCCAGAGGCGGATGGGCAGCGGTGGGTTGGCCTCGCCTCGCCGCATGCGCAGCTCGATGGAGCGGGCGCCGAAACCTTCCGCCACTTCCCGGGTCTGCCGGCTGGGGCTGTGGGCGAAGTAGTCGTGGCTGTGGACCAGTTCGACGTCCTCGAAACCGGCTTCGCGGAACAGGGCAAGAAAGTTGTCGTCCACGGTGGCGCCAACGACGCATTCCACCCAGAGCCTGGGGTCCGAGTGACAGTCCACCGTGACCGGCCTGCGGATCACCACATCCGCGATCTGGACGCGTCCCCCCGGCCGCAGGACGCGAAACAGCTCCCGGACGGCCTTGCGCTTGTCCGGCACAAGGTTAAGTACACCGTTGCTGGTGACGCTGTCGATGGAAGCGTCGGCCAGCGGCAACGCTTCCGCGGAGCCCTGTAGCACGGAAACATTGCTGCAGCCCGCCTGCTCGGCACAGCGTTGCAACCTGTGCGTCATAGCGGGGGTGAGGTCGAGGGCGATCACATGTCCCTCGTCACCTACCTGCTGGCTGGCCAGCACGCTGTCCACCCCGGCACCGGCGCCCAGATCCAATACCGTGTCGCCGGCCCGGACCGCCTTGCACCGGTGAGGGTAGCCGACACCGGCGAAGGCGTCCCGCGCAGCGGGCGGCAGTTGCTCGAGTTCCTCACGCGGGTAGCCCAGCAGGCTGCACGCATCGGAGCCGACAGGGAAATGGAAGTCGCTGTCCGGATTGCGGGCCACGGCGGTATACATCTGCTGCACCGCCTGTGTGATCTGCTGGCGCGAGTATCCGAGAATGGCAACCATGCGTAGCCCCCTGGCGTTTCCCGAGGTGCCGGCGACATGGCCGGCTTCAAAAGAGGGCGGATACGCAGATGCGGGAATTGTTGGGGGCTTGCGTGATCAGTATCGGTCCAGCAATCCCCGGATGCGTGCCCGCAGCCGCTCGGGGGCCGGGGCGAAACCGCCCGCCTGTTCAGTTTTCAGTCGCAGCTTCTTTTCGAATTCGGCGCGGGTATAGCAATCCCTGCAGCGCTCCAGATGGCGGTCGATGTCGGCACTGCCGGCCGCATCGATTTCGCCATCCAGATAGGTGAACAGCTGCTCGAGCACCTCTTCACAACTCAGTTCTCGTTCTGTCACTTGCCAGCTCCGTTGTCATGACCGGAGTCGCCGGGTTCCGATCGCAGGCCGGCCGCACAGGCCTGCGTCCACAGGGCCTTCTGCAGCAACGATCTGGCTCGGCTGAGCCGGGATCGTATCGTCCCTGTGGGTACCTCGAGCAGTCTGGAAGCCTCGCTGTAGGTATAGCCCTGGACTTCCACCAGCACAATGACCACGCGGTATTCGTCCGGCAGCGAATCCAGCGCGCGCTGGATGTCCTCGTGCAGCAGGTCGTTCACGAAGGCGTCTTCCGGTGTCCCCCACCATAACAGGAATGGCTGGTGCAGTTTCTGGAACAGCGAGAAGTCTTCGGGAGCGTCGATATCGCCAGCCTGCTTCGCATCCTCCCAGTAGCGCTGCCGGGTCTGCCGCTTGCGCCACTCACTGACGAAGACGTTGTTCAGAATACGGAACAGCCAGCCGGGGAGGCAGTCCAGGTCATCCAGCTCGTCCAGCCGCGACCAGGCCTTGCTCACCGCCTCCGCGACGATGTCCTCCGCATCGTCGGTATTCCGGGTAAGGCGCAGCGCCGTGCCGTACAGGCGGTCCATCAGGCGCAGCACCTCTTCCTCGAAACGCTGCTTGCGTTCCGCCTGATCCTGCTTGCCGATGCGACGTGAGGCTTTGCCGGACACTGTGTTTATCCGCCTGGTCGGCCGGTTTCTCCCAAAAGCTTAGCCAACCAATCAGTTGCCGCGAGTGGGAACACTTTCGCAGGGTCATGCGTCCTTGCGACACCTGCCGCCTGTTGCGGTGGGTTCATCAGACTGGAGGACGTAATCATGGAAACGACAGCAACGCACACAGAGGTGGATCGCCAGGCCCTGGAGAGCAAGGTCAAGGACATGTACAGCCAGGTTGCCGACACCCCCGAGGCCGATTTCCATTTCGAGATGGGGCGGGCGCTGGCCGAGCGTCTTGGGTACGAACCCACCGATCTGGACCGCATACCGGCGGAGTCGGTGCAGTCATTCGCGGGCGTGGGCTACCACCTGGACCTGGCGGGGATCGAACCGGGTGATGTTGTGGTGGACCTGGGAAGCGGTTCCGGCATGGATGCGTTCATTGCGGCGCTGAAGGCCGGTCCGGACGGGCGAGTGATCGGCATCGACATGACCGAGGCGCAGCGGGACAAGGCGCGCCGGCTGGCCGCCGAAGCCGGTTTCCGCAACGTGGAGATTCGCGATGGCTACATCGAACAACCGCCCATCGGTGAATCCAGCGTGGATGTCGTGATCAGCAACGGCGTGGTCAATCTCTCCGCCGACAAGGAGCGTGTGTTCCGGAGTGCGGCACGCGCGCTGCGCCCTGGTGGCAGGCTTGCGCTTTCCGACATCGTCACGGCGAAACAACTGCCCGAGACGGTGACCTGCGATGCCACGCTCTGGGCCGCCTGTATCGGCGGCGCCATGCAGCGCGAGGCCTACCAGCAGGCCATCACCGCCGCCGGTCTGCGCATCACGCAGATCCGGGAAAACCATCAATACCGATTCCTCACCGATTCCGCCCAGGGCGCGAGCCGGACCTTTGGCGTCAAGAGCATTTCGCTGCTGGCGGTGAAGGACTGAACCGGCCCGCTCCTGAACGAGGCTGGATCACAGGACAACAACGCGAGGAGACAATCATGAGCAGGCAAGACTACTCCATCGTTGCCGGTGCCATGCTGCTGGCCGCCAGCGTCATGGCCACCACCGCGCAGGCGGACACCTATCGCGGAGACGGTCATCTGATGATCACTCCGGATGCCCTCGAATGGGGGCCGGTGGCATCCATGGCCGAGCCCGCGCGCATTGCCGTGATCGAGGGTGACCTGAGCCAGGAGGAGCCGTTCACGTTCCGGCTGAAACTGCCGGCGGGCTACCGTATCGAGCCGCACCATCATCCGGCCTATGAGCGTGTGACGGTTATCTCCGGCGAACTGCATTTCGCGCACGGAAGCGAGTTCGACGCCGATGCCACCAGGACGCTTCCCCCGGGCGGGGTTGCCATCATGCCGCCCGGGGCGCCCATGTTCGGCTACGCCGAAACCGACACCGTCATCCAGTTGCATGGGGTCGGGCCATGGGGCATCGAGTACGTCAATCCCGAGGATGATCCGCGCCGGTAGTCGGGTGCTTGACGGCGCCGGGGCGGGGGCGCAAGTGGGCGG